>NZ_POTW01000087.1 GCF_003236295.1 Jiangella anatolica
ACAACCATGGTGGTTGCCTCCTCTCACCTGATCAGTGACGGGACGGTTGGACCGGCCGGCGGACACATCTCAGTCGGGGCGACGCCACGCTCCTATCAAGTCACGCCGGCCGGTCCTTCACACCCCGATGCCGGCAAAACGCATGAAGACCAGACCAACAGTCGGCAGCCACGCTACGAGCCAGACACCAAGGCGATCAGGATCCAACCAGCCGCGAAAACAGCGGCGACATCACCCTGACACTGACGCCACGCTAGACCCGCACCGGCGCCCCGGCTTGGACGAATGGGAACGGTCAGTACAACCCGAGGTCGACGGCGCGCAGCGCGAGCAGCAGGTCGGCCCGGATCAGCTGCTCCGGCCCGTCCACCTCCAGCAGGGCGGCGACCCGCCGCAGCCGGTAGGACACGGTGTTCTCGTGCACCGCCAGCCGCTCCGCCGTCCGCCGCACCGACAGCCCGGTCGACAGATACGCCCGGACGGTGTCGATCAGCTGCCCGTGCCCGGCCAGCGGCGCCAGCGCCCGAGCCGCCAGCCGGCGCGCGTCCAGAGGGTTGTCGATCAGCATGATGTCCGCGATGACCTGGTCGAACGGGACGACGACGCGATCGAGGCCGGCCCGCCGCCCGGCCTCCAGCGCCGCGACCGCCTCCCGGCAGGAGGCCGCGGTCTCGCCCAGCCGGTCCCGTGGCTCGCCGAGCCCGATCACCGTCCCCGCCGCCACCCCCGGACGGCCCGCCGCCCGCGAGAGCATGTCGCCGAGGCCCGGCAGGTCCGGCAGGACCAGGAGGATCGTCGCGTCCTTCGAGCCGACCAGGATCCGCGACCTCAGCCGCGGCCGCAGCACGTCGAGGATCTCCCGCTGCGCCCGAGCGAGCCGCAGCGGGTCGTCGTCGGGACCACCACCCACCGCGACGGCACGATGGGGCACCTGGGCGGCGACGCCGATCAGCCGGGCCCGTTCCTCGACGTGCGCCGGGTCCAGCGGTTCGCCGCCGGCCAGCCGGGACACCAGGTCGGTCGCGATCTGGTCCAGGTGCGCCGCCGCCTCGCTGCGCGTGCGCCGGTACGCCTCCGTCGACACGCCGATCATGACGTCGACCGCGGCGGCCAGCAGCCGGGCCAGCCGTGTGTACTCGTCGGGCGGCATCGGCGGACCGGCCGCCACCAGCTGGTCCAGCAGCCGCCGCTCGGCCGAGTGCCACGACGCCACGACGCCCTCGATCGGCACGCCCTGCACCGCGCGCCGTTCGCCGAGCTCGGCCGCCGGCGTCACCTCGTCCGGCCGTGGCCCGCGGTTCTCCGCGACCGCCACCAGCAGCGCCCGCAGGTTCGGCGTCACGACGCCGACGAGGTCGTCGAGGTCCATCCGGGCGTCGTCGTAGCCGGGCAGCCGCTCCCACACGTCGCCGACCAGCGACTGCGCCACGTCGGAAACACGGCCGAGAAGAACTTCGGCCCGTTGTGTCAGATCCACAAAACGTAGTGTGTCAACTTCCGGAGATACCCCATAGAGCGACGGACGAATTGTGGACAACATGGCACCCCAACAGGCACCGGCCACAGAAGGGGAGGCAACCGTGAGCACCGAGCGTGACACCACAGCCGTCCAGAGCACGGTGGCCCAGGACATGGAGGACCATGCGCTCGAGCCGGTGCCGGCCGACCGGCGCAAACCGCTGATCCAGCTGATCGTCGTCCAGATGGGCTGGAACATCAGCGTCAGCAGCTTCCTCGTCGGCGGGGTCGTCGGCGGCGGCACCACGCTGACCGAGGGCCTGCTGGCGATCCTGCTCGGCAACGTGCTGCTCGCGATCGTCGCCAGCCTGGTCGGCATGGTCGGCTTCCGCACCGGCCTGACCAGCTATCTCACGTCGCGCGCCGTCTTCGGGACGCACGGCGCGGTGATCGTGTCACTGTTCCTCGGCGTCGTCGCGATGGGCTTCATCGGCGTGCTGATGGACACCTGGGGCGTCGCGGTGAACCAGCTGATCCCGGAGATCCCGAAGTGGGCGTTCATCGTCGCGTTCAGCGCGGCGATCCTGACCACGGCGATCTTCGGCTTCAAGGGCCTGCACCGCTACTCGGCGATCGCGGTGCCGGTCCAGGTCGCGATCGCGCTGTTCGCGCTGGTCCGCATCGCCGACCTCGACGGCGGGTTCGGCGACGTCGTCGACTACGAGCCCGCCGCCCCGATCGGCTTCTCCGTCGCGATCGGCGCCGTCATCGCGACGTGGGTCACCGGCGCCGCGCTGGTCGGCGACGTGCAGCGGTACGCCGTCCGCCCCCGTGACGTCGTCATCTCCAGCTTCTGCGGCTTCGCGGTCGGCGCGGCGATCTTCGAGACCATCGCGACCGTCTCGGCGATGAAGGTCGGCAACAGCAACTTCGTCGTCGTCATGCAGGGCCTCGGGCTGCTGGCGCCGGCCGCCATCATGCTCTTCCTCGCTCTGTGGAACACCGCGGACAACAACATCTACTCGGCGTCGCTGGCGTTCACGAACGCGTCGAACACGCTGGGCCTGAAGATCGCGAAGCCGGTGTGGACGGTGGCGGCGGTGCTGATCGCGCTGCTCATCGCGTTCGCCGGACTGGCGTCGGAGTTCCAGCGGTTCCTCGGCGTGATCTCGGTGGTGGTGCCGCCGTTCGCCGGCGTGCTGATCGCGTACTTCTGGGTCGTGGTCCGCCGCTGGGACGCTACCGAGCTGCTGCGCACCGCGCCGTCGGTCCGCTGGGAGGCGCTGGGCTGCTGGGTGGCCGGCGCGCTGATCGCCCGGTACGGCGACCTGCTCATCGCCGACGCGATCGAGGGCCTGGTCGCGGGCTTTGTCCTGTACGCCGTCGTCGGCACCGCGATCACCCGCTGGCGGACGGCTCCGGCACTGGAGGTGCGGTCGTGAGGTTCGGACTCGGCGTGCCCACCGGGACCGAGGGGCTGATGTACCCCGTCCCGTACGCGGACATCGACCAGGCGGTCGGGCTGGCGGTGACGGCGGAACGGCTGGGCTTCGAGTCGATCTGGGGCAACGACCACCTGACGACGCAGCGCTACGTGCGCGCCGAGTTCGACCAGGCGCCGCGCTACTACGACCCGTTCGGCTACCTCAGCTACGTCGCCGCCGTGACCGACCGGATCCGGCTGGCGACGGCGGTGATGGTGCTGCCGTTCCGCCACCCGGTTGTCGCCGCGAAGCAGGCCGCCACGCTGGACCAGCTGTCGCACGGACGGGCCGTGCTCGGCGTCGGCATCGGCGCCTACCGCGAGGAGCTGGAGGCGGTCGAGCCGGGCCGGAAGGTGCACCGCGGCGAGCACGCCGAGGAGGCGATCCCCGCGCTGCGGGCGCTGCTGACCGAGCGGAACGCGTCCTTCCACGGCGACTGGGTCGAGTTCACCGACGTCGAGAGCTTCCCGAAGCCGTACCGCGAGCGGCGCCTGCCGATCCTGTCCGGCGGCAACTCGCCCGGCTCCCGGTCGCGGGCGGCGAGGCACGGCGACGGCTGGCTGCCGGCCTGTCTCACGCCGGACGAGGTCCGGGTCGCCCTGAGCGACATCCGCGCCGAGGCCGCCGAGCACGGCCGCGAGCTGCCGGCCGACTTCGACGTGGCGCTGCAGGTCGCCGTCAGCGTCGCGCCGACCCGCGAGGAGGCCTGGCGGCGGTTCGAGTCGTCGCAGGTGTTCAAGCATCTCGCGTCGCTGTCCAGGACCACCTTGAAGGACCAGGGCGTCGGCGACCTCGCCACCCGCAACCTCATCGGCACCCCCGACGACGTCGCCGCGCAGGTCCGCGCCTACCGCGACGCGGGGGTGACGACGCTGGCCGGCCTGCTGTTCGCCGTCGACACCGTCGAGGAGACGACCGACGCGATGACGGGGTTCAGCGAGACGATCATCGCCGCCGAGACGGAGGGCCGCCGATGACGCCCACGAAACCGACGATCGACACCGCCGCGCTCGCCCGGGACCGCCTCGCCCGGCTGCGCGCCGGGCTCGCGGAGCAGCCGTACGACGCGATCGTGCTGACCGAGCCGGAGAGCGTCCTCTACGCCACCGGCTACCGCAGCATGCCCGGCCAGGTGTTCCGTACCCATCGGATGGCGGCGCTGGTCACCGTCACCGACCTCTGGCTGGTGGCGCCGGCGGCAGACGTGCCCGCCGGCGCCACCGTCGTGCCCGTCGACCGGATCTCGCCGTTCGGCCGGTTCTACGTCGAGTCCACGATGCCCGACCCGGTCACCGAGGTCGCCGACCGGCACGACGGGCTGGCGCCGGCGCTGGCGGCCGCGGTCGCGACGCTGCCGTCGTCGGCCCGGCTGGCGGTCGAGACCCGCGACGTGCCCGCCGACGTACTCGCGGCCTGCGGCGACGTGGTCGAGGACGGCGCCGGCCTGCTGTTCTCCGTCCGGTCGCGGAAGCTGCCGGCCGAGGTCGAGCTGCTCGCGTACGCCGCCCAGCTGGCCGAGGCCGGCATCGACGCCGCGCTGGCGGCCGCCGGGCCGGGCACCACCGAGGCCGAGCTGGCCGCCGTCGTCGCCGGGACCATGGTGGCCGGCGGTGGCGACCCGCGCTTCGTCGTCGCGCTCACCGGCGAGCGGTCCGCGCTGGCCGACGCCGTCCCGTCGCAGCGCGCGTGGAAGCCCGGCGAGATCGCCCGGTTCGACGTCGGCTGCGTCGTCGACGGGTACTGGTCCGACATCGGCCGCACCGCGGTGCTCGGCGAGCCGTCCGCGCGGCAGCGCGACGTCTACAGCGCCGTGCGCGCCGGCGAGGACGAGCAGCTCGCGGCCGCGCGGCCCGGGCTCTCGGCAGCGGAACTGTTCGGGATCGGCCTCGACGCGGTCGCGCGCGGCGTGCCCCGGTACCGTCGGCAGCACTGCGGGCACGGGATCGGCCTGTCGATCTACGAGCCGCCGATCGTCGCGCCCAGCGTCGGAACGGAGCTGGCCGAGGGCATGACGCTCTGCTTCGAGACGCCGTACTACGAGCTGGGATGGGGCGGGATGATGGTCGAGGACGCGGTCGTCGTCACCAGCGGTGGCGTCGAGCTGCTGACCCGGTCCGGCCGCGACCTGCGGGTGGTGGAGGCGTGACGTACACCCGCACGCTGGCCTGTCTGCGCTGCTCGGCGGCCTATCCGGATCCGTCGCTGGAGCTGGTCGGCCGCGGCTGCCCGGCCTGCGAGGCCGACGGCGTGCCGTCCAACGTGCTGCCCGCGTACGACCTCGCCGGCCTGGGCGCGGTGCCGCTGTCCGACGCGGAGCCCGGGCTGTTCCGGTACCGGTCGCTGCTGCCGCTGGCCGCGGACACCCCCGCGGTGAGCCTGGCCGAGGGCGCGACGCCGGTCGTCGGCCTGCCCGCGACGGCGGAGCGGCTCGGCGTCGCGTCGGTCGTCGTCAAGGACGAGACCCGCAACCCGACCTGGTCGTACAAGGACCGGCTGGCGGCGGTCGCCGTCACGAAGGCGGTCGAGCTGGGCATCGACACCGTCGTCGTCGCCAGCACCGGCAACCACGGCGCGGCCATCGCGGCCTACGCGGCCCGGGCCGGGCTGCGCTGCGTCGTGCTCACGGTCGCCAGCGTCCCGTCGACGATGAAGACGTTGATGCAGGTGTACGGCGCGTCGGTGGTCGCGTTGCCGGAGCCGCGGCAGCGGTGGACGCTGATGCGCGAGCTGGTCGAGAAGTTCGACTGGCTGGCGATGTCCGGCCACGCCGACCCGCCGGTGGGCTCCAACCCGTACGGCGTCGACGGCTACAAGACGATCGCCTACGAGCTGGTCGACCAGCTGGCGGCGGCGCCCGACGTCGTCGTGGTGCCGACGGCGTATGCGGACGGCCTGGTGGGCGTCGCGCGCGGCTTCGCCGACCTCGTCGCACTGGGCGTGCTGGAGCGGTCGCCGCTGATGGTCGCGGCCGAGCCGTTCGGGCCGCTCGCGGCGGCGCTGGCCAGCGGGTCCGAGATCGCCGGGCCGGTGCCGTACCAGCCGTCGGTCGCGTTCTCGACCGCGTCCCCGGTCGGGACGTTCCAGGGTCTGACGGCGCTGCGCTCGACCGGCGGCTCGGCCGTCGCCGTCCCGTCCGACGACGTGATCCTCGCCGCCCAGCGTGAGCTGGCCGCGTCCGCCGGTCTCTACCAGGAGGCCGCGTCGGCGACGGCGTGGCCGGCGCTGGCGGACCTGGAGCTGGCCCCGGACGCGTCGGTCGTGGTCATCGGCACGTCGACGGGGCTCAAGGACGTGGGCGCGACGGCGGCCACGCTGCCCGAGGTGCCGGTGATCGAGCCCTCGGCGGACGCGCTGCTGGCCGCGATCGAGTCCTGATGCGGCTGGCGTTCTCGCTGTCCGGGCACCGGCCGAGCCGGTCCGCCGTCGCTTCCGCCGTCGCCGCCGAGGAGGCCGGGTTCGACGAGGTCTGGGTCACCGAGGACTATGTCGAGCGCGGCGCGTTCGCGCTGGCCGGCGCGATCGCCCAGGCGACGTCGTCGGTGCAGGTCGGGATCGGTGTGGTGAACCCGTGGACCCGGCATCCGGTCGTGCTCGCGATGGAGTTCGCGACGCTGGACGAGCTGAGCGGCGGCCGGGCGCTGGCCGGGCTCGGCGCCAGCAACGAGCGCTGGATGACCGGCCAGCTCGGCATCCCGTTCGACCGGCCGCTGAGCCGGCTGGCCGAGTCCGTCGACGTCGTGCGCCGGCTGCTCTCCGGCGAGCACGTCCGCCATTCCGGGCCCGCGTACACCGTCGACGCCGCGCTGTCGTTCCACCCGCTGCGGCCGGACCTGCCCATCGTGCTCGGGGTGAAGGGGCCGCGGGCTCTGGACCTCGCGGCGCGGACGGCGGACGGTGTGCTGCTGTCGATCCTGGCCGGGCCGGACTACGTGCGGGAGGTGCGCTCCCGCGTCGGCCCGTCGGTGCGGCTGGCCGGCTACGTCGGGCTGTCGGTCGACGACGACGCGACGGCGGCGCGGGACCGGATCCGGCCGATGGTCGCGCAGTTCCTCGGCATCCACGGCGACCACCTGATCACCCGGTCCGCCGGGCTGTCGCCGTCCCTGTGCGCGGACTTCCGGGCCGGACTGGTCGCGGGTGTGCCACGGGTGGACCTGGTCACCGACGACCTGCTGGACCGGCTGGTCGCCGCCGGAACGCCCTCGGAGGTGACGGCCGCGTTCGACCGGTTCGCCGCCGCCGGCTTGGACGTCGCCGTCGTCCGCGACGACCCCGGCGTGGACCCGGCGGACATTCTCATGATCATCAACCTTCTGGGTCGTGGGCACGACACAGAAGGTTGATGATCATGGGGCTTACAGGCCCAGGCGAGCCTTGAGGCCGTCCAGCTCGGCCCAGAGCAGCGTCGGCAGATGGTCGCCGAACTTGTCGAACCACTCGGCGATGCCCGGCACCTCGGCGCGCCACTCCGCCGGGTCGACCTCGAGGCACTTGGCCAGCTGCTCGGCCGTCAGGTCCAGCCCCGACGTGTCCAGCGACTCCGGCGTCGGCACGTGGCCGATCGGCGTCTCCGTCGCCGCCACCAGGCCTTCCAGCCGCTCGACGACCCACTTGAGGACGCGGCCGTTCTCGCCGAAGCCCGGCCAGAGGAAGCCGCCGTCGTCGTCGCGGCGGAACCAGTTGACGTAGAAGATCTTCGGCAGCTTGATCGCGTCGGCGTCCTTGCCCATGGCGATCCAGTGCGCGAAGTAGTCGCCGGCGTTGTAGCCGATGAACGGCAGCATCGCCATCGGGTCCCGCCGGACGACGCCCACCTGGCCGGTCGCCGCCGCCGTCGTCTCCGACGAGAGCGTCGCGCCCATGAAGACGCCGTGCGTCCAGTCGCGCGCCTCGGTGACCAGCGGGATCGTCGTCCGGCGGCGGCCGCCGAAGAGGATCGCCGAGATCGGCACACCCCGCGGGTCGTCGTACTCCGGCGCGATGATCGGGCACTGCTCGATCGGGGTGCAGAACCGCGAGTTCGGGTGCGAGCTCACCTCGCCGCTGTCAGGTGTCCAGTCGCGGCCCTTCCAGTCGGTCAGGTGGGCCGGCGGCTCGTCGGTCATGCCCTCCCACCAGATGTCGCCGTCGTCGGTGAGCGCGACGTTGGTGAAGACGCTGTTGCCCTTGGCGATGGTGCGCATCGCGTTCGGGTTGGTCTTCCAGCCGGTGCCGGGCGCGACGCCGAACAGGCCGAACTCGGGGTTGACGGCGTAGAGCCGGCCGTCGTCGCCGAAGCGCATCCAGGCGATGTCGTCGCCGAGCGTCTCGACCTTCCAGCCCGGGATGGTCGGCTCCAGCATCGCCAGGTTGGTCTTGCCGCAGGCCGACGGGAACGCGGCGGCGATGTAGTGCACGGCGCCGTGCGGCGCGGTGAGCTTGAGGATCAGCATGTGCTCGGCCAGCCAGCCCTCGTCGCGGGCCATGGCGCTGGCGATGCGCAGCGA
Organism: Jiangella anatolica; assembly: GCF_003236295.1. Taxonomy (GTDB): domain Bacteria; phylum Actinomycetota; class Actinomycetes; order Jiangellales; family Jiangellaceae; genus Jiangella; species Jiangella anatolica. The sequence goes on from NZ_POTW01000087.1 coordinate 8,429, forward strand.
GTAGCACTTCTTGCCCAGCAGCGAGTTGCCGCCGTAGCCGGAGCCGTACGACCAGATCATCCGCTCCTCGGGGAACTGGGTGATGAACTTGGTCTCGTTGCACGGCCAGGCGACGTCCTGCTGGCCGGGCTCCAGCGGCGCGCCGACGCTGTGCAGGCAGGGCACGAAGTCGGCGTCGTCGCCCATCGCCTGCAGGACGTGGGCGCCCATGCGCGCCATGATCCGCATCGACACCGTCACGTAGGGCGAGTCGGTCAGCTCGACGCCGAACATCGGGTTCGCCGCGGTCAGCGGGCCCATGCAGAACGGGATGACGTACATCGTGCGGCCGCGCATCGAGCCCCGGTAGAGCTCGGTCATCTCGGCCTTCATCTCGTTCGGGTCGCGCCAGTTGTTCGTCGGCCCCGCGTCCGCCTCGTTCACCGAGCAGATGAACGTCCGCTCCTCCACCCGCGCGACGTCGGTCGGGTCGGTCCGCGCCCAGAACGAGTTCGGCTTCTTCTCCGGGTTCAGCCGGACGATCGTGCCGGCCTCGACCAGCTCGTCGGTGAGGGCCGTCCACTCCTCGTCGGAGCCGTCGCACCAGTGGATCCGGTCCGGCTGGGTCAGCTCCGCGACCTCGCGGACCCAGGCCAGCAGGCGGGAGTGGGACGTCGGCGCGTCGTCGAGATCGAGATCGGATCCGGGTTCGGCGAACGTCGTCATGAAGCGGTCACCCTCTTCGTGTCGGTGCGCGCAGTCGGCCCTGCGGCGCGTTCCGAGTATGCGGAAGCGACCCGACCTCAGGCCATTCGGAGACGGGCGGTGTTCCGCGGGGATGCTCTGCACGCTAGGAGCGGCATCTCAGGTACTGGAACCGACACTGGGGTGATCAGGACCACACAGGGTGCTAAAATTCGGGACAAATCAGACACAGGTCCGTACCTCACCTGACCAGTTCGGGCGGGAGGTACGGACCAGCGGGCCGTCAGATCAGTGTGCCGCCGCGGACGACGGTGCGTGCTTCTTCCGTCCACAGCAACGAGGCGTCGGCGAACGGATCGCCGTCGAACAGGATCAGGTCGCCGGCGGCGCCTGGGCCGATCCGGCCGAGGTCGTCCCGGCCCAGCAGCTGCGCGTTGACCGACGTGGCCGAGCGGAGCGCGTCGAGCACGCCGAGCACCTCGGCCTGCAGCCGCAGCCCGGCCAGTTGGTCGTCCTCGAGATCGCCCATGAGGTCGGTGCCGAAGCCGACCCGGACGCCGGCGTCGCGCGCCAGCTCGATGGCGTGCTTGCCGGAGTCGAGCACCTCGCGGTTCTTCGCCTGCGAGATCGGGTTCAGCCCCAGCGCCTCGCCGCGCCGGTCCAGCGCGTCGTAGGCCGCCAGCGTCGGCACCAGGAACGCGTCGTGTGCGGCCATCAGCTTGGCGGTCGCCTCGTCGAGCAGGTTGCCGTGCTCGATCGAGCGGACGCCGTTGGTGACGGAGTGCTCGATCGCGGCCGGCGAGTACGCGTGCGCGGTGACGTAGGAGCCGCGGCGGGACGCCTCATCAGTGATCGCGCGGACCTCGTCGGCGCTGTACTGCGGCCGGTGGATCGGGTCGGTCAGCGAGATCACCCCGCCCGACGTCATGATCTTGATCGCGTGCGCGCCGCGGCGGAACCGCTCCCGTACCGCCGTCCGCACCGCGTCGACGCCGTCGACCACCTCGGACATGTGCGAGTGACCGACGCACAGGTCGTGGTCGCCGGGCCGCGGGTCGCCGTGGCCGCCGGTCTGCGAGAGCGCCGGGCCGGTGTAGAAGTAGCGGGGCGCCGCGATCAGGCCCTCGTCGACGGCGCGGGCCAGCCCGGGGTCGCCGCCCGCGACGTCGCGGACCGTCGTGAAGCCGCGGCGCAGTGCGTTGTTCAGGCGCTGGGCCGCCTTGAGCGCGACGTAGCTGAGTGGGCTCGACTCGATGCCAACCATGTCCAGCCCGACGCCGTACGCGTGGCAGTGCGCGTCGATCAGCCCCGGAACCACGGTCCCGCCCCGCGCGTCGATGGTGACGGTGTCGCCGTGCGCGTCCGCGGCGGCCGCGTCCGCCGTCGCCGCGTCGACGAAGACGCCGTCGACGATGTGGAGGTCGCCCTCGGTCAGCTCGGCCGAGGAGCCGTCGAAGATCCGTGCGTTCGTGATGGTCAGGCTGGCCGGCTGCTGGCCCATGGGCGGTCACCCTTCTCGTCGGTCGGTGGCATGTCACACGGTATCGGCGTCGATTTCGGCCTGGTCGCTCGGACCGGTACACTCTCTCTTCGTTGCGCCCGTAGCTCAACGGATAGAGCATCTGACTACGGATCAGAAGGTTAGGGGTTCGAGTCCCTTCGGGCGCGCACCGTGAAACCCCAGGCCATCGGCCTGGGGTTTCTCTCTCCCGGCGGCCGGGTCAGCGGTCGGGCGGGGTGAAGTCCCAGGTCTCGCCGAGCGGCAAGGGTCCGTCCACCAGGAGCTTGACCTGGCCGAGCAGGTACTCGGTCATCGCCGCGACCGAGTAGTCCGCCCAGCCGATTTCCCACCCGATCGCCAGCCGCCGCGCCGCCCATGACCGGCACTCCTGTAGTTCCGTGCGCCAGCCGGCCGGCAGCCCGGCAGGGTCGTCCAGCACGAGGTCGACCGCCGTCAGCACCGTCGCGCCGATCGGATGGGCGGCGCGGTCCCGATAGGGCGGCCTCGTCGGCCAGTCGGCGTGCTCGTCCCCCAGCAGCAGGCGTCGTCTCCCAGCAGCAGGCGTCGTCCCCCAGCAGCAGGCGTCGTCCCCCAGCAGCGTGGTCGTCCGCCAGCAGCGCGGTTGTGCGCCAGCCAGGCGTGCTCGGCGGCAAGCCGGCCGTGGGATCGTCCCCCAGCGGCGTGCGTCGTCCCCCCAGCAGCTTGATCGTCCGCCAGCCACGCGTGCTCGTCGGCAAGCCGGCCGCGGGATCTAGCGGGCCGGCCGTCAGGACCAGGCGCCGGCCGCGGCCGCCTCGCGCACGACATCGCGGAAGTCGCGGGCCGGCCGGCCGAGGACCTTCTCGACACCGTCGGACAGGTAGGCATCGATGCCGCGCCGCAGCGGACTGACCATGACCGCGTATCCCTCGGCATCGTCGGGCGCCCAGCCTTGGTCCACGAGCTCGCGGACGAAGTCGTCGTGGTCGACGTGGGCGTAGCGGACGTCGCGGCCGGACGCCGCCGCGATCTCGGCGACCGCCTCGGCCAGCGTCACCGCTCGGGGCCCGGACAGCTCGTAGGTCGAGCCGACGTGATCGTCCTCGGTCAGCGCCGCGACCGCGACCGCGGCGATGTCCTCCGCGTCGACGAAGCTCGCGGCGCCGTCACCGCCCGGCAGGCGCAGCTCACCGGCGAGGACCGCGTCGCGGAAGAAGCCCTCGCTGAAGTTCTGCGCGAACCAACCCGGCCGCAGGATCGTCCAGTCGACGTCGGCCGCCCGCAGCGCCGCCTCGCCGTCGACGTGGGCGTTGCCGGCCATCCACTCCGGCGGCAGATAGTCGGGCACGTCGACGCCGCGGCCTGAGAGCAGCACGATCCGTTCGACGCCGGCGCGGATCGCCGCCGCCACGAACGGCCGGGTGAGCTGCGCGCCGTCGTAGGGGACCACGAACGCCGCGCGCACGCCGTCGAGCGCGGCCGGCCAGCTCGATTCGTCGGTCCAGTCGAACGGCGGAGTGCTCCCGCGACCGGCCGGTCGCACAGGGACGTCGAGGTCGCGGAGCCGGGCGCCGACTCGGCGGCCGATCTTGCCGGTAGCTCCGGTGAGCAGAATCGTCATGCCATCAAGCCAACCTCCTGCCTCATGGACGATGAATGGTCTCGGCGCTCTGATCCATGTGCCGTCGTCTACGCTGTGAGCGTGGATGCGCTGACCGAGTTGCTCGACGGAGTCCGGGCCCGTGGCGCACTGGTCGGGCGGACGGTGCTCGGCCCCCGCTGGCCGGTGCGGTTCGCGATGGACGCCGAACTGACGCTGCTCGCCGTCGTGCAGGGCACGACCTGGGTCACGCCGCCCGACGGCGATCCAGTACCGGTCGGCGCGGGCGACGTCGCCGTCCTGCGCGGGCCGGAGCCGTTCACCGTCGCCGTCGATCCGTCCGCACGTCCCGGCGAGGCGATCCGGCTGACCGACTACTGCGCGTGGAGCGCCCGGGCCGGGGCCGCTGGCCGGACCTGCGACCCCGGCGCCGACGGCGACACCGTCGTGCTGACCGGGATTTACGACGGCGCCGCCGGGATCAGCGAGCGGCTGCTCGACGCGCTGCCGCAGGTGCTGGTCATCGCCGACGCCGACTGCCCCTGCCCGATGCTGCAGTTCGTCGCCGACGAGATCGCCGACGAGCGGCCCGGTCAGCAGGTCGTGCTCGACCGGCTGCTCGACCTCATGCTGGTCTCGACGCTGCGCGGCTGGTTCGACCGGCCCCAGGCGCGGGCGCCGCACTGGTACCGGCGCCTGGACGACTCGCCGGTCAGTCGGGCGCTGCGCCTACTGCACGACGATCCCGGCCGCGCCTGGACGGTCGCCTCGCTCGCCGCGGCGACCGGGGTGTCCCGGGCGCTGCTGGCTCGCGACTTCACCGCCCAGGTCGGCGAGCCGCCGATGAGCTACCTCACCGGCTGGCGGCTCGCGATGGCCGCCGACCTGCTGCGCGAGACCGACGCGACGATCGAGGCGATCGCTCGTCGGGTCGGGTACGGCAGCGCGTTCGCCCTGAGTGCCGCGTTCAAGCGACGCCGTGGGCTGACGCCGTCGCAGCACCGTGCGACCAGCCGCCGGACGCCGGAGCCGAGCACCGCCGTGAGCTGACCCGTCACGGCGCCGCGCGACAAGCGCCAGCCTCCAGCGCCGCCGTCACACCTGGATCACGCGACGCCCACTCGCTCCGAGCGACCGCAGCCGTCACCACCCCGCAGACCGGTGAGACCGACAAACCGACGAACCGACAGACCCAGCGAACCGGCGGGACCAGCAGACCGGCGGGACCAGCAGACCGGTGGCCCGGCGAGACCAGCAGACCGGTGGCCCGGCGGGACCGACAGACCAGCGGGACCAGCAGACCAGCGGGACCGCACAGCGAGCCAGTAGTTGGAGCGCCGCCGCAGACGGACGCCTGTCACGGTGCCGTGGGCCGGCCACGCGTCGCGGACGACGCGGCGCGTAGCCGGCCGCCGGCGGCGGCGGCGTGGTCATTCCATGGGCACCACCTGCCTGACGGCGCAGGCGGTTCGGGTGAGGTCGCGGAAGTCGAGTTGCTCGCCACCACCGAACACGCGGACCGCGACCCCGGGTGCGGCCAGCCAGAAGAGCTCTCCGATGTCGGCGAAGCCGGGTCCGTCGGGATGGGCGAACGCTGTGGTCGCCCAGGCGGCCGGATCGCGCTCGAGATACTCGACCAGGAACTCGCGCAGTGCGGACTCGTCGGTGAACGACGGACTGCGCATGACCGTGACCTGCAGATCGACCCGGTAGGACTCGTCGGGATAGGGACCGGACTCCCAGACCCGCGACCGGAAGCCGACGTCATCCAACTCGTACTCGAAGTCGGTGACCATCGGGCCGATGCCGGGCGGGACCCAGCCGAGCAGGAAGCCGTCGAGCCACTGCCGATGCCGGTGCGGCGGCGCGGGGCGACACACGGCGGGCGGGACGGTCCGCGCGGTCAGCGGCGCAGCGCTGGGCGACGAGCTGGTGGGCGAACGTCCGGCGGACGGCGGATCCAGCGACGGCGAACTGACGGACGCGGCGGCCGCCGACGCTAGGGCGACAGCCGCAAGACCAGCCGTCGACGAGGCGGTCGCCGACGCCGGGGCGGCGGCCGCAAGGCCGGCCGCGGACGATGCGGCGAGCGCCGATGGGGCTGCGGCCGTTCCGCTCGCGACCAGTGCGGCGATCGCGACACCACTGACGGCGGCACCCTTGATGAGCTGCATGAACGGAGTCCTCTCACTCGATGACCATGAGCCGGCAGAACCACGGCGAGACCTCTGCGGGACCCGCCGCGGCCACCCGGCCGGACTCCTTGATCATTCGTCGATCGGCCGCACGCACGCTGCCGCCGAACCCCGAAATGTGGACAACTCAGGGAATCGGTGTGGGCTGTGGACAAGGCTGTCCGCGTGGCGGCTCACCGGTCGCGAACCGGAGGCGGTTACGATCCGCTGTGATCGACATGTCTTTGGGGGGAGGCGACGCCGCGGGCGCACGTGAGTCCGCGCCGCCTCGATGGGTGCGGGAGTAGGGAATCGATGCCGCTGACGCTGCGCTATGCCGCGCGCTCCGACGTCGGCCTGGTCCGGGAGGGTAACGAGGACTCCGGCTACGCCGGCCCTTACCTCCTGGCCGTCGCCGACGGCATGGGCGGCCACGCAGCGGGGGAGGTCGCCAGCCGGGCGGCCATCGACGAGCTCCTCAACGCCGACCAACTGCCCGACGGTGACCCGATCGACGTGTTGTCGGCGGCCGTCAGCGCGGCCAACGGCCGGATCGACGACATGGCGCGTGCCGATCCGTCCCGCGCCGGCATGGGCACGACGTCGACGGCGCTGCTGTGGAACGGCGTCCAGTTGGCGCTCGGCCACATCGGCGACTCACGGGCCTACCTGCTGCGCAACGGATCGCTGACGCAGATCACCAGGGACCACACCTTCGTCCAGTCCCTGGTCGACGACGGCCGCATCACGCCGGAGGACGCCCGCGAGCATCCCGCGCGCTCCGTCGTGACGAAGGTGCTGCAGGGCCAGTCACCGATCCACCCCGACTACTCGATCATCGACGTCCAGGCCGGCGACCGCGTGCTGATCTGCAGCGACGGCCTGTCGGACGTCGTCACCGACCAGGAGATCGAGTCGGTCCTGGCCCGCGCGCACACCGTCGACGAGGCCGCCGACCAGCTCATCGCGACGGCCCTCGACGCCGGCGCGCCCGACAACGTCACCGCGGTCGTCGGCGAGCTCGTCGAGGCCGACGAAGCCGACGCGAGCGGAGCCGCGGCCACCGTCGCCGCGGCGTACATCGTCGGATCCGCCGCCGAGGACCTCCAGGACGCCCAGCCGTCGGAGCACCAGGAGGATCCCGAGGCCATGCGCTACGCGCCGCGGGCCCGGCGACGGCGACGGCGACGCTGGTTACGGCCGGCGATCACGGTCGCCGCGGTGATCGTGGTCGGCTGGGCCGGGCTGACGTACGCCAACGGCTGGGTCCGCGACCAGTACTACATCGGCACCAGCAACGGGCAGGTCGCGATCTACCAGGGCGTCCGGCACGAGCTCGGCCCCGTCCACCTGTCCGAGCTGTACACGGTGCCCGGCGGCCTGCCCTTGGAAGCGCTGCCCACCGTCTACCGCCACGAGGTCGACGCGACGATCGCCACCGATGACCTGGACGAGGCGGAGCAGGTGATCGACACGCTGCGGCTGCGCGCCTGCCGGGCGCACGACAGCCAGACGGCGCCGGCCGGCGACGGGACAGCGGCCGACGAGGGCGACGAGAGCGACGGGGCGTTCCCCGGCCTGCTCTGCTCGGAGTGACGACCGCGAGACCCACCACGACGCTCGGCGGGAGCGGACGCCGGAACGGACCGCCCTGAGAGCGCTCGGCCGGACCGGGAGGAGCAGGCCGCCCACGGCTTGGCCGGCGTGCACCCCCGGCGGGCGCCTCGGCCGGGCGCACCCCCGGCGTGCACCCCCGGCCGGCGTGCCCGTCGTGCGGCGCGACTCGAACGTGGCGGCGGGCGCCCCCGGCGGGCGCGCCCGGCCTGCGCTCCGGCCGGCGTCCCCATCAGACGAGAACCACCTTGCCCGTCGTGCGGCGGGACTCGAGGGCGGCATGGGCCTCGGCCGCGTGCTCGAGCGGGAAGCGCTGCACCGACGGGATCAGCCGGCCGGCCGCGGCCTCGGCCAGCGCCCGTGTCTCCAGCCCGCGCAGGAACCCGGGCCGGCCGAGCTGGTGACGGCTGATCGGCCAGGTCGCGGTGAGCGCGCGCTCGACGAGGTCGGTGGAGGTGAACGCGAGCAGCTCGCCGGACGACCAGCCGAACATCACCAGCCGCCCGCGGACGCCGAGCAGGTCCATCGCCGCCCGCCCGAGCGAGCCGCCGACGCCGTCGAGGACGACGGTGAGCTCGCGGTCGCCGAGGGCGGCGCGGACCCGCTCCGGCCAGCCCGGCGCCGTGTAGTCGTGCGCGTGCTGGGCGCCGAGCGCACGGACCCGCGCCACCTTCTCCGGGCCGCCCGCGACCCCGACCACGACGGCGCCCGCCGCACGGCCGGCCTGGACCAGCAGGCTCCCCACCCCACCCGCCGCGGCGGTCACCAGCACGACGTCACCAGCACCCAGGTCGGCCGCATCCAACACACCCACCGTCGTCCGCCCCGTCCCGATCATCGCGACCGCCGCATCGAACGACACCGAGTCCGGCACCACGTGCACCGACGACGCCGCCACGACCGCCAGCCGCGCGTATCCGCCGCCGGCCGGCCCGAGGTGTGCCACGACGCGCCGGCCCAACCACGCGGCGTCCACGCCGGAGCCGACCAGGTCCACGACGCCGGCCACCTCACGGCCGGGGATCGACGGCAGCGGCGGCAACGGCAGCGGCCCACCGCCGCGACCCGCCCGCAGCGTCGTGTCGATCAGGTGCACGCCGCTGGCCTCGACGGCGACGCGGACCTGACCGGCGGCCGGCTCCGGCGCGGGCGTCTCCTCGTACCGCAGGTTCCCGGCCGGGCCGAACTCGTGCAGACGGATCGCGTGCATCCCAGAACCCCTCGCGCTGGCTTCACCAAACTGTCGTCGCTACGCTAGAACCTCAATCAAAGTTGAGGTCAAGCCGAGGAGACGCGTCCGTGGACACCGTGGCGTGGAACAAGTCCGAACTGACCGTCGGCGAGCTGTCGCAGCGCAGCGGCGTCGCGGTGTCGGCGCTGCACTTCTACGAGCGGCAGGGCCTGATCACGTCCCGGCGCACCTCGGGCAACCAGCGGCGCTACCGGCGCGCGACGCTGCGGCGAGTAGCGCTGATCCGGATCGCGCAACGCGTCGGCATCCCGCTGGCCGAGATCAACCGCGCGCTGGCCAGCCTCCCCGACGGCCGCACGCCGAACCAGAAGGACTGGGAGCAGCTCTCCCAGCAGTGGCGGCGGGACCTCGACGCCCGGATCCAGCGACTCCAGCAGCTGCGCGACGACTTCACCGACTGCATCGGCTGCGGCTGCCTGTCGCTGGCCCGCTGCCGGCTGGCCAACATGCACGACGAGCTGGGCGAACACGGCCCGGGCCCGCGCCGGTTGATCGAGCAGGGCCCCAACGACACCTGCTGCGTCTAGCCAGGCAGCCCGAGCACCTGCTCGCAGGCCAGGAGCAGCACGCCGGCGCTCCAGGCGTGCGACAGCGTCAGCACCATGCCCTTCGGCTGGAAGCACTCGGTCTGGTAATACCGCTCGGTGATCATGCCGCGGTACGAGTTCAGCTCACCGTCGGCGGTCGCGAGCAGCTGCCGGAAGCAGGCCAGCGCCTCGTCGGCCCGCTCGCGGTAGTGCGGATCGCCCGTCGCCGCCGAGAGCTCGGCCAGCTCGCGGGTGCAGACCAGGCCGTACGCGTGCACGTGCTGGTTCGACGGGGACGCCTGGTCCGCGCCGCGGGTGGCGAAGCCGTACACCCCGAGCGGCGTGCGCGGCGCGAACCGCACGTTGTATGTGTACCGGAACGTCAGCATCCAGTCCGCCGCGCGCCGGGCCAGCTCCAGCCACCGCGCCTCGCCGGTCCGGCAGTGCAGCGCGACGTAGGCCATGACGGCGGCGTAGCCGTCCTCGGAGGTCGGTGCGAGGTCGACGTCCTCGGGAGCGCCGTGGATGAACTCGCGCTCGACGAAACGTGCGTAGTACTCGCCGGCCCGGATCGCGGCCGCGAGGTACGAGCCGTCGTCGTCGAACCGGGCGGCCGAGCAGAACGCCGCGATCCAGGTCAGCCCGGCGGCGCCGGTCCAGGACAGCACCCGTCCGTCGGTGGCGTCGTGGACGGCGCCCAGGTTGCCATCCGCCCGTTGCCGGTCGCGGACGACGTCGAGGTTGGAGCGCGCGGCGGCGGCCCACGAGGCGCGGTCGTCGAGCTCCAGCGCACGCAGCAGGAACAGCGTCGCCTCGCCGAGCGTGCGCGCGTGCAGGCCGCCGCGGATCGGCGTCCAGCTCTGCGTCCACCCGCCGGCCCGCTCCCACCGTCCCCAGAACGTCCCCGACGGCGACAGGTTCGCGCAGCAGAAGTCGATCACCCGCGTCGCCGCCTCGGCCGCGGCCGCCGACCCGGTCCGGCGGCCGTGCGCCAGCAGCGCGTACGCCCAGGGGATCCCGCTCACCCAGCCGACGTGCATGGCCTGCCGGTCGACGGAGCGGCCGTCGCCGCCGGTGACCTCGCGGTCGAAGCCGACGGTCTCCAGCAGCACGCCGGGGTCGGGGTCGTAGTGCCAGCGGACCAGTCCCTCCGCGGCGATCGCGGCGGCCTCCGGCACCGGCACCCAGGGCGTGACGGGGTGCGGCTCGCGGTTGCGCTCGTAGACGGTGCGCAGGATCGGCGCGTACGCGTGCCGATCGGCCGGCAGAGTCGCGACGGACACCCGCAGCGAGGCCCGCTCGCCGGGCTGCCAGCTGTACGTCGCCGACTGGGCCGGCAGCGGCGTCGCGGATCCGTAGTACGTGACCGGGTCCTCGCGGAACGGGAACACGACGTGGACCTCGGCGACATCGCCGCGATGGGCCAGCCCGACGCCGGTCGGACCGGCCGCGGAGGTCTCCTCGGTCGCCACCATGGCGCCGCCGGACGCGCCCCAGGCGAACGCGGCGGGGGTCGCCGCGCGGTCGGACCGGAACGACCAGTGGTCGCTCACCATGCCGGCCGGATCGTCGGCGCCGGCCTCGAACCGGGGAAATCGACGCTCGCAGTCGGCGGGGCGGTTCTCGCCGTAGAAGAGGCCGGGGATCAGCCACCACGGGTCCGCGGCGTCGGTGACGGTCGCGACGAGGCGCAGGTGGCCGGCGAACGGCTCCGGCGACGTCGTGCGGACGGAGAGGACGACGTCGATCAGGCCGGCCGCGTACGCCCGGTCGAACGAGACGCCGACGGCGAACGGGCCGACGACGAGTTCAGGGGCAGCAGACCCGCCGGTGGGGGCGAGCCGGGACCCGGCGAGGACCGTGCCCGCCGGGTCGAGCGCCTCGATCCGCAGCGCCGGCAGATCCTCAGGGGAGAGCACCGACCCGGCCGGCTCAGTGGTCACCGGCGGGCGGCGCGGGCACGTCCCCGTCGACCGGCCACTCCAGCAAGTCGACCTCGACGACGGGCTGAGCCGGATCGCGCGGCACCCGGAACGTCCGCAACTGGTGCGGCCCGAAGTCCGCCTCGATCACCCGGTCCACCAGCGGCAACGACAGCCGCGCTCCCGGCGCCACGGCCCCCGTCGTCTCCACAGCCCGCACGATCAGGTCCGGCGCGCTCGCGTCGCCGTCCTCGGCGCCCTTGACCGCCGTGATCATCACCTGACCACCGCCGTCAGACCCGAACCCATCGGCGGCGGGCCGAGAACCCGAGTGGAAGCTCTCCAGCATCGCCCGCGGCGGCGACCCGAGCACGGCCGCCCGCCGGGCCAGCCCTGCGGCACGCCAGTCACCCGCGTGCGGGACCAGCAGATACGTGAACCGCTGCACGCCCTGGTCCTGGAAGGAGTAGACGCCCTCCGGGTCCAGCAGCCGCGGATCGTGCCACGAGTACACCGGGCTCCGCACCGCCGTGATCCCGATCGACGGCGACCCGCCGCCAGGAGAAGCGGGCGACACGTCGTACGCGTGCTTCGCGTTGTTCACCACCGCGAGCCCGGCGCCACTCGACGAGAGGTCCACCCACGACTGACCCGGCTCCTCCGCGCCGTCCACCGGCCGCGCAAGCATGCCGAACGGGATCTCGTACGTCGCGGACGGGTCGGTCAGCGCGACCGGGAACCGCAGCTTCAGCAGGTGCGCCTGCTCCCGCCAGTCCAGCGTGACGCGCACCTCGACCTCGTCCGCGCCCTGCCGCAGGATGAACTCCTCGGTCAGCGTCGACCGGCCCCACGACCGCTCGACCCGCAGCCGGGCCCGCTCCGGACCGGACTCCCGCAGCACCAGCCGCGTCGTCTTCATCGGCTCGCCCGGCCAGGCGTAGGACACGACGCGGTGGCCCCACGTGTCCGTCGGGTCCTCGCTGACCTGCGTGTGCTCGCCGGCGGCGCCGGCCACCAGGTCCACGCCGGTGCGCTTGTCGAGCAGGCTGGACAGCCACCCCGTCGACGGGTCCAGCTCGAGCCGCAGCAGGTCGTTCTCCAGCACCGTCTCCGACGCCGTCAGCGCGCCCGCCGCGCCGGGGACCGCCGCCCGCCCCGGCCGCAGCCGGTACAGCCGGTATCCCAGCGCCGGCAGCGACGCCCGGAACACGACCGCCCCGCGGCCCTTGTCGTCCGTGGTCGCGACCGACTGGATCGGCTGCGACGGCGTCGGCTCACCGTCGGCGTCGACGACGTGGACGCCGGTCGGCTGAACGCCGTACTGCAGCTCCACGTCGGCCGACACGTCCCACGGGTGCGGGTTGAACACGAGCACCGGCTGCGTGCCGTCCTCGAACGGGACGTCGACGTCGCGGGCGATCCGGTTGTGGACGCGGGTGATGATCCGCTTGGCGATCGCCACCGCCTCGCCGAGCTGGTCGCGCGCGTCGTCGTAGGCGGGCTCGATCGCCGACCCGGGCAGGATGTCGTGGAACTGGTTGAACAGCAGTTGCTTCCAGGCGTGGCCGAGCTCGTCGCGCGGGTACACGTCCCCGTGCGTCACCGAGCCGACGGCGGCCCACCGCTCGGCCGACAGCAGCGCCGCCTGGGTCCGTCGCACCCACTGCTTGATGCCCGAGTGAGACGAGTAGCAGCCCGACGCGTGGTGCTGCAGGTCGTCGCGCCACGTCGGCAGCCCGAGGTCGGGGCCGGCGGACGCCCGCCGCGCGACCAGCTCGTCGAAGTAGCGCCGCGGCGACGACATGATCATCCTTCCGTACGAACCCCGCTGGTCATGCCGGTGGATCGACTCGATGTTGGCCTTCGTCGGTCCACCGCCGTGGTTGCCGACGCCGTAGAAGATCATCAGGTCGCCGAGCGAGCGGTCCAGCTGCGCCAGCGACTTGTCCGTCTGGTGCGCGACGTCGCCGGGCGGGCTGCAGTACTCGAACGGGATCCGGTACGCCAGCACCCGGCTGCCGTCCGGCGCCTCCCACCAGAACGCCGTCCCGTCCAGCTCGCTCTCGTGCGGTCCCGGTCGCAGGAACGTGTAGGAGTCCATCCGCTGGCCGCGCAGGATCGCCGGCAGCATCGCGTTGTGCCCGAACGGGTCGGCGTTCATGCCGACGGTCGCGATCACGCCGAACTTCTCGTGCAGGTAGCGCTGACCGTAGAGACCCTGGCGGACGAACGACTCGCCGCCGGGCAGGTTGCAGTCCGGCTCCACCCACCAGCCGCCGGTCATGACCCAGCGGCCCTCGGCGACCCGCTCGCGGATCCGCTCGAACAGCTCCGGGTCCTGCTCCTCCACCCAGGACAGCAGCACGACCTGGTCGCAGGTGAAGACGAAGTCCGGGTACTCGTCCATCCGGTGGATCGCCGACCAGAACGTCGCCCGCGCCTCCTGGTAGCCCTCCTGCCACGGCCACAGCCAGACCGGGTCGAGGTGCGCGTTGCCCACCATGTGCAGCGTGCGCTTCGGCATCGCGACGGGCCGGTATGCGTCGGGGGTCATGCCGTCGGTTCCTCCGGTGTGCTCTCGGTGCCTGCCGCCCACTCGTCGGCGATCTCGCTGATCAGGTGCAGTGCCAGCGTATGCATCTCCTGGATGCGCGGGGTCTGGTTCGACGGCGCCAGCAGGGCGTGGTCGGCGTGCGCGCGCGCCGGTCCGCCGTCGCCGCCGCCGAACAGCACCGTGGTGGCGCCGTTCTTGCGGGCGGCCTCGAGTCCGGCGACGACGTTCGGCGACCGGCCGCTGGTGGTGAACGCCGCCACGACGTCGCCGGGCCGGGCTAGCGCGGCGACCTGCCGGGCGAACGTGTCGTCGTAGGAGTAGTCGTTGGCGACGCAGGTCATGACGGTGGGATCGGTGCTGAGCGTGACGGCGGGCAGCGGCCGGCGGTCGCGCCGGTAGTGGCCGATCAGCTCGCCGGTGAGGTGCTGGGCGTCGGCCGCGCTGCCGCCGTTGCCGAACGTGTACAGCACGCCGCCCGACGCGAACGCGTCGCAGAGCAGCGCGGCCACCTCGCGGACGACCGGCACCAGGCCGCGCATCGCCTCGGCGGCGGCGACGTGGTCGTCGAGTTGCTGTTCGAGCTGGTCAGGCATGCTTGACCTCCAGTGCGTCCAGCGCGACGACGCCGGCGCCGACGACGCACACGACGTCACCCAGCCCCGCCAGCACCACGCGCGCCGCCTTCGCCGCCGGCGGCATCGCGTCGCGGGCGACCGCCTCTGCCACCGGGTCGAGCAGCAGCGCGCCGGAGCGCGTCACGCCGCCGCCGAGCACGACCAGCTCCGGCTCGAACACGTTCACCAGGTCGGTCACCGCCTGACCCAGCACGTCGGTCGTCTCGGCCCAGATCTCCCGGGCGAAGGCGTCGCCGGCCCGCGCCGCCGCGGCGACGTCGGCCGCCGTCAGCGGGTCGGCCTTGTGCAGCGACGACGACGGCGCCGCGGCCAGCCCTTCCACGGCGCGCGCCGCGATGTTCGTGCCGGACACGTACGCCTCGAGGCAACCGCGCCGCCCGCAACTGCACAGCCGTCCACCCGGGCGGACCATCACGTGACCGAGCTCGCCGCCGTTGCCCGCGGCGCCACGGTGCAGCCGGCCGTCGATCACGGCCCCGCCGCCGACCCCCGTCGAGATGGTCAGGTAGATCATCGAGTTCAGGCCGCGGGCGGCGCCGAACCGGTGCTCGCCGAGCGCGGCGGCCGTCGCGTCGTTCTCCAGGTACGCCGGGACGCCGAACTCGTCGGTGGTCATCGGCCCCAGCGGGATGTCGAGCCAGCCGGGCAGGTGCGGCGGCGAGATCAGCACGCCGGTCGCGCTGTCCAGCGGCCCGCCGCAGGAGATCCCGACGGCGGCGATCGGCCGGTCCAGCCCGGCCGCGGCGACGGACCGGTGGCCGAGGTCGAACAGCCGGCGGATGACGGCGTCCGGGCCCTCCCAGCTGCGGGTCGGCTCGATCAGCAGGCCGTGTACGACACCGTCGGAGGTGACGACGCCGACGGCGAGCTTGGTGCCGCCGATGTCCAGCGACAGCACCGCCTGCCCTCGTGCGTGGGAAACCAGCTGTTCCATGCGGTCCGTTCTCTCCGTCCCCGGTCAGGGACGTCGGCCTCGGCGCCCCGCAGGCTCACGTGGGATCGATCCCATGCGGCCCTCGCATCATGGCAACTGCACCCTGACCGAGTCAAGAGGGATCGTTCCCACACGCCGGCCGGGCGCGGCGCGGAAGCGGGATCTCAGATGGCGCGGGTGGAGGCGCGGTGGACGATCTGGGTGGAGATCGTCACCGTGACGGGGTCGGCCTCCGGGGCGGCGATCCGCTCCAGCAGCCGCAGCACGGCCGCCTCGCCGAGTGCCGCCTCGTCCTGGCCGACCGCGGTCAGACCCGGCGTGACCAGGCTCATCCACGGCGCGTCGTCGAACGAGACGAGGCTGAGGTCGTCGGGGATGCGCAGTCCGAGGTCGTTGGCGGCCCGCCAGACGCCCTCGGCGAGGACGTTGTTGGCGGCGAACACCGCCGTCGGGCGCCCGTCCGGCCGCAGCAGCGCGGCCGCGGCGGACCGGGCGGCGTCGACGTCCCAGCCGGACGAGACGACGAGGTCGGGGTCGAGCGGGATGCCGGCCGCGGCCAGCGCCGCCTGGTAACCGGCGTGCCGTTCGCGCCCGGTCGTCCAGGTGGTCTCGTCGATGAACAGCGCGATGCGCCGATGCCCCAGGCCGATGAGGTCCTCGATGACCTCCCGCGATCCGCGGTGGTTGTCGACGACGACGGCGTCGCAGGCGCCGGCCGCGAACTGGCGGTCCACCTCGACGACGGGGACGCGGTGCCGGGACAGGTAGGTGGTGACGT
Organism: Jiangella anatolica; assembly: GCF_003236295.1. Lineage (GTDB taxonomy): Bacteria > Actinomycetota > Actinomycetes > Jiangellales > Jiangellaceae > Jiangella > Jiangella anatolica. Next base: position 24,583 of record NZ_POTW01000087.1, read on the forward strand.
CGGCGGAGACCGGGGTGACGACGACGCCGGCGACGCGGGTGGCGACGAACGTCTCGGCCGCCTCGACCTGCGCCTGCGCCGAACCGCCGTCCTCGGCCAGCACCAGGCTGTACCCGTGGTCGCGAGCCGCCTGCCCGACGCCGGCGGCGAGCCGGGCGTAGAACGAGTTGCGCAGGTCCGAAACCAGCACGCCGATCGACAACGAGACCTGCTGCTTGAGGTAGCGGGCGGTGGCGTCGGGCACGTAGCGCAGGTCCTCGGCGGCGGCCAGCACCCGCTCGCGCACGTCGGTGGCGACGTAGCCGCGGCCGGTGAGCGCGCGTGACGCCGTCGAGCGGGAGACGCCGGCGGCGATCGCGACGTCCTTGATGGTGGCGCGACGCGTCATCACGCCGTCACCGTCGACCAGACGACCCACTGCCCCCTCCTCACGGCTCGACGACGTCGACCAGAGCCTCCACGTGCTGCCCGAGCCGCAGTTCCCCCACCGTCACGTCGGCCGCGACCGGAGTGCGGCGGCGCGTGGTGGTCCCGGCCGTGACGTCGAACGTGGCCGCGGCCTCCTCGCCGGAGGCCAGCGTGAGCACCTGCTCGGCCGGTTCCGCGGACCAGCCTACCGGGACCGCCATTCGCACGGTGACCTCCGCCTTCTCCAGTAGCGGGTTGCGCACGACGACGTCCATGCGCTGCGTCGCGCCGGGCGCCACCCGGCTGCGGTAGGGCGTGATCCGCCCGGCCACCCCGCCGGCGCCGAAGTCGACCGACTCCAGCGGCAGCAGGTCCTCGTGCAGCTCGATCAGCTCGTCGCCCAGCTCGGTCAGCAGGTCGAGGTAGGCGTCGTCGACCCGGCGCGGCTCCCAGTGGCCGCTGACCATGAGCCCGGGCGCGACCCGCCGGTACAGCTCGGCGCTGCGGCGGTAGTCGCCGACGCGGAACAGGTTGCGGTACTGGTAGTTCAGCACCTCGCGGCGGCCGCCGGGCACGCCCAGGTGCTCCTGCTGGTCACCGGTCGCCAGCACCCGCACGCCGTCGACCTCGAACTCGAAGCCGGCGTGGTAGAGCGTGTGACCTGGCAGATCGTGCACGGTGATCTCGTACTCGTGCCATCGGAACGACTCGCCGAGGGGCAGCGACCGGTCGACCGGGATCGGGTCGTACCAGAGGCACGGCAGGTCGTAGCGCTCCGGCTGTTCGAGGATCGGCGTCACATGTGCCGGCGCCCAGATCTCTGTCCCCTCGACGTCGCGCAGCAGCGGCAGCCCGGCGACGTGGTCGTCGTGGTAGTGCGTGGGCAGCGCGACCTCGACCTTGGTGACGCCGTAGGCCCGGCGCAGCGCCGGCAACGACGCCAGCCACGGCCGCCGCGACGCCCGGTCGGTGCCCGACGGCAGCCCCGTCGTCATGTCGTAGCCGTAGTCGATGAGCAGCGCGTTCCCGGTCTCGGACAGCAGCACGTACGAGCAGGCGTTGCTGGTGCGGTTGAGCAGCAGGTGCGGCGTCAGCTCGCGGAACGGCTCGTCGAGGCGATTGCGCAGGTCCCACGGGTAGGGCCGGCGGGCGTCGACGTAGCGCTGCATCCGCCGGGCCAGGAGGCCCAGCGCCGCGCGGGGGTCCGGCATCGGCTCGCCGTGCGACGGCAGCAGCAGCTCCAGCGGCTGCTCCATCAGCTGGTAGCAGCTGAGCACCGTCATCGCCGGGCCCTCGTTCTCGGTGTAGGACCACTGGGTGGCGGCCAGCGACCACACCTTGCCCGGCGCGTGGATGAGATCGCCGGTGAACGCGATCCCGCCGACGACGTAGGTCACCGAGCCGGTCGTGTGCCCCGGCGTCGGCAGCACCCGCACGTCGACGCCGCCGTACGTCGCGGTCCGGTACTCGGGGACGGTGCCCGCGATCGGCACCGGCTCGAGGATGGAGAACTTGTCCTGCCGCAGGTTGTAGTCGTTGACGATCGGCCGGCTCGCCCACAGGTCGTCGACGTGGGCGAACAGGTCCTGCTCGACCGGCGGCACGTGGATGGCGATGCCCGCGGCGACGGCTCGTGGCAGGCCCTGCCCCTGGTCGCGGTGGTGGTGCGTCATGAGGACGTCGGTGAGCCGCTCGATGCCCATGTCGGCGAGGTGGTCGAGCACGGCGCCGGAGCCGAAGTCGACGGCGATGCCGTCGCGTCCGTTCGGCGAGCGGACGACGTAGACGTTGCAGGTGTCCCGGACCCGGAACACCCCCGGCGCGACCTCACTCCACGACATGGACCCGATGGTATCGTTCCCACACATGCTGACCCCAGTGCCGCGTGAGCTCGTCACCACCGGCGGCGACGGGGTCCGCGTCGGCTCCGTGGCGGTCTCGGCCGACGACAGATGTGCGACGGCGGCCGCCGTCCTTGCGGGGTTGCCGACGGCGCCCGGCGGGTCGCCAGTGTCCGTCGTCGTGGGTCTCGAGCCCGGCGGACCTGCCGAGGGGTACCGCCTGGTCGTCTCCGGATCCGAGGTGACGATCACCGGGTCGGACCCGGCCGGCGCGTTCTACGGCGCGCAGACGTTGCTTGGTCTTGCCGCGGACGGGGTGCTGCCGCCGGTCACCGTCGCGGACTGGCCTCAGCTGCGGTGGCGCGGCACGATCGAGGGCTTCTACGGCCCGCCGTGGTCGCACGCCGACCGGCTGGCGCACCTGGAGTTCGCCGGCCGGCACAAGCTCAACACGTACGTCTACGCGCCGAAGGACGACCCGTACCACCGCAGGCAGTGGCGCGATCCGTACCCGGCGGCCGAACTGGACCGGATCGGTGAGTTGGCCGCGGCGGCGAGGCGGTCGCACGTGCGGTTCGTCTTCTCCGTCTCGCCCGGCCTGTCGATGGTCTACAGCGACCCGGCCGAGGTGGACCTGCTGGTCGCGAAGCTGGCGCAGGTGCGAGACGCCGGCGTCGAGGACGTCGCGCTGCTGTTCGACGACATCCCGGCCGACCTGCCGCACTCGGCGGACCGGGCCGCGTTCGGCGCGGCGCCGGGCTCGTCGGCGCGGGCGCACGCCGCGGTCTGCCGGGCGGTGATCGACCGGCTCGGGCTGGACCGGCCGCTGATCATGGTCCCGACGGACTATGCGGGGACCTCGGCGACGCCGCATCGGGAGCTGCTGGCGGCCGAACTGCCGGCCGACGTGCTCGTGTGGTGGACCGGCCGCGACATCGTCGTCGGCGACATCACCCGGGCCGAGATCGACGCGGCGGCCCGGTCGTACGGGCACGAGCTGCTGCTCTGGGACAACTTCCCGGTCAACGACTTCGACTTCCCGCGGCTGTTCCTCGGCCCGTTGCTCGGCCGGACGACGGAGCTCGCCGGGGCGCCGCTGGCCGGGATCACGGCCAACCCGATGCCGCACGAGGCGGCGTCGCGGATCGCCGTCGCGACGGTCGCCGAGTGGGCCTGGAACCCGGCTTCGTACGACGCCGACGCCGCGCACGAGCGGGCGCTGTCCGCCGTCGGGGCGAGCGCGGCGGTGCGGACGCTGGCGGGTGCGTGCGCGTCCTGGCCGCCGTCGGCGCCGCAGGACCCGCAACTGTCGGCGCTGACGGAGGCCGCGCTGGGCGGGTCGCCGGCGGCGGTGGAGGAGTTGCGGGACCGCTTCACAGCGATGGTCGCCGCCGCCCCCGCCGACGACCGCATGCCGCGTGACGACACCGCCCCGGATTACAACGCTGCGGTGCCGGAACACGCCGACACGCCGCACGCCGGTGCCGTGCCGGCCGTTGACCTGCGCGAACGCCGAGTGTCGGTGCCCGCCCATAGGGTGGGATCCCTCCCTACCGGGGCGGGGTCCACCTACCAGCAGCCGGCGACGGATGATGCCGCTCCACAGGGCAAGCCCAGGCCGGACAGCGCCGCCCCGCAGGACGGCAACGGCACATCGCTCGATGGGCCCACTCCGCAGGACGCCACCGCGCCGGACGGCGATCACATGCCGCTCCACGGCACCGCGCCGGGCGGCGACCGCGCTCCGGCCGTTGACCTGCACGAACGCCGAGTGTCGGTGCCCGCCCATAGGGTGGGATCCCTCCCTACCGGGGCGGGGTCCACCTACCAGCAACCGTCGACGCCGACAACAGCAGCAGCGGCCGAATCTGCCGACGAGCGACAGCGGCAGGAGGCTGACGCCGCGGCCAGGCTGGCCCACGCTGAGCAGCAGCCGGCGGACGCTGCGGCGCCCGTCGACGAGCGGCGACGATCGGCCGCGCGGATGGAGCGGGAGGTCGGGCCGTGGCTGGTCGCGCTGGCCGACACCGGCCGGGCCGGTCTCGCCGCCCTGGCCGCACTCTCCCCGTCAGCGGGTGAGCGCGAACGCAGGGCGGCCGCCGAGGCGCTCGCCGTCGCCGAGGCGCACGAGCAGCACAACGTGCTCCGCGACGTCGTGCCGCCGTTCGTTCAGGCGGTCCTCGCCCGCTGAACCCCGCGGACCGCCGTCAGTGCCCCGATCGCCGCGATGACCAGCGGCACCACCAGCGCCGAGCGCAGCCCGTCCATCACATCGGCGCCGGTGGCGTACGCGGCCGTGACGGCGCTCAGCCCCAGCGCGGCGCCCAGCTGGAACGCCGTGTTGACGACGCCACCGGCCAGGCCCTGATCCGCGGCGTCGACGGCGCCGGCAGCGGCCATCGTGAGCGGCCCGTACGCCAGCGTGAACGCCACCCCGATCAGCACGAACGCCGGCAGCAGCACCGCCGTGTACCCGGTCGACGGGCCGAGGAACTGCAGCAGCACATACGCCGCCACCGCGGTCAGCTGGCCGGCCAGGATCACCCGCGGCGGCCCGAACCGCGCGACCAGCGGCGGCGCCAGCACCGGCGACAGGATCGCCCCGACGACGCCGACCGGTGCGACCGCCAGCCCGGTCTCCAGCGCCGACCAGCCGCGGTGGTCCTGCAGGTAGATCGTCACCAGGAACAGCACGCCGATCCACGGCCCGAGCAGTGACGCAGCACCCACCGCGACGCGCACGAGCGGCCCCGACCGCAGCAGCCCCAGCCGGACCAGCGGCGCCTCCACCCGCCGTTCCACCACGGCGAACGCCGCCACCAGCAATGCGACCGCCGCAAACGACAGCAGCGAACGGGCCGACAGCCAGCCCACGTTCGGCGCCTCCACCAGCGTGTACACGACCAGCAGCATCGCGGCCGTGATCGTCAGCGCCCCGCCGGCGTCGAACCGCCGCGCCCCACTCGGTGCAGGCGCCGACCGCGGCAGCAGCACCACGCCGGCCAGCAGTGCCAGCAGCCCGAACGCCGCCGGCGCGAGGTACGTCAGCCGCCAGTGCAGTTCGGTGAGCAGTCCGCCGGCCACCAACCCGAGCGCCAGTCCGGTCGCCCCGGTCGCCGTGAAGATCGACAGCGCCCGGTTGCGCACCGGACCGGCGGCGAAGCCGGTCGTGATGATCGAGAACGCGGCCGGCGCGCTGATCGCCGCGCTCACCCCGCTGACGAACCGCGCGACCAGCAGCAGTGCACCGGAGTCGGCCAGCCCGCCGACGGCGGACGCGGCGACATAGACGGCCAGCGCGCCCAGCAACATCCGGCGCCGGCCGAGCAGGTCGACGGCCCGGCCGCCGAGCAGCACGAACCCGCCGTAACCCACGACGTAGCCGGTGATGACCCATTGCAGCGTGCTGGTCGACATCCCGAGCGCGGCGCCGGTGTCGGGCAGTGCGACGCCCTTCATCGAGACGTCGAGCGCATCGAGGAACAGCACCGCGCACAGGACGGCGAGCATGGCGCGGGCCTTCGCCGACAGCGTCGTGTAGACGTCCGCCGACGTGGTGGGTGCCGACACAGGAACCTCCAGGAATCTCGGACCGATCGGTCCGTTATGAGTCGGCGACCATTGTCAGCACCGCTTCCGAACGGTGTCAATGATTTCGGACCGATCAGTCTGATAGGCTCTGGTCATGGCGCGACGACCGACCCCCGACGCATGGGAGCGCATCCTCGAGGCCGCCGGGCGGCTGTTCGACACCCACGGCGTCCACGCCGTCGGCATGCAGCAGATCATCGACGAGGTCGGGGTGGGCAAGCAGCTGCTCTACCGCGAATTTCCCAGCAAGGACGCGCTGATCGTCGCCTACCTGCAGTACCGCACCCGCGACTGGCAGGGCGTCGTCGACGGCGCCCGCGAGCGTGCCGACGACCCGGCGGAGCAGCTGGTCGAGATCGTCCGCTCGGTACAGCGCTCGACGCCGGGGACCCGCGGCTGCCCGCTGCGCAACACGCACGCCGAGTTCCCCGATCC
>NZ_POTW01000088.1 GCF_003236295.1 Jiangella anatolica
GGGCTGGGCGGGCTACTTCAGCACCCCCGCGGTCAGCCCGGCCTGCACCTGCTTCTGGAAGATGATGTAGACGATCAGCACCGGCAGCAGCGCGATCACCAGCCCGGCGAACAGCGCCGTCCAGTCGGCCCGGAAGCCGGTGTTCGCGGCCAGCGTCCCGAGTCCCTGCGCCAGCACCCGCTTGTCCGAGTCCTGCATGATGACCAGCGGCAGCACGTACTGGTTCCAGTGCCCGAGGAAGTTGAACAGCGCCAGGCTGATCATGCCCGGCCGGGCCATCGGCAGCATGACCTTCCAGAACAGCGTGAAGTGCGAGCAGCCGTCCATGATCCCGGCCTCGGCGATCGAGGTCGGCAGCGTCCGGAAGAACGCCGTGAGGAAGAACACGGTGAACGGCATCGAGAACGCGACGTACACCAGCGCCAGGCTGAGGTAGCTGTTCAGCCCGAGGAACTGGCCCACGACCGGCAGGTTGCCGAGGTTGCGGACGACGAAGAACATCGGGACCAGCGCGAGGAACACCGGCAGGATCAGCCCGCCGACGAACACGTAGTAGATGAACCGGTTGCCGGGGAAGTCGTAGCGGGCCAGCACGTAGGCGCCCATCGCGCCGAACAGCATGGTCAGCGTCAGCGAGATCGCCACGACGATGACGCTGTTCAGGAAGTACTGCCCGATGTTGGCCGCCGACCAGGCCCGGGAGAAGTTGTCCCACTGGATGCCGGACGGTAGCCCGAGCGGGTCGACCCGGAACTCGCCGTTGGTCTTGAACGCGGACAGGATCGCCCACAGCAGCGGCAGCGCGGTGATGAGCCCCCACAGCAGCAGGAACCCGCCGTTGAGCAGGCCGATCGCGCGTTCGCCGGGGCCGACGCCCGGTGTGTGCTGCCGGCGGCCGCGGCCGGTGCGTGGGCCGAGCGCGGGCGGCCCGGCCGGCGCTTGAGTCGTCGTCATGCCAGCTCCACCCGCTCCCGTCGCAGGCCGCGCATGAACGCGATCGCGACCACCATGGTCAGGCCCAGCATCAGCACGCCGATCGCGGCGGCGTAGCCGAAGTCGGCCTCGGCGAACGCCTCGCGGTACATGGCGGTGCCGAGCACGTCGCCGGCGCCCTGCACGCCTCCGTTGATGCCGAGCATGATGTGCACCGTCGCGAACCCGTCCATCGCCTGGATCGCCATGTAGACCCAGCCGACCTGCACGGTGTCCCAGACCAGCGGGACGGTGATCCTCCGGAACGTGGTCAGCCGGCTGGAGCCGTCGAGCAGGGCCGCCTCGTAGATGTCGCGCGGGATCGACTGCATCGCCGCGGAGAACAGCACCACGTAGAAGCCGACGAACGACCACGTCATGACCAGGACGACGATCCAGATCAGGTAGTTGGGCTCGGCCAGCCACAGCTGCTGCAGCCCGCCCAGCCCGACCGCGCTCAGCACCCGGTTGAGGATGCCGCCGGCGTTCTCCGGCGCGAACACGTACTTGAAGACGATGCCGATGACGACGACGGAGAGCACCTGCGGGAAGAAGTACACGACCTTGTAGATCGACGAGCCGCGCACCCCGCTGACCACTCCCCCGCGGCCCCGCCCGCCGACGTTGAGCATCGACGCGAAGAACAGGCCGAGCAGCAGGGTGAGGATGGGCACGACGATCACCATGATCACGTTGTTGCGCAACGCGGTCCGCAGCTGGTCGTCGTGCCACATCGTCACGTAGTTGTCGAACCCGATGAACGTCTGGGTCGACGTGAAGCCGCTCCAGTCGGTCAGCGAGATGTAGATGGCCTGGATGTACGGCGACAGCATGTAGATCGCGTAGATCCCGACCGGTGGCAGCAGGAAGGCCAGGATGAAGGGATACTTGCCGTGCCGCATCCGGGTGCCCCTACGACTCGCGGGTCTGCTTGACGATGGAGTCGTCGTCGCGGATGGTCGTCGCCACCGCCTCGCACTGCTCGACCCACTGGTCGACGGTGATCTCGGCCCGCAGCAGCGCGCCGGTGATCTGGTCGATGCCGGGGTTCTCCATCGTCGGGTACCAGTTCGGGTAGAACCAGTTGATGACGTTGTCGCCGGCGGCCTGCAGTGCGGCCTGCGCCGACGCCAGGCCCGGCGCGTCGATCTGCACGCCGTCCGAGGCCCCCGCGACCGACGTCAGGCTGGTGACCCGCTCGCTGAAGCCGCGGGCGCCCTCCAGCGAGAGCATGACGCGCATGTACTCCATCGCGGCCAGCGGGTTCGCCGCGTCGGCCGGGATGATGTAGGGCTCGCCGGCGGTGGCCCGGACGGTCTCCAGCGGCATCACCGAGTCCGGCGAGAGCAGCGGATCGGGCATCATCGCCATCTGGAACGTCGGGTTCTCGGCGATCGCGTCGGCCTCCTCGTTCTCCAGCCAGGAGCCCGACGGGCAGAACACCGCCTCGCCGCGCGCCCACAGGCCCTGCGCGTCGCGGAACTCCATGCCCTCGACGCCGGGCAGGAAGTAGCTGTTCTCGGCCAGCTGGCGGATGGCGGCCGCCGACTCCCGGATCGCCTCGTGGCCCCAGGCGCCCGGCTCGAGGTTGTCGAGCGGGACCAGGATCTCCGGCCCGGCCAGCTTGGTCGCCATCGACAGCAGCGGCCAGTTCATGTACCGCGGCGCCGTGACGCCCTGGTAGACCCACGGCGCGATGCCGGTGGCGGCGATGTCGGCGCAGACGTCCATCATCTCCTGCCACGTCGTCGGCACCGGCCACCCGTTCTCGTCCATGAGCGTCTGGTTGAACCAGAGGCCGAAGACGGTGAACGCGTAGTTCAGGACGTACGGTGTGCCGTTGAACGTGCCCCGCTCGATGGTGCCGGGGAGCAGGCTGTCGCGCACCGTCACGTCCGGGTCGTCCCAGCTGGGCGCGTCGAACAGCGGCGTCAGGTCGTAGAGAAGGCCGTCGGCGACCAGCGTCGCGGTGTCCATCTGGCCGTCGCCGGAGTTGTTGACGAAGTCCGGCGGGTCGCCGGCGACGAACCGCGGCTGCAGCTCCGCGCCGATGTCGACGGCCGCGGTGTGCTGGATCTCGATGTCGGGCCAGCGCTCGTTGAACATCGGCTCGTGCAGCTCGGTGGCGTACTCGTCGCCGAAGCCGCCGTCGAAGATGTAGATCTGCAGCGGCTGGTCGGTCGGGATGCCGAGCGGGTTGTCCTCCGAGACGTCGCCGGACGGCGCCTGCGTGGCGCCGTCGCCGTCGTCATCGTCGTCACCGCCAGTCGCGCAGGAGGCGAGGAAGGCGCCGCCGGGCCCGAGGGCCACGCCGGTGAGTGCGACGCGCTGCAGGAAGGTCCGGCGGTCGGTCCCGGCCGGCGCGGGCGTGCGTTCGATGCTGCTGGACATCGTGAAGGCCTCTCCTGGACTGGTGTGGATATGGGTCCGGTGACTCTCAGCCGCCACGCCGGATCCGGCCCGCGTACTGCTGCAGCAGGCCGTCGTTGTGGACGTCTCCCCCGGGGACGTTGGCCGAGAGATAGACGGGCGGAGTGACGCCGGCGTCGATGAGCCGGCGGACCACCTCCGCCATGAGCAGCTGCGCGAGCAGCGCAGCGGTGATGGACGAGACGGCGCAGACCGCGCCGCCCTCGGGCAGTGGGAGAACGGCGTCGCCGAAGGGCCCGCCGTTGTCCAGGACGACGCTGGCGAGGTCGGGGAGCTTGCGCCCGGACGGGTGCCGCGACTCCACCTGTGCGCCGTGTTCCAGGGAGGTGATGGCGATGACGGGGTGCCCGTTCTTTCTGGCCACCTCCGCCATTCCCACGATGCTGCCGTTGATGCCGGAGTTGGAGGCGATGACGAACACGTCCTCCGCCCGGATCGGCGCGAGGTCGTAGAGCCGCTGGGCCAGCGACGGGTCCCGCTCGGTGCGCGGGTCGAGGATCGTCGCCGGGTCCTCGCCGCCGTACATGACGAGGTCGGACAGCGCTATCCGGTTGGTCGGGATGAGACCCCCGGCCCGTCCGGCGATCTCCATCGCCGTCGCCTGCGAGTGCCCCGTGCCGAACGCCTGGACGACGCCGCCGGCGCGGATCGCACCGGCGACGATGTCCGCCGCCCGCTGTACGCCGTCGAGCTGCGTCGTGCTGACGCGGTCGACGATCTCGGTGAGCCGGGTCAGATAGCCGGCCGCGCTGACCTCGGTCACCGTTGCTCCTTCTTCAGTGCGCGCCCGGCCTCGGGGCTGACGGCGCGATGGGCGCTGACCGCCTGGGCGGTCAGGTTCAGGGCGACGCCGGTGGCCTCGTACCTGCGCTGCGCCACCGCGACGTAGATGAGGTCGAGCACGATGAGCTGCGGGTGCCGGGCGGCCAGGGCGTCGGGCCGGAACGTGGTCTCGTGGATCGCGGTCGTGAGCACGATGTCGGCGACCTCGGCCAGCGCGGAGTTGCGGTAGCTGGTCAGCGCGACGGTGGTCGCGCCGCGGCTGCCCGCGGCGGACAGCATCTCGACGGTCTCGTAGGTGGCGCCGGAGTGCGACACCGCGATCGCCACGTCGGCCGGGCCGAGCAGCGCGGCGCTGGTGAGCCCGGAGTGCACGTCGCTCCACGACCAGGTCGGGATGCCGATGCGGTGCAGGCACAGCTGCATCTCACCGGCCACCAGGGCGCTGCCGCCGATGCCGTAGACCTCCACCCGGCCGGCGGTCGCGATCGCGTCGGCGGCCTTCTCGACCTCGGTCAGGTCGAGCTGGGCGGCGGTCTCCTGGATGGCCCGCAGGTCGGCGGTCGTGATGAGGTCGAGCATCTCCCGCAGCGAGTCCGTCGGCAGGATCTCCCGGCCGATGTCGATCTCCCAGCCGGCGACGGCGGACGAGCGGCCGGTCTCCTCGGCCATCGCCAGCCGCAGGTCGGCGTAGCCGGGCAGGCCCAGCGCGCGGCAGAACCGGGTCACCGTCGCCGCGGAGGTCCCGCTGCGCTCGGCCGTCTCGAGGATCGTCGCCCGGGCCACGACGGCCGGCGCGGACAGCACCTGCTCGCCGACGCGCTGCAGCGCGGCCGGCAGGTCCGGCAGCGCGGCCCGGATCCGCATCAGCACGGAGTCGGCCGGCGACCCGGCCTCGGACGCATCCGTGGCCGGTAAGGTCCCTTCCGCCACACGACCTCCCGGCGTGGTAGTCAGTTTCGCCTGCGACCGTTTCGGCCGTAGTGGTGAGAATTCTTTCTACCCTCGCCGGGATGTCAAGAGTTTGACGAGAGTTTTCGCAAGCGTGACCCGCCCGCAGCCTGGGCGAGACCGGATGGAAAGGATTCTCGCGATGCAGCCGCTGGCGCTCGGACTGGACATCGGCGGCACCTCCACCCGGGCCGTCGTCATCGACGGCTCCGGGCGCCGGCTCGGCACGGGCCGGGCCGCCGGCGCCAACGTCACGTCGCACGCGCTGGACACGGCGCTCGAGGCGATGCGGGCGGCGCTGACGGCGGCCCTGGCCTCCGTCTCCGCGGCGTCGGTCGGCGCGGCCGTGATCGGGACCGCCGGGGACCACAACCTCACCCGGCCGGAGGTCGCGTCCGCGGTCGACGCCCTGTGGGCGTCCCTGGGCCTGACCTGCTCCTATACCGTGGTGGCGGACGCGACGGTGGCCTTCGTCGCGGGGACGCCGGCGCCGGACGGGACGCTGGTGCTGTCCGGGACCGGCGCGATCTCCGCCCGGTTCACCGACCGCCGGCCGGACCAGTTGTTCGACGGACACGGCTGGCTGCTCGGCGACCTCGGCTCCGGGTTCTGGATCGGCCGCGAGGCGGTCCGCTCGACGCTGGCCGCGCTCGACCGCGGCGAGCAGCCCGGGCCGCTCGGCCGCGCCGTCGTGCAGACGTTGCTCGGCCGGGCCTCGTTCTCGCCGTCGCGGCCGGTGGTGAACGAGATCGTGCTGGCGGTGCACACCCGGCCGCCGGTCGCGCTGTCCGCGCTGGCGCCCCTGGTGACGGCCGACGCCGGCGCCGACCCGGAGGCGGACCGGATCCTCGCCGCGGCCGCCGGGCACCTGCTGGCCGCCGCTGCCGCCGTCCGCTCACCCGCCGAGGCGACCCCGATCGTGCTGGCCGGGTCGCTGCTCACCGGCGACACGCCGCTGGCCGCGCTGGTGCGGTCCGGGCTGGCGTCGCGGTGGCCGGACGCGCCGGTCGGACTAGCCCTCGACGGCGCCGCCGGGGCCGCGTGGCTGGCCGCCCGCGCACTGAACCCGTCCGGCGCCGACCGCCTCCACGCGACACTCTTCGGCTGACCCCGGCGCGCCGCCCACCCCCGACCGACGTTGATCATGGAGAAATCGGCCTTCCCATCGGCGGGATCCCCGATTTCTCCATGATCAACTCGCGGCGCGAGCCGGGCGGGGGCGGCAGCTACTTCGCCGGCCCGGCCGCCATGCAGTCGGTGATCAAGCGGCTGCGGGCGAAGCTGCGCGGCGCCGGGGCCTCGACGGCGGGCCGGAGCCGACGCTGGCCCGCCCGGCCCGCCAGCAGCCCGTCAGGAGCCCGTCAGTCCAGGCCGGGCGTCGGGAACCGGCCGGTCAGTTCGGTGACCTCACCGCGCACCCGGCCGATGACGGCTTCCAGCGCGTCCTCGTCGGACCCGGCGGCGGCCGCGACGACCTCGTCGAGCCAGCGGGCGACCTCGCGCATCTCGGCCTCGCCCATCCCCCGGCTGGTCAGCGCCGGGGTGCCCAGCCGCAGGCCGGACGGGTCGAAGGGCTTGCGCGGGTCGAACGGGACGGTGTTGTAGTTGGTCTCCAGCCCGGCCCGGTCCAGCGCCTTCGCGGCCGGCTTGCCGGCGACGCCCTTCGACGTGAGGTCGATGAGGATCAGGTGGTTGTCGGTGCCGCCGGAGACGAGGTCGAAGCCGCGGGCCAGCAGCTCGTCGGCCAGCGCCACGGCGTTGGCGACGATCTGGTGGGCGTAGTCCTTGAACTCCGGCTGCGCCGCCTCGCCGAGCGCAACCGCGATGCCCGCCGTCGTGTGGTTGTGCGGGCCGCCCTGCAGGCCGGGGAAGACGGCCTTGTCGACCGGCTTGGCCCACTCCTCGGTGGTGAGGATCATCGCGCCGCGCGGGCCGCGCAGCGTCTTGTGCGTGGTCGTCGTGACGATGTCGGCGTGCCCGACCGGCGTCGGGTGCGCGCCACCGACGACGAGGCCGGCGATGTGCGCGATGTCGGCGGCCAGGACGGCGCCGACCTCCTGCGCGATCGCGGCGAAGCCGGCGAAGTCGATGGTGCGCGGGATGGCGGTGCCGCCGCAGAAGATCAGCTTCGGCCGCTCGGCCAGCGCGATCTCGCGGACCTGGTCGAGGTCGATGCGGCCGGTGTCGCGGCGCACGTCGTAACGGACCGGGCGGAACCAGGTCCCTGTCGCCGACACCGACCAGCCGTGGGTGAGGTGCCCGCCCATCGGCAGCGACATGCCCATGATCGTGTCGCCGGCGTTCACCGTGGCCAGGTAGACGGCCAGGTTCGCCGGCGACCCGGAGTACGGCTGGACGTTGGCGTGGTCGGCGCCGAACAGCGCCCGGGCCCGCTCGACGGCCAGCGACTCGAGCTGGTCGATGACCTGCTGGCCCTCGTAGTAGCGGCGGCCGGCGTACCCCTCGGAGTACTTGTTCGTCAGCACTGTGCCGGTGGCCTCGAGCACGGCCGTGGACACGTAGTTCTCCGACGGGATCAGCTTCAGCGTCTGGCGCTGCCGCTCCTCCTCGGCGGTGACCAGGGCGGCCACCTCGGGGTCGGTCGCCTGCAGCGCGGCGCGCGGGTTGGTGGTCATGGCGAGGGCCACATCCTCTCGATGCGTCGGTCTCTCCCATGGCACCCAGGCGCGCGGTGCCACGGCCGTCCGCTCCCCGGTGGTCGGTTCCACCCGTGCCCGGTCACCCGGGCCGCTGCGCCAGTCGCGACGGGCATCACTCTAACGGGTCGGCGGGCGACGCGGGCGACCCGTGGCCGGACCAGTCGGCGACCGTCAGCTCCGTGACGACGCGCCAGCCGAGCCGCTCGTAGAGCAGCCGGCCCTGCTCCGACGCGACCAGCAGGCCGGTCACCGCGCCCCGCTCGCGCGCGGCCGTCGTCAGCGTCGCCATCACGATCGAGCCGAGGCCGCGGCGCCGGTGCTCGGGCACGGTGAAGATGCGGTCGGCGACGGCGTCCGCCGCGCTGAGCGCCAGGTGGCCCTTCGCCGCGAGCGCCCGCGGCCCATCGCCGTCGGTGACGACCTCGGCGACGAGCAGCGGCGGCCGCCCGCTGAGCCACGTGTCGTATCCGGCCGGGACCTCGGGCTCGGGGTGGCCGGCCAGCGGCCGCGTCATGAGCCACTCCGGCGCGTGCGGGGTGAACCCGGCGTCGACGGCGGCCGCATGGGTCCGGGCCCGGTCGGTCGTCGGCGCCGTCAGCCACTGCGCCGGTCCGGCGACGCTCTCGGCGACGGCGGCGTACAGCTCCGGGTCGGCGTCCAGAAGCAGGGTCTCGGTCCGCCGCTCGGCCAGCCCGACGTCGACGGTGACGGTGTCGCCGTCCATCGCGGACCGGTAGCTGCGCGCCGTCACCCAGCCGGCCTGCCACCGCAGCAGCAGGTCGCGCAGGTCGTCAGCGCTCATGTCGTCCCCCCGCTAGCCTGGCCCCGTGGCCCATCCGTACCTCGACCGTCCCGGGCCGATCGCCCTGGCCCACCGTGGATTCTCCCTCGACGGGCTGGAGAACAGCATGGCGGCCTTCGCGGCGGCCGTCTCGCTGGGGTTCGACTACATCGAGACCGACGTGCACGCGACGGCCGACGGGGTCGCGGTCGCGCTGCACGACCCGACGCTGGACCGGGTCACCGACCGACGCGGCGCCGTCGCGGCGCTGCCCTGGTCGGAGGTGCGGCGGGCGCTGATCGGCGGCGTCGAGCCGGTGCCGGCGCTGGAGGACGTGCTGGGCAGCTGGCCGTCGGTGCGGGTGAACATCGACGTGAAGTCGCCCGGCGCGGTGGCGCCGCTGGCCCGGGTGCTGGACCGGACCCGCGCGCACGACCGCGTCTGCGTCGCCTCGTTCTCCGACGCCCGCCGCCGCGCCGTGCTGCGCCGCGTCGCCGCCCCCGTCGCGACGTCGGCAGGGCAGGCGCTGATCGCCGCGTTCGTCACGGCCGCGTCGACGCCGGGCGCCCGGCGGTTCGCCGGCACCGTCCTGCGCGGTGTCGACTGCCTGCAGGTGCCCGCGACGTTCCGCGGCCGCGCCGTGGTGACGGCGGCGACGGTGGCCGCCGCGCACGCCGCCGGCAAACCCGTCCACGTCTGGACCGTCAACGACCCCGCGGAGATGCGCCGCCTCCTCGACCTCGGCGTCGACGGGCTGATCAGCGACCGTGCCGACCTGCTCCGCTCGGTGCTCACCGACCGCGGCGAGTGGGCCCGCTGATCACAGCCGGCGCAGCAGCTCGGCCTTCTTCTCCGCGAACTCCTCGTCGGTGAGGACGCCGTCCGCGTGCAGCTCGCCGAGCCGGCGGATCTGCTCGATGATCACCGCACCGGCGGCCTCCGCCTCCGCCGCCGACGTCGTCGCGATCCGCTCGCGCAGCCGCTCGGTCAGCTCGCGGCCGTCGTCCTTGTGCACGTTGGTGATGTCGGCCTTCACACCGGTGGCGAAGACCGTGATCGTGCCGCTCAGCACGCTGACGTGCCACTGGACCGTGGTGATCCGGGCGATCGGGAAGTCCTCGAGGGTCTGCGAGAGCCGGCCGCGGCGCAGGAACAGCAGCCGCCGGTCGGTCAGCGCCAGCAGCCCCACGCCGCGGCCGTGGATGCCGGTGGCCAGCCGCTCCACCGTCTCGCCGTCGTGCAGCACCCACTCCAGCCGGCGCAGCTCGCGACCGCCGCCGGCTGTCAGGCGCATCAGCCGCCGGGCCGCCGCGATGTCCGGCCGCAGGTCGTCCTCGTCGTCACCGGCCATCGCGGACCGGGCCTACGCGCTGAACCAGGCGCTGCGGCGGATCTCGCGCATCGCGCCGCGTCGCATCGACGGCTCCAGCCGGTGGATGTAGACGATGCCGTCGAGGTGGTCGGTCTCGTGCTGCAGGCAGCGGGCCAGCTCGCCGTCGCCCTCGACGCGGACCGGCTCGCCGTCGGCGTCGAAGCCCTCGACGGCGGCCCAGGCGGCGCGCGGCGTCGGGAACCAGAGGCCCGGCACCGAGAGGCACCCCTCCTCGCCGCCCTGCTCGCCCTCGGTCGCGACGAGGGCCGGGTTGAAGACGACGCCGCGCTGACCCTCGAGGTCATAGGAGAACGCCCGCAGCGGCACCCCGATCTGCGGCGCCGCCACCCCCGCCCGTCCGGGCAGGTCCAGGGTGTCCAGCAGGTCCTGGGCCAGGGCCCGGGTGGCGTCGCCGAACTCCTTGACCGGGTCGGCCACCGTTCGCAGAACCGGGTCGCCGTAGAGGCGGATCTCCCGCACCGTCACCGTCGTCGTCTCCTCATCTCGTTCTCGCCGGGACGTCGTCTGGCCACGACCGCCCCGCACCCGATAGCGTCCGCGCGTGACCGACGTCCTCGCCCCGCCCGGCCCGCTGGGCGATCCTGTCGCGCGGGCCAGGGAGCACCGAGCATGGTACTTCTACGACTGGGCGAACTCGGCCTTCGTCACCACGACGGCCACCGTGCTGTTCGGTCCGTACCTGACGGTGGTCGCGGAGACGGCGGCCTGCGGCGAGGCCGGGACCACCAACGATCCGTGCCGCGGCGACCTGTCGGTGCTGGGGGTGCCGATCGCCGCCGGGTCGGTGGCCGCGTACACCGTCACGTTCGCGACGATCCTGTCCGCGATCCTGCTGCCGGTCGTCGGGGCGATCGCGGACCGGACGTCGAAGAAGCGGCACCTGATGGCCGGGTTCGCGTGGACGGGGTCCGCGGCGGCCGCGTCGATGGTCTTCGTCGCCGGGGCGAACTGGCAGCTGGGCGCGTTCCTGCTGGTGATCGCCGCGATCTGCCTGGGCTCGTCGATGGTGGTGTACGACGCGATCCTGGTGCAGATCGCGCACGAGGACGACCGCGACCGGGTGTCGTCGCGCGGCTGGGCGTTCGGCTACCTCGGCGGCGGCCTGCTGCTGGCGCTGAACCTCGCGCTGGTGACGCTGGAGCCGTTCGGGCTGAGCCGCTCCGACACCGTGCGCATCTCGTTGCTGTCGGCCGGGTTGTGGTGGGCGCTGTGGACGATCGTCCCGTACCGCGGCATCCGCGACCGGCCGCCCACCGGCGTCGTACGGGTCGGCGGCAGCGCGACGCGGCAGGCGTTCGGCCAGCTGCGCGAGACGTTGCGGCACGCGCGCGGCTACCCGCAGACGCTGCTGTTCCTCATCGCGTACATGCTCTACAACGACGGCGTGCAGACGGTGATCTCCGCGTCGTCGATCTACGGGAACCGCGAGCTCGGGCTCGGCGAGGACATCCTCATCATCGCGATCCTCATCGTGCAGTTCGTCGCGTTCGGCGGTGCGCTGGCGCTGGGCCGGCTGGCCGACCGGTTCGGCGCCAGGAACGTCGTCATGACCAGTCTCGGGCTGTGGACGGTGGTCGTCGGCGGGGCGTTCTTCCTGCCGGTCGAGCAGGTGGTGCCGTTCCTGATCCTGGCCGTGGCGATCGGGTTCGTGCTGGGCGGCAGCCAGGCGCTGTCGCGGTCGCTGTTCAGCCTGCTGGTCCCGAAGGGCAAGGAGGCCGAGTACTTCAGCCTCTACCAGGCGGCCGAGCGTGGCACGAGCTGGTTCGGAACTCTGGCGTTCGGCCTGGCGTTCCAGTTGACGGACTCGTACCGCTGGTCGGTGCTGGTGCTGGTCACGTTCTTCCTCGCCGGCATGTTCCTGCTGTCGAAGGTCGACCTGCACGCCGGCATCGTCGCCGCCGGAAACCAGGTGCCGCGGTCCGTCGCACGTTACCGGTGAGGAACATCACGTCGTCCAAATTGCATTATCACAGGGAACGCGGAACATTACTCTCCGGCCGTCCGTTGTCATCATGTCGTTGTGATCGGGTACGACATGACCACGACGGCGAGGTAGAGAACCGACGTCTCGTCCCAGGGGCTACCGCCCCGGAAGGGTTTCACACATGTCTGAGCGTTCCACCCTGCGCGGCTCCCGCCTCGGCGCGACGAGCTACGAGGACGAGCGCGGCGTCGAGTTCGCCGAGCGCCAGACGGTCGCTTACAGCTGCGCCGCCGGCCACCGCTTCGAGATGACGTTCTCGACCGAGGCCGAGGTGCCGCCGCTGTGGGACTGCCCGCGGTGCGGTTCCGAGTCGCTGCGCGTCGCCACCGACCGTCCCGAGGAGGCGCCGTCGAAGCCGGCCCGCACCCACTGGGACATGCTGCTGGAGCGGCGGTCCATCGAGGACCTCGAGGCGCTGCTGGACGAGCGGCTCGAACTGCTGCGCTCCGGGCTCATCCCCGGCGCCGCCCACCTGGCCGACCGAGGGGCGCGTCGCAAGAAGACCGCCTGACGGCCGACCCGTCTCGTCCGCTGCACGCGCGCCTGCCCCCGGGAGCAACCCGGGGGCAGGCGCGTTTCTCCGTCCGGGACCCCGCCGCACCACTTCGGGGGCGGAGCTCAGCGACGCTTGTCGTTGGGGCGGTCGCTCTCGACGACCTCGCCCTCGATGACGACGCCGTGCTGGATGCCGCCCGACCCGGAGCCGGGACCCGCGCCCGGGCCGCTGCCGGGGCGGCCGCCCAGTCCCCCACCGGGGCCGCGGCGGCCGCCGGGGAAGGTCCGGAAGGCCGAGGCGGCCAGTCGCCGGCCGACGCCGCGGCGGATCGGCGGGATCAGCAGCACCAGGCCGATCAGGTCGGTGACGAAGCCGGGGAAGGTCAGCAGCACGCCGGAGAGGATCCGGGCGCCGGTGTCGGCCATCCGCGCCGACGACGCCTTGACCGACTCGGGCTCGTCCTGCGGGAACCGGCCGTCGGCGGCGGCCGCGCGCAGCTCCTGCCAGGCCCGCAGCCCTTCGATGCGCAGCAGTGCGATGCCGATGATGCTGGTGCCGAGCAGGATGAGCAGCGCCCAGCCGAAGCCGACCCAGCCCGCCACCATGACCAGCGCGATCAATTCGATCACGCCGAGGGCGAACGGGCCGAAGCGTCTCACCGCCGGCTCCCTCCGGCGAGCCCGGCGAGCCGGCGCAGCTGCCGGGCCCGGTGCGTCGCACCCCACTGGGTGACCCGCACCAGCGCCTCGCGCACGACCTTGCCATCCATCTTCGACTCTCCCTGCTCCCGCTCGACGAACGTGATCGGGACCTCGATGACCCGGAACCCGTCCCGGACCGCCCGCCACGCCAGGTCGACCTGGAAGCAATAACCTTGCGACGCCACGCTGTGAATGTCCAGTTCGCGCAGGGCGGACGCGCGAAAGACGCGGAATCCGCCGGTCGCGTCGCGCAGCGCGGTGCCCAGGGCGACGCGGACGTAGGTGTTGCCGATGCGCGAGATCGCCTGCCGCTTGTACGGCCAGTTGACCGTCCGGCCGCCGGGCACGTACCGCGAGCCGAGCACGAGGTCGGCGTTCTCGGCGGCGTGCAGCAGCCGGGGCAGCTCCTCCGGCTGATGCGACCCGTCGGCGTCCATCTCGACGACGAGGTCGTAGTCGCGCTCCAGCGCCCAGCCGAAGCCGGCGACGTATGCGGCGCCGAGGCCCTGCTTGCCGGCCCGGTGCAGCACGTGCACGTGCTCGTCCAGCTCGGCCAGCTCGTCGGCGAGGGCGCCGGTGCCGTCGGGCGAGTTGTCGTCGACGACCAGGATGTGCGCGTCGGGGACCGACGTGCGGGTGCGGTCGACCGCCTTGCCGATGGTCAGCGCCTCGTTGTAGGTCGGGATCACCACCAGGATCGACGTCATGACACCCCCGCCTCCACCGGCGGCCGCGGCTCGTCGGCGACGGACGCGCCGTCGCGCCGGGCCCGGCGGGCGTTGACGACGACCAGCGCGACGGCGCCGGCGCCGAGCGCCGTGATGATCCACTCCGGCCAGGCGCCGACGCGGGTGGCCAGCGTGAGGCCGTCGGCCAGCGGGACGTCGGTGACGATGACGTCCTGGGTGAACAGCTCCGCCCGGTCGGTGACCGAGCCGTCCGGCGCGACGACGGCGCTGACCCCCGCGAGCGCCGACACGAGCACCGTCCGGCCGTGCTCGAACGCCCGCACCCGCGACTGCGCGAGTTGCTGCTCGGTCATCTCGGTGCGCCCGAACGTCGCGTTGTTCGTCTGGACGGAGAGGAACTGCCCGCCGTCGATGACGGCGTCGCGGACGATGCCGTCGAAGGCGACCTCGAAGCAGATGACGTCGCCGATGATCGTGTCGCCGACCTGGAAGATGCCGACGGTGTCGCCGGGCAGGTGGTCACGCGGCTGCTGGTTGACGGCGTCGGTGATCCGCGCGGCGATCGAGCGCATCGGGATGTACTCGCCGAACGGCATCGGGTGCCGCTTGACGTAGGTGTCGCCCGGCCCGTCGACCGGATCCCACAGGATCGACGTGTTGCGGACGTTGCGGCCGTCGTCGGTCGGCACGATCGCGCTGATCAGCGTCGGCACCCCGATGGCCCGGACGGCGCCGTCGATGGCCCGGTACGTGTCGGCGTCGTGGAACGGACTGATGTCCGACGAGTTCTCCGGCCACAGCACGATGTCGGGCCGCTCGACCTCGCCGGCCTCGACGTCAGCGGCCAGCGCCTCGGTCGCCTCGACGTGGTTGCGGGTGATCGCGCGTTTCTCGTCGTTGTAGGCCAGCCCTTCGGCCGGCACGTTGCCCTGCACGATGGCGACGGTGACGGTGTCGCCGCCGGGCGTCAGCGGCTGGATGAGCAGCGGCGCGACGACGATCGCGACGGCGCCGGCGGCGGCCGCGCCGCGCACCCACAGCCGTCGCTCCACGACCACCCAGGCCAGCAGGCCGCCGGCCAGCGCGACGGCGAACGACAGCCCGGGCGAGCCGGCCCACGACGCCAGCCCCAGCATCGGGCTGTCGGCCTGTGAGAACGCCAGCTTGCCCCAGGTGAAGCCGCCGTACGGGAAGCGGCCGCGGATGGCCTCGTCGGCGATCCAGACCGCCGCCGTCCACACCGGCCAGCCGGGCAGCCGCTGCACCAGCGTGACGCCGAGCGCCAGCGGGATGAAGAACAGCGCCTCGAACAGGGCCAGGATGATCCACGGGATCGGCCCGACCTCCATGCCGGTCCAGTCCAGCAGCGGCAGGAAGAATCCGGCGCCGAACAGGTATCCCAGCAGTGCCGAGCGCTTCAGCGGCTGGTCGCGGACCAGCAGGGCGAACGCTCCAGGCACCAGGACGGCGACGAACCAGAGGTCATACGGCGGGAATGCGGCGACGAGGGACACGCCGAGGAGCGCGGCTCCCGCGTATCGCCACAGGTGGGTCACGTTGTCTGGCTCCGTCCGACGTCCAGCGGCTCGGTGGGGCGCGTGGGCCGCCCCGTCACAGTGTGCTGCCGATCGCGCGACGGTACAACGTGCACCCCCGGCCGGAAGTGCCCGGGGGCCGATGCCAGCGATTCGCGACGAGGACGCAGCCCGGCCCCGCCCTTCGGACCGGGCCGCGGACGCCGCTGGATGCGGCTCGCGGACCGTTGTCTACTGGGCGGGCCGGGCCCGACCTCGTCTCACCCCGTGCCGTCGCGAGCGACGTACAGGCGGGTTATGCGAGCGAGGGCCTGGCTCACGAAGGATGCCCGGCCCCGGTTGACCCGGAACCGCCCCTCGACCCTCCTCGCAACGCCCGCCCGGACCGCCGGCCCGAACGGTTTCGTCCGCTGGTGGACTCCCGTGACTTTGCTGGATCGCGAGGCAGGGTGTCAAGCCGCCGGTCGACCTGCGGAGATGCCCTTGCGCTGCTGGTCACGGCCGACTGGATCCAGAGAAGTCGATCGAGAAACCTTGCGTTTTCACGGCGTGTCGCGCTCGCCGAGACGGACATACCACACGCTTGATCATTTTCCCGCGGCAGGACGGTGCGGGCGGCTAGCCTGAAGCGGTGACGCCGACGCGGCAGCGGACCTCCCCGGCGGGTGCCGGGGCCGCCCTAGTCCCGGGCCGCTGCGATCAGCACGTCGACCTCGCCGCCCGGCGCCGCCGGGTCGAAGCCATGCTCGGTCAGCCAGCGGATGTTCAGCAGGCTGCGCAGCGACCACCACGCGCGGATCGCGTCGCGGTCGACGTCGGTGCCGTAGCCCGCGAGGAGGTCGTCGAGGTGCTCTTCGTGCCCGAGGGTCAGGGAGGCGAGGTCGAACATGGCGTCCCCGCGGCCCGCCTCGGACCAGTCGAGCACGCCGGTGAGCTCGTCGCCGTCGACGAACACATGGGTGATCTGGAGGTCACCGTGGGCGAACACCGGCGTCCACGGACGGAACGCGGCCTCGGCGACCTGCCGGTTGCGCCGGACCAGGTCGGCCGGGAGGACGCCGCTCGCGACGAGCCACGCGCACTCGGCGTCGAGCTCGGTGGCGGCCCGCTCGGGGCTTCGGCCGGGCCACGGCGGCAACGGCGCCTCGTGCAGCGTCCGGATGGCGGCGCCGGCCGCGGCCCATGCCGCCGGCGACGCGGACGACGGTTCGCCGAGACGACCCAGCGCCGTCCCTGGAAGTGCGGCGAGCGCGAGCACGGGCGGCCTTCTCCAGAGGACCCGCGGCGTCGGGATGGGCGCCAGGGCCATCGCCTCGGCCTCGACGTCGGCGCGGTCCTGATCGGCGTCGATCTTCAGGAAGACCTCGCCGACCCGCAGTGTCGCCCGCTCCCGATGGGCGACGATTACCTCGATCTCCGCGTCCGGCACGCCGGCCATTCTCGGCGGGCGATCATGAACGTCGCAACGGGTTTACCGCGCTGGGGCTGAGCCGCCCGACGATCGCCGGGGCCTCGCGGAGGAGCATCTCGTCGGTGAGCGCCTCGACCATGAACAGCGCGAAGTCGACCCGCCGGGTGAGGTTGCCGGCGAGGATGGGGTCGCCGACGTGCCGGCTCCACACAGGCAGCCCCTGGCTCTCCCCCTCCTCCAGGTCGCTCCCCCGGACCACCGTCCAGCGCCGGTCGCTGGCGAAGATCCGCCGGGCCGCCTCCTCCTGGTCGCGGATCTCGACGGCGCGGACCAGGCGGCCCAGGACGTCGGCGATCCGGACCCCGGCCCGCAACCGCCGGGTGTACCGGTCGCCGTCGTCACGCCTGATGTGCCAGCCGCACGAGAACACCAGCCGCGCGTGCGGCTCAGCGTGGTCGAGCACCGCCTGCGCCGTCCCGGACGAGTACTGCTGGACGCCCCACGGGACCAGCACCGTCAGCACGCCGTCGCAGCCGGCGACCGCTGTCCGGATCACCTCCGGGTCGTTCGTCGGGCCGGGCACGATCGTGATCCGGTCCGCGTACGCGGCCAGCTTCGGCACGCTGCGCTCGCGGCAGACGCCGACGACCTCGTAGCCGCGGTCCAGCGCGTGCCGGACCAGGTACTGCCCCAGCTTCCCGGACGCGCCGACGACACAGACCTTCATGCTCGCTCCCCTCGACCTACTTACAGTGTAAGCTTACACTGTAAGTAGGTCGGCGCGTCGAGAGGAGCCGCGATGGGTCGGCGGGAGCCGCTCAACCGGGACCGGGTGATCGCCGCCGCGGTGGCGCTGGCCGACGAGAAGGGCTCGGCCGGGGTCAGCATGCGCGCGCTGGCCGGTCGGCTCGGCGTCGAGGCGATGTCGCTGTACAACCACGTCGGCGGCCGCGACGACCTGCTCGACGGGATGGTCGACGCGGTGTTCGGCGAGATCGCGCTGCCCGCCTCCGGTGTCGAGTGGCGGACGGCGATGCGTGCGCGGGCCGTGTCGGCGCGTGCGGCGCTGGTGCGCCATCCGTGGGCCGTCGGGCTGCTGGACTCGCGCGGCCGGCCCGGCCCGGCGACGCTGCGCCACCACGACAGCGTCCTCGGCGTGCTGCGGACCGGCGGGTTCTCCGTCGCCGCTGCCGTGCGAGCGGTCTCGCTGATCGACAGCTACCTCTACGGGTTCGTGCTGCAGGAGCTGAGCCTGCCGTTCGGCGGCCGGGACGAGCTGGACCGCGTCGCCGGGGACATCCTCGGTTCGCTGCCGGCGGGGCATCCGCACCTGGCCGAGGTGATCGCGCAACGGCCGGACGTGGACCCGGCGGCGGAGTTCGACGCCGGTCTCGCGCTGATCCTCGGCGCGCTGGCGCCGGACGAGGGCTGAGTCAGCGCGTCATCAGGTACATCGCGACGCCCACCAGCACGATCAGCGTCACCACCAGCGGGACGATCCGGCGGGCGACCGACCCGCCGGCCACGCCCATGAGGTCCAGCGGCGCCGGCTCCGGCTTCGGCTCCGGCGCGGGAGCCGTCGTCTCGGCCGGCTCCGGCGCGGCGATGGGCGCCTCCATGGCCCCCAGTGTGCTCTCCAGGCAGTCGACGAACTGGCCGAGCAGCTTCGTCGACACCTCCTTGATCATGCCGCGGCCCAGCTGGGCGATCTGTCCGGTGATCCGCAGGTCGGTGTCGACGGTGACGACGGTCCGGTCGCCGTCCGGGCGCAGCTGGGCGACGATCTGCGCCGAGGCGTTCCCGGCGCCGCGGGAGTCGCGGCCGGACGCGCTGATCACGGCCCGGTGGGCGGCGTCGTCCTTCTCGACGAACGTGGCGGTGCCGGTGTACTCGGGGACGATCGAGCCGACCTCGATCTTCACCCTGCCCTGGTAGACGTCGCCGTCGCGGCCGGTCAGCTGCGCGCCGGGCATGCACGGCGCGATGCCCTCGAGGTCGGTCAGGATCTCCCACGCCCGTTCCACCGGCACGCCGACGGTGAACTCGTTGTCGATCTGCATGGAGTCCTCCTGCCACCGGGATCAGGACTGCGCCGAGTACACCGTCCTCCCCCGGACCACGGTGCGCAAGCACGTCGGCAGCGGCACGTCCGGCGACAGGTCCGGCAGCCCCGGCACACCGGCCCGCGGGTCCGTCGACCACGCCGCGACCCGCGCGTCCGGCGCCTGGACGACGAGCTCGTACGGGACCTCCCAGACGGCGAACGACGCGCGCATGCCCGGCGCCAGCACGCCGGCGTCCTCGATCCGCGCCGCCCGCCAGCCGCCCCGCGTCGCCGCCGAGAAGGCCGCCCGTGCGCTGATCCGCTGCGACGGGGTCCGGTGCAGGGCCGCCGCGCGCACCGTCGCCCACCCGGCCAGCGGCGTCACCGGCGAGTCCGAGCCGAACGCGAGCAGCACCCCGGCCCGGGCCATCGCGGCGAACGGGTTCAGCGCGACGCCGCGGTCCGGGCCCAGCCGCTCGGCGTACAGCCCGGCGTCGCCGCCCCAGAGCTCGTCGAAGGCCGGCTGCACGCTGGCCGCGACACCGAGCCGGGCCAGCTCGGCGATCAGCAGGTCGTCGATCATCTCGACGTGCTCGAGCCGGTGCCGCGACCCGACGACGGCGGCCAGACCGCACACCTCGGCGGCCGCCGCGATCGCCTCGACGGCGATCCGCACCGCCTCGTCGCCGATGCAGTGGAAGCCGGCCTGGATGCCCGCCCGCGTGCAGGCGACGACGTGCTCGGCGGCGGCGTCCTTGTCCAGGTAGAGGCGGCCCCGCTCGCCGGGCGCGTCCGCGTAGGGTGCCGAGAGCCGGGCGCTGCGGGAGCCGATCGAGCCGTCGATGTTGAGGTCGCCTGCGGCGCCGGCCGCGCCGAGCGCCTGCGCCTCGCCGACCGCCGTCGCACCCCAGTACCCGACGACGTCGGGCAGGCCGGGGTCGGCGCCGAGCGCGAGGACCGCGGTGAAGTCGGCCGGGTCGCCGATCTGCGGCGCGCCGATCTCGTGGACGGCGCCGATGCCCAGCGACGCGGCGTGCCGCAGCGCGTCCGTGCGCAGCTCCGCCAGCCGCGCGGCAGGGATCGCGGACCGCGCCGCCTGGCGGGCCCGGTGGTGGGCGTCGCGGCGGACCAGGCCGTCCTCGTAGCCGTCGGCCCGGGCGATGGACCGGTCGGCGGCGAGCAGCGTGCCGGAGACGGCGGCCGTGTGGACGTCGCGGCGGGCGAGGTAGACCGGCGCCTGGCCGCTCGCGCGGTCGAGCTCGTCGGGGGTGGGCGCGCCGCCGTCGGGCCAGCCGTCCTCCTCCCAGCCGAAGCCGAGGATCGCCTCGCCGGCGCGTTCCTTGGCCCTCGCCGCCACGAGGTCCAGCAGCGCGGCCCGGCTCGTCACGCCGGCCAGGTCGAGCCCGTCGCGGGCCAGCCCGGTCTCCGTCAGGTGCACGTGCGCGTCGACGAAGGCCGGCGCCACCAGCGCGTCCTCCAGGTCGACGACCTCGTCCGCCGCGTCCAGGTGTGTCCGCGCCGCGCCGTCGGGGCCGACCCAGGCGACCGTGTCGTCCACCACCAGCATCGCGGTCGCGAACGGGTCGGCGGGGCTGTGGATGCGGCCGTTGCGGTAGAGCGTCGTCGTCACCCGGCCGATTCTCCCTGCCGTCCGGGGTGAGATTGTCGGTGGGTCGCGAGAGGGTAGGCGGCATGCCCGACGTGTTGACCCGACGCCGGCTCAACCGCGCCACGCTGGCGCGGCAGCGGCTGCTGTCCCGTGACTCCGCCTCCGTTCTGTCCCTGGTCGAGCACCTGGGCGGGCTGCAGGCGCAACAGCCGTTCTCGCCGTACTACCAGCTGTGGTCGCGGCTCTCGGACTTCCAGCCGCCGGCGCTGGCCGACCTGCTGCTGGACCGCACGCTGGTGCGCGTCGCGGCGCAGCGCGGCACCATTCACCTGCTGTCCGCACCCGACGCGCTGACGCTGCGGCCCTGGGTCCAGCCCCTCTACGACGCCGATCTGCGCACGAACACGCTGCACGCGAAGGCCCTCGTCGGCGTCGACCTGGACGCACTCGCCGCCGCGGCCCGTCCGCTGCTGGAGGAGTCGCCGCGGACGATGGCCGAGCTCGGCGCCATGCTGGCCCCGTCCTGGCCGTCGGTCGAGCCGGCGCACCTCGCGCACGCCGCTCGCGGGATGCTCGCGCTGGTGCAGGTGCCGCCGCGGGCGGTGTGGGCGCAGAGCGGGCAGACCCGGCTGACGACGGCGGAGCACTGGCTCGGGCGGCCGCTGCGGCCGCCGGAGCCGGCGGAGTGGGTGCTGCGCTACCTCGGCGCCTTCGGCCCGGCGTCGGTGGCCGACCTGCAGACGTGGTGCGGGCTCACGCGGCTGCGCGCGGTGGTCGACTCTCTGCGGCCGTCGCTGCGGGTGTTCCGCGACGAGGCCGGCCGCGAGCTGTTCGACCTGCCCGACGCGCCCCGTCCGGCCGAGGACACGCCGGCGCCGATCCGGTTCCTGCCCGACTTCGACAACGTGCTCCGCTCCCACGCCGACCGCACCCGCGTCGTCGACGACGACAGCCGCAAGCGGCTGAACCGCCGCAACGGCGTCGTCCCGCACGCCTTCCTCGTCGACGGGACGGTGGCCGGGTGGTGGCGGCTGGAGGGTGAGGTGCTGACGGTGACGCCCTACCGGCGCCTCACCGCGGCCGAGGTCGCGGAGGTGGAGGCGGAGGGGCAGGCGCTGCTCGCGTTCGCCCTGTCCCCCGCCGCGCCGTCCGACGGGGCAGACGTCCGCGTCCTGCCGCCGGAGTGAGTTCCGGTCCCCGTCCGCCCGCCCTGGAGATGATCACGTTAAGCAGGCGTCCTCGCGCTTCACCACGCATGCATTCCTGGGGACACGGGGGCAGGCCTGCTTGACGTGATCATTTCCGGCTCTTCCGCTGCGTCCGTGGGCGCCGGGCCGGGCGACGCGACGGCCGGTGGCGGCAACGGTGTGAGGTCACGGCGGCGACGGTGTGAGATCACTGTGGCCCCCACGACAGCGATGCCACAGTGTTCTCGCAGCGATCCCACTCCGTTGCTGCGCATCGTGCTGTTCCGGGACGTGCTCACCGGCGCGGGCGCATGATGAGGGCGGCCACGTGGTACGAGCAGGCCTCGTCCCACGGGTTGGCGTAGGCGTGCGGCACGTCGGCGGCGAAGTAGATCGAGTCGCCGGCGGCGAGCTCGTGGGCCTCGTCGCCGAGGGTGAGGCGGAGACGGCCGGACTCGACGACGACGTACTCGTGCGACCCGGCGGCGTAGGCCGGGTACTCCCCCGGCGCCGAGCCGGGCGGCAGCTCCGTCCGGACCCACTCGAAGTTCACCCCCGGCACGACCGGCGTCAGGATCGTCCGCCGCCAGCCGTCTGGCGAGACGGCGACGTCCTGGTCGGGGGCGCGGCGCACGATCACACGCGGGACGTCGTCGGCGTCGAGCAGAGCCGCCAGCGGCGTCCCGAGCGCCCGGGCGATCCGGTCCAGCAGCACGACCGTCGGCGCCTTCCGGCCACGCTCCACCGACCACAGCATGCTGGCGCTCACCCCGGCCCGCTCCGCCAGCGCCGACATCGGCAGCGACCGCTGCAGGCGGGCGTCGGTGATGCGGCGGCCGAGGGCGGCGAGGTCCATACGCGTCACTATAATGAAGCGTGGTTCTCTATAGCGAACACGCGCCGGCGACGATCCGGCCCGCCGCACCGGCCGACCTGCCCGCCGTCGCCGCGATCTTCGCCCACTACGTCGAGACCAGCGTGGTGACGTTCGAGGAGACGCCTCCGACGGTCGCCGACTGGGCGGACAAGCACGCCGGCCTCACCGCCCGCGGCCTCCCCTTCCTGGTCGCCGACACGGGCGACGACGACGGCGACACCACGGTCGCCGGCTACGCGTACGCCGCGCCCTGGCGGCCGAAACCGGCCTACCGGCACACCGCCGAGAACACCGTCTACCTCTCCCCCGCCCACACCGGCCGCGGCCTCGGCCGGTCCCTCATGAGCGCGCTTCTCGACGCGTGCCGAGCGGCCGGCGTCCATCAGCTCGTCGCCGTGGTGGTGGACGAGGGCGAGGGCAGCGGGCCGAACCCCTCCCTCGCCCTGCACCGCTCCCTCGGCTTCGCCGACGCAGGCCGGCTGCGCGCCGTCGGGCACAAGCACGGCCGCTGGCTCGACACAGTCCTCCTCCAGCGGGATGTCTTCTTGCGATAGCACCTCACAGACGCAAGAATTACGTAAAGGCGAGCCTCACGAGGGACGTCTTCTGTCACCGCACCCGGTTCGAGGAGGTTCACCGATCGTGGCCGAACAGCTCACCATCACCGCGGACGAGGTCCACGCGGTCCTGGGCAAGCATCTGCTCACCGACGGCTTCAAGCTGGTCCTCGACACCGACGCCAGCCAGGGCAGCTGGCTGGTCGACGCCCGCGACGGCAAGCGGTATCTGGATATGTACACGTTCTTCGCGTCGGCGCCGCTGGGCTGCAACCCGCCGGGACTGGTCGACGACCCGGCGTTCATGGATCTGCTGGGGCGTGTCGCCGCCAACAAGCCGGCCAACCCGGACATCTACTCCGTGCACCTCGCCGAGTTCACCGAGACGTTCGTCCGCGTGCTCGGCGACCCGCGGCTGCCGCACCTGTTCTTCGTCGAGGGCGGCGCGCTCGCCGTCGAGAACGCGCTCAAGGTCGCGTTCGACTGGAAGAGCCGGCACAACGAGGCCAACGGCCGCGACCCCCGCCTCGGCACCAGGATCATGCACCTGACGAAGGCCTTCCACGGCCGCAGCGGCTACACCTTGTCGCTGACGAACACCGAGCCGAACAAGACCGCCCGGTTCCCCCAGTTCGACTGGCCCCGCATCGACGTCCCGGCGATCGTCTTCCCGCTCGAGGAGCACCTCGACGAGGTCGTCGCCGCGGAGGAGCACGCGCTCGCCCAGGCCCGTGCCGCCTTCGAGGCCCACCCGCACGACATCGCCGCGTTCATCTGCGAGCCGATCCAGGGCGAGGGCGGCGACAACCACATGCGCGCCGAGTTCCTGCAGGCCATGCAGGCCCTGGTGCACGAGCACGACGCGCTGTTCATCGTCGACGAGGTGCAGACCGGCGCCGGCACGACGGGGACGGCATGGGCCTACCAGCAGCTCGGCCTGCAGCCGGACGTCGTCGCGTTCTCGAAGAAGGTGCAGGTCGGTGGCGTCATGGCCGGCGGCCGAGTGGACGAGGTCGCCGAGAACGTGTTCACCGTGTCCGGCCGGATCAACTCGACGTGGGGCGGCGGGCTGGCCGACATGGTCCGGTCCCGGCGGCTGCTGGAGATCATCGAGCAGGACGGCCTGATCGACGCGGCCGGGCCGAAGGGCGAGCGGTTCCTCGCCGGCCTGCGCGCGATCGGCGCGCCGGTGAGCAACGTGCGCGGCCGCGGCCTCATGGTCGCCGCCGACCTCCCCGACGGCGCCACCCGCACCGCCGTCATCACCGATCTGCGCGAGAACGAGCAGGTCATCGCGTTGCCGAGCGGCGAGCGGGCGATCCGCTTCCGTCCCGCCCTGTCGGTGACCGATGATGAGATCGACCTCGCCGTCGCGGCGTTCGGCCGCGCCGTTGCCCGTCAGTCCGCCTGAGCACCCGAGGAGCACAACCACTGTGACCCGCACCGTCACCTCGGTCGTCGACGGCCAGGCCGTTCCCGGCGACCACACCGTCGCCAGCCTCAACCCCGCCGACCTCGACGACGTCGTCGGCGAGGTCAGCCTGGCGCCGGGGCGCATCTTCACCGCGGCGGCCGTCGTCGCCAAGAACGCGCAGCGCGCCTGGGCCGACGTCCCGGCGCCGGTCCGCGGCCGCGCCATCGCGCACATCGGCCGGGTCGTCGAGGAGAACGCCGAGAGCCTCGCCCGGCTGGTCACCCGTGAGATCGGCAAGCCGTACGCCGAGGCGCTCGGCGAGGTCCGCGAGATCGTCGACACCTGCGACTTCTTCCTCGGCGAGGGCCGCCGCCTGTACGGCCAGACGGTGCCCAGCGAGATGCCCGACAAGCAGCTGTTCACGTTCCGCAACCCGGTCGGCACCGTCGCCGTCATCACCGCCGGCAACTTCCCGGTCGCGGTGCCGTCCTGGTACATCGTCCCGGCGCTGCTCACCGGCAACACGATCGTGTGGAAGCCGGCCGAGTACTCCGCGGTCGTCTCCAACGCCTTCCATGACCTGTTCGTCAAGGGCGGCGGGCTGCCTGACGGCGTGTTCAACCTGGTCCACGCCGACGGCGCCGAGACATACGCAGGCCTCCAGGAGTCGCTGGAGCTGGGCTACATCGACAAGGTCGGCTTCACCGGTTCCTCCGAGGTGGGCCGCGAGATCGGCGCGCTCACCGGCCGGCACCTGCAGACGGCGTGCCTGGAGCTGGGCGGCAAGAACCCGCTGGTCGTCACGCCCAGCGCCGACCTCGACCTCGCTGTCGAGGGCGCGCTGTTCAGCGGCTTCGGCACCGCCGGCCAGCGCTGCACGTCGCTCGGCACCGTCATCGTGCACGAGTCGCTGCACGACGAGTTCGTCCGCCGGTTCACCGCGGCGGTCGGCGCGGCCGCCGTGGGCGACCCGGCGCAGGACGTGCTGATGGGCCCGCTGCTGGACGCCAAGTTCGCCGAGCGGTACGAGAAGTTCCTCGGCTGGGTGCAGCCGCAGCACACCGTGTACGGGCCGACCGGCCGCATCACGGCGGGCAACCCGCGGGACGGCTTCGTCGGTGACCCGGAGAAGGGCCTCTTCTACCACCCGATGGTGGTCGACGGCGTGCGGCCGGGCGACGAGCTGTTCGACGAGGAGACGTTCGGCCCGATCGTCGGCGTCACGTCGTACACGACGCTGGACGAGGCGATCGACCTGGCCAACGCTCCCGGCTACGGCCTGTCCAGCAGCATCTACACGACGAACCCGGCCGACGCGTTCGCCTACCGGCGCGGCATCTCCGCCGGCATGGTGAGCATCAACAACTCGACGTCCGGCGCGGAGGCGCACCTGCCGTTCGGCGGGAACGGCAAGTCCGGCAACGGGTCGCGCCAGTCGGGCATGTGGGTGCTGGACCAGTTCACCCGCTGGCAGTCGGTGAACTGGGACTACTCCGGCCGGCTGCAGAAGGCGCAGATGGACGTCGCCGACCTCGACGCCGACCTCGGCTTCCGGCTCGACGAGTCGTGAGCACCCCGGCCGCGCTCGAGCAGGCGCTGCTGACGGCGATCGAGGCGCTGCCCGCGGCGGCGCCGCCCAGCGCCGATGGGGGTGCGGGGGTTCGGGAAGCCGGCGTCGAATCCCCGCCCCCGCCCGCGCCCTCCGACGAGGTCCTGCGCGGCATCTTCGACGCCCAGGTGACCAGCCGTCATCTGGACGTCGTCGCACGCGAGCTGCAGGCGGCCGGGCGCGGCTTCTACACGATCGGGTCGGCCGGGCACGAGTCGAACGCCGTGGTCGCGACGGCGCTGCGGCCCAGCGACCCGGCGCTGCTGCACTACCGCTCCGGAGGCTTCTACGCCGCCCGGGCGGCCCAGGTGCCCGGCTCGACCCCGATCCGCGACGTGCTGCAGAGCCTCATGGGCGCCGCCGACGAGCCGATCGCGGGCGGGCGGCACAAGGTGTTCGGCCATGCCGCGCTGTCGATCATTCCGCAGACGTCGACGATCGCCTCGCACCTGCCGCGCGCCGTCGGGCTGGCGGTGGCGCTGCACCGGGCGCACCGGCTCGGCGTGCCCGCGACCTGGCCGGACGACGCGGTCGCCGTCTGCTCGTTCGGCGACGCGTCGGCCAACCACTCGACCGCCGTCGGGGCCGTCAACACCGCGCTGAACACGGCCTACGGCGGGCTGCCGGTGCCGGTGCTGTTCGTCTGCGAGGACAACGGCATGGGCATCTCCGTCCCGACGCCGGCCGGCTGGGTGGAGACGGCGTACGGGTCCCGGCCCGGCCTGACCTACGTCCAGGCCGACGGCGCGGACCCGGCAGCGACGCTGACCGCGGCGAGGGAGGCGGCCGCGTACGTCCGGGAGCAGCGCAAACCCGCGTTCCTGCACCTGCGCACCGTCCGCTACCTCGGGCACGCCGGCAGCGACGCCGAGATCAGCTACCGCACGCCGGCGCAGATCGCCGCCGACCACGCCCGCGACCCGATCCTCGGCACCGCCCGCGCGCTGGTCGCCGCCGGCGCCGCGACGCCGGACGAGCTGGTCGCCCGCTACCGGGAGCTGCGCGCCGACGTCGACGCCGTCGCCGCGGAGCTCGGGCAGGTGCGCACCCTGAGCTCGTCCACCGAGATCGTCGCGCCGCTCGCCCCGCGCACCCCCGACGCCGTCGCGCACGCCGCCGCGGGCCTGTACGACGAGGCCCGCGCGGACCAGCCGGCGACGCTGGCCGAGTCGATCAACTCGGCGCTGTCGGCCGCGCTGGAGCGCGACCGCCGCGTCGTCCTGTTCGGCGAGGACGTCGGCCGCAAGGGCGGCGTCTACGGCGTCACCCGCGGCCTGGCCCGCAGGCACGGCCGCGCCCGGGTGTTCGACACACTGCTGGACGAGCAGTCGATCCTCGGCCTCGGGCTGGGGGCGGGCCTGGCCGGGCTGCTGCCGGTCCCGGAGATCCAGTACCTCGCCTACCTGCACAACGCCGAGGACCAGCTGCGCGGCGAGGCGGCCTCGCTGTCGTTCTTCTCCACCGGGCAGTACCGCAACCCGCTGGTCGTCCGCATCGCCGGGCTCGCCTACCAGCGCGGCTTCGGCGGGCACTTCCACAACGACAACGGCGTCGCGGTGCTGCGCGACATCCCCGGCCTGGTGGTCGCCTGCCCGTCCCGCGGCGACGACGCGGCCGCCATGCTGCGGACCTGCCTGGCCGCTGCCGCCGTCGACGGGACGGTGTCGGCGTTCCTGGAGCCGATCGCGCTCTACCACACCCGTGACCTGCACGCCGACGGTGACAACGAGTGGCTCGCCGCCGACGCGGGCGAGCACGCGCCGATCGGGCGGGCCCGGGTGCACGGCTCCGGCGCCGACCTCACCATCGTCACGTTCGGCAACGGCGTCCCGATGAGCCTGCGCGTCGCCCGGCGGCTCGCCGACCGCGACATCGCGGCCCAGGTGCTGGACCTGCGCTGGCTGGCGCCGCTGCCGGTCGAGGACATCGTCCGCGAGGCGAACCTCACCGGGAAGGTGCTGGTGGCCGACGAGACCCGGCACTCCGGCGGCGTCGGCGAGGGTGTCGTCACCGCACTGGTGGAGTCCGGCTACGACGGCCGCATCGCCCGCGTCTCCAGCCACGACAGCTTCGTGCCGCTGGGCGCGGCCGCGAGCCACGTGCTGCTCGGGGAGCAGCACATCGAGACGGCCGCCGTCGAGCTGGCCGAGAAGGAGTGACATGACCTCGCCGCTGGAACTGCTGAGCGTCGACCATCTGCTCAGCGAGGAGGAGCGCGACCTGCGCGACGCGGTCGCCCACTTCGTCGACGACCGCGTCCGCCCGTCGATCGCGGACTGGTACGAGTCCGGCCTCTCCACGTCGGCCGTCCGCGAACTGGCGCTGGAGGCCGGCAAGCTGGGGCTGCTCGGCATGCACCTCACCGGCTACGGCTGCGCCGGCACGAACGCCGTCTCCTACGGCCTGGCCTGCATGGAGCTGGAGGCCGGCGACTCCGGCGTCCGGTCGCTGGTGTCCGTGCAGGGGTCGCTGGCGATGTTCGCGATCTGGAAGTTCGGGTCCGAGGAGCAGAAGCAGCAGTGGCTGCCCAGGATGGCGGCCGGCGAGCTGATCGGCTGCTTCGGGCTGACGGAGCCCGACTTCGGCTCCAACCCGGCCGGCATGCGCACCCGTGCCCGCCGCGACGGCGACGACTGGGTGCTCGACGGGACCAAGATGTGGATCACCAACGGCTCCGTCGCCGACGTCGCCGTCGTGTGGGCCCGCTGTGATGACACAAAGGTGCGCGGTTTCCTCGTCCCGGCGGGGACGCCCGGGTTCTCCGCGCCGAAGATCGGCAAGAAGCTGTCGCTGCGTGCGTCGGTGACGAGCGAGCTGGTGCTGGAGGGCGTCCGGCTGCCGTCGTCGGCCGTCCTGCCGGAGGTGTCGAGCCTGCGCGGGCCGCTGTCGTGCCTGAACGAGGCCCGGTTCGGCATCGTGTTCGGCGCCCTGGGCGCGGCCCGCGACTGCCTGGCGTCCGCCATCGACTACGCGACGACGCGCGAGGTGTTCGACAAGCCGCTGGCGGCGTTCCAGCTCACCCAGGCCAAGCTCGCCGACATGGCGCTGGAGCTGCAGAAGGGCTACCTCCTGGCGCTGCACCTGGGCCGGTTGAAGGACGACGGCACGCTGCGGCCGGAGCAGGTGAGCCTCGGCAAGCTGAACAACGTCCGGGAGGCGCTGGCGATCGCCCGCGAGTGCCGCACGATCCTCGGCGCCAACGGCATCACGCTGGAGTACCCGGTGCTGCGCCACGCCAACAACCTGGAGTCGGTGCTGACGTACGAGGGCACCAGCGAGGTGCACCAGCTCGTGATCGGCCAGGCGCTCACGGGGCAGAACGCGTTCGGCTAAACGTGATCCCGGTCACAGTGCGTCACGCACCGTCACCATGCGTCCGGGAGGGCCAAGCGGCCAGCGTCACGCATTGTCACAATCGACGGCTCTGACCAGGCAGGACGCCAATTCTCGGGATGCGGGCCGGAGCGGCTGGGGCTAATCTCGAGACGTATCGGCCACCGGAGGACGCTCCGGCGGCAAGGGGGGCAAAAAGGGCCGGAATGCCGTGTGGGCTCGCGCGGTATTCCGGCCCACTTTCTTTGCCGTCAGGCCGTCATCGGCCGGTTCTCGTACGCCGTCGACAGCACGATCGTCGTGCGCGTCGACACGTTCGCCGACGAGCGGATCCGGGCCAGCAGGTCCTCCAGGTCGGCCGGCCGGCCGACCCGCACCTTGAGGATGTAGTTCTCGTCGCCGGCGACGGAATAGCAGGCCTCGATCTCCTGGATGCCGGACAGCCGTTCCGGGGAGTCGTCCGGTTCGCTCGGATCGATCGGCTTGATGGAGATGAACGCCGTCAGCGGCAGCCCGACCGCCTCGTGGTCGACGACGGCCGAATAGCCGCGGATCACGCCGCGCTCCTCGAGCCGGCGGACCCGCTGGTGCACGGCCGACGTGGACAGGCCGGTCGACTTGCCGAGATCGGTGTAGCTCATCCGGCCGTCCCGCATCAGCAGTGCCACGATCTTCCTGTCGATGTCCTCCACGCATGCACTGTACCGGCGGGCCGCCCTGTGGTCCGGCCGCGCCACGCTGGCACGATGGCCGAATGGACCTGACCGAGGCGCGTGACCTCTTCTCCCCCGAGCCGGGTTGGCTCAACACCGCGAGCTACGGGCTGCCGCCCGCTCCCGCCTGGGAGGCCATGCAGGCGGCGCTGGACGAGTGGCGGCACGGGCGGGTGTCGTGGGA
>NZ_POTW01000089.1 GCF_003236295.1 Jiangella anatolica
GTCGCAGCCTTGGCGCGCCGGCTGCCACCTGCCCGCCGCCGCCGCTCAAGTACGCAAGCCGCCCCCTTGGCACGCCAGCCGCGACCTGGCGCGCCCGATTGCCCTTATTCGTGGAGCGCGACGACGTGCCAAGGCAGGCGCCCGGTCACAACGACGCCGGCCGCACCATCGTCACGCAAGCCGCCCGCCGCGACCCGCCCGCCCACAGCCACCCGCCGCCGCTTGGCACGCCGGCGGCGACCTGGAGCGCCCGATTTGTCCCGGTTCGTGGAGCGCGACGGCGTGCCAAGGCGGGCACCCGAACGCAAACGACGCCGGCCGGGGACGAACCCCGGCCGGCGTCGGCGTGTGTGTGCTCAGCGACCGCCGCGGCGGCGCAGGGCCTCGTCGATCTCCGGGTCGCCGAGCTGGCTCAGCCAGGTCAGCAGCTCGGGGTACGTCGACGGGTTGGCGGCGACGTACTTGCGCAGTCCCGGCTCCTGGGCCGCGATGTCGGCCAGCGTCTGCAGCGACGTGTTCGGGTCCAGCGCCGTGCGGGCGTCGAACCCGGACCCCGGCGCGACGGCCGGCTGGTCGACCCGGGTGGCCGGCTCAACAGCTGGCTCGACGGCCGGCTGGTCGACGCGCGTCTCGGTGTCGTCGGCGGTCGGACCGCCCACGGCCAGGCCGCTGACGGGGCCGGGCCGGGCCTCGCCGAGCAGGCTTTCCGGATGGGCGTCGGCCGGGACCTGCGGGCTGGCCGGCACGTCGTCGTCCGTCTTCGCCGCCTCGGACGCCTCGGCCGCCCGGTCCGCGGCCACGGCGTCGGCCTTGGCCGCATCGGCCTTGGCGTCGTCGGCCTTCACCTCGGCGTCCGCAGCCCGAGCCTCGGCGTCCGCGGCCCGAGCCTCGGCGTCGGCCGCCCGGGCCGCCACCTCCGTCTTCGCCTCGTCCGCCGGCGTCGTCGCCTCGGTCCTCGACTCCGCGGGGCGGGTCGCGGCCGCACCGGTCGCCGCGGCCGCGGCCCCGGCAGCAACCCCGGTGCCGGTCGCCACACCGGTGCTGGCCGGAGCCGGGCGGTCGGCCGTCGCGGTGGACGGGCCGTTGCCCGGTAGCACGCTGCTGAGGCTGAGCTGGCTGGCGCCGATCGGGCCGTACTCGGCGCGCACCGACGGCGGCGCCGTCAGCACCACGAACAGCGCCACGCCGAACCACCACAGCACGCTGATGATCGTCGCGTCGTACTCGAGCACGAACACCTCGTCGGAGGCGCCGAGGATGGCCGCGATCACGATGCCCAGCAGGATGAACACGCCACCGACGGCCACCGCGACGGCCCGGCCGGCGTTGGGGTCGCGGACCAGCGCGTTGCGGCCGACCAGCCCTGCCAGCGCCAGGATCAGCAGCAGCACGAGCACGACGATCGCGGTGCCGCGGCCATCCTCGAAGCCGATGATCCTCAGGACGTAGATGACGACCCCGGCGGCGGCCACCAGCATGGCCAGCTCCAGCATCCGGGCGCCGACGGCGGACCAGTGCGCCGCGCCGGACGCCTGCCGGTAGTGCGAGCGCAGGCCGGGCGCCGCCGCGGCGACGGCGAGCGCCGGGACGAGGATCAGCCGCGGCCCGAAGACGCTGAGGCTCCAGGCGTCCTCCATGGTGAGGTCGGCCCCGAGCTGCCACACGCCGACGAACAGCGCCACGACGCCGACCAGCAGCAGCACGTCGCGCCAGGCGGCGTCGCCGCGGTACACGCCCCACAGCGGGACGGCGGCCAGCCCCAGCGCCAGCAGCATCGTGACGATGATGAGCGTGACGAACTCCCAGCCGAGGCCCTCGGCGGCGTCGGTGAGGAACGTGACGACGCTGACGACCGTCAGCAGCGCGAACAGCCCGCCGATGCCCAGCGTGATCCACCGCCACAGCGACCCGTCGCCGGACGGTGACTGCTCGGTCTCGCGGCCCTGCGCCGCCAGCAGCGCTCCGGCCAGGCCGAATGCGATGCCCACGCCGACACCGTCGCCGTTGTTATCGCCGATGTAGCCGAGCACCAACGTGATCAGCACGACCACGACGTACGGGGCGTTGGCGGCCAGCCGGGCCAGCCGCAGCTCCGCCGTCCCCCACGACGCCGGCAGCACGCCGGCGCGCTTGAGGTAGGGCAGCGACAGCGAGATCACGGAGAGCAGCGTCACGAGGATGACGTAGACCTTGCCGGTGACCGTGTCGAAGAGATCCCACGGCATCCCGAACGAGACGAGCAGGAGCACCAGCGCGACGATGTCGCGCGCATAGTCCAGTGCCGGGATGTCGGCGAACGGGTTGCGCGCCGGGGCGGCGTCACCCGGCGTGGCCGGGCCGCCGCCCGGCGCGGGCGCGCCACCGGGCGTCGCCTGCCGGCCCGCCCCCGCGGTGGCCGCGGTCGCCGCCATGGGCGCGCCGCAGTTGCCGCAGTAGGCCGAGCCGGTCGCCGGCGCCCCGCAGTTGCTGCAGAAGTTCATTCGTATCTCCGTCTTTCGGTCGGTCGCCTCGGAGGTAGAACGGCCGCACGTTAGCGCACTCAGGTGCCGATGGCTATGAACGCAGCGCCGTAACCGGTGTGCCGTCGGGACCGGCGACGTAGACGGGTATACCCGGTCCGCCGAGCTCCGACACCACCACGACGTCGACGCCGGCCGGGTCGGCCGACGTGACCACAGCGGCCGCTTCTAGTCCCGTCGCCCCGCTGGACACCGCCGATGCGACGGCCAGTTGCAGCGCGCTCAGGCGCAGCGACGGCAGCGCCACGTCGGCCGCGGCGTAGGTGCGGCCGTCGGCGTCGCGGACGGCCGCGCCGCTGGGCGCGCCGGTGCGGGCCCGGGCGGACCGGGCCAGCGTCAGGATCTTGGCGTCCTCGGGGTCGAGCGGATCGCTCACGCGTGCTCCTCGTGCGGCTCGGTGTCGGTGACCTGAACGAGCCGGCTCACCCGGACGGTTCCGATCCGGTTGCGCCGCCCGGCCGGCCCTTCGGCGACGAGGTGCAGGCCGGCGACGTTGACCTCGGCGCCGGCGATCGGGACCCGGCCCAGCTGCTTGGCCATCAGGCCGCCGACGGTGTCGACGTCGTCGTCGGACAGCTCCAGGCCGAACAGCTCGCCGAGGTCGTCGATGTGCAGCCGCGAGCTGACCCGGACCACACCGCCCTCCAGCCGCTCGACGCCGTCCTCGTCGGAGTCGTACTCGTCGGTGATCTCGCCGACGATCTCCTCCAGGATGTCCTCGATCGTGACCAGCCCGGCGGTGCCGCCGTACTCGTCGACGACGACGGCGACGTGGATGCGCTGCGCCTGCATCTCGCGCAGCAGGTCGTCGGCCGGCTTGGAGTCGGGCACGAAGAACGCCGGGCGCAGCACGGACTGGATCCGCTCGACGGACTCGGCGTCGCGGTTGTCGTAGAGCCGGCGCGCGACGTCCTTGACGTAGGCGATGCCGACGATGTCGTCCAGCCCGCCCGGGCCGACCGCCGGGATGCGGCTGAACCCGCTGCGCAGCGCCAGCGACTGGAATTGCCGCAGCGTCTTGCCGGCCTCGATGAACACGACGTCGGTGCGCGGGACCATGACCTCGCGGACCACGGTGTCGCCCAGCTCGAAGACGGAGTGGATCATCTGCCGCTCGCCGGACTCGATGATCCGGCCGGCCTCGGCGAGGTCGACCAGCTCGCGCAGTTCCGCCTCCGTCGCGAACGGTCCCTCGCGGAAGCCCTTGCCCGGGGTGAGCGCGTTGCCCAGCAGGATCAGCAGCTTCGGCACCGGGCCGAGCACCCGCGTCAGGCCCAGCAACAGGCCGGCGAAGGCCAGCGCGACGCCCTCGGCGTGCTGACGCCCCAGCGTGCGCGGCGCGACGCCGATGACGACGAACGACACCACGACCATGATCCCGGCGGCGACCAGCAGCGTCTGCCACCACGGGTCGAAGTACTCCTCGCACACGACCGCGACGATGACGACCGCGGCGACCTCGCAGGCCATGCGCACCAGCAGCGCCGTGTTCAGCGCCGGCACCGGGTCGGACGTGACGCTGACCAGCGCGGCTGAGCCGCGGCGGCCGGCACGGTCCAGCTCCTCGGCGCGTGTGCGCGAGATGCTGGTCAGCGCCGCCTCGGACATCGCGAACAGCATCGCGACGACCACCAGCACCGCCGCCGAGACGAGCAGCCAGATGGTGGACGCGCCACCGGCGGTGGTGGCGGGGTCACCGGCGGCGAACGCGGCGGCGGGCAGCGGTGAGGCGAACATCAGCGGCCGCCTCCTCGGGCGTTCCGCCAGTCGGCCAGCAGCTGTTTCTGCAGCCCGAACATCTCCTTCTCCTCCTCCGGCTCGGCGTGATCGTAGCCGAGGAGATGGAGGATGCCGTGCGCGGTCAGCAGCTGCAGCTCGTCCTCGGTGCTGTGACCGGCGGCCTTCGCCTGGGTGGCGGCGACGTCGGGGCAGAGCACGACGTCGCCGAGCAGGCCGGGCTCGGGCTCGGCGTCGTCGGGGGTGGGCCGCAGCTCGTCCATCGGGAACGACAGCACGTCGGTGGGACCGGGCTCGTCCATCCACTGCACGTGCAGCTGTTCCATCGTCTCGGTGTCGACCAGCAGGATGGCCAGCTCCGCGAGCGGGTGGATGCGCTGGTGGTCGAGGACGAACCGGGCGAGGTCGGACAGTGTCTTCTCGTCGACCTCGGCCCCGGACTCGTTGTTGACCTCGATGGTCACGGGCGCCGGCCGGGAACGCGCGACCGCCCGTTGCCCCCTGCCGCCTCCTGCGCGGCGTCGTAGCGGGTGTAGGCCTCGACGATCTCGCCGACCAGCCGGTGCCGGACGACGTCGCGGCTGCTCAGGCGGCAGAAGTGGACGTCGTCGACGCCGTCGAGGATGCCCTCGACGACGCGCAGCCCGCTGGTGGTGCCGGCCGGCAGGTCGACCTGGGTGACGTCGCCGGTGATGACCATCTTCGAGCCGAACCCGAGCCGGGTGAGGAACATCTTCATCTGCTCGGCGGAGGTGTTCTGCGCCTCGTCGAGGATGACGAACGCGTCGTTGAGCGTGCGCCCGCGCATGTACGCCAGCGGCGCGACCTCGATCGTCCCCTCGGTCATCAGCCGCGGGATCGACGCCGGGTCCATCATGTCGTGCAGCGCGTCGTACAGCGGCCGCAGGTACGGGTCGATCTTCTCCGACAGCGTGCCGGGCAGGAAGCCCAGCCGCTCGCCCGCCTCGATCGCCGGGCGGGTGAGCAGGATGCGGCTGACCTGCTTGGCCTGCAGCGCCTGCACGGCCTTGGCGACGGCGAGGTAGGTCTTGCCGGTACCCGCCGGGCCGATGCCGAAGATGACGGTGTGCTTGTCGATGGCGTCGACGTAGCGCTTCTGGTTCAGCGTCTTCGGCCGGATGGTGCGGCCCCGATTGGACAGGATGTTGGCGGTGAGCACCTCGGCCGGGCGCTCGCCGGTGCGGGCGCGCAGCATCGACACGGTCCGCTCGACCGCCTCCGGTGTCATGCCCTGACCGGTCCGCAGCACCGCCACCATCTCGTCGATGACGCCCTCGGCCTCGGCGATGTCGCCCGGCCGGCCGGTCATCGTGATCTGGTTGCCGCGCACGTGGATGTCGACGCCCGGGAAGGACGACTCGACGACCTTGATGAGCTCGTCGCCCGAACCGAGCAGGCTCACCATGGAGATGCTCGTCGGCACGACGATCGTGTGCTGGGCGGCCTGCTGTTCGGCCTGTTCTGTCTTCGTCATGGGCGGCCTCGCGGGGCCTGTCACGCCTACTTCCGGTCTCGATCGCGCTGATGAATGGATGTATTGAATGCTACCGGCGAGCGCCGACAAGTCATGTCGAATTACCGGCCGGCTCAGCCCGGCGGCCAGGTCATCGCGCGTCCGCCGAGCACGTGTCCGTGCACGTGGAACACCGACT
Organism: Jiangella anatolica; assembly: GCF_003236295.1. Taxonomy (GTDB): domain Bacteria; phylum Actinomycetota; class Actinomycetes; order Jiangellales; family Jiangellaceae; genus Jiangella; species Jiangella anatolica. The sequence continues at coordinate 5,930 of NZ_POTW01000089.1, forward strand.
GACCGGCCTGCTCTCCCGTGTTGAACACCAGCCGGTAGGCCTCGATTCCCTCCGCCGCGGCCACGGCGGCCGCCTCGCGGACCAGTACGGCCAGCGTGTCCGGCGCGGCGGCGGCCAGCGCGGCGACGTCGCGGTGGTGCTCGCGCGGTATCACCAGCACGTGCGTGGGCGCCTGCGGCGAGATGTCGCGGAACGCGACCGTGTGCTCGGTCTCGCGCACCACGTCGGCCGGGATCTGCCCGGCGGCGATGCGGCAGAACAGGCAGTCCGCGTCCTGGCTCACTCGTGCCTCCGATGGTTCGGGTAGCTGGATGGTAGGCCACCAGCCGGATGCAACCGGTCCGCCGCCCCGCGAGTCATGCCCATTGACAGACCCCGCCCGACCGTAGCCTCTGGAGCCATGTCGAACCCCGCCGACGACCCCCAGCCCGACTCGTCCATCGCGACCGCGCCGCCCCGGCAGCCCCGCCGGCGCAACCGCCGCATCCTGGTCGTCGTGCTGGTGACGCTGCTGGCGCTGCTGCTGGTGGCGGCCGGTGGGGCGTTCTGGTTCGTCAACCGCCTGTCGTCGAACATCGAGCGGATCCCGGACGCCTTCGACATCCCCGAGACCGAGCGGCCGGCCGAGCAGCCCGGCGACAGCATCACGTTCCTGCTCGGGGGGCTGGACGGCGCGGACAAGGTCGACGTCTACCAGCCCGGCGCGGCCCGCACCGACACGATCATGCTGGCGCACTTCCCGGAGGGCCGGGACCGCGGCTACCTGGTCTCGATCCCGCGCGACACGTTCGTCGAGATCCCCGGCGAGGGCGAGAACAAGATCAACGCCGCCTACTCCCTCGGCGGGCCGGCGCTGTTCGTGCAGACGATCGAGCAGCTCACCGGCATCCGCGTCGACCACCTGGCGCTGATCGACTGGAACGGGTTCGAGGCGCTCACCGACGAGCTCGGCGGTGTCACGCTGACCTTCGACGAGGACACCGTGCTGGCCGACGACACCGTCCTCCCGGCCGGCACCCACACGCTCGACGGCGAGCAGGCGCTGCAGTACGTCCGCGACCGCAAGGACCTGCCCGGCGGCGACTTCGACCGGGTCAAGCGACAGCAGAACTTCATCCGCGCGCTGATGAACGAGCTGATCTCGTCCGGAACGCTGACCGACCCGGGCAAGATCAACGGCGTCGCCGGCGCGGTCGGCCAGGCCGCCCGGGTCGACGAGGAGCTCAGCGCGTTCGGCATGGTCGACCTCGCGCTGTCGATGCGGAACCTGCGCGCCGGCGACATGACGTTCCTGACGGTGCCCACCGACGGCACCGGGATGGCCGGGTCGCAGAGCATCGTCGTCTACGACCGCGAACGCGCCGACCAGCTGTGGGCCGCGCTCACCCAGGACGACATGGACACCTTCCTCGCCGCCAACCCCGACCTGGTCACCGGCGACGACGTCCGCTGACCCCGGTTTCGGCTGAAGATCGCCGGCCCGATCCCCTACGGTGGGGCCGCATCGGTAAACCGGCACGGCCGGCAGCGCGTCAGTAGGGGTATGTGGTGCAGGACAGGACCGGGTCCGAGGCCGACGAGGCGATCACGGACCTCTACGCGGCGCACTATGTCCGCCTTGTCCGGCTGGCCACGTTGTTCCTGGGCGACGAGGCCGTCGCCGAGGAGGTCGTGCAGGACGCGTTCGTCGCGCTGCACGGCCGGTGGCGGCGGCTGCGCGAGCCGGCCGCGGCGGCCGGCTACCTGCGCACGTCGGTCGTGCACGGCTGCCGCTCGGTGCAGCGCCGCCGCGGCGTCGCAGCCCGCCATCCGGAGCAGCCGCCCGGGTACGCGCCCAGCGCCGAGCAGATCGCCGTCGGCGACGCCGCCGCGGACGCCGTCGTCGAGGCGCTGCGCGGACTGCCGGAGCGGCAGCGCGAGGCGCTCGTCCTTCGCTACTACGGCGGCTACTCCGAGGCGGAGATCGCCAGCGCGATGAAGATCAGCAACGGCGCCGTCAAGAGCCATGCCTCCCGTGGGCTGGCCGGGCTGCGCGCCGCCATGACGGACTGGTCGTGAGGAGGCAGCGGTGAGCACACCGGAGAACTGGACGCCGGAGGAGCAGCGGCTCCACGACGCCCTGCACCGCGCCGCCGACCGGGTGCAGCCGGGCCCGGACGGCCTGGCCCGGATCAGGAGGAGGACGGCGGTGGTGCCGATGTGGCGACGACCCCTCGTGCTGGGACTGGCCGGGGCGACGGCTCTGGCCGCGGCCGTGATCGTCGGCGGCGTGATCCTGCTCGACGACGGCGACGGCGGCGCCCCGGTCGCGTCCGAGACCTCCACGTCACCGAGTGAGACGCCGAGCGATGAGTCCCCGTCGACGCCGGTCGCACCGCCGTCGACCCCGCCGAGCGACACCCCCACGGCGCCATCGGCGCCCATCGGACTGCCGGTCTACTACGTCTCGGATTCCGGCGCCGGTCCCCGGCTGGTACGCGAGTTCGTCACCGTCGACGTGTCAGTGGCCACCATTCAGACGGCCGTGCACACGATGCTGTCCGGGCCGCCGGCCGATCCCGACTACGGCACACTCTGGCAGCCCGGGGTCTCGGTGGACTCGGCAAGGATCACTGACGACGTGATCGAGGTCGACCTCAGCGGAACTCCGGCCATCGACGATCCGTCCGAGGCGGAGATCGCCATCCAGCAGCTCGTCTACACCGCCACCGCCGCGGCCGCAGCCACGGGTCAGGACGGCTCGCTGCCAGTCCGCGTGACCATCGATGGCGCGCCTGCGACGGACGTGTTCGGTGTGGACCTCAGCGAGCCGGTCGAGCGTGCCGATCCGCTAGAGGTGCGGCAACTCGTGGTGCTCTTCGAACCCACGGAGGATGCGACGGTGACCAGCCCGGTCACCGTCCGCGGCGAGGCGGCCGCGTTCGAGGCGACCGTGCTGTGGGAGCTGCGCCGCGACGGCGAGCCGGTCGACTCCGGGCACACCGAGACGACGGAATGCTGCACGTTCGCCCCGTTCGAGCTGGAACTGGACCTGGAGCCGGGCAGCTACGAGATCGTGATGAGCGAGAGCGACCCTTCCGGCGGCGAGGGCCGGCCGCCGACGAGCGACTCGCGCACGTTCACGGTCGAGTAGTCCAGCGCGGCGTCCGCGCCAGCACGATGCCGGCGGCGACGGTGCCGGCGGTGGAGGTGCGCAGGACGGTCGGGCCGAGCCGGGCGACGACGGCGCCGGCAGTGGCCAGCGCGTCGAGCTCCTCCGGCGCCAGGCCGCCCTCCGGGCCCACGACCAGCAGGATGTCGCCGTCGGCGGGAATGTTGACGGCGCCGAGCGGCTCGGACGCCTCTTCGTGCAGGACGACGGCGAGCGCCGCACCGGCGACCCGACCGGCGAGGCCGGGGGTGCCGACCGGGTCGCCGACGACCGGCAACCAGGCGCGGCGGGCCTGCTTGGCCGCCTCGCGCGCCGTTGAGCGCCACCGCCGCAGCGCCTTGTCGCCTCGCTCCCCCGTCCAGCGGACCATGCACCGCTGCGCCGACCACGGCAGGATCTCGTCGACGCCCACCTCGGTCATCGTCTCGACGGCGGTCTCGCCGCGGTCGCCCTTGGGGATCGCCTGCGCGACGACGACCCGCGGGCGCGGTTCCGGCACCTCGACGCGTGCGACGACCTCGCAGGTCAGGCCCTGTTTCGACACGCCGACGACGAGGCAGCGGGCCAGCTGCCCGGCACCGTCGGTCAGCTCGACGGTCTCGCCGACCTCGATCCGCCGGACCACGGCCGCGTGCCGGCCCTCGTCGCCGTCGAGGACGACGACGTCGGCGGCCCGCAGCGCGGCGGCGTCGGCGAGGAAGACCGGAGCGGTCAGTTGAGGCCTTCCTTGAAGGCGTCGCGGATGCGGGTGAAGAAGTTGCCGTGGCCGCCGGAGCCGCCCGGACCATGCACCCGCTCCTCGTTGCGCAGCGTCGCCAGCTCGCGCAGCAGCTCCTCCTGCCGCGGGTCGAGCTTCGTCGGCGTCTGCACCTCGACGTGGATGAGCAGGTCGCCGCGGCCGGTGCCGCGCAGCTTCGGCACGCCCCGGGCGCCGAGCTTGATCACCTCGCCGTGCTGGACGCCGGGCCGCACCTCGACCGTCGTGGCGCCGTCGAAGGTCTCGAGTTCGACGCTGGTGCCCAGCGCGGCCGCCGTCATCGGCAGCTGCAGCGTGCAGTGCAGGTTGTCGCCGTTGCGGCTGAAGACCGGGTGCGGGGTGACGGCCAGCTCGACGTAGAGGTCGCCGGCCGGGCCGCCGCCGGGACCGACCTCGCCCTGGCCGGTCAGCTGGATGCGGGTGCCGTTGTCGACGCCGGCCGGGATCTTGATGGTGAGCGTGCGGCGAGTACGGACCCGGCCGTCGCCGGAGCACTCCACGCACGGGTTCGGGTTGATGGTGCCGAAGCCCTGGCAGGCCGGGCACGGGCGGGTCGTCATGACCTGGCCGAGGAAGGACCGCTGCACCTGGCTGACCTCGCCCTGGCCCTGGCAGGTGGGGCAGGTGACCCGGGTGGCGCCCTTCGCGGTGCCCTCGCCGTGGCAGACCTCGCAGACCACGGCGGTGTCGACCTGCAGCTCGCGGGTCGCACCGAACACGGCGTCGGCCAGCTCGATCTTCAGCTGGACCAGCGCGTCCTGGCCGCGCCGGACCCGGCTGCGCGGGCCGCGCGCGTTCGACCCGCCGAAGAACGCGTCCATGATGTCGGTGAAGGAGAACGCGCCGCCGAAGTTGCCGCCGGCGCCGCCACCGCTGCTCAGCGGGTCGCCGCCGAGGTCGTACATCTCGCGCTTGCGGGGGTCGTTGAGGACCTCGTAGGCCGTCACGACCTCCTTGAACCGCTCCTGCGTCGCGGGGTCGGGGTTGACGTCGGGGTGCAACTGCCGGGCGAGGCGGCGGTACGCCTTCTTGATCTCCTCGCTGGAGGCGTTCTTCGGCACGCCGAGAACTTCGTAGTAGTCGGTGGTGGGCACCCTGTGTCTTCCCTAGTGAGCGGCGAGAATCTTGCTGACATATCGAGCAACGGCGCCGACGGCCGCGATCGTCCCCGGGTAGTCCATCCGGGTCGGCCCGACCACTCCCATGCTAGCCAGGGCCAGCTCGCCCGGGCCGTAGCCGGAGGTGACGACGGACGTGGCCGACAGCCCGGTCTGCGCGTTCTCGCTGCCGATGCGGACCCGGACCGGGGTGGGGCTGGTCGCCTCGCCGAGCAGCCGGAGCAGCACGACGTGCTCCTCCAGCGCCGACAGCAGCGGCTCGAGCTCGCGGTCGAACTCCTGGCCGTAGCGGGCCAGGTTGCCGGTGCCGGCGACGGCGACCCGCTCCTCGTGCCGCTCGATCAGCGTGCTGAGCAGCGTGGCGGTGACGGCGGCGACGGCGGCGCGGTCCTCGGGGCCGAACCGCTCGGTGAGCTCGGTCACCCGGGCCTCGACGGCGGCGAAGTCCTGCCCGACGGCGAGCGCGTTGATGCGCGCCCGCAGCTCGCCGACCAGCGCGTCGTCGGCGTCGGCGGGCAGGTCGACGACGCGCTGCTCGACCCGGCCGGTGTCGGTGATGAGCACGACGAGGACCCGGGTCGGCGCCAGCATGACCAGCTCGACGTGGCGCACCGTCGACCGGCTCAGCGACGGGTACTGCACGACGGCCGCCTGCCGGGTCAGCTGCGCCAGCAGCCGCACCGTCCGGGACACGACGTCGTCGAGGTCGAGCGCGCCGTCGAGGAAGGTCTGGATGGCCCGCTTCTCCGCGGCGGACAGCGGCTTCACCGTCGACAGCCGGTCGACGAACAGCCGGTACCCCTTGTCGGTGGGCACCCGGCCGGCGCTGGTGTGCGGCTGGGCGATGTAGCCCTCGTCCTCCAGCGCCGCCATGTCGTTGCGGATGGTCGCGGGCGACACACCCAGGTGATGCCGGTCGACCAGGGCCTTCGACCCCACCGGCTCCTGCGTGGCGACGTAGTCCTCGACGATGGCCCTCAGGACGTCGAGCTTGCGGTCATCGACGGACAACCGGACACCTCCCGACTTCTGCTGGCACTCGACCGTTGCAAGTGCCAATTCTACGTGGTTCCGCCCCTTCCGTCTTTCTCCGCAGGTCGGGCCGGATTGCCGACCTTGTCAGTGCCGGCGCGTAGGTTGCTGAGTGGGCCGGGAGTCCGGACATCGGCCGTGTGACACAGGTCACATCCGAGACGGGAAATATCCGGGGATGCGATCCCCGTTTAGCTCACGTCACACTGAACCGGGGAGCCAGTCCCCGGTTCGGGAAACGGGGAAAAGATCTCCGTTTCACCGACGACCCGAAGGGGGGATCATGGGCGGCATGGCGACAGCCGAGCGCAAGGCACAGCCGGCACGCGTCGACGCCACCCGCAACCGTGAGCGGATCATCGCCGCGGCCCGCGAGGCGTTCGTCGAGCACGGCCCGTCCGTGCCACTCGACGCCATCGCGCACCGCGCGGGCGTGGGCAACGCCACGCTCTACCGGCACTTCGCCGACCGGAACGAACTCGTCCACGTCGTCGCGTCGTACTCGCTGGCCCGGATCACCGAGCAGGCCGACTCGGCACTCGCCGAGGAGCCCGACGCGTTCGAGGCGCTGCGACGGTTCGTGCACCGGGCCGCTGACGAGCGGGTCGGCGCACTGTGCTCATTGCTGTACGACGGCTTCGACAAGAACGACGCGAACGTGGTCGACGCCCGGGTCCGGCTGGAGGCGGCCGTCACCCGGCTGATGGACAACGCGCGCGAGTCCGGCCAGCTCCGTCCCGACGTCGGCATCGGTGATCTCATGGTCGCGATCACCCAGCTGACCCGTCCGCTCGCCGGCACCGCCTGTGCGCACGTCGAGCGCTACATGCACCGGCACCTCCAGCTCTTCCTCGACGGCCTGCGCGCCCCTGCCCGCTCGGAGCTGAGCGGGACGGCCGTGACCTTCGAAGACTTCGAGCCCGACCGGATCTGATCGCCGCGTCACAGAACCACCGGTCCGCTCGTCCTGACTATGACTGCTCGACATTGATTGGACTCCGTCATGCCTGAAACGCATCTGCCTGATCCCAGGCGGTGGAAGGCACTCGCCTTCATCTCCATAGCGCAACTCATGATCGTCGTCGACGGCACGATCGTGAACATCGCGCTCCCGTCGATCCAGACCGACCTCGACATCTCCGACGCCAACCGGCAGTGGGCCATCACCGCCTACGCCCTGGCGTTCGGCGGACTGCTGCTGCTGGGCGGCCGCATCGCCGACATGTGGGGGCGCAAGAACACGTTCCTGGTCGGCCTGGTCGGCTTCGCCGGCGCCTCGGCGATCGGTGGCGCCGCGGTGAACGAGCTCATGCTGTACGCGTCGCGCGCCCTGCAGGGCGCCTTCGGAGCGTTGATGGCGCCAGCGGCGCTCTCGCTGCTGGCCGTCATGTTCACCGACGGCAAGGAGCGCGCCAAGGCATTCGGCATCTTCGGCGCCATCGCCGGTGGCGGTGCGGCCCTCGGCCTCATCCTCGGCGGCGCGCTCACCGAGTACCTCGACTGGCGCTGGGTGTTCTTCGTCAACCTCCCCATCGCGGCGGTCGCCTACATCGGCACTCTCGCCCAGGTGCGCGAGCCCGAAGGCACCCGCAACCGTTCGCCGCTCGACATCCCGGGCACGCTGCTGGGCACGTTCGGACTGGTCGCGCTGGTCTACGGCTTCACCCGCGCCGAGTCCGAGGGCTGGAGCGAGGCTGGCACCGTCTCGATGTTCGTCCTCACGGGCGTCCTGCTGGTCGCCTTCGTCCTGGTGGAGCGGAAGGTCAAGGCGCCGCTGCTGCCGCTGCGGGTCGTCCTCGAGCGCAACCGCGGTGGCGTCTACCTCTCCCTCGGCCTGGCGATCATCGCGATGTTCGGCCTGTTCCTGTTCCTGACGTTCTACATGCAGGCCGTCAAGGGATACAGCCCGATCCGCAGCGGCGTCGCGTTCCTGCCGATGGTCGCCGGCATGATCATCGGCTCCACCCAGATCGGTACCCGGCTGATGACGCGCGTCCCGGCGCGCTACCTCATGACGCCCGGTCTGCTGCTCGCCGCGGTCGGCATGCTGATGCTGACCCAGATGGAGGTCGACAGCTCGTACGTCGCGCTGCTGTTGCCGGCCCAGATCCTGCTGGGCATCGGCCTCGGCACCACGTTCATGCCGGCGATGAGCCTGTCGACGTATGGCGTCGAGCCGCGTGACGCGGGCATCGCGTCGGCGATGATCAACACGTCGCAGCAGGTCGGCGGCGCCATCGGCACGGCGTTGCTGAACACCATCGCGGCCAGCGCCACCACCGCCTACATCACCGCACACATCGGCGGCTCCACGCCGCCCGAGGTCGTGCAGCTTCAGGGCATGGTCGACGGCTACACCACGGCCATCTGGTGGGCCGTGGGCATCCTGGTCGCGGCCGCGGCCATCGCGTTCGCTCTCGTGAACGCGACGCCGGACACCGAGGAGGCGGCGTTCGACGAGCTCGACGGCGAGGGCGAGGCCGCGCCGGTCATGATCCACTGACCGTAGCGTCCACGCCGAGCACAAGACTGGGGCCCCGCCGGAACCGGCGGGGCCCCTGCCATGTCCGGTACGTGTCGTTACCGCCCGAGCGGCTGGCGAGCGGCTAGCGTCACCGGACGTGAGCCCCTTCAACGACCGTTACGGCCGCGACGTCCTCACGAACTCGCCGCACCCGAAGCGCCCGGTCAGCACCAAGGAGGCGGCCGAGCCGGGGCTCGTCGTCGAGGACGTGCAGACGGGGTTCGTCGGCGCCGTCGTCGAGGTCGACAAGCACGGCGTGATCCTGGAGGACCGGCACGGCAAGCGGCGCGCGTTCCCGCTCGGCCCCGGGTTCTGGATCGACGGCAAGCCGGTCGAGCTGGTGCGGCCGACGGCGCCGGCCGCGGCGCCGGGCCGCATGGTGTCCGCGTCCGGCTCGGTCGCCGTGCTGGACCACAAGGCCCGCACGGCGCGCGAGAGCCGCATCTACGTCGAGGGCAAGCACGACGCCGAGCTGGTCGAGAAGGTGTGGGGCCACGACCTGCGGGTCGAGGGCGTCGTCGTCGAGGAGCTCGGCGGCGCCGACGACCTCGCCGCCGTCGTCGCCGACTTCGCGCCGGACACCGGCCGGCGGCTGGGCGTCATGCTCGACCACCTCGTCGCGGGCAGCAAGGAGACCCGCCTCGCCGACGCCGTCCGCGGCGGCCCGCACGCCGCCCACGTCCTGATCGTCGGCCACCCCTACATCGACGTCTGGCAGGCGGTCCGTCCTACGGTGCTCGGGCTGAAGGCCTGGCCCGACGTCCCCAAGGGCGAGCCCTGGAAGGAGGGCGTCCTGGCCCGCCTCGGCTGGCGCGGCGAGACGTGGGAGGCGTGGCAGCACATCCTCGGCAAGGTCACCACCTACACCGACCTCGAGCCCGCCTTCCTCGGCCGCGTCGAGGAGCTCATCGACTTCGTCACCGACCCCGGCACGACCTGAGCGCCACCCACTTCTAGGGCAGCAGGTCCCGGACGACGGCGTCGGCGAGGAGGCGGCCGCGGCGGGTGAGCACCAGGCGGCCCGCGTCGAAGGCCGTCGCCGAGGCGAGCCCGTCCGCGACCGCGCCCACCGCCGCCTTGCGACCCGACTCGTCGAGGACGGAGAGGTCGAGGCCGGCGGCCAGCCGGACCTCCAGCAGCACCCGCTCCACCCGCCGCGTCTCGGCGTCGAGCACCTCGCGGGCGTGCGCCGGGCTCTCGCCGGCCGCCAGCCGCGCCGCCCACACGGCCGGATGCTTGACGTTCCACCAGCGGGTCCCGCCGACGTGGCTGTGCGCGCCCGGGCCGGCGCCCCACCAGTCCGCGCCGGTCCAGTACAGCTCGTTGTGGGCGCACCGCCCACTCGGCGTCAGGGCCCAGTTGGACAGTTCGTACCAGGAGAACCCGGCGTCGGACAGCAGCGAATCGGCGACGAGGTACTTGTCGGCCTGGTCGTCGTCATCGGGCAGCGGCAGCTCGCCACGGCTCATCCGCGCGGCCAGCCGGGTCCCCGGCTCGACGATCAGCGCGTAGGCGCTGACGTGGTCCGGCCCGGCCTCGATCGCGGCCGCGACGCTGGCCCGCCAGTCGTCGACGGACTCCCCCGGCGTGCCGTAGATGAGGTCGACGCTGACGTGCTCGAACCCGGCCGCCTTCGCCTCGGCGACGACCTGCGCCGGGCGTCCCGGCGTGTGCACGCGGTCGAGGACGGCGAGCACGTGCGGCCGGGCGCTCTGCATGCCGACGGACACCCGGGTGAAGCCGGCCGCCCGCAGCTGCGCCAGCGATCGCGCGTCGACGGACTCCGGGTTGGCCTCCGTTGTCACCTCCGCGCTGGGGACCAGGCCGAACTCGTCGCCGATGAACCGCAGCACCCGGGCGAGGTCGGCCGGCGGCAGCAGCGTCGGCGTCCCGCCGCCCACGAACACCGTCGACACCGCGACGTCGGCCGAGCCGAGGACCCGCCGGGCCAGCCGCAGCTCCGCGATCGCGCCGTCGGCCCAGGACGAGCGCGACGCGCCGGGCGCGGCGCCGAGCTCGTCGGCGGTGTAGGTGTTGAAGTCGCAGTATCCGCACCGGGTGGTGCAGAACGGCACGTGCAGGTACACGCCGAACGGCCGGGCGCCGACGCCGTCGAGCGCGGCCGCCGGCAGCGAGCCGTCAGCGGGCGCGGGCGAGCCGTCGGGCAGGGTGGAGGGCACGTCCCATTGTCCCCGCCCGGCGGCCGGAAAGACGAACCGTCAGTCGTACATGCTGTCGAGGACGTCCATGTACTTCTTCTCGACCGCCTTGCGCTTCACCTTGAGGCTGGGCGTGATGTCGCCGCCCTCGACGCTCATGTCGGCCGGCAGGATCTCGAACTTCTTGATCGTCTCCCACCGCTCCAGCCGGGCGTTGAGCTGGTCGACCTGGCTCTGGACCAGCGCACGCACCTCCGGCGCCCGGGTGAGCTCCTCGTAGGAGCGGCCGCCGAGCTCGTGGTGCTCGGCCCAGTCGGCGATCGCCTCGGGGTCGAGCGTGATGAGCGCGACGCAGTAGTTGCGGCCGTCGCCGTGCACGACGATCTGGCTCGCGTGCGGGCTGACCGCCTTGAAGATGATCTCGATCTCCTGCGGCGCGACGTACTTGCCGCCGGAGGTCTTGATGAGGTCCTTCTTGCGGTCGGTGACGCGCAGGTAGCCGTCGGCGACCTCGCCGATGTCGCCGGTGGCGAACCAGCCGTCGGCGTCGAGCACCTCGGCGGTGACGTCGGGCAGCTTGTGATAGCCGCGCATGATGCCCGGGCCCTTGAGCAGGATCTCGCCGTCGGCGGCGATCTTGACCTCGGTGCCGGGCGCCGGCGGGCCGACGGTGCCGAAGCGGCAGTCGTACGGCATGTTGACGAACGTGGCGGCGCTGGTCTCGGTGAGGCCGTAGCCCTCGAGGATGAGCATGCCGGCCGCGTGGAACCACTCGGCGACGTCGCGGGACAGCGCCGCCGCGCCGCTGACGAAGAACCGGATGTTGCCGCCCAGCCGGGCCTTGATCTTGCTGAACACCAGCCGGTCGGCGAGACCGTACTGGAACTTCAGCAGCCCGGTCGGCTCCTTGCCGGCCTGGCGCAGCTCGGACACCTTCGCGCCGACCCCGAACGCCCAGGCGAAGATCTTCGCCTTCGGGCCGCCCTCGTTGTCGACGCCGGTGATGACGCGGGCGCGGACCTTCTCGAAGATGCGCGGCGCGCCGGCCATGAACGTCGGCTTCACCGCGCCCAGGCCCTCGACGATGTTGTCGAGGTTGCCGTCGACGGCGGTCGTGAAGCCGATGCGCAGCTGGATGGCCTCGAGCGCCTTGCCGAACGAGTGCGACAGCGGCAGCCACAGGTACTGGACGTCGTCGACGGAGAGGATCTTGAACACGTCGATCGCGACGCCCTCGTAGACCCAGTTGTCGTTGACCAGCCGGACGCCCTTGGGCCGCCCGGTGGTGCCGGAGGTGTAGATGAGCGTGGCCAGCGTCTCGGGGCCGACGCCGGCGAGCGCGTCGTCGACGGCGCCGGGCCGTTCGGCCAGCAGCGCGCGGCCGCGCTCGTCCAGTTCGGCGAGGCTCACCACGAACCCGTCGTTGCGGTCGACGCCCGCATCGTCGAACACGACGATGCGCGTGAGCGACGGCAGCTCCGCCCGGTGGTCGAGCACCTTGGCGACCTGCTCGGCGTTCTCGGCGAACACGACGCGGGTGTCGGAGTCGCTGAGGATGTAGGCGACGTCCTCGGGCGTGGTCGTCGGGTAGACGGTGGTGGTGGCCGCGCCGATGACGTTGATGGCGAGGTCGGCGAGGATCCACTCGATGCGGGTGGACGACGCGATGGCGACCCGCTGCTCGTGCTCGATGCCGAGGTCGAGCAGGCCCGCGGCGAACACCCACACGCGGTCCTTCGTCTCGTCCCAGGTCAGCGACGACCAGCCGGATCCGCTCGGGTAGCGGTAGGCCTCGCGGCTGGGCGTGGCCTCGACCCGATCCAGGAACATCCTGCCGACCGACGCCGGCCGCACCGCGACGAGATCCGCCTGGTCAGTGGTGCCGAGGCTCATGCGTGGTTCCTCCCAATCGCCCTTGACGGGACCGGCCGGAAACGACCAGGTGGAGGAAGGTTACGACCTGGTAGCTTCCAGCGACAGTCTCCGCGGCGCCCGGCTTTCCAAACCGTGCACCGCAAGCATCCCCTCAACCGTATCCGACCAGGAGAAATCCTGGGCCCGGCGGCGCGCCGCCCGCCTCGCCGCCGGCCCGTCCGCCACCACCTCCAGCACGGCCTCGGCCATCGCCGCGGGGTCCGGCGCAGCGGTCCGCCCGGAGCCGCCGACCACCAGCTCCGGCAGCGCGCCGCGGTCGCTGGCGACGACCGGGGTGCCACTGGCCATCGCCTCCAGCGCGGCCAGCCCGAACGTCTCGTACGGCCCCGGCGCCACGACGACGTCCGCGCTGGCCAGCACGGCGGCCAGGTGCGAGCGGTCGGTGACGAAGCCGGCCATCGTGACGGGCTTGCCCTCGGCCTGCTCGGCGACCATGTCGCGGACCGACCCGTCGCCGCAGACCACCATCCGCACGCTCGCGCCCCGTCGCACCAGCTCGTCGACCATGGGGACCAGTAGGTCCGGCCGCTTCTCCGGCGACAGCCGCACGGCGGTGACGATCAGCACGTCGGCGCCGCGGGCCAGCTCCGCGCGCAGCCGCAGGTCCCGCCGTCGCGGGTGGAACGTCTCGAGGTCGATGCCGAGCGGCACGTGCGCGAGGTTGTCCACGCCCAGCCGGACGAACTCCTCGGCGGCCCACTGCGTCGTGCAGACGACGGTGCCGAACGACGTGGCCAGCTTGCGGTTCCAGCGGTCGGCCAGCTGCCGGGTGGGCAGCGCGCGGCCGAGGTGGAACTGCAGCAGCGCGTCGAGGCGCTCGTGGGAGAAGACGACGGACGGGACCTTGCGGCGGGCGGCCCACTGCCCGATCCGGGCCAGCGTCATCCGGTCGGAGACCTCGACCCGGTCCGGCGCGACGACCGCGAGCAGGTCCTCGACGATGCGCCACTTGGTGATCATCCGGTAACCGCCGGTGGACGGGATCAGCGGCGCCGCGATCTCGATGATCCGGCCGTACTCCGTGGCCCGGGTCGCGTTGCGCTCCCCCGGCACGACAGCCACCACCTCGTGCCCGGCGGCGGCGTATCCGTCGGCGAGGTGCCGCATCATCGTGCGGATCCCGCCGGAGTGCGGCGCGACGAAGTTGGCAGCCTGAAGGATGCGCACGGCCGTCACTCTGGCGGCCCGGATGAGCGCCGAGGCAACGCCGACGTGTCCGGACGGTGAATTCCAGCGTCCGCTTTCCACCCGTCTTCACGATTCGTCACATCCGCATTCACGGATTGCCGCAATGGGCGAGCCGGGCCGGAAGGGCGCGCGGCGTCGCTCCGGAAATCCTCGGGCCAGGGCCCGGCTGGACGTGAGAATCCCCAGTTCACAAGATCGATATGTCCGTATTCTCCGTCAATAAGACTGACTATGTATTTGATCACGGTTATATGGAAAAATGCCTCCGGATTGGGAGGGAGTGAATGTGCCCAGGCAACGTAAACGGGGGAGACGCGCCGCGGGTCCCTTCGTCATCGCCGCAGTCCTACTCGGTGTGCCACTGATCGGGTGGGCCGGCTACAACGCGCTGACCCGCGACGAGCCGGCCGGTTCCGCCGCGACCGCGGACACACGTGCGGAGAGCGCCGGCGAGGTGGCTCGCGGCGACACGACGACCGGGTCGTTCGAGCTGGCCCAGGCCGCACGTGACGCCGTACACGCCTGCGCGACGAGGCTGGCGGCCGGTGACGCGTACGTTCAGAGCGCGGGGGTCGGCATCGGTCACTGGAACGAGCACGTCCAGGCCCGCACCGACATGCTCAACGGCGTGATCGCACAGGAGGACATGAAGGCCATCTGGAAGCGGACCCGTCTCGCGGGTCCCGAGGACGTCAACCAGGCCAACGCCGCCCTGGAGGCGTACGAGGCGCTGCCCGCCTGCGACGGCCTCGCCACGATCGAGGACCCGCCGGAGACCGTCGTCGCTCAGATCACGGCCTGCCAGGAGCGCGAGACCGCGACGACGGCCGCCGTCGCCGCGGCGACGACCGGCATGCAGGGCTGGTCCGGGCACCTCAACGCGATGGCCGCCCATGCCGACGGCGAGATGACCGCGCAGGCGGCCCAGGACCTCTGGGTGGCCGCCTGGGAGGCGGCGCCGGGATACATCGGCGTCTTCAACGATGCGCGCGATCTCCTTGCTGCGGCGCCGGCCTGCGAGTGACGGCGTCGCGCTGACGCTGCCCGCCACCGCCGGCGCCGGTCCCAAGGGGCCGTTGCCGGCGGTGGTGGCCAAGCCGGAGCGCGAGCCGATCGTCACCAAGGCCGAGGTCGCGCTGGCGTTCTCGACGCTGTTCGTGCTGGCCGCCGTCGTGCTCGGCAGCCTGCTGGTCGAGCCGGCGCCGGCCGTGCACCGGGTCGCGCAGTTCATGCACCTGGCCTGCGTGGTGCTCGGGCTGGGCAGCGTGCTCGCGGTGGACTGGTTCGGGCTGCGCTGGCAGACGGGCAAGGCAACGCTGCGCGACGTCGTGACGACGGCGGGCGCGCTGGGCGTGCCGATCTGGCTGGGGATGAGCGGGCTCATGTTGTCCGGGATGCTGCTGTCGCCGGACTTCGGGTCGGTGCTCACGCTGGTGAAGCTCGGCGCGGTCGGCGTCGCCGGTGTCGTCGGCGTGCTGGCGCTGGCCGTGAGCCGGCGCCTGGCGGCCCGGACGGCGCCGTCGCGGCGGCTGCTGCGGGCCGGGTTGCTCATGGCGTCGACGTCACAACTCGCCTGGTGGACGGCGACGGTGATCGGGTTCCTCAACCGGACGTGACCGGCACTGTGTAGAACAGTCCCATGAACACCGCCGTCGACTCCCACGAGAACTGGCTCACCCCCGACGATCTGGCCATCGCGCGTCGTCGGCTCCCGATCCTCTACGTCAACGCGGTTCCCGTACGGGTCGACGACACCGGCGTCGCGACGTCGGTCGGGCTGCTGCTGCGGTCCACCCCGGAGGGCCAGATCCGGCGCGAGCTGGTGGCCGGCCGGGTGCTGTTCCACGAGCGCATCCGCGACGCGCTGCTCCGGCACATCGAGAAGGACCTCGGCCCGCTGGCGCTGCCGCGCATCCCGGTGTCGCCGTCACCGTTCACTGTCGCCGAGTACCTGCCCACGCCCGGCGTCACGCCGTACCACGACCCGCGCCAGCACGCTGTCGCGCTGGCGTTCGTCATCCCCGTGAGCGGCGACTGCGCGCCCCGTCAGGACGCGCTGGACCTGATCTGGCTGTCGCCCGCCGAGGCCGCCGACGACGGCCTGCAGAAGGAGATGCTCGGCGGGCACGGCGTCGTGCTGCGGCAGGCGCTGGCACACCTGGGCTTCCCGCCCGGGCCGCCGGTCGGCTAGCTCGAGGAGCCGCCGCCGTCGGAGGAGAGGGCGGCGATGAAGGCCTCCTGCGGCACCTCGACCCGGCCGACCATCTTCATCCGCTTCTTGCCCTCCTTCTGCTTCTCCAGCAGCTTCCGCTTCCGCGTGATGTCGCCGCCGTAGCACTTGGCCAGGACGTCCTTGCGGATGGCGCGGATGTTCTCGCGGGCGATGACGCGGGCGCCGATGGCGGCCTGGATCGGCACCTCGAACTGCTGCCGCGGGATCAGCTCCTTGAGCTTGCCCGCCATCGCGACGCCGTACGCGTACGCCTTGTCCTTGTGGACGATGGCGCTGAACGCGTCGACCGGGTCGCCGTGCAGCAGGATGTCGACCTTGACGAGGTCGGCCTCCTGGTCGCCGGTGGGCTCGTAGTCGAGGCTGGCGTAGCCGCGGGTGCGCGACTTGAGCGCGTCGAAGAAGTCGAACACGATCTCGGCCAGCGGCATGGTGTAGCGCAGCTCGACGCGGTCCTCGGACAGGTAGTCCATGCCCAGCAGCGTGCCGCGGCGGGCCTGGCACAGCTCCATGATCGTGCCGACGAACTCGCTGGGAGCCAGCAGCGTGGCGCGGACCACCGGCTCGCGCACCGACGCGATCTTGCCGGACGGGAACTCGCTGGGGTTGGTCACGATGTGCTCGGTGCCGTCTTCCATCGTGACCTGGTAGACGACGTTCGGCGCCGTCGAGATGAGGTCGAGGCCCGACTCGCGCTCCAGCCGCTCGCGGACGATCTCGAGGTGCAGCAGGCCGAGGAAGCCGCAGCGGAAACCGAAGCCCAGCGCCACCGACGTCTCCGGCTCATACACCAGGGCGGCGTCGTTGAGCTTGAGCTTGTCGAGCGCCTCGCGCAGGTCCGGATAGTCGGAGCCGTCGACCGGGTAGAGCCCGGAGAACACCATCGGCTTGGGGTCGCGGTAGCCGGACAGCGCCGTGGTCGTGGGCTTGGCGGCGTCGGTGACGGTGTCGCCGACCTTGGACTGGCGGACGTCCTTCACGCCGGTGATCAGGTAGCCGACCTCGCCGACGCCGAGACCGCCGCCGGGCGTCATCTCCGGCGAGATGACGCCGATCTCCAGCAGCTCGTGCGTGGCCTTGGTCGACAGCATGAGGATGCGCTCGCGCGGCGTCAGCTTGCCGTCGATGACGCGGACGTAGGTGACGACGCCGCGGTAGGAGTCGTAGACGCTGTCGAAGATCATCGCCCGGGCCGGCGCGTCCGGGTCGCCGACCGGTGCCGGGACCTCGGCGACGACGCGTTCGAGCAACTCGAGCACGCCCTCGCCGGTCTTGCCGCTCACCCGCAGCACGTCGTCGGGGTCGCCGCCGATGAGGTGGGCCAGCTCCGCGGCGTACTTCTCCGGCTGCGCCGCCGGCAGGTCGATCTTGTTCAGCACCGGGATGATGGTGAGGTCGTTCTCCAGGGCCATGTACAGGTTGGCGAGCGTCTGCGCCTCGATCCCCTGCGCGGCGTCGACCAGTAGGATCGCGCCCTCGCAGGCGGCCAGGCTGCGGCTGACCTCGTAGGAGAAGTCGACGTGCCCGGGGGTGTCGATGAGGTTGAGCGCATACGTCGTGCCGTCGCTCTGGGACGTGAACGGGAGCCGGACCGCCTGGCTCTTGATGGTGATGCCGCGCTCGCGCTCGATGTCCATGCGGTCGAGGTACTGCGCGCGCATCGACCGCTCGTCGACGACGCCCGTGAGCTGCAGCATCCGGTCCGCCAGCGTCGACTTGCCGTGGTCGATGTGGGCGATGATGCAGAAGTTCCGGATCAGCTCCGGCGGGGTCGCCGACGGAACGGGCGGGTTCGCGGCGAGCGGCACGCAGACTCCTCGTACTTCCAGGGCGCTGTGGGGTGTCTCGGCGGCGATTCCCGCGCCGGACCTGTGCCGTCCATCATCCCATGCCGGGGTGGTGACGCACGAACGCCGGGATGCCGGGCGGCCAGGGGCCGCCGGGATGCTGGCGGTCTGGGGGCCGCGGGGATGCCAGCGGTCTGGGCCGAACCTGCTGCCGCCCTCCCCCGCGACCCGGCGCAGGGCCTCGGCCGGTCGAATCGGCGCGACGGCCGCGGTGGCGGGCGGTAGGGTGCCGGGCGTGGCCAGCCTTCTCCGCGACCTCGTCCGGACGCTCCTGACCCCGTCGAAGCGCCGCCGCGACGACGGCTCCGGCCGGCCGGCCTCGTCCTCACGCCCTTCGCGCCCGGCCGACCCGCGCGGCGCCGACGATGAGGAGTCGCCCGGCCGGTTCGGCGCCACCGCCACCACCGAGGCGCACTCCGTCGGCGCCATCCACACGTCCTACAACCCAGACACCGACGGCGACCCCGACCCGGGCGAGATCGTGTGGACCTGGGTGCCGTACGAGGAGAACGACGGCCGCGGCAAGGACCGGCCCGTGCTCATCGTCGCGCGCGAGCCCGGGGGCACGCTGCTGGCCGTCCAGTTGACCAGCAAGGACCACGACGGCGAGCGCGACTGGGTCGGCGTCGGCACCGGCCGGTGGGACGGCGAGCACCGTCCCTCCTGGGTCGACATCAGCCGGGTCCTCCGCGTCCACCCCGACGGCATGCGCCGCGAGGCGTCCGCCCTCGGCCGCGGCCAGTTCGACGCGGTCATCGACGCGCTGAGCGACCGCTACGGATGGCGCTGAACGAGCACTACGGCCGGCGCTGATGGGCGCTCCGGCCGACGCGGAGCGGCCGCTCCGGCTGGCCCTGTTCGGCCGCTCCGGCCGGCCCTGTTCGGCCGCTCCGGCCGGCCCTGTTCGGCCGCTCCGGCCGGCCCTGTTCGAGTGGCTGCGGCTGGTGCGGAGCGACCGCTACGGCTGGCACCGAGCGCCCGCCCACGGCGCCGGTCTGTGTCCCGGGCGCCGGACCGGCGCCGAATTGGCTGGTGAGGCCCGCCGCTGGTATTGTTGGCGGCTGCGCGTCGGCCCAGGTCGCGGACGCGCCCGGCCGATTCCTTGCCGCCGCGACGGTTTCCCCACCGACGCGGGTCCCGGATGAGGCCGACGCCCTCACGACCTATCCGAACCGACCAAAGGCATCAGTTCGTGGCGAACATCAAGTCCCAGAAGAAGCGCATTCTCACCAACGAGAAGGCTCGGCTGCGCAACAAGGCCGTGAAGTCGTCGCTGAAGACGGCCGTCCGCAAGTTCAACGACGCCGCGGACGCCGGCGAGGCCGAGAAGGCCACCGAGTTGGCGCGCGTCGCCAACCAGCAGCTCGACAAGGCCGCCTCCAAGGGCGTCATCCACAAGAACCAGGCGGCCAACCGGAAGTCGTCGATCTCGAAGCGCGCCGCCTCGCTCTGAGGCGCGCCGCACCTCGACTCGGCTCCGGGGCGAGCTGACCCCATCCGCGGACCCGGCCAAGCCAACAGGCCGGCCGCCAGCGGGTCAGTCGCCGGCACAGCTCCTCGACGGCGTCGTTCTCCACTAGCCGGAGAACGACGCCGTCGTCATGCGCCGACGCCCGTCGCCGCACTCGGCAGCCTGACGCCGCTCGACCACGCTGACCAGGCCGCGTGCCGACAGTCAGACCGCACACGCCGCACCGAACGCCACCCGACCACGCCGCGTGCCGACAGTCAGCTCGCACGCGCCGCACCGAGTCACCGCTCGACCAGGCCGCGTGACGGCGGTCAGATGGTGCGGGCGGTGCCGATCGCGACCAGCGCCGTCGTCAGCGCAAGAGCCGAGTCGTTGCCGCCACCCTTGACCGCGAGGTCGGCGTCGGCCACGGCGCGGATGGCCCGCGCGAGACCCGCCGGCGACCATCCGCGCAGCTGACCCCGCAGCACCCGCACCTTCCACGGCGGAATGCCCAGATCGCGAGCGACGTCGGCGTCGCGCATGCCCCGGGGTGCACCGGCCAGCCGGGCCAGCGACCGGAGCGAGGTCGCCAGCGCGCCGGTGACCAGCACCGGGTCGGTACCGGTCTCGATCGCCCACCGCAGTTGTTCGACCGCCTCGCCGGTCCTGCCCTCGACGGCTCGGTCGGCTACGACCCAGCCCTTCACCTCGGCGCGGCCCTCGAAGTACATGGCGACCACCTGACCGGTCACCTGACCGTCAGGCGCGTCGACCGCCAGCTGACCGGCAGCGGACGCCAGCCCGCGAAGGTCACCGCCGACGGACTCGACCAACTGCCGCGCGGCGGCCTCGTCGATGCGGCCGCCGTTGCGGCGGACCTCGGCCCGCACGAACGAGACCTGGTCGTCGGGCCGGGTCAGCCGCTCGGCCGGGACCTCGTGGACGCCGGCCTTGCGCAACGCCGTGAGCAGCTTCTTCCCCTTGATCCCGCCGGGGTGCAGCAGCACCACGTGGATCTCCTCGATGGGCGTCGTGACGTAACCCACCAGCGCGTCGCCGACCGATTCAGCGACGTCCTGGACGTCGTTGACCAGCAGCACGCGGCGAGTGGCGAACAGCGAGGGGCTGACGTGTTCGGCCAGGGAGCCGGCGGTCAGCCCGGAACCGGCCACCTGCGACACGTCGGCGTCCGGGTCGGCGGCCCGCGCTGCCCGGACGACGGCGCCCGCGGCGCGTTCTGCCAGCAGCGTCTCCGGTCCGAAGACGAGCGTGACCGGGACGAGGGGGTCTGTCGATAGCGCAGCCATATCGCCCCACAGCATGACACGTCCCGCCGACAACGTCGCCGTCCGTGTACCGATCGCAACGGCACCGATCGCCACGGGACCGATCGCCGCCCACGCACCGATCGCCGCCGCGCCGGTCCGGCGCGTGGTCCGCCGGTCACGACGCCGAGGTCCCCGCCGCCGGTGCGTACGACGGCGATGCTGCCGTGCTCGTCGGTGCGATACACCCGGACGCCGCTCTCGCGCAGCGCGTCCAGCACCCGCTCCGACGGGTGGCCGTAGGTGTTCTCGCCGACGCTGATCAGCGCCAGCCGCGCGTCGACGCCGGTCAGCAGTTCGGCCTCCTGGTGCGGCGAACCGTGATGGGCCACCTTGAGCACGTCGACGTCGAGTCCTGGCGCGGACCGCAGCAGCGACCGCTGCGCCGACGGCTCGATGTCGCCGGTCAGCAGCACGCTCACGCCGGCGACGTCGGCCTCGACGACGATGCTGCTGTTGTTCGACTCGGACTCCGACGTCTCGACCAGCCGCCCGGGCGCGAGCACGTCCAACCTCAGCCGGTCCCCCACCTGGAGCACGTCGCCGGGGCGCGGCAGCGCGACCGGGACGCCGGCGGCCGCCAGCCGGCGTCGCACGTCATCCGCGGACTCAGGTGGGTCGTCGAGCGGCGAGACGAGGACACGGCCCACATCGCGGCCGGTCAGCACGCCGGCCAGCCCGCCCACGTGGTCGGCGTGGAAGTGGGTGAGGATCAGCAGCGGCACCTGCCGCACCCCGAGGCTGTCCAGACAGCGCCGCACGAGCCGCGGCTCCGGGCCGCTGTCCACGACGACCGCCGACCCCTCCGCCGCCCGCAGGACGAGCGCGTCGCCCTGGCCCACGTCGCACGCGACGACAAGCCAGTCGGGCGGCGGCCAGCCCGGCGTCGGGATCGCCTTCAACAGGCCGATCGCCAGCACCGTCGCGGCCGCGGCGGTGATGAGAGGCCGGCGCAGCAGCATCGGCAACGCCACCAGTCCGATCGCCGCCAGCACGACTGAGATCACCACGCCTCCGGCTCCCGGCGGCCATGGCACAACGGCGCCCGGCTGGTCGGCGAACCACCTGGCGACGGCCGCGATCCACCAGGCCGGGAGCGCAGCCAGCCAGGCGAATCCCGTCGCCACGGGCGGCAGGATCGGGCTCACCACTGCCGCGGCCGCGCCGAAGACCGTCGCCGGCGCAACGGCGGGTGCGGCGAGCAGGTTGGCCGGAAGCGCGGCCAGGCTGAGCTGCCCGGACAGCGCGAGCACGATCGGAGTGCACGCGATCTGCGCGGCGAGCGGGACGGCGACCGCGAGCGCCAGTGGCCGGGGCAGCCACTCCATCGACCGCGCCCAGGCCGGCGCGAGCAGCAGGATCCCGGCCGTCGCCAGCACCGATAGCGCGAACCCGGCGCTGCGTGCCAGCCACGGGTCGATCAGCACCAGCGCGATCACCGCCGCCGCCAGCGCCGGCAGCCCGCGCCGTCGCCCGGCCAGCGCCAACCCGGCGACCGCGACCAGGCCCATCGCGGCAGCGCGCAGGACGCTGGGTTCCGGACGCGCCAGCAGCACGAACCCGGCGACGCACACCACGCCGACCACCGGCAGCGCGTAGCCGCGCACGCCCAGCCACCGAGCCAGCCCGAGCGCGGCCACCAGGATCACCGCGATGTTCGTCCCCGACACGGCCGTCAGGTGCGTCAACCCGGCGATCGTCATCGCCTCGCGCAGGTCGTCGGCGAGCAGGGACTCGTCGCCGATGACCAGGCCGGGCACGAGACCGCGTGGGTCCGGCGGCACGCCGGAGACGGCCTCGCGCAGCCCGGCGCGGAACGGCTCGGTAGCGCGGCTGGCTATGCTCGGCGGGCCGGTCGTCCGCTCGTCCGGGCCGGCGTACGGACGGAAGACCGCCGCGATGTCGTCGCGCGGATCGTCGGTGGGCTCGAGCCGGCCGGCGCCCTGGACATGCTGCCCCGGCAACAGCTCCGCCCAGCCGACGTCGCCGCTCACCAGCAGCACCGGCACCGCGACGTCGTAGCTGTGGCCGCGCCCGGTGATCCGGTCGACGCTGAGCCGGCCGACGACGTACTCCGAGGCCGCGGCCTCCTCACCGACCGGGCCGCTTCGCCGCAGGACCGGATCGCGGGCGACGACGCCTTCGAGCTCAACGTGCGCGCGGGCGGCGGCGAGGTCCGTGACCGGGCCGCCCCACACCGGCGCGGCTCGCGCCGCACCGACGGCGAACCCGGCGACCAGGCACAACGTGGCGGCCGTCAGCGCCCGACGAGCGCTCCGTCGCCGTTCGTCAGGTGCCCGGCGCCGGCTGTCGAGCGGGAGACGTCCAGCCGATCGGGGACCACCGGCTGCTGGCAGACGGACTTCGCTGGGATGGTGGGCTACCGCCGTTCCGCGCCCACCAGCCGGAAGCCGGACCGCCGCCGGACCGCGCCCTCCTGCTGGAAGCCGGTCTGCCGGCGGTGGATCGCTCTCGTGGGCCGGGGACGTGTCCGCGGTTCGCTGGTGGACGCTTGGACCGGCCGGCGCCGGTTCCGCGGGCCCGGGCCGAGTACGGATCAGGATCGTCGCGCTGACGATCACGGCGACAGTGCAGCCCACGAGGCCGACTCGCCAATGAGCCAGCACGCCGGCCAACGCGCCGAGCCAGAGACCGAGTGCGGCGGGCACAAGGCGTAGATCCAGCGGCTTGGGTCCCGGGTCGGCGAGGTCAGCGGCCACCGTCGCCGTCGCGCTCGTCGACGCTTGCCCTTGAACGGTGCCGGCGTCGGCGAGCGGACGGCCGGGCACACCTCGGCCTCCGGCCGCACCGGCAACAGCCATGGCGATGCGCCGGACGCCGGCCGCTGGGGCCGAGGCCGTGGTCCATCGGCGGCCGGCGCCGGACGAGCGCGATGGGCGTGGCCGACCCGCCGCCGGCAGGTCGGCTCGGCCTCGACCGTGAGCGACGGCGTCTGCACGACCCGTGGCCGACACATCGAGGACAGAGCGCCCGCGAGCAGCGAGATCGGGACCACCGTCCTGTGGATCGCCGGCCGGTCCCCCGCCGCGAGCGGTGGCGCCCGGACCCACGGCCGCCGACGGACGGAGGGGTGCGTGCCGGGCGTCAGCGACGGGGCGACCGCCGGCCGGGGCTGGGGGT
>NZ_POTW01000008.1 GCF_003236295.1 Jiangella anatolica
GCTGGTGGCGACGCGGGTGGGGCGGCGGGCCGGCGGCGGCGTGCGGGCCATGGTCCTGGCGCTGGCCCTGCAGACCGGCTGCCTCCTCGTCATCGGCGGCGTCGCCCATCCCGCGGCGACGGCGGCGGCGCTCGCGGTCTTCGGCGTCGCCGGCATGGTGGTCAACGTTCACTTCGTGACGCTGACGCAGCAGCGGACGCCCGGCGAGCTGCTCGGCCGGGTCTCCTCCGCCGCGCGGACGCTGGGCATCGTCGGCGCGCCGGTGGGCGCGCTGCTGTTCGGGGCGCTGGCCGAGGCGACGGAGGTCAACGTGCCGGCGCTGGCCGGCGCGGCGCTCATGCTGCTCGCCGCGGTCGCGATCGGCCGGGCCGCCCGAGCCGACGCGGCGGCGGGCGGGACGCCGGACGGCGGCGAGGTGTCGGCGAGGTGAACCGCGGGGTGTGAGTCCGCACACGTCGGCTGGATTCCGGCTCCGCCGTCCCGGTAAGCTGCTGGCAGCGAAGGGGAGTAGCCCCCAATGTCGCGGTCGACATACTGACGCTCCGGCGTCCGGCCGCGCGGCCTCTTTTCAGAGGCGGGCGAGACCTTCGACCCATGGCAGCAATGCCGGGTCGGAGTCTCGCGTCTTCCGGTCCCGGCGTGACCGGAAGGGATTCGATGGCCGACCTGTGGGCCGCGTTCCTCGTGAGCTTCGGCGTGATCTTCGTCGCCGAGCTGGGTGACAAGTCCCAGCTGATGGCGATGACGTTCGCCACCCGCTTCAAGGCGTGGCACGTCATCCTCGGCATCACGATCGCCACCACGGTCGTGCACCTGGCGTCGGTCGCGATCGGCTTCGGGCTCGGCGAGGCGCTCCCCACCGGCTGGATCAACATCGTCGCGGCGGTCGCGTTCTTCGGCTTCGCGATCTGGACCTGGCGCGGCGACACGCTCACCGACGAGGAGAAGAGCAAGGCCGAGCGCACCACGCGGACCGCCGTCATCGCCGTCGGCACCGCGTTCTTCCTGGCCGAGCTGGGCGACAAGACGATGCTCGCCACCATCACGCTGGCAGCCGACAACGACTGGGCCGGCGTCTGGATCGGCTCGACCGTCGGCATGGTCGCCGCCGACGCGCTGGCGATCGTCGTCGGGCGGATCCTGGGTCAGCGGCTGCCGGAACGGCTCATCCAGGTCGGCGCCGCCACACTGTTCGTCCTGTTCGGCGTCTGGCTGCTGGTCGAGGGCATCGCCGAACTGACCTGAGCGGCAGGCGACGTCAGATCCAGCGGCTGAACCACATCCGCGCATGCCAGTCGTCGTACGAGATCAGCTGGTCGACGTGGATGGGGTAGAACCAGGCGGCGACGGCGACGACGATCAGCACGTAGGCGCCGGCGATGGCCACCCCGACGGCGCGCCGCCGGGGCTCCGCGTCGGGTGGGCCGATGACCAGCCCCAGCGCGAACGTCACCGCCAGCACCAGGAACGGCGCGATCGCGACCGCGTAGAAGTAGAAGATGGTGCGCTGGTCGAACACCAGCCAGTCGGAGAAGAACAGCCACGGCACCCAGGTCGCGATGACGCCGGCCAGGATCGCGCCGGCTCGCCAGTCGCGGCGGAAGAACCACCACCACAGGCACACGAGCAGCGCCGCGCAGGCGCCCCACCACAGCGGCGGCGTGCCCAGCGCGAGCACCGCCTGGCTGCAGCGTTCGGCCTCGCAGCCGGCCTGACCGAGGTCGTAGCCCTCGTAGTCGAACGACACCGGCCGGCCGAGGTAGAGCCACTCCCATGCGTTGGACTGGTAGTCGTGCGGGGTGTCCAGGCCGCGGTGGAAGCGCCACATGTCGTCGTGGTAGTGCCAGAGGCTGCGGGCCCAGCCCGGGAACAGCTGGCCCAGCGTCGACGGCGCGTTCTCCGTCGCCCACTGCCGGCCGTAGCCGTCGGACGAGAAGATCCAGCCCCACCAGGACACGACGTAGACGAACGCCGCGGTGACGACCATCGTGAGGAACGCCACCGGGCCGTCGCGCAGCATCGAGTTGAGGACGGGGCTGCGCAGCCCGGCCGCTCGCCGCGCGGAGACCTCCCACAGCACCGTCATCAGCCCGAACACGGCGACCGCGTACAGCCCGCTCCACTTCGTACCGCAGGCCAGGCCGAGCGTGATGCCGGCCGCGAGCCGCCACAGCCGCCACCAGAACAGCGGCCCGTCGCCGGGCTCGGTCAGCCCGCGGGACAGCCGTGCCTCGGCCCAGTCGGCGTACTTGGCCCGCATCCGGTCGCGGTCGATCAGCAGGCAGCCGAACGCCGCGACGATGAACATCGTCAGGATGCCGTCGAGCACCGCGGTCCGGCTCATCACGATCGACAGGCCGTCGACGGCGAGCAGCAGGCCGGCGACGCACCCGAGCAGGGTCGAGCGGAACAGCCGCCGCCCGATGCGGGTCACCAGGATCACCGTCAGCACGCCGCACAGCGCCACCGCGACCCGCCAGCCGAACGGGTCCATCCCGAACACCCGGATACCTTGGCCGATGATGAACTTGCCGACCGGCGGGTGCACGACGAACGACGGCTCGTCCAGGAAGACGTCGAGGTCGCCGTTGAGGATGCGCTCGTTGGCGTCCTCGGTGAACTTGCGCGAGTAGCCGAACAGCAGCTGCGAGTACGCGTCCTTCGCGTAGTACGTCTCGTCGAAGATGATCTTGTTCGGCCGGCCGAGGTCGACCAGCCGCAGCACCGCCGCGACGAGGCCGACCAGCAGCGGGCCGATCCAGCCCCAGATGCGGTCGCCCGGCATCGGCCGGACGAGGCGGTCCCGGATCGCGGCCGCCGGCGTCGTCGCCGCGGCCTCGGGGGCGTCTACCGTCTGGGTCACCGGGTCATCCTACGAGTGCTCGCTGTGAAGACCGGCGCACCGTTGCGCGAGGATGGGCGGGTGGCGAACTCGACGGGCGACGGTGTCCTGGTGCTGGCCGGCACCCCGATCGGCGACGTCGGCGACGCTCCGCCGCGGCTGGCGGCCGAGCTGACGGCGGCCGACGTGGTGGCGGCGGAGGACACCCGGCGGCTGCTGCGGCTGGCGTCGTCGCT
Source organism: Jiangella anatolica (assembly GCF_003236295.1). Taxonomy (GTDB): domain Bacteria; phylum Actinomycetota; class Actinomycetes; order Jiangellales; family Jiangellaceae; genus Jiangella; species Jiangella anatolica. The sequence goes on from NZ_POTW01000008.1 coordinate 3,079, forward strand.
GGGTGTGACGATCGCCGGGCGGATCGTGTCGTACTTCGAGGGCAACGAGTCCGCGCGCACGCCGGAACTGCTGAGCGCGCTGACCGACGGCGCGCGCGTGGTGCTCGTGACCGACGCCGGCATGCCGTCGGTGTCCGATCCCGGCTACCGGCTGGTCGCGGCGGCCGTCGAGGCGGGCGTGCGGGTGACGGCGGTGCCGGGACCGTCCGCGGTGCTGACGGCGCTCGCGGTCAGTGGGCTGCCGGTCGACCGGTTCTGCTTCGAGGGCTTCCCGCCGCGCCGGCCGGGGGAGCGGTCGCGGACGTTCGAGGCGCTGGCCGCGGAGCCGCGCACGTTGGTGTTCTTCGAGTCGCGGCACCGGCTGGCCGAGACGCTCGCCGCGATGGCGGCGGCGTTCGGCGCCGACCGGCCGGCGGCCGTGTGCCGCGAGCTTACCAAGACGCACGAGGAGGTCCGGCGCGGGCCGCTCGGCGACCTCGCCTCGTGGGCGACGGCGGACGGACCGCTGGGTGAGATCACGCTGGTCGTGCAGGGTGCGCCGCCCCGCTCGGCGACCGTCACGCCCGCCGACGCGGTCGCGCAGGTGGTCGAGCGCGAGGCGGCCGGCGTGCGTCGCAAGGAGGCGATCGCCGAGGTCGCCCGCGAGCTGGGCCTGCCGAAGCGGGAGGTCTACGCCGCGGTCGTCGCCGCCAAGGCCACGGACGACCCCGACGCCTGAACGGCGCGGCGGGGGTCAGGCCTGGCCGGTCGCGAGCAGGCTGATCTTCCCGTCGATGACGGTGAAGGACCAGGTCGTGCGCATCTGGCCCCACCTGTCGTTGCGGTACGCGGCGACCAGCGACTGGCCGTCCGCCGACTGCGACTCGACGTCCAGGTGACCGTTGACGGTGAAGATCTCGCGGTCGATCCATTCCTCGAGGTCGCGCTGCGAGCCGTCGTCGGTCAGCACGGCGTCGTCGGTGAGCAGGCCGAGGAACGCGGCTCGGTCGCCGTCGTTGATGGCGGTGACGAGCGCGCGGACGGTCTGATCGGTGAGGTCCTCGGCGGGGATCATCGTGACTTCCTTCCGGCTAGGGGGCGTGACGCCGTCACGGCCAACCTACGCCGCCTGCACCAGGCGTTCTCCTGGTTAGCCAGGTATGCATGCCTGGTCAAGTGGGAGCACCCCTACTTAGCGTGATCGTTTCCGACTCTTCTGCTGCTTCCGTGGGTGGCCGGGCCGGCGGTGCGACGGCCGGTGGCGCAACGGTGTGGGGTCACTGCGGTGACGGTGTGAGATCGCTGCGGCTCCCACGACAGCGATGCCGCAGCGTTGTTGCAGTGATCCCACATCGTTGCCGGGCGTCGCGCTGTTCCGGGGCGTGCTCACCTGCGAATGCGAAGGGCAGGCGACGGCGAGGCGGGCGCCGGGGCCCGCGGCGACGGCCGATGCCCGCCAGACCGCCCAACCCGGAGCGGCGAGGGCCAGCAGCCGCCGGTGTGGCGTGCATCCGCCGGTTTCGCGGGCTCGACTGGTCCCCCAAGATCACCAAAGACCGGAGCCCACCCCACCCACGGAAGCAGCAGAAGACCCTCATTTCCCGGCCGGATCAGGGCAGAAGCGCGTGAGACAGCGCCGTCAGCCAGGGCGCCGCCACGGCCACGGTCGGCACGACGACCAGGGCGACGGCGGCCGCGTAGGCCAGCGCCGCGACCAGCCACGCCGGCACGGCGCCGAGTGGCGCGTCCGCCGCGGCGCTCGACGGAGCGGCCAGGCGGCGGATCCGCACCGCGGGCGTGACGGCGCCGGTCCCGAGCGCGCCGGCCGGGACGGGGGCGTGCGCCATCCGGGCCAGCGCCCGGGCCAGCGGCACCGCGCCGCACTGTCTCCGGGCGGCGTCGTCGGCGAGCATCTCGACCAGGCCGGCCGCCGACCGGAGAGCCACCGAGCTGCGCACCAGCCGCGGGAACGCGTCGTGCAGAACGCCGAACCCTTCGAGGACGAGGTCGTGACGGGCCCGGGCGTGCGCCCGCTCATGTGCCAGGACGGCGGCCGTCTCGTCCGTGCCGAGCTCGTCCAGCGCCGGCGCCGACACGACCACCCGCGACCGCACGCCCGGGATGCAGTAGGCCAGCGGCCTCGCGACGTCGACGACGAGTGCGCCCGGGGCGCGGCGATCGGGGCGGCCGACGAGGTCGACGACGTGGCGCTGACGGCGCCGGCGAGCCCGCAGCGACATCCCCAGCGTGTGCGCCGACCACAGTAGCCGCGCGACGACCACGACCGTCAGCAGCAGCGACACCCCGTGCAGCAGGATCAGGCCGAGGCCCGGCGACGGGAGCGTCATGACCAGGGTGCCCGCCGACGCGCCGGCGCCGAGCGCGGACAGCACCGCCGCCAGCGCCACCGCCTGCCACAGCACCAGCGCCGCACGCGGCACCCGCTCCGGCCATCGCGACCGCGCCAGCAGGGCCGGCACCGGGCCGGTCAGCAGCAACGCGAGGACCAGCAGGACGACCGGCGTGGTCTCGGTCACGGCGCACCCGAGCCGGCCACCCGCCCGCCGGTGGGCCGGTCAGCGAGCGGGTGGCCGCCGGACGGCTGGGCGGGGGAGAGCTGGGCGCTGGCGGCGTCGGCGGGACGGTCAGCCGACGGATGCCCGTCCGCCGGCCGCCCATCGGATGGCTGCTCGCCCGCGGACCGCTCGACCGCGGCCAGCGCTTCGCGCAGCGCCCGCGCGTCGTCGGCGGAGGCGGAGTCGACGAAGCGCAACAGCGCCGCCGTCCGGTCCGTGCCGTCGACCGTGTCGAGCGCCTCGTGCATGAGCTCGGCGGTCAGCTCGTCCCTGGACACGGCGGGCCGGTAGCGGTAAGCGCGCCCGTCGCGGATCTGTTCGGCCGAGCCCTTGCGGGCAAGACGGTCCAGCACCGTCATGACCGTCGTGTACGCGATGTCGCGCGACCCGGCCAGCGTCTCGTGCACCTGGCGGACCGTGGCCGGCGCGCCGAGCGCCCACAACTGCTCCATGACGGCGCGTTCCAGCTCACCCAGTCGCGCACGTCCTCGCACGACTCACAGTCTACCGACCGCTCGTAGTACTACAGTAGGTCGTAGCATCTACGACGGAACGTAGTACACACCGAAGGACGATCGCGCATGGACGTGCTGGACCTCGCCCGCTGGCAGTTCGGCATCACCACGGTGGTGCACTTCTTCTTCGTCCCGTTCACCATCTCGATGGCGTTCCTCGTCGCGATCATGCAGTCGGTCTGGATGCGCACGAAGAGCGAGCGCTGGCTGCGGCTGACCAAGTTCTTCGGCAAGCTGCTGCTGATCAACCTGGCCGTCGGCGTGGTCACCGGGCTGGTGCAGGAGTTCCAGTTCGGCATGAACTGGAGCGACTTCAGCCGCTTCGTCGGCGACGTGTTCGGCGCGCCGCTGGCGATGGAGGCGCTGCTGGCCTTCTACCTCGAGTCCGTCTTCGTCGGCGTCTGGATCTTCGGCTGGGGCCGCATCCCGCCGAAGCTGCACCTGGCGACGATCTGGATCACGGCCGTCGGGACCCTGCTGTCGGCCTACTTCATCCTGGCCGCGAACTCGTTCATGCAGAACCCGGTCGGCTACGAGATCAACGAGGAGGCGGGCCGGGCCGAGCTGACCGACATCTGGGCGGTGCTGACGAACAAGGTGCTGCTGATCACGTTCCCGCACACGATCTTCGCGGCGTTCATGGTCGGCGGCGGCGTGGTCGCGGCAGTCGCGATGTGGCACCTGGTCAAGGGCGCGCGGAACCCCGAGGACGCCGAGCCCGGCCGTCCGTCCGACCGAGCCGCCTTCCGCACCGCGCTGCGGATCGGCGCCGTCACGGTGCTGATCGGCGGCGTCGGCGTCGCGATCACCGGCGACACCCAGGGCAAGATCATGACCGAGGTGCAGCCGATGAAGATGGCCGCCGCCGAGGCGCTCTACGACACCCAGCAGCCGGCGCCGTTCTCGCTGTTCACCATCGGCACGCTGGACGGCAGCGAGGCGCTGTACAGCATCGAGGTGCCGCGGTTGCTGTCGTGGCTCGCGACCGGTTCGTTCGACGCCGAGGTCGAGGGCATCAACGACCTGCAGGCGCGGTACGAGGAGGAGTTCGGGCCGGGCGACTACAGCCCGAACATCCCGGTCACGTACTGGACGTTCCGGATGATGATCACGATGGGCGGGCTGGCCGGGCTGATCGCGCTCTGGCAGCTCTGGGCGACCAGACGCGGACGGGTCCCGACGTCGCCGTGGGCGCTGCGGGCGGCCGCCATCCTCCCGGTCCTGCCGCTGGCCGGCAACGCGTTCGGCTGGATCTTCACCGAGATGGGCCGGCAGCCGTGGCTCGTGTTCGGCCTGATGCCGACGGCGTCGGGGATCAGTCCCAGCACGACGGCCCGGACGGTGTTCATCTCGCTGGCCGCGTTCACCGTCCTGTACGCCGGCCTGACCTGGCTGTGGGTGCACCTGCTGCTCAAGCACGCCCGGCCGGGCCTGCCCGACGTCGCGCCCGCCGTCCCCGAGGAGACCGACGACGACGCCGACAAGCCGCTGAGCTTCGCGTACTGAGGGAGTGACGATCATGGAGTTGAGCACGCTCTGGTTCCTGCTCCTCGCCGTCCTCTGGATCGGCTACCTCTCGCTCGAGGGCTTCGACTTCGGCGTCGGCCTGCTGACCAGGCGGTTCGCCCGCGACGAGACCGAGCGGCGGGTCCTCATCAACACGATCGGGCCGGTCTGGGACGGCAACGAGGTCTGGGTCATCACCGCCGTCGGCGCGACGTTCGCCGCGTTCCCCGAGTGGTACGCGACGGCGTGGTCGGCCTACTACCTGCCGCTGGTGCTGATCCTGCTGACGCTGATCGGCCGCGGCCTGGCCTTCGAGTACCGCGCCAAGGGCGACACCGACGCCTGGCGGGCCCGCTGGGATCTGGTGATCTTCGCCGGGTCGATCGTGCCGGCGTTCCTGTGGGGCGTGCTGCTGGCGACGTTCGTCCAGGGCCTGCCGCTGGACGCCGGCCACGACTTCGCCGGCGACCTCACCGACATCGTCACGCCGTACACGCTGCTCGGCGGCCTGGTGACGTTGTCGCTGGCGCTGCTGCACGGCGCGCACTACATCGCGCTGAAGACCGTCGGCGACATCCGGGACCGGGCCGGGCGGCTGGCCGGCCGGCTCGCCGTCCCGGTCGCGCTCGTGGTGGCCGGCTTCCTGGCCTGGACGTTGCTGCGCGACGACTCGCCGTCACGGCTGGCGGCGGCGACGGCGCTGGTCGCGGTGGTGGCGATCGCGGCCGGTGCGACGGCGATCGCGCGCGGCCGCGAGGGCTGGGCCTTCGTCGCGACGTTCGCCGCGGTGGCCGGCACCGTCGCGACGCTGTTCGCCGCGCTGTACCCGGACGTGCTCCCGTCGACGCTCGACGCCGCCAACGGCCTGACGACGGCGAACGCGTCGTCGTCGGACTACACGCTGACGGTGATGACGTGGGTGGCGGTGCCATTCGTGCCGGTCGTCCTGCTCTACCAGAGCTGGGTCTACTGGGCGTTCCGCAAGCGGATCGGGGTCCAGCACATTCCGTAGGCGGATAACCTGCCAGACGATGCAGTTGCTGCTCGTGGTGGTGGGGGCGATCGCGGTGACCGCGGTCGCGAACCGGCGCGGGCTGCAGCCGTCGATCGTGGTCGTGGTGCTGGCGTCGGCGGTGTCGTTCATCCCCGGGCTGCCGCGGTTCGAGCTGGAGCCGGAGCTGATCCTCAGCGTCGTGCTGCCGCCGCTGCTGTACTCCGCGGCGCTGGACTTCTCCGTCTACAGCCTGGCCCGCAACCTGCGCCCGATCCTGTCCCTCGGCGTCGGCATGGTGATCGTGTCGACGCTGGTCACCGGCGTGGTGGCGAACTGGATCGTGCCCGAGTTCGGACTCGTGGCGGCGCTGGTGCTGGGCGCGGTGGTGGCGCCGCCGGACGCCGTCAGCGCGGTCGCGATCGGCCGGAAGCTGGGGCTGCCGAAACGGCTGATGACGATCCTGACCGGCGAGAGCCTGGTCAACGACGCCACCGCGCTGACGATCTTCACCCTCGCCGTGGCCGCGGCGACCGGCAGCCACCCGTTCATCGACAACGCGATCCTGCTCTTCCTGTACTCGGCCGTGGTGGGCTGCGCGGTCGGGCTGGCGCTGGCCGCCGGCGTGCACTGGACCCGGCAGCGGCTGGGCGAGAGCGGCCTGGAGACCGTCCTCGGGCTGGTCGTGCCGTTCGCGGCGTACCTGTTCGCCGAGGAGCTGCACGCGTCAGGCGTCCTCGCGGTCGTCGCCGCCGGGTTCTGGGTCGGCCACCACGACGCCGACGCCGGGTTCGAGACCCGGCTGCAGGGCCGGCAGGTCTGGCGCAGCCTCGACACGCTGCTCGAGGCGTTCGTCTTCGCCTACATGGGCCTGCAGTGCAGGTTCGTCTTCGACGACCTCCCGATCGAGGGCGGCGAATGGGGCCGGTTCGCCCTGTCCGGCGTGGTCATCCTGCTGACGGTGCTGCTGATCCGGCCGCTCTGGGTGTTCCTCACCTACGGGCAGCGGGCGTTCCGGCGGCGCTACCTGACATTCCTGCGGCCGCGCCGGCAGCCCCGCACCTACCAGCCGCTGCCCCGTGACCAGCTCCTGGTCATCTCGTGGTCGGGCATGCGCGGGGTGGTGACGCTCGCCGCGGCCGCCGGTGTGCCCGCGCTGACGGCGGCCGGTGAGCCGTTCCCGGGCCGCAGCACCATCCAGGCGCTCGCGTTCGTCGTCGCCGTCGGGACGCTGCTGATCCAGGCACCGACGCTGCCGCTGCTGGTCCGCCGCCTGAACATCTCCGACGAGGACGAGCGGACCGCGGAGCGGGCGGCCACCCGCCGGGCCCGGCAGATCGCCCGCGAGGCCGGTGAGCGGGCGCTGCGCGACCTGTTCGCCGAGCCGCCGCCCGGCGTGGACGTCGCGGCGCTGACGGCGATCCGGGACCGGATGGCGGCCGCGATGCGGGCCCGGCAGTCCGCCGACGACCGCGACGCCGACGTCGAGGAGGCCGACCCCTCGCCGCAGGTGCGGCAGGCCATGCTCGCCGCCCGCCGCGAGATGCTGGCCGCCCAGCGCCGTGCCCTGACCGCCGCCCGCGACGCCGGCGAGCTGGACGACGAGGTCATGCGCCGCGAGCTGGAGCGGCTGGACTACGAGGAGGCGGCGGTCGCGGCGTACTGACGGCCGCTCACAGGTGGAACGGGTACGGCGGGTACACGTAGCCGGACGCCCAGAACGGCGCGTAGCCGTAGTAGCCGTACAGCTCCTCGTAGTACTCGCGGGCCGGCACCAGGTCGGGGTCGTAGGTCGGCGCACCGGCGACGTGCCCGCGCTCCTGCGCGATGTGCACCTTGGCGTCGTCGATCCGCGAGATGGCGTCGACGGGGATCAGCTGCTTGCGCTCGCCGAGGCCGAGGAAGCCGCCGGACCCGACCTGCAGGAACCGGACCTTCTTCTCCTCCGGGTCGATGACGAGGTCGTCGACGGTGCCGACCTCGTCGCCGTTGACGTCGACGACCTCGAAGCCGCGGACGTCGTCGATGGCGGTCACGGCCAGGCCGGAGTCCGCGAGGTGCACCAGCGTGTGCGGAGTGTCCGTGGTCATGATGGACTCCTTCCGTCACCCGGTTCCGTACCCGGCATCGCCGCCGGGCACGCCTCTGCCGTGGCATCGTGGGTGTATGCGGGGCGACAGGGTCGAGATCGTCATCGATGCCGGCGACACGGCGCGCAGCTACGAGATCGTCGCCACCAAGGCCGGCCGCCGGGTCGACGTCACGATCTCCCGTGGCGTGGTCGTGGTCGCCGAGGTGACCCGATCCGGCACTCCGATGCGCACCGCCCGGTTCATGGCCAGCCGGGTCCTCGCGCTGGTGGAGCACCCCGTCGCCGAGGCGCCACTGGCCCAGGAGCCGGAGCCGTCCTGACGGCGGGTCCCTCTATGGTGGAGTCATGTCGTCCTCGCAGGTGCTGGAGGTCGCCGGGCGTGAGGTGACGATCACCCATCCGGACAAGGTGGTCTTCCCCGACGGCGGCCACACCAAGCTGGACCTCGTCACCTACTACCTCACGGTCGCCGACGGCGCGCTGCGCGGCGTCGAGGGCCGGCCGATGATCCTCAAGCGGTTCGTCAAGGGCATCGACCAGGAGGCGTTCTTCCAGAAGCGCGCGCCGGACAAGCGGCCGGACTGGATCGAGGTCGCCACGCTGCGCTACCGGTCCGGCACGTCCGCCGACGAGGTGGTCGTGCGCGACGCGGCGGCGCTGGCCTGGGTGGTCAACCTCGGCTGCATCGACCTCAACCCGCACCCCGTCCGCGCCGAGGACCTGGACCGCCCGGACGAGTTGCGCATCGACCTCGACCCCAACCCGGGCATCGAGTGGGCGCAGATCCTCGACGTCGCGCAGGTGGCGCGCGAGGTGCTGGAGGACCACGGCCTCACCGCGTGGCCGAAGACGTCGGGCTCGCGCGGCTTCCATATCTACACCCGCATCGATCCGCTGTGGTCGTACCGGCAGGTGCGGCTGGCCGCCGAGAGCGTCGCTCGCGAGGTCGAGAACCGCGCGCCGGACATCGCCACCGCCAGGTGGTGGAAGGAGGAGCGCGAGGGCGTCTTCGTCGACTTCAACCAGAACGCCAAGGACCGCACGGTCGCCTCCGCCTACTCGGTCCGGGCCAAGGCCGACGCTCGGGTGTCGATGCCGCTGACCTGGGACGAGGTGCCGGGCTGCCGGCCGGAGGACTACACGCTGGCCACCGCCGCGCGGCGGTTCGAGGAGATCGGCGACCCGTGGGCCGGCATCGAGACGTCGGCCGGATCGCTGGACCGGCTGCTGGAACTGGCCGAGCGGCTCGGTCCGGCCGAGAAGCCGCCGAAGGGCACCGGCCGGCGCACCCAGACGATGCCGCTGATCGAGATCGCCCGGGCGAAGACCAAGGACGAGGCGTTGGCCGGGCTGGACCGGTGGAAGGAGCGGCACGCCGGCGTCGTGCCGCACCTGGAGCCGGCCGACGTGCTGGTCGACGGCATGCGCGGGCGCAGCTCGCTCTGGTACCGGATCCGGGTCAACCTGCAGCACGTGCCGGAGGGACAGCGGCCGGAGCAGGAGCCGCTCGAGGTCGACTACGACCCATGGGCCGGCACGCCCTGGGCCAACGCCGGCGAGGCGGTCCGCGAGGGCCGCGCGGCCGCGGCCCAGGAGGCGTCCGGCGACTGATCGGCGGTCAGGTAGGCGTGCAGCCGGCCGGCGCCGTCGAGCATGGCCAGCGTCCGCGCCGTCAGCTGTTCCCGGCGCTGGACGAGGACCGCGCGCAGCGCCTCGGTGCTGCCGGTCCGGCGCAGCTCGGCGAGGACCTGGCCGACCTGCGGCAACCCGTACCGGCTCTGCCGCAGCAGATGCACCAGCTGGGCGTCGCGGACGTCCTGCGGACCGTAGCTGCGGTACGACGTGCCCGGCTCGCGTGCCGGCGTGAGCAGGCCGAACGCCTCCCAGGTGCGCAGCGCCGACGGCCGTACCCCGAGCCGCCGGGCCAGCTCACCGACGCGTAGCCCCGGGCCGGCCGGCTCGAGCGCCGCGGGCGAACCGGCGGCGATCGTCTCGACCGCCGCGGCGGTCTCGCGCAGCTGCCGCCGCTGGTCGTTCACCTCCGCGTGGACGGCGTCGACCAGCGCGAGCGCTGCGGCGACGTCGCCCTGGTGCACCGACCGCATGATCGCCCGCGCCTCGACGACGCCGTATCCGGGCATCAGCGCGCGGAACGTGAGCAGCGCCTGGCGGTGCCGGTCGGAGAACTGCCGGTAGCCGGACTCCGATCGCGGCACCGGCGGCAGGACGCCGGCGTCCTCGTAGTTGCGGATCTGCTGCGCCGAGACGCCCACCGCACGGGCCAGGTCCACCGGCCGCAGCGCCATCTTGTTCCCTCCCGTTGACCGGCGGACTTGAAGCTTATCCCGGCATCTGCCGCAACTGCCCAGCTCAACCTTCAAAACGCACTTCAATGGGAGAATTGAAGGATGGATTCCGGCGAGATCAGGGTCACGAACGCCCGCCTGCACAACCTGAAGAACGTCACCGTCGCCATCCCCCGCAACCGGCTGGTCGTGCTGACCGGCCGGTCCGGCTCGGGCAAGTCGACTCTCGCCTTCGACCTGCTGCATCGCGAGGGCCAGCGTCAGTACCTGGAGTCGCTCGGCCTGGTCACCGCGTTCGTCAGCAAGGCGCCGGTCGACTCCATCACCGGTCTGTCGCCGTCGATCAGCATCGACCAGTACCTCACGAACCGCAGCCCGCGGTCCACCGTCGGCACCGCGACCGAGGTCTTCACCTACCTGCGGCTGCTCTGGGCCCGCATCGGCCAGCGGCCGTGCCCGTCGTGCGGTGCGCCGCTGCCGCCCAGCTACCGCGACGACGACTCGTGGGACGACGAGCCCAGCGACGCCGAGACGGTGCGCTGCCGGTCCTGCGGCACGGAGACCGCCGACCTCGTCATGGGCGACTTCTCCTTCAACAAGCCGTCCGGCGCCTGCCCGACGTGCACCGGCCTCGGCGTGGTCGTGCGGCCCGACACCGCCAAGCTGGTCGACGACGCTCTCAGCGTCGCCGAGGGGGCGGTGCTGGGCTGGCACCCGGTGACGACCGACCGCAACATCGCGGTGCTGCGGGCCGCCGGCCGGCACTACGGGTTCGAGTTCGACGCGTACGCGCCGGTCGGCGAGCTCGGCGCCGTCCAGCGCGGCCTGCTGCTGCACGGCGTCGAGAGTCCGGAGTTCGGCCGCCACGTCACGGCCGCGCCGCCGCGCACCGTCGCGGCCGGCCGGTTCGAGGGCGTCGCGACCGCGGTGCTGCGCCGCTACGCCGACCGGATCGAGGACGCCGGCTACCGGGAGAAGACCGAGCGGCTGCTGCGCCAGGAGACCTGTCCCGACTGCGACGGCACGCGGCTGCGGCCGGAGAGCCGGCGGGTCACCGTCGCCGGGCTGACCGTCGTCGAGGCGGCCCGACTGCCGCTGGGCGAGCTGGCGGTCTGGATCGACGCGCTCGAGGGCGAGGTCGACGCGCAGGAGTGGCGGTTCGCCGAGCCGGTCGTCGCCGACCTGCACGAACGCGTGCGCCGGCTGGTCGACGTCGGCGTCGAGTATCTGACGCTGGAGCGGGCCACGCCCAGCCTGTCCGCCGGCGAGGCGCAGCGGCTGCGGCTGGCGGCGCTGCTCGGATCCGGGCTGACCGGCGTGCTCTACGTGCTGGACGAGCCGACCATCGGGCTGCACCCGGCCGACGTCGCCCGGCTGGTCGACGTGCTGCGGCGGCTGCGCGACCTCGGCAACACCGTGCTGGTGATCGAGCACGACCTCGCGGTGCTGCGGGCCGCCGACCACGTCATCGACATCGGTCCCGGCGCCGGGCGCGACGGCGGCCGGGTGGTCGCCGCGGGGACGCCGGCCGAGGTCGCGGCGACGCCGGGATCGGTCACGGGGGCCTATCTGTCCGGCCGGTCCCGGGTGCCCGTCCCGGCCGCGCCGACGGACGCGGACGGCGCCGCGCTCGTCGTCCGGGGCGCGCGCGAGCACAACCTGAAGGACGTGACCGCCGAGCTGCCGCTGGGCCGGCTGGTCGCCGTCACCGGGCCATCGGGGTCCGGGAAGTCGTCGCTGCTGCTCGACATCGTCGCCCGGGCCGGCCGGCAACGCTTCCACGGGTCCGGCGACCGGCCCGGCGAGCACGACGGCATCGACGGCTGGACGCACCTGGACAAGGTCGTCACGATCGACCAGCAGGCGGCCGGCCGGATGCCGCGGTCCAACGCCGCGACCTACTCCGACGCGTTAACGCCGATCCGCGAGGCGTACGCCCGCACCGACGGCGCCCGCGCGCAGGGGCTGACGGCCGGGCACTTCTCCTTCAACGTGCCGGGCGGACGGTGCGAGCGGTGCGGCGGCGCCGGCGTGCTGGACGTGTCGATGCACTTCCTGCCCGACGTCCAGGTGCGTTGCCCGGTCTGCCGCGGCCGCCGGTTCACCCGCGACGTTCTGAAGGCGACCTACCGGGGCCACGACATCGCCGCGGCACTGTCGCTGACGGTCGCCGAGGCGGCCGAGCTGTTCGCGGACGTCCCGGCGGCGGCCGCGCGGCTACGGCTGCTCGACGACGTCGGCCTGGGCTACCTGCAGCTCGGCCAGCCGACGACGACGCTGTCCGGCGGCGAGGCGCAGCGGATCAAGCTGGCGAAGGAGCTGGCCCGCCGGTCCACCGGTCGCACCCTCTACCTGCTGGACGAGCCCACCACCGGCCTGCACGTCGACGACGTCGCCCGGCTGCTCGGCGTGCTGCGGCGGCTGGTCGACGCCGGCAACACCGTCGTCGCGATCGAGCACGACCTCGACGTGATCCGGGCCGCGGACTGGGTCGTCGACCTCGGCCCGGGCGGCGGCGCGGCCGGCGGGCGCGTCGTCGCCACCGGCACGCCGTCCGACGTCGCCGCGGCGCCGGAGTCGCGCACGGGCGCGTTCCTTCGCGAGTCCCTTGACCTCAACAGTGCTTGAGGTTGTTTCGTGGAGCCATGACTGATTACGGCGTGGCTCTTCCTGCGGCGGCGGACCGGCTGCCGGAACTGCTCGAGGCGACCGTCATCGCCGAGGACCTCGGCGCCGGCCTCGTCACCGTCTCCGACCACCCGTACCTGCCGTCCGAGCTGGACGCGTGGACGCTGGTCCCGCTGCTGCTGGCCCGGACGTCGCGGGTGCGGGTGGCGACGAACGTGACGGCGCTGCCGTTCCGGTCGCCGTCCGTCATCGCGAAGGGCGCGGCGACGCTGCAGCACACCAGCGGCGGCCGGTTCGTGCTCGGCCTCGGCTCCGGCGGCCCGTACGACGGGCTGCCGGGCTGGGGCGCCCAGTGGCCGACGCTGGGCGAGGCGATCGGCGCGCTGGACGAGGCGATCCCGCTGCTGCGCCGGCTGTGGTCCGGCCGGCCGGTGACGCACGACGGCGCGTACTACCGGCTGCGGGACGCCACCGCCGTCGCCGGTGCGTCGCCGGACCCCGTCCCGCCGATCTGGGTCGGCGCGTTCAAGCCGCGGATGCTGGCGCTGACCGGCCGGCACGCCGACGCCTGGCTGCCCACGAACGCGTACCTGTCGCTGGACGAGGTCCCGGCCATGCAGCGTGCCGTCGACGAGGGCGCCGTCGCCGCCGGCCGCGACCCGTCCGCCGTCCGCCGCGTCTTCAACGTCATGGGCGTCATCGACGACGACCGGCCGCCACGCAACGACCAGCTGCTGGTCGGGTCGGCCGGGCACTGGGCCGAGGCGCTCACCGACTACCGCGAGCGGCTGCGCTTCGACACGTTCGTGTTCTGGCCGGTCCGCGGCGACACGAGGCGCCAGACCGAGCTGTTCCTCCAGACCGTCGTGCCCAAGCTCTGACCGCGGCGGTCGCGACGGCGCGCGGGGACTACGATCGGCCGCATGCCCAAGGCGTTCTACGTCACCACGCCGATCTACTACGTCAACGACGCACCGCACATCGGCCACGCGTACACCACAGTTGCCACCGACTTCATCGCCCGCTGGCACCGTCAGCACCAGGAGGACGTCTGGTTCCTCACCGGCACCGACGAGCACGGCGAGAAGGTCATGCGCACGGCCGAGGCGAACGGCACGGACCCGCAGACGTGGGCCGACCGGCTGGTCGAGGACGCCTGGAAGCCGGTCCTGCAGACCATCGACGCGTCGAACGACGACTTCATCCGCACCACCGAGCCGCGGCACGTGGCCCGCGTGCAGGAGTTCATTCAGAAGCTGTACGACAACGGCGAGATCTTCGAGGGCACCTACGAGGGCTACTACTGCGTCGCCTGCGAGGAGTACAAGCAGCCCGGCGACCTCCTCGAGGGCACCGGCGAGTACGCCGGCCAGTTGGTCTGCTCGATCCATGGCCGCCCGGTCGAGAAGCTGTCGGAGACGAACTACTTCTTCCGCATGTCCGCCTACACCGAGCGGCTGCTGGAGTTCTACGAGCAGAACCCGGGCTTCGTACAGCCGGAGAGCGCCCGCAACGAGGTGCTCGGCTTCGTCCGGCAGGGCCTGCAGGACCTGTCCATCTCGCGGTCGACGTTCGACTGGGGCGTCACGGTGCCGTGGGACCCGGCGCACGTCATCTACGTCTGGTTCGACGCGCTGCTGAACTATGCGACGGCCGTCGGTTACGGCGCGGACCCGGAGAAGTACGAGGGCACCTGGCCGGCCGACATCCACTTCGTCGGCAAGGACATCCTGCGCTTCCACGCGGTCATCTGGCCGGCGATGCTGATGGCCGCCGGTGAGCCGCTGCCGAAGAAGGTGTTCGCGCACGGCTGGCTGCTCGTGGGCGGCGAGAAGATGAGCAAGTCCAAGCTCACCGGCATCGCGCCGGCGCAGATCACCGACACGTTCGGCTCCGACGCGTTCCGCTACTACTTCCTGCGCGCCATCGCGTTCGGCAACGACGGCTCGTTCTCGTGGGAGGACATCGCCGCCCGCTACCAGGCGGAGCTGGCCAACGGGCTGGGCAACCTCGCCTCCCGGGTCGCGGCGATGGTCGGACGGTACTTCGACGGCGCGCTGCCGGCCCCCGGCCCGGCGACCGACGCCGAGAACGCGCTGGCCGCCGTCGCCGCGAAGGCCACGTCCGACGCCGACGCCGCCGTCGACCGGGTCGCGCCGCACGAGGCGCTGGCCGCCGTCTGGACGCTGGTCGACGCCGCGAACGGCTACATCACCGAGCAGCAGCCGTGGGCGGTCGCGAAGGACGAGGCGCAGCGGGAGCGGCTGGCCACGATCCTCTACTCCTCCGCCGAGGCGCTGCGGGCGCTGGCCGTGCTGCTGAACCCGGTCATGCCGAAGGCGACGGCGAAGCTGTGGGACTCGCTGGGCGCGGAGAAGGCGCTCGGCGCGCTGGCCGCCCAGCCGGTCGCCGACGCCGGCCGCTGGGGCCAGCTGGTGGCGGGCGCCGAGGTCACCAAGGGCGACGCGCTGTTCCCGCGGCTGGACCCGGCGGCAGCGGACCAGTGACGGACGCGCCCCGCGAGCGGCGGTCGGCGACGGACGAGGCCGGGCGGAAGCGCGACCGGTCCCGCCCGCCGCTGCCCGAGCCGCTGCCGGCGCCGGTCACGGACACGCATTGTCACCTGGACATCGCCGACGGCGACGACGGCGACGCGTTCGGGGTGACGCAGGCGTTGGACGCGGCCGCGAAGGTGAACGTGACCCGGATCGTGCAGGTCGGCTGCGACCTGCCCGGCGCCGCCTGGGCGGTCGAGGTCGCAGAGCGCAATCCGAGCGTCGTCGCCACCGTCGCGCTGCACCCGAACGAGGCGCCGAAGCTGGCCGCGGCCGGCGAGCTGGACGACGCGCTGGCCGAGATCGACCGGCTGGCCGGGTCCAGCCCGCGGGTGCGCGGCATCGGCGAGACCGGCCTGGACTTCTTCCGCACCGGACCCGAGGGCGTGGCCGCGCAGGAGTACTCGCTGCGTGCGCACATCGAGATCGCCCGGCGTCGTGGCCTGGCGCTGACCATCCACGACCGGGACGCCCACGACGACGTGCTGAGGGTGCTGGACGACGCCGAGACGCCCGATTGTGTCGTATTTCACTGTTTCTCCGGGAACGAGGCGTTCGCGCGCGACGTCGCAGCGCGAGGGTGGTACCTGTCCTTCGCCGGCCCGGTCACCTTCAAGAACGCGGCCGACCTGCGGGCCGCTCTCGCCGTCACGCCGCCGGAGAATCTGCTCGTCGAGACCGACGCGCCATTCTTGACCCCACATCCCTACCGGGGCCGGCCGAACGCGTCGTACCTGGTCCCGGTGACCGTCCGGTTCATCGCCGAGACGCTCGGGCAGGACCTGGAGACGCTGTGTCACACCCTCCAGGCGAACACCGAGCGTGCTTTCGGCGCATGGTGACAGGCAGTCGTTTGCGCTGGTCAACGGCCGGCCGCGGGCGGACGCGCCCGGGCGTGGCGACGAGGGCTCGCGCGCGGGGGTGTCACAGCGTCACAACTCCGTCGCCGCGACCGGTTTGTCCGGATTTTCCGCTCCGATCAGTTGTCCGGGTGCCCGCGATGCGTTACCGTCCCGTGATTGTTAGCCGGGGTCGGGGAAGCTTCGGGTGGCAGATCAACGGACGGGCACGCCGTCCGCCGGAAGGTCGGCGGATCGAGTGACCGGCCGCGCCGCGCGGTCCCGTGCCCGGACAGTACGACCAAGGAGCACAGTGCGCCTGTCCGCGAAGACGTTGGCGATCAACGCCACCGTCGTCACCGCTCTGGTAGGCGGCGGCGTCGCCTACATCACGCTCGACAACGCCGTCGTCCTCACCGTCGACGGGCAGACCGAGACCGTGCACACCTTCGGCGGCAGCGTCGAGGACGTTCTCGAGGAGCGGGACATCGAGGTCGGCTCCCGTGACGAGGTCATCCCGTCGCTGGACAGCGACGTGGAGGACGGCACCGAGATCAGCGTCCGCTACGCCCGCCAGATCACCGTCACGGTCGACGGCCAGGAACAGCAGATCTGGACCACCGCGCTCTCCGTCGACGAGGCGCTCGGGGACCTCGACATCCGCGCCGACGGCGCCGACATCTCGGTGGCCCGGTCCCAGCCCATCGGGCGCGGCGGCATCGACTTCGAGGTGCGTACCCCGAAGGAGATCACCGTCACCGCCGACGGCGCGACCAACCCGGTCACCACGACGGCGCTGACCGTCGGCGAGGCCCTGGAGGACGCCGGCCTCACGCTCGGCGAGCTCGACCTCGTGGAACCGGCGGTAGAGACCCAGCTGGCCGACGCGCTCGCCGTCACCGTCCGGCGGGTCACCGTCGAGACCGAGACGGTCACCGCGGCGGTGCCGTTCAAGGTGACCGAGCAGGAGGACGACTCCCTCGACAAGGGCACCGAAGAGGTCGAGACCGAGGGCAAGGAGGGCTCGGTCGAGCGCGTGGTGCAGAACACCTACGTCGACGGCGAGCTGTCCTCGCAGGAGGTGCTCTCCGAGACCGTCGTCGCGGCCCCGGTTGACCAGGTCGTGCTCATCGGCACCGCGGAGCCGCCCCCGCCCGCGGAGGACGACTCCAGTGGCGGTGGCAGCGGCGGCGGCGACGTCGACGGCGGCGTGTGGGACCAGTTGGCGCAGTGCGAGTCCGGCGGCAACTGGTCCATCAACACCGGCAACGGCTACTACGGCGGTCTGCAGTTCTCGCTGGGCACCTGGCAGGCCTACGGCGGTTCGGGCTACCCGCACGAGAACAGCAAGGCCGAGCAGATCCGCATCGCCACGAAGGTCCGCGACGCTCGCGGCGGCTACGGCGACTGGCCGGCCTGCGCCCGGTCGCTCGGCCTGCCGCTCGGCTGACCCGGATCGTCCGCGCCGGGCCGGTAGGCTCGGGCGGTGCGTAACGACGAGACGTCCGCCGGTCCCAGACTCCTGGGGCCGGCGGACGTTCGTCGTCTGGCCGCCGAGCTGGGGCTGCGGCCGACCAAGACGCTCGGGCAGAACTTCGTCATCGACCCGAACACGGTGCGGCGCATCGTCCGGGTCGCCGGCGTCGGCGCCGACGACGTCGTGGTCGAGGTCGGACCCGGGCTGGGCTCCCTGACGCTGGCGCTGCTGCCCGTCGTCGCGCGGGTCGTCGCCGTCGAGGTCGACCCGGTGCTGGCGCAGCGGCTGCCGTCGACGGTGTCCGAGTACGCGCCCGGCGTGGCGGACCGGCTGGAGGTGGTGCCCGGCGACGCGCTGCGCGTCACGACGTTGCCCGGGCCGGCGCCGACGGCGCTGGTGGCCAACCTGCCCTACAACGTGTCCGTCCCGGTGCTGCTGCACCTGCTGGAGGCGTTCCCGAGCCTGTCGCGGGCGCTGGTGATGGTGCAGAAGGAGGTCGCCGACCGGCTGGCGGCCCCGCCGGGGTCGCGCACCTACGGCGTCCCGTCGGTCAAGGCGGCCTGGTACGCGACGGTGACCCCGGCCGGCGCCGTCGGCCGGACCGTGTTCTGGCCGGCGCCGAACGTCGACTCCGGGCTGGTGCTGCTGTCGGCCTCGGGCGGCCGAGACCCGGCCCTGCGGGACGCCGTCTTCACCGTCGTCGACGCCGCGTTCGCCCAGCGGCGCAAGACGCTGCGGGCCGCGCTGAGCGGCTGGGCCGGGTCCGCCGCGGCCGCCGAGACGGCGCTCAGGGCGGCCGGTGTGGACCCGCGCGCACGCGGCGAACAGCTCACCGTTGACGACTTCGTCCGGATCGCTGCGGCACGCCCGTCTATCAACTCCTTTGGAGCCTCATGATCGGGTATTTCCGGTAAGGTCTCGCTGGTGCTACAGGTGATCGCCCGCGTGCCGGCGAAGATCAATCTGATGCTGTCCGTCGGGCCGGTCCGCCCGGACGGGTTCCATGAGCTCGCGACCGTCTTCCACGCCGTCTCGCTCTACGACGAGATCACCGCCGTCCACGCCGACGCGGTCACCGTCCACGTCACCGGGCCGTACGCCGAGCACACCCCCGCCGACGAGTCCAACCTCGCCGTCCGGGCCGCCCGGGCGCTGGCCCGCAAGGCCCGGTTGCGCAGCGGCGCCCTGCTGCGCGTCCACAAGCAGATCCCGGTCGCGGCCGGGCTGGCCGGCGGCAGCGCCGACGCCGCCGGCGCACTGCTCGCCTGCGACCGGCTGTGGGGGCTGCGGCTGCCCGAGTCGCGGCTCGGCGCGGTCGCCGCCGGGCTCGGCAGCGACGTGCCGTTCGCGTTGCAGGGTGGCACCGCCGTCGGGACGGGGCGCGGCGAGCGGCTGCGCCCGGTGCCGGTCGGCGGTTCGCTGCACTGGGTCCTCGCGACCGCCGACAGCGGCCTGTCCACCCCCGAGGTCTACCGCCGCCTCGACGAGCTGCGCTCGGACCGCAAGGTGCCGGCGCCGTCGGTCCCGGGTGAGCTGCTGGCGGCGCTCGCCTCGGCCGACGCCGACGCGCTGGCCGGGCTGCTGCACAACGACCTGCAGGAGGCGGCACTGGCGCTGCGGCCGGCACTGGGCGACACCCTGGCGGCCGGGCGGACGGCCGGGGCGCTGGCCGGGATCGTGTCCGGGTCGGGACCCACGTGCGTCTTCCTGGCCCGGGACGCCGTGTCGGCCGGGGCGCTGGCCGTCGAGCTGGCCGCGTCCGGGACGTGCGCGAGCGCCCTGGCCGTGACGGGGCCGGCCGACGTCGGTTGACGGCGCTACGACGGTCGGTTTGAGGGGCGGCTGTCGTTCGTTGAGGGGACTGCGACCGTTGGCCGTCCCCCTGCTGCCCATTTTCTTGGCCGGGCCGGCGCGCCTCAAGTCCGCGCCCTTCGTGGCTGGTGTGGTCTGTGGTTGCGGGGCGCGGACTTGACCCGCGTCGTCCCGGCCAAGAACGGGCAGCTATCAGGGGGACGGGGGGAGTGTGGGCACGCCTCGCTGTTGGCTGCCCCGGTTCCGGTCTCCTGTGGATGCCCATGATCATCAACCTTTTGCGTCGTCGGGACAGCCCAAAAGGTTGATGATCATGGGAGCGGGGGTCAGGGGCGGGCGAGGGTGACGGTGCGGGTGCCGCGGACGCGCAGGTCGGTCCGGCCGTTCCGTAGCTCCGTCACCAGGTCCGTGAGGGCGGCGGCGTCCGCCGGAGTGAGGTCGAGGTCGTCCAGGCGGTGGGTCAGCCGGCCGAACCAGAGCGCGGCGTAGTCGGCGGCCGCCGGTGGGGCGGGGGCGAGGTCGATGTCGAAGGTCCGCTCGTCCAGCAGCATGAAGCCGGCGGCCGTCAGACGGGCCCGCCAGTCCGAGCCGAGCTCCGGCAGCCGTTCGGCCTGGTATCGGCCGAGCACCTCCAGCAGCCGCGTCTCCAGCGCCGCCCCGTCGCCGTCGGGCAGGAAGCGGAGCTGGACCGGGAACTCCGCGACGGCGATCAGGCCGCCCGGGCGGGTGGCGGCGTGGACGTCGCGCAGGACGCGGTCCGGGTCGGCCAGGTGGTGCAGGGACAGCGACGCCCACGTGACGTCGACGGGGGCGGGGACCGGCCAGCCGGTGTCGAGGTCGGCGTGGACCGTCGTGATCCGCTCCGCCAGGCCCTGCTCGACCGCCTTCTCCCGCAGCCGGTGCAGCATCTCCGCCGACGCGTCGACGGCGATCACGTCGGCGTCCGGGAACAGCCGGGCCAGCCGCAGCGCACCGGTGCCGGTGCCGGCGCCCAGGTCGACGAGGCGCTGGCCAGGAGCGGAGCCGGCGGCGGCATGGACGAGGTCGAGCGCGTCCGTCCAGTAGTCGCTCAGCACGTCGGCGTCGAGGTCGAGCAGGTCGGCGAGGGAGTCGTCACCGTGGTCGTGGTCGTGGCTCATACCGCGACGGTAGGCGAGGCATGCGCCGATCGCATAGAGTCTTGCTTATGACGCAAGACGAGGTCGATGTCGACGCGGTGATCCGGGCCCGGATCCGCGGGCTGCGGCAGGCCAAGGGGTGGTCGCTGGACGCGCTGGCGGCTCGCTGCCACCTGAGCCCGTCGACGCTGAGCCGCATCGAGACCGGCAGCCGGCGCATCTCGATCGACCAGCTGGTGCCGATCGCCCGCGCTCTCGACACCACGCTGGACCAGCTGGTCGAGCCGGTCGAGGACACCGACGTCGTGATCCGGCCGCAGCACGACCGCGTGCACGGCGCCACGACGTGGCTGCTGTCGCGCGACGAGGGCCCGCACGGGCTGACCGTCGCGAAGATGCGGATCACCCGGCGGACCCGGCCCAAGCAGCTGCGCGTGCACCCCGGCCACGACTGGTTCACCGTGCTGTCCGGGACCGTGCGGCTGTACCTGGGCGAGCGGGTGATCCTCGTGCGAGCCGGTCAGGCGGCGCAGTTCTCGACGATGGCGCCGCACGCGATCGTCGCGCACGACGGGCCGGCGGAGTGCCTCACGATCCTCGACCACGAGGGGCAGCGGGTGCACCTCAACGCCGTCGACCTCACTCCGGAGGAGTCGTCGCCGCCGCGATGACGCGGGTGAGCGACGCGTGCAGGTCCTCCAGCTCCGAGACCGGCATGCCCAGCCGGTCGACGATCGCGTACGGGATCTTCTCGGCCTCCGCGCGCAGCGCCCGGCCCGCGTCGGTCAGCTCGACGACCAGCAGCCGCTCGTCGTCGGCGCTGCGCCGCCGGGACACGTAGCGGGCCGCCTCCAGCCGCTTGAGCAGCGGCGACAGCGTCGCCGACTCCAGCTGCAGGGTGCTGCTGAGGTCCTTGACCGAGCGCGGCTCGCGCTCCCACAGCGCTAGCATGACCAGGTACTGCGGGTGGGTCAGGCCCATCGGCTCGAGCAGCGGCCGGTACAGGCCGATGACGCTGCGGGCGGCCACGGCCAGGGCGAAGCAGACCTGCCGGTCCAGAGCCAGCGGGTCGTCGCCGAGGTCTGTCGTCATGGCCACACTCTATCGCACGCGATTGATTAGTGTGCTAACTATTAACGTGTGAAGAAGCGCAAGCTGCCGTGGTACGGCCGGCTCACCGAGGTGCTGATGCCGCTGCTGGGACCGGCCGATCTGGGCCGGCAGGACGACGCGCCGCCGCCGCGCCCGGCGCGCGAGATCGAGTGCCCGCTGTGCCACCACCCGATGTCGGAGCACCGGCTGGAGCAGGTGGGCGGCAAGAACAGGCACTACTGCCCGGCGTGAGAAACTGGGTGCGACATGGCGCCCCGTAACCTCATCAACCTCGAGTCGGCCTCGCTGGCCTACGGCACCCGGTTCATCCTCGACGGGGTCTCGCTCGGCGTCGCCGACGGCGACCGCATCGGCATCGTGGGGCGCAACGGGAGCGGCAAGTCGACGCTGCTGCGGGTGCTGGCGGGGCTGGAGCAGGTCGACTCCGGCCGGGTCAGCCGCACCGGCGGGCTGCGCATCGGCCGACTGGGCCAGAGCGACGAGCTCGACCCGGCGGCGACGGTCGGCCGGGCCG
Source organism: Jiangella anatolica (assembly GCF_003236295.1). Classification (GTDB taxonomy): domain Bacteria; phylum Actinomycetota; class Actinomycetes; order Jiangellales; family Jiangellaceae; genus Jiangella; species Jiangella anatolica. Next base: position 25,100 of record NZ_POTW01000008.1, read on the forward strand.
TGGTCGGCGACCGGCCGACGCACGAGTGGGCCGGCGACGCGCGGATCCGCGACGTGCTGGCGCACCTGGTGCCCGGGCTCTCGATGGACGCGGTGGTCGGCCCGCTGTCCGGCGGCGAGCGGCGACGGGTCGCGCTGGCCCGGCTGCTGATCGGCGACGACGACCTCATCCTGCTCGACGAGCCGACGAACCACCTCGACGTCGAGGCGATCGACTGGCTGTCCACGCACCTCGCCGCGGGCAACCGGACGCTCGTCATGGTGACGCACGACCGCTGGCTGCTCGACACCGTCGCCACGACCACCTGGGAGGTCGCCGACGGCGCCGTCCACTCCTACGAGGGCGGCTACGCCGAGTACGTCCTGGCCCGCGCCGAGCGGGTCCGGCTGGCTGCCGCCGACGAGACGCGGCGGCAGAACCTGCTGCGCAAGGAGCTGGCGTGGCTACGGCGAGGGCCGCCCGCGCGCACGTCCAAGCCGCGCTTCCGCATCTCCGCCGCCAACGCCCTGATCGAGAACGAGCCGCCGCCACGGGACCGCTACGAGCTGGCCAAGCTGGCGACGACGCGGCTGGGCAAGAGCGTGTTCGACGCCGAGGACGTCACCGTGTCGCTGGGCGGCCGGACGCTGTTCGACCACGTCACCTGGCGGCTCGGGCCGGGCGACCGGGCCGGCATCGTCGGCGTCAACGGCGCCGGCAAGACGACGCTGCTGCGGCTGCTGGACGGGTCACTGGCGCCTGACTCCGGCCGGGTGAAGATCGGGCGCACGGTCGCCGCCGCGCACCTGGACCAGGAGGTCGTCGGCCTCGATCCGGGCAAGCGAGTGCTGGAGACCGTCGAGGAGGTCCGCCGCGAGCTGCAGCTGGGCGGCGGCGACACCGTCACGGCCGGGCAGCTGCTGGAGCGCTTCGGCTTCGCCGGGCAGCGCCAGTGGACGCCGGTCGGCGACCTGTCCGGCGGCGAGCGGCGCCGGCTGCAGCTGCTGCGGCTGCTGATGGGCGAGCCCAACGTGCTGCTGCTGGACGAGCCGACCAACGACCTCGACGTCGAGACCCTGAACGTCCTGGAGGACGTGCTCGACAGCTGGCCCGGCTCGCTCGTCGTCGTCAGCCACGACCGCTGGTTCCTCGAGCGCGTCACCGACGCCGTCTGGGCGCTGCTGGGCGACGGGCGGATCGTGCAGCTGCCGCGCGGCGTCGACCAGTACCTGGAGCTGCGCCGGGAGCAGGCGGAGCAGGCCGTGGCGCCGGCCGCCGCCCGGGCGCGGTCCGGGGACAGCCGGGCGACGCGCAAGGAGATCACCCGGATCGAGCGCGACCTGGAGAAGCTGGAGCGGCGGGAGAAGACGCTGCACGAGCGGATCGCCGACAACGCGACGGACCACGAGAAGGTGCTGGCGCTCGACACCGAGCTGCGGTCGGTGCACGGCGAGCGCGAGGCGCTGGAGGAGCGCTGGCTGGAGCTGGCCGACGAGCTCGGCTAGAACCGCGGCGCATGCTCCCGCTCGGGCCGGGTAGTGACAGGAGAGAACGAAGCGTCAGACGCTGACGCCCTGCTCCTCGAGCCAGGAGCGGGGGTTGACCGGGTCGCCGCCGTCGGGGTGCACCTCGAGGTGGAGGTGCGGCCCGGTGGAGTTGCCGGTGGAGCCGACGCGGCCGATGACCTCGCCCGGGGCGACCTCACCGGAGCGGAGGACGAACGCGGAGAGGTGGCAGTACCAGGTCTCGGTGCCGTCCCAGTGCCGGATGACGATCTTGTTGCCGTACGGGCCGTCGTAGCCGGCGAAGATGATCTCGCCGGAGGAGAGCGACCGTACCTCGGTGCCCGACGGCGCGGCGAAGTCGAGGCCGGTGTGCCGGTTGGACCACATCGAGCCGCCGGCGCCGAAGCCCGCCGTGATGCGGTAGCTGTCCAGCGGCAGCAGCCAGCGTTTGGCCTCGCGCTCGGCGCGGGCGGCCGCCTCGGCGGCCTCGACCCGCTGCTGCTCGACGATGCGGCTGTGCGCCTCCTGCGCGACCTCGCCGGTCTCGGCCGCGAGCGACTGCTCCGCGGCGACCAGGGTGTCGAGCGCGCCGCCCTCGGTCGGGTGATCCGACTCCTGGGGGCGCTGCGCGATGGCGCCGAGTCCCTCGTCCGAGCTGCCGGTGGAGCCGACCGCGTGAGGCATGGCCAGGGCCCCGGAGGCCGCTGCTGCTACCGCTACGGAACCGACCACCGACGGGACACTGACGTGTCGACGGCGGCTACGGTGACGCCCGCTGCCGGAGCGTTGCGACACGCCAGGAACCTTTCGCCGGGGACAAGGACTCGGTGGACAGTAGCCGTCCCCTAGGGGTCCTGCCAAACGCCTCCGCTCCAGCGTTTCGGCGGGTGATCACGGACTGTGACACCGGAAGCAGCGGAGGGATCCCCGTAATCGCGTCGTGACCTCGACCGACGGGCAAACCTTGATCGACCTTGCGCAGGCAAGATTCGTGACGCTCTGTGACATGTGATCTGCGTCACACTCGTGCGAGAACTCCGCCGTATGCAGGACCTCTCCTTCGAACGGACGGTCCCGTCACCACTGCGGGTACTGTCGGCAACATCCGGCGGATCAGCGTTGTTCCTGGAGGTAGTCATGACGGAGGGACGTCCCCTGCGCGTCGTGGTCGCGAAGCCCGGTCTCGACGGGCACGATCGTGGCGCCAAGGTGGTGGCGCGCGCACTTCGTGACGCGGGGGTCGAGGTCGTCTACACCGGCCTGCATCAGACGCCGGAGCAGATCGTCGAGGCCGCCATCCAGGAGGACGCCGACGCCGTCGGCCTGTCCATCCTCTCCGGCGCGCACATGACACTGTTCAAGCGCGTCCTGGAACTGCTGGCCGAGCGTGACGCCGCGGACATCGTGGTGTTCGGCGGCGGCATCATCCCCGAGGCCGACATCCCGCTGCTGGCCGAGCTCGGCGTCGCCCGGGTCTTCACCCCCGGCGCGTCGACGCAGGAGATCGTCGAGTGGGTCGACACGCTGCGTGACCGCGCGCGGGCGTCCTGACCCGATTCCGGCTGGAAATTATTTCCGCCGATAGCGCACGCATGCCCTGATTCGGTAAGGTTTGCCGGAAATTCACCGGGTTGCGGCCCGCCGCTCGATGACGGGTCGTCCGTTCTCGATGGGGTGTGCTCCGTGCTGAATCGACGTGATCGCGCGCGCATCGCCGTACTCACCGCCACGCTGCTGGCCGGTGGCCTGCTCGTCGTCCCGGCGGCCGCCGCCGTCGAACCGGGCGACCTCACCCGTCCCGGCGAGTCGGTGCTGGCCGGCACCGACCGGCAGACCATCGCGCCCGGGATGGAGCTGACGACGTTCTCCCGGCTGGAGGACGGCGGCTGGAACGCCGGCAGCATCCTCGAGGTCGACCTCGACGCCGGCGTCACGCTGGACTACCAGTACTCCGGCGAGGTGACGACGACCGCGACGGTCCGCTCGCTGGCCGAGGCGAGCGGCGCGACGGCCGCGATCAACGGCGACTTCTACGACATCAACAACTCCAACGCGCCGCTCGGCGCAGGGATCAGCCGCGACGAGGGCATGATCACCGCGCCGACGGCCGGCCACGAGAACGCGCTGGCCGTGTCCAGCGACGGCGTCGCCGCGCTCGCGCAGGTGTTCCTGGAGGGCACCGCGGTCACCGGCGACGGCGTCAGCCTGCCGCTCGCGGGCGTCAACACGCTCGGGCTGCCGGCGAACGGCATCGGCGTGTTCACGTCGCAGTGGGGCAGCTACACCCGGGCGAACACCGTCGGCGCCGCCGCCACGCGCGCGGAGGTCACCGTCGTCGACGGCGTGGTGACGGCGGTCGGGACGACGCTGGGATCCGGGCCGATCGCGGCGGACACCGTCGTGCTGGTCGGCCGGGACACTGGTGCGACGTCGCTGCTCGCGCTGGCGCCCGGCGACACCGTCGACGTCTCCTACGCGCCGCGCTCGGACTTCGGCGACGTCGCGGTCGCGGTCGGCGGCAACCACCTGCTGGTCGACGACGGCGTGCAGCGCACGTTCACCGACACCGAGCCGGCCGCCCGCACGTCGATCGGGCTGTCCGAGGACGGCCGCACCATGTATCTAGTGTCCGTCGACGGCAAGCAGGCGCACTCGCGCGGCATGACGCTGACCGAGTTCGCCGAGCTGATGGACGACCTCGGCGCGTACGACGCGCTGAACATCGACGGCGGCGGCTCGTCCACGCTGGTGGTCCGCGACCCCGGCACCGACGACCGGACCGTCGTCAACAGCCCGTCCGACGGCAGCGAGCGCTCGGTCGCCAACGGCCTCGCGCTGTTCGCCGCCGAGGGCTCCGGCCAACTGGACGGCTTCCGCGTCCTGGCCGGCGACGCCGAGAACACCGACCGGGTCTTCCCCGGGCTCACCCGCACCATCGAGGCGCGCGGTCACGACGAGACGTTCGCGCGGGTCGAGGCGCGGCCGCGGTGGACGACGTCGGATCGACGGGTCGCTTCGGTGCTGCGCGGCGCCACGCCGAACACCGCGGTCGTCACCGGCATCGCGCCGGGCGACGCCGACGTCCAGGCCTCGGTGCTGGGCGCCGAGGGCGAGCTGGGCGTCACCGTGCTCGGCGAGCTGCGCCGGCTGGAGCCGACCGCGACCCTGCTCCCGCTGGCCGGCGCCAGCGACACCGGGACGCTCGCGCTCACCGGCTACGACATCGACGGCTACCGGGCGCCGATCGAGCCGGCGGACGTGACCGTCGCCGGCGGCGAGGGCGTCGTGGAGCTGGTGCCCGACGGCGACGGGTTCAGCGTGCGGCCGCTGATCGAGACCGGCTCGGCGCTGCTGACGCTGACCGCCGGCGGCGTCGAGACCGGCGTCGCCGTGACGATCGGCCTGGCCGAGGTCCCGGTGGCGACGTTCGACGACGCCGCCCGCTGGACCGTCAGCTTCGCCCGCGCGACCGGCGCCATCGCGCCCACCGAGGGTCCGGACGGCCGCGACGGCGTGCGGCTCACGTACGACTTCACCGGGCCGAACACCCGGGCCGCGTACGCCACGCCGCCGGCGCAGTTCACGCTGCCGGGCCAGCCGCAGACGATCAAGGCGTGGGTCAAGGGCGACGGCCAGGGCACCTGGATCCGGATGCGCGTCTACGACCCCAACGGCACGCCGCTCACGCTGAACGGCGGCTATACGACGTTCACCGGCTGGCAGCAGCTCACGTTCCCGGTCCCGGCCGGTACCGAGTACCCGCTGCGGTTCCGCGACATCTACGCCGTCGAGGCCTCCGGCGCGCGCAGCTATAACGGCGAGACGTCGTTCAGCGACATCACCGTCGAGATCGCGCCGGACGTCGAGCTGCCGGCGAGCCAGCGGTTCGAGGACCCCGTCATCGTCACCAACGGCACGGCCGACGACGCGGGCCAGCGGATCGCCGTCATGAGCGACTCGCAGTTCGTCGGGCGCAACCCCGACAGCGACATCGTCGCGGCCGCCCGCCGTACGCTCCGCGAGATCGTCGCCGAGGATCCGGACGCGCTGGTGATCAACGGCGACCTCGTCGACGAGGCGGCGCCGATCGACTTCGACCTCGCCCGCCGGGTGCTCGACGAGGAGCTGGCCGGCGTCGACTTCCCCTGGTACTACGTGCCGGGCAACCACGAGGTGCAGGGCGGCCCGATCGGCAACTTCATCGCCGAGTTCGGCGCCACCCAGCACACCGTCGATCTGCCGACCGACGACGGCACCACCCGGATCATCACGCTCAACTCCGCGTTCGGGACGCTGCGCGGCGGCGGGTTCGCCCAGCTCGCCGAGTTGCGGCGGGCACTTGACGAGGCCGCGGCCGACCCGGAGATCACCGGCGTGCTGGTCTTCCAGCACCACCCGATCGACGACCCGCTGCCGACGGCGAACAGCCAGCTCGCCGACCGGCGCGAGGCGGCCATGCTGGAGACCTGGCTGGGCGACTTCGAGGCGGACAGCGACAAGTCCGCGGCGTTCGTCGGCGCGCACGCCGGCGTCTTCGACGCCACCTCCGTCGACGGCGTCCCGTTCATCGTCAACGGCAACTCCGGCAAGGCGCCGGCGTCGACGCCGGACGACGGCGGCTTCACCGGCTGGACGCTGCTCGGCCTGGATCCCGCCTCCGGCGACCGCGGCGACGACGACGCCTGGCTGACGGCCGAGGTGCGGGCCCGGGTCGACTCGATCGCGCTGACGGCGCCGGAGTCGCTGGCCGTCGGGGCGTCCGGCGCGGTGTCGGCGACGGTGTCGCAGGACGGCACGCGCGTCGTCCCGGTGCAGTGGCCGGTGTCGGCACAGTGGGGCGGCGCCGGTGTCCACATCGGCCCGGCCGGCACGGCGCCGCGCTGGGCCGTCGTCGCGGTCGACCCGGCGTCCGGCACGATCCGGGGGCTGCGGGCCGGTGCCGCCACCGTCACCGTCACGGTGAACGGGGAGACCGCGCTCCGGGAGATCGTGGTCGGCGGATAGGCTGCCCTTCGAATCGCGGCCGACACAAGGGATGGATTCGCGTGGACCTGATGGAGTACCAGGCGAAGGAGCTCTTCGCCAAGCACGAGGTCCCGGTGCTGCCGGGGTCCGTCGCCGAGACGGTGGACGAGGCCCGCCGGGCCGCCGCCGACATCGGTGGCCCGGTCGTCGTCAAGGCGCAGGTGAAGACCGGCGGCCGTGGCAAGGCCGGCGGCGTCAAGCTGGCCGAGACCGCCGACGAGGCCGCCGAGAAGGCCGGGGCCATCCTCGGCATGGACATCAAGGGCCACACGGTCCACCGGGTGCTCGTCACCCAGGCCAGCGACATCGACCAGGAGTACTACGTCTCCTACCTGCTCGACCGCGCCAACCGCACCTACCTGGCGATGGCCAGCGTCGAGGGCGGCATGGAGATCGAGCAGCTGGCGGTCGAGCGGCCCGAGGCGCTGGCCCGCATTCCGGTCGACGCCATCGCCGGCGTCGACGCCGCGAAGGCGGCCGAGATCGCCGACGCCGCCGGGTTCCCGGCCGACGTCCGCGACCAGGTCATCGACATCCTGCAGAAGCTCTGGACGGTGTTCACCAGCGAGGACGCCACGCTCGTCGAGGTCAACCCGCTGGTCCGCACGCCCGACGGCCAGGTCGTCGCGCTGGACGGCAAGGTCAGCCTGGACGAGAACGCCGAGTTCCGGCACGAGGAGCACGCGCAGTTCGAGGACAAGGCCGCCGCCGACCCGCTCGAGGCGCGCGCCAAGGAGAAGGACCTCAACTACGTCAAGCTGTCCGGCGAGGTCGGCATCATCGGCAACGGCGCGGGGCTGGTCATGTCCACGCTCGACGTCGTGGCCTACGCCGGCGAGGAGTTCGGCGGCGTGAAGCCGGCCAACTTCCTCGACATCGGCGGCGGCGCGTCGGCCGAGGTGATGGCGAACGGGCTGGAGATCATCCTGTCCGACGACGAGGTCAAGGCCGTGTTCGTCAACGTGTTCGGCGGCATCACCGCCTGCGACGCCGTCGCCAACGGGATCGTGCACGCGTTCGGGCTGCTGGAGAGCCGCGGCGACGAGGTGACCAAGCCGCTGGTCGTCCGTCTCGACGGCAACAACGCGGTCGAGGGCCGGCGGATCCTGTCCGAGTTCGCCGCCACGGCGCCCGCGGGCCTGATCGAGCAGGTCGACACGATGGACGGCGCCGCGCGACGCGCGGCCGAGCTCGCGGCAGCGAAGTAGGGGCGACGAGTCATGGCAATCTTCCTCGACGAGAACAGCAGGATCATCGTCCAGGGCATCACCGGCGCCGAGGGCACCAAGCACACGCAGCGGATGCTCAAGGCCGGCGCGAAGATCGTCGGCGGCGTCAACGCCCGCAAGGCCGGCCAGGAGCTGGACTTCACCGAGTTCAGCCCCGAGGCCGTGCTCACCGTGTACGGCACCGTGGCCGAGGCGATGGACAAGACCGGCGCCAACGTGTCCGTGGCGTTCGTCCCGCCGAAGTTCACCAAGGACGCCGTCATCGAGGCCGTCGACGCCGGCATCGAGCTGCTGGTCGTCATCACCGAGGGCATCCCGGTGCACGACACCGCCGAGTTCTGGGCGTACGCCTCGGCGAAGGGCAACAAGACCCGCATCGTCGGGCCGAACTGCCCCGGCGTGATCAGCCCGGGCCGGTCCAACGCCGGCATCATCCCGGCCGACATCACCGGCCCCGGCCCGATCGGCCTGGTCAGCAAGTCCGGCACGCTGACCTACCAGATGATGTACGAGCTGCGCGACATCGGCTTCTCCACCGCCGTCGGCATCGGCGGCGACCCGGTCATCGGCACCACGCACATCGACGCGCTCGAGGCGTTCGAGGCCGACCCGGAGACCAAGGCGATCGTGATGATCGGCGAGATCGGCGGCGACGCCGAGGAGCGGGCCGCGGCCTACATCAAGGAGCACGTCACCAAGCCGGTCGTCGGGTACGTCGCCGGCTTCACCGCGCCCGAGGGCAAGACCATGGGCCACGCCGGCGCCATCGTGTCCGGGTCGTCCGGCACGGCGCAGGCCAAGAAGGAGGCGCTCGAGGCCGCCGGTGTCGCCGTCGGCAAGACCCCGAGCGAGACCGCCCGGCTCATGCGGGAGATCTACCAGAAGCTCTGACCATCATGGATCGGGAGAGACTCGGCCGGGCCGCCCCTGGGGTGGCCCGGCCGATTCCCTGGGGGAGGCTTTCGTGAGCGAAATCATGACCGAGCTGCGGCGGGTCTTCGACGCCGCCGTGAAGGACCCGGACGGCTACCGGATCGTCTACGGGTACGACTCGGTGGAGAAGAACTACATCGTCGCGAAGAGGACGATCATCCACTCGTACGTGGTCGGGTATGTGCCGGGCACGAAGGACCTCGCGATCGTCGAGGTCGTCGGCGACCCCGGCTCGCTCGGCGCCCTCGACCCGGTGTACGTCACGGCCGCGAACCTGCAGACGGCGAAGAAGGACCTGCAGCGCCGCTACGTCGTCAAGACGACCGATGGCGCCAAGGTGCGCTTCATCGTGCTGCCGAAGGTCCCGAAGCTGCTCCAGGCCGCCTACGTCCTCGACGTCGAGCAGCGCGACGAGGCCGCCGCCTTCGGCGAGTACTTCGACACGCTGCGCTGACCGCCGAGCCGCCCGCGCCGCTTTGGTCACCTGATCGTTCGCGGACGGTCGGGTCATCACGGCGGCTGGACGCCGTAGGCCGCCAGGAAGACGCGGACGCCCTCGTCGGCGTGGCGCTCGATCTCCGCGGCCGGCGGGGGAGTGTCGTCGCCGGTGAGCATGGCGTGGTTCAGCGGCACCGACATCACCAGCCAGTTGAAGTGCGCCGCCGCCAGCTCCGGATCGGCGACGGCGAGCAGGCCGCGCTCGCTCAGTCCGCGGAACGCCGCCGCGAGGTCCGCGATCGTCCGGGCCGGACCGCGCTCGGCGAACAGCCGGCCCAGCTCGGGGAAGCGGCCGGCCTCGCCGATGACCAGCCGGCGCAGCTGCAGCAGCCGCGGCCGCATCACCATCGTGAGCTGCCGGCGGGCGAGGTCGCGCAGGTCGGCCGCGACGTCACCGGTGTCGCGCAGCGCGGCGACCTCGGCGTGCACCGGCTCGGCCGCCTCGTCGACGGTGCGCGTGACGATCTCGGTGAACAGCGCCTGCTTGTCGCCGAAGTGCGCGTAGACGGTCGGCTTGGAGACCGCGGCGGTTGCGGCGATGCGGTCGATGGTCGTTCCCGCGTAGCCATCGGTCAGGAACACCTCGGTGGCCGCGTCGAGGATCGCCTGATGCTTGCGGTCGGTCCGGCTCATGTGCGTAGACTTTACTACACCGTTTGGTTTAGGAGGCGCCTCATGGGCCGGATCATCGTCATCGAGAACGTCAGCCTGGACGGCGTCATGCAGGCGCCGGGCGGGGCGGACGAGGACACCCGCGGCGGCTTCGCGCACGGCGGCTGGGCCGGGCCCTACGCCGACGAGGTCGCGATGCGGGAGATGGGCGAGGGGATGGCGCAGGGCGAACAGGGCGGCCCCTTGCTGTTCGGCCGGGTCACCTACCAGCAGTTCGAGGGGTTCTGGCCGAAGCAGACCGACGGCAACCCGTTCACGCCAGTGCTGAACGCCGCCACCAAGTACGTCGTGTCCACCACGCTGACCGAGCCGCTGACCTGGGAGAACTCCGTGCTCCTCGGCCCGGGCGAGCTGGCCGGCCTCAAGGACCGCGAGTCCCGGGACATCGGCGTGCTCGGCAGCGGTGAGCTGGTCCAGACGCTGCTCCGCCTCGACCTGGTCGACCAGCTCGTGCTGTCGATCCACCCGCTCGTCCTCGGCGACGGCGCCCGCCTCTTCCGCGACGGAGCGCAGCTCGCGCCGTTCCGGCTGGCCAAGTCCGTCCCGACGACGACCGGCGTGATCATCGCGACGTACGACCGGGTCAGGTGACGGCGGCCCGGGCGACGTGCTCGGGGCGGCGGTGCTCGCCGGTGGCGAGGACGGCGGCCATGTGCTCGACCGCGTCGTACACGTCGGCGAAGCGGACGTAGAGCGGCGCGAGGCCGAACCGGGCCAGGTCAGGCTCGCGGAAGTCGCCGACGACGCGGCGGGCGATCAGCGCCTGCACGAACCCGTACGCCTCGTCCAGCCGCAGGCACAGCTGCGAGCCGCGGGCGGCGTGGTCGCGCGGCACCTCGGCCTCGACGCCGTACGGCGCGAGCCGCTCGTCGGCCAGCGTCAGGAAGAGGTCGGTGAGCGCGAGCGACTTGCGCCGCACGTCGGCGATCGCGACGCCGTCGAACGCGTCCAGCGCGGCGTCCAGGACCGCCGTGCCGATCACCGGCGTGGTGCCGCTGAGCAGCCGGCGCACGCCGTCGGCCGGGCGGAAGTCGCGCTCCAGCGCGAACGGTGTCGCATGCCCGAACCAGCCGGTGATCGGCTGGTCGACGACGTCCAGCCAGCGGGGCGCGACGTAGACGAACGCGGGCGCGCCGGGGCCGCCGTTGAGGTACTTGTAGCCGCAGCCGACGGCCAGGTCGGCGGCCCAGCCGGCGAGGTCGACGGCGACGGCGCCGGCGGAGTGGCACAGGTCCCACAGCATGACGGCGCCGGCGTCGTGCACCGCGCGGGTGACGGCGGCGCCGCCATGCATGCGCCCGAGCCGGTAGTCGACGTGGCAGAGGGAGACGACGGCGACGTCGTCGTCCAGTACGGCGCTCAGCGACTGCGACGAGGCGTCCCACCAGCGCACCGTTAGGCCGAGCAGCCGCGCGACCCCGTCGATCACGTAGGAGTCGGTCGGGAAGTTGCCCGGCTCGGTGAGGATCACCCGCCGGTCCGGCCGCAGCCGCGCGCCCGCCACGAGCAGCTTGAACAGCTGCACGCTGGTGGAGTCGCCGACGGTGACGGTGCCGGGCTCGGCGCCGAGCAGCGGCTCCAGCTTCGCGCCGACGGTCGCCGGCAGGTCGTACCAGCCGTGCGCGTTCCACGACGTGATGAGGTCGTCGCGCCACTCGGCGCCGACCAGCCGGCCGGCCCGCTCGGCCACGCCGCGGGGCAGCGGGCCGAGCGAGTTGCCGTCGAGGTAGATCAGCCCGTCCGGCAGGTCGAACCGGTCGCGCAGGTGCGCCAGCGGGTCGTCGCGGTCCAGTGCCTCGGCGTCGGTGCGCTCCATGACCCGCAGCGTACGACGGGCTCAGCCCACCGCCCGCTCCAGCGCGGTCGCCAGCAGCCCGCTCACCGTGCCGGGCCAGTCGCCGCCGGACGGGTCACCCATGGCACTGAACCCGATCACGACGACGATGTTGCTCACGCGGGCGATCCCGATGCCGGCGAAGGAGCTCTCCGAGCCCGGGTTCTCCGCGGTCGGCACGCTCTCGACGACCCAGGCCACCGCGTCGTCGGCGCCGTCCACGTCGACGGCGACCGGCTCGCCCACCGTCTGCTCGCGGAACTCGCCCACCTCTCCGCACACCTCCGGCAGCGTGGTGTGCGCGGCGACGTAGCTGAACGCCGACTCGCCGTCCGGCATCAACGCCACCCGCTCGACGATGCTGGCGTCGAGATCGTGGTTGTAGCCGAGCGCGACGGCGGTGATCGCGCCGGAGTCGATCGGGTTCTGCAGACACGGTGTCCAGACCGCGTCCGGGTCCAGCTCCGGCTGGCGCACGAACCCGGTGGCGGTGCCGACCGCGGCGACATCGTCGTCGGTCAGGAACGGGTCCTCGGCGAGCTCGAGCAGTTCCTCCGCCGGTGTCGTCGGGTCGGCCGGCTCGGTCGGCTCGCCGCCCGGGACGGTGCCCGGATCGTTCGTCGACTCGCCGGTCGGCCCTTCGGTCGTCTCCTCCGGGTTGGGTCCGGCATCGCGCAGCACCGGGTCGGTGACGCAGGACGTGGCGAACAGCGCGTCGCACATCCGCCGCGCGGCGGTCACGGGCACCTCGATGTCGGCGTCCGGGCCGTCGGGCTGTGGCTCGGTGCGGACGGTGAGGCTGACGACGTCCTGGTAGCGGACCAGCGCCGCCGTGACGGCGGAGCCTTCGTCGGTGTCCGGGTCGGGGTAGTAGCGGACCAGCCAGCCCTCGTCGCCCACGCCGTCGATGAGGAGGTCGTCGGTGACGAACGGCGCGTCGCCGTCGTCGTCGCCGCGGGCGGGCAGGCAGGAGCGGATCTCCGCCCACACGCCGGTCACGGACTCGGCGGCCGAGAAGCGGAGGATGTCCTGCCGGACGGCGATGTCCCCGGCCTGGTAGGTCACCTCGGCGTGCCCGAGCGGCGACGAGAGCCTCGCCAGCACGTCCGCCGGGTCGCAGTCGACGGCACTGCGCTGGGTCACCTCGGCCGCCGCCTGTCCGGTCGCGTCGGTGACGTCGCCGGCCGTCAGCAGCGCGGGGCTCAGGTCGTCAGGCGTCGTCGTCGGGTCCGTCGGCGCCTCGGTCGACCGGCTGGCCGGCGGCGCCGGCTCGGGCGTCGTCGTCAGCGGCGCCGGGTTGACGATCAGTACGCCGGCCGCGACCGCCGCCACCCCGGCCAGCACGCCGCTGGTGACCTGGTGCCGGGTCCGCTGGGCGGCCCGGGCACGGGCCGCGGCCGGGCCGGGCAGCGCGACGCCGTCGAGGTCGGCGGACAGGCCGCCGAGCCGCTGCCGCAGCTCGTCGTCGAAGTCGCCCGTCACGACGCCTCACCTCCCGCCGGTATCCCCGCGGCGTCGCCGGTGTCGGCGAGCAACTGCGCCAGCGCCGCCCGCCCCCGCGACAGGCGCGCCTTGATCGTCCCGGTCGGCGTGCCGGTCTCGCGCGAGATGTCGTCGACGCTCATCCCGACCAGGTGGTGCAGGACGATTGCCTGCCGCTGGCTCTCCGGGATCTGCTTGAGCGCGGTGACCAGCGCGACGTGGTCCGGGTCCGGCGACGGCGAGTGGTCCGGCGCGCCGTGCTTGACCAGCGCTGTCACGCCGTTCTTGGCCTTGCGCCAGCGGCTGGCGGCGATCCGCCAGGCGACCGTGCGGATCCACGCCTCCGGGCTGCTGGCCTGGCTGACGGTCTTCCAGCGCTGCCAGGCCCGGGCGTACGCCTCCTGCGTGCACTCCTGCGCGTCGGCGAGGTTGCCGGTCATCGCATACATCTGGTGCAGCACGCGCCGGTGGGTGGCGTTGTAGAACTCGTCGAAGTCCGTGCTGTTCGCGGCCATCGTCGTCACCCCCCGATCCGCTGCGCGGCGTGTTCGACCAGGCCCCGCATCTGTTCGGGGGAGAGCTCGTCGTCGAGCAGCCCGTAGTAGACGACGGTGACGACGTCGCCGCTGACCGCGGCGCCGTAGAGCCACTCGAGCCCGTCACCGCCCGTCAGCCGCCAGGTGGCGCCGTCGTAGCCGTCGCCGGAGACCGTGCCGGTGTCCTCCACGGCGTCGGTGGACTGGACCGGCTGGCCGGCGGCGGCCACCAAGGTGTCGTAGTGGGCCCGCGCGGATGCGGCGTCGGGGAACGTGGCCCGCAGCTGGTCCAGGACGGCACCGCCCGTCTCCAGCGGGTCGCTGTAGAAGCGCTGCTGCAGCGACGTGGCGCCGTCGGCGAACGGGTCGACCGGCAGGTTGATGAACCCGTAGTCGGTGGGCCCGGCCGCGTCACCGCCCTCCTGGACATCGCTGCCCTGGGTGAGGGCGGTGAGTCCCGCCTCGGCGAGGTCTTCGATGAAGAGCCAGCCGTCGACGTCGCCGACCGGCTCGGGGTACACCTGCTCCCGTTCCGGCGTACCCGGGCAGTCCACGTCCGACACGGCGCAGAGCGTGGACACCGCCTCGATGGCATCCTCGGCGCCCGGCGGGCCGATGTACTCCTGACCGTCCCAGCCGCGGAAGGCGGCGCTGATGAAACCGTCGGCCCGGACGATGCTGGCCGACACGTAGGTGGCGGACTCCTCGGTGCGCGGCGGGCCGTTCCAGACCATGAGGTAGCCCTCGTCGCCGACCCCGGTGAGCCGCCAGACGTCGGACAGGTAGTAGTCGTCGCCGCTCTGCGCGCAGTCGGTGATCTCGTCGCGCAGCTGCTCGAGCCGGGCCTCGGCGCCGGTTCCGGCCGGCTCCACCCAGTGGTCGAAGCGTGACTGGACGCTGGTCTCGTAGGAGACCCCGGCCGCGGTGTCGGCGAAGTCCGGGACACAGGGCAGCCAGGTGTCGTCGGCCGGGACCTCGGCCCAGTCCAGGTCGGCCGGGTTAGGGTCGAGCAGGAAGTCGATGCCGATGAGCGCGCCGGGCGGGACGGCGAGCGAGCCGGTGCCGTCGTCGCCATTGCCGTCGCCGTTCGCGCCGCCGGGGTCGGGGCTCTCGCCGTCGCCGGTCGGGTCCGGGGTGGGCACGGCCGGTGGTGTCGACGGGGGTGGTGTCGAGGGGACGGCCGTCGGCGAGTCCGTGCCGGTCGGCGACTCGGCCGGCTGCGGCGACGCCACGAAAGCGGGCGGGTTGACCGCGACCACGCCGAGTGCGACGGCCACCACGCCGGCCAGCACGCCGCCCGTGACCTGGTGCCGGGTCCGCTGGGCGGCCCGGCGCCGTGCGGCGCCCGGACCGGGCAGCGAGATGCCCGCAAGGTCCGATTCGAGCGACGACAAGCGCCGGGAAAGGCTGTCGTCGTGGCTGTCAGACACGGTGGCCTCCGGTGAGAAGGGCGGGGTCGCCGGGGAGAATACGAGCCAGGGTGGCATGCGCCTTCGCGAGACGGTTCTCGACGGCCGCGACCGACGTTCCGGTCTCGGCCGCGATGTCGGCGACGGACGCGCCGGCGAGCTGCCGGACGACGATCGCGTAGCGCTGCTTCTCGGGCAGTTGCCGCAGCGCGGCGACGAGCTCGGCGCAGCCGCCGGACGGGGCCGGTCGTGCCGGACGCGCCGGGCGGCGCCGGGGCCGCCGGCGGCCGGACGCCAGCCGCCACGCGGAGCCGCGCACCCACGCCTCGGCGCTGGTCGCGGCCATGACGGCGGGCCAGTGCTGCCAGGCCCTGGCGTAGGCCTCCTGGGTGCATTCCTGGGCGGCGGAGAGGTCTCCGGTCAGCGCGTAGAGCTGGTGCAGCACACGCCGGCTGGTGGCGTCGTAGAACGCGTCGAAGTCCGCGGGCTGGCGCATGCCTGAACCTCCCCTGTGCCCATCGATTGTCCGCTTACACCCAGGAGGACCCGTGAGTGCGCCCCACGGTTGCACGACCAATTCGGCGATCGGGCGCGTTTCCTCGTAATCCGCTCTCGGAATACGCAGCTGATCAGCCGTTTGTCGGCGTGGTGCCGCCGAATAGTGTGCCCTTTCCGGTGACGATGGAGGCGTGGCCGACCTGCTGACCCGACCGCTGCTCCGGCGCGATGAGCCGGCGTGGGGGTCGCGGGTCCCGTGGTTGGCGGCGATCCTGGCGACGGCGTGGGCGCTGCTGGCCGGGTTCGCGCTGTGCGTCCTGCCGGGTGTCGCGATGTGGATCGCCGAGGGCGCGGTCGGCCCGCTCGGCGACCCGCTGCGGATCGGCTCCCGGGTCTGGCTGACGGCGCACCGCGCCGGCCTGGAGGTCGGCGACGGGGCGTTCACGCTCGCCCCGCTCGGCCTCACGCTGCTGTTCGTGCTGCTGCTGCACCGGTCCGCCCGGTGGGCGGCGCACTCGGCCGGCGTGGCGACGACGCGGGGCGCGGCCGCCGTCGTGCTGCCGGCGGTCGTCACGTACGTCGTGGGCGCGGGCCTCATCGCGTCGCTCTCGGTCAGCCCCGGGGTGGCCGGTGATCCGCTGACGGCGATGCTGTGGGCGGCGCTGTGGTCCGCCGCCGCGGTGACGACCGGGGTGGCGCACGAATCCGGGCTGCTGGCCGAATGGTGGTGGCGGGTGCCACCTCTGATGCGCGCGGCACTGGCCGGCGCGGCCGCGGCGGTGGCGGGGCTGGTCGTGGTGGGTGCGGTGCTGATGGGGGTCAGCCTGGTCATCCACCTCGGCCGGACCGGGGACCTCGCCACCGCCCTGGACGCCGGCCTGCTCGGCACGACGCTGCTGGTCGCCGGCTGCGCGTTGCTGGTGCCGAACCTGGTGCTGTGGTCGGCGGCGTTCGCGCTCGGCCCCGGCTTCGCGGTCGGGACGGCGACCTCGGTGGCGCCCGACGGGGTCACGCTCGGCCTGGTGCCCGCGGTGCCGCTGCTCGGCGCGCTGCCGTCCAGCCTGCCCGGCTCGGTCACCTGGCTGGTGGTCGCGGGCCCCGTGCTCGCCGGCGTGCTGGCCGGGGTGCTGGTGCACCGCCGGCTGGGCCCGGTGCGGGGCGTGTCCGCGGCGGACGTGCCGGAGGACGAGGCCGACGTCGACGAGGTGGACGACGAGGAGGAGTCGGCGGCCGTGCCGCTGGCTCAGGCGGCGGGCGTGGCGGCCGGCGCCGGTGCGATCGCGGCGGTCGCGATGGCGGTGCTGGCGTTGCTGTCCGGCGGCTCGGTGGGTGCGGAACGGATGACGGCGCTCGGCCCGGTCCCGTGGGAGGTCGCGGCGGCGACGTTCGGCCTGGTCACGGTCCCTGCGGTGGTCGTGGTCCTGGGCCTTCGCCTCCGCCGGCGTGCGGTGGATGCCGCGGACGAGGCAGTGGACGAGGCAGTGGACGAGCCGGTGGACGGTGCGGCGCATGCGGTGGACGTCGACCCGGCGGACCGGGCAGTAGACACAGCGGAGGGTGAGCCGATCTCCGTAAAAGAAGAGGACCCACCACCTCCGCCGCCGGAGCGATAGGCCCAGGTATTGTCGGCGGGTGACCTGCCGGATCGTGGTGCTGGTGTCGGGTACCGGCAGCAACCTCGCCGCCCTGCTCGACGCCTGCGCCGACCCTTCCTACGGCGCCACGGTCGTGGCCGTCGGCGCCGACCGCGACGGGATCCGGGCGCTCGACCTCGCCGCCGACGCCGGTGTGCCGGCGTTCGTCGAGCGCGTCAAGGACCACCCCGAGCGGACCGACTGGGACCGCGCCCTGGCCGAGCGCACCGCCGAGCACGCACCGGACCTCGTCGTCTCCGCCGGCTTTCTCAAGTTGGTCGGTCCCGCGTTCCTCAGCCGGTTCGGCGACCGCTACCTCAACACCCACAACGCGCTGCTGCCGTCGTTCCCCGGTATCCACGGTCCCCGCGACGCGCTCGCCTACGGCGTCAAGATCACCGGCGCCACCCTGTTCTTCGTCGACGAGGGTGTCGACACCGGCCCGATCGTCGCGCAGGTCGCGGTCCCCGTCCTCGACGACGACACCGAGGACACGCTCACCGAGCGGATCAAGGTCGCCGAGCGCGCCCAGCTGGTCGAGTACATCGGCCGGCTGGCCCGCGAGGGCTGGACCATCACCGAGAGAAAGGTCACCATCCCGTGAGCGAGGCACGTACGCCGATCCGGCGCGCGCTCATCAGCGTCTACGACAAGACGGGGCTGGAGGAGCTGGCCCAGGGCCTGCACGCGGCCGGTGTCGCCATCGTCTCGACGGGGTCGACGGCGGCCCGCATCGCGGCCGCGGGCGTGCCGGTGACCGCGGTCGAGGAGCTCACCGGGTTCCCCGAGTGCCTCGACGGCCGGGTGAAGACGCTGCACCCGAACGTGCACGCGGGCCTGCTCGCCGACGTCCGCCACGAGAGCCACCGCACCCAGCTCGACGAGCTCGGCATCGAGCCGTTCCAGCTGCTGGTCAGCAACCTGTACCCGTTCGCCGACACGGTCGCGTCCGGCGCCGGGCCGGACGACGTGATCGAGCAGATCGACATCGGCGGTCCGTCGATGGTCCGCGGCGCGGCGAAGAACCACGCCAACGTCGCCGTCGTCGTCGACCCGGCCCGTTACGGCGAGGTACTGGCCGCCGTCGAGGCCGGCGGGTTCACGCTGGGCGAGCGGCAGCGGCTGGCGCTGCAGGCGTTCACCCACACCGCCACCTACGACGTGCACGTCGCGTCCTGGCTGGGCAGCGTCGTCGCGCCGCCGGCCGACGGCACCGTGTTCCCGGAGTGGGTCGGCGGCGCCTGGGACCGCAGCGCCGTCCTGCGCTACGGCGAGAACCCGCACCAGGCCGCGGCGCTGTACCGCGGCTTCGGCGACCCTGGGCTGGCCGGCGCGGAGCAGCTGCACGGCAAGGAGATGTCGTACAACAACTACGTCGACGCCGACGCCGCGTGGCGCTCGGCGCACGACTTCGCCGAGCCGGCCGTCGCGATCATCAAGCACGCCAACCCGTGCGGGATCGCCGTCGGCGCCGACATCGCCGAGGCGCACCGCAAGGCGCACGCCACCGACCCGGTGTCGGCGTACGGCGGGGTCATCGCGGCCAACCGGCCGGTCACGGCCGCGGCGGCGGAGCTGATCTCGACCATCTTCACCGAGGTCGTCGTCGCGCCGGACTTCGAGCCCGGCGCGCTGGACCTGCTGACGCAGAAGAAGAACGTGCGGCTGCTGCGCGTCGCCGGCGACGGCGCCCGCCCGGTCGAGACGCGCGCCATCTCCGGCGGCCTGCTCATGCAGCAGGTGGACCGCGTCGACGCGCCCGGCGACGACCCCGCGACCTGGACGCTGGCCGCCGGCGACCCCGTCGACGGGGCGACGCTGGCCGACCTCGTGTTCGCCTGGCGGGCGGTACGGTCGGTGAAGAGCAACGCGATCCTGCTGGCCAGCGGCGGCGCCGCCGTCGGCGTCGGCATGGGCCAGGTGAACCGCGTCGACTCCGCGCGACTGGCGGTGAGCCGTGCCGCCGAGCGCGCCGCCGGCTCCGTCGCCGCCTCCGACGCGTTCTTCCCGTTCGCCGACGGCCTGCAGGTGCTGACGGAGGCCGGCGTGCGCGCCGTCGTCCAGCCCGGCGGCTCGGTGCGCGACGAGGAGGTCGTGGCGGCGGCCCGCGAGGCCGGTGTGACCATGTACTTCACCGGGACCCGGCACTTCTTCCACTGACGGCCGGCGCACGTTCGCCGCGTCGCGTTGGCCGTGATGCGTGGCGTTGGCCGTTGTGCTGCAGTGGCCGTCCCCCTGCTGCCGGCCAAGACCAAAGCCACATCGAACCGGCCCGACAGGCCGATGCCACAAGCCGGACGCCGGAGTGTCGCCGTCTCACTGACCGCAGCCCGTCGCGACGGGGCCGAACGCCCGAGCGTCGCTGAGCGGACCCCGTCGCCACACCGACACGGCCCGTCGCCGGGCACGTGGGAAGCCGTGATGATCAGGCGCGTCGGCGAGGTAGGGTGACGACCATGGCAGCCAAGAAGTCCGGCGGCAACGACGATCTCAAGGCCAAGATGCGCGAGGCCCTGGAGCGGAAGAAGTCCGCCGACCACGACCACCCTGACGACCACGCGTCCGGCACCGGCCCGTCGCACGAGGACGGGGCGAAGACCCAGCGGATGTTCCGCCGCAAGAGCGGCTGAGCACCCGTCGGCGGCCGCGGCGGTCCATGCGAGAATCAGATACGTGAGCGCAAAGATTCTCGACGGCAAGAACACCGCGGCCGCCATCCGCTCCGAGCTCACCGCCCGGGTCAAGGCCCTGGGCGAACGGGGCGTGATCCCCGGGCTGGGCACCGTCCTGGTCGGTGACGACCCGGGCAGCCACGCCTACGTCGCGGGCAAGCACCGCGACTGCGCCGAGGTCGGCATCGAGTCGCTCCAGGTGGAGCTGCCCGCCACGGCCACCCAGGCCGAGGTCGAGGCGGCCGTCGCGCAGTTGAACGACGACCCCGCCTGTCACGGCTTCATCGTCCAGCTGCCGCTGCCGAAGGGCCTGGACGAGGAGCGCGTGCTGTCGGCCATCGACCCGGCCAAGGACGCCGACGGCCTGCACCCGCAGAACCTCGGCAAGCTGGTGCTGATGCAGCCGGCGCCGCTGCCGTGCACGCCGCGCGGCTGCCTGGAGCTGCTGCGCCGCTACGACGTCCCGATCGACGGCGCCGAGGTGGTCGTCGTCGGGCGTGGTGTCACCGCCGGCCGGCCGATGGGACTGCTGTTCACTCGGCGCAGCGAGAACGCCACCGTCACCGTCTGCCACACCGGCACCCGCGACCTCGCCGGCACCGTGCGGCGGGCCGACATCGTCATCGCCGCGGCCGGTGTGCCGGGGCTGATCACCGCCGACATGATCAAGCCGGGCGCGGCCGTCCTCGACGTCGGCATCACCCGCGTCGTCGGCCCGGACGGCAAGGGCCGCTACACCGGAGACCTCGCGCCCGAGGTGCGCGAGGTCGCCGGGCACCTCGCACCGATGCCCGGCGGCATCGGCCCCATGACTCGTGCAATGCTGTTGGCCAACGTCGTGGAGGCGGCCGAGTCCGCCGTCCGCCCGTAGGCCGGACCCACGCCCGGCGAGCGGATCGGCGGCCTCGAGGCCGGTTCGTTCTTCCCCCTGAGGAGGACTCATTTCATGGCCGAGAAGTCTCCGCGCGGCCTCGCCGACGTCGTGGCCGCGTCCACGTCGATCTCCGACATCGACGGGCGAGAGGGTCGGCTCTGGTACCGCGGCTACGACATCCATGACATCGCCGGGCGCATCTCCTTCGAGGAGTGCGTCCATCTGCTGCAGCGGGGGACGCTGCCGACCCAGGCCGAGCTCGACGGGCTGACGGCCGAGCTGGCCGACGGCCGCCGGTACGGCTCGGTGGCCACGACGCTGCTGCCGTACGTCGTCGGCAACGGCACTCCGATGGAGGCGCTGCGCACGCTGGTGTCGTCGCTGGCCATCGACGACCCCGACGCCGAGGACGCCTCCATCGACGCCGACCGGCGCAAGGCCACCCGGCTGGTCGCCCAGCTGCCGGTGCTGGTCGCCGCCTACGAGGCGCAGCGCTCGGGCCGCGAGGTGCCCGACGCCGACCCGGAGCTGGGCATCGCCGGCAACTTCCTGCTGCAGATCACCGGCGAGCGGCCGGCCCCGCGGGCCGCGGAGATCTTCGACGAGTGCCTGGTGCTGCACGCCGACCACACGATGAACGCGTCGACGTTCACCGCCCGGGTCATCGCCGCCACGCTCTCGGACATGCACTCGGCCATCACCGGCGCCATGGGCGCGCTGCGCGGGCCGCTGCACGGCGGCGCGAACGAGGCCGTCATGAAGACGCTCACCTCGATCGACGGTGAGGAGGACGCCGTCGACCAGTTCGTCCGCGACGAGCTGGGCGCCGGCCGCAAGATCATGGGGTTCGGCCACCGGGTCTACAAGACCGAGGACCCGCGCGCCACGCACCTGCGCAAGATGAGCGAGGAGCTGGCCGACCTCACCGGCAACCGCCGCTACTACGAGTTCTCCCGCCGCATGGAGCAGACGGTGCTCGACGAGAAGGGCCTGTACCCGAACGTCGACTTCTTCGCCGCCAGCGTCTACCACGCGCTGGGGATCCCGACCGACCTGTTCACGCCGGTGTTCGCGATCTCGCGGATGAGCGGCTGGACGGCACACGTCATCGAGCAGCACGAGGACAACCGGCTCATCCGGCCCGACAGCGACTACACCGGGCCGCACGACCAGCAGTGGGTGGAGATCTCGAAGCGGTGAGCACACGCGCCGGTTCCCATCGCGCCGCGGCCAGCAGCCGCTGGGCGCAGGCCGCCGAGCGGCGGCTGACGCCCGCGAGCTGGCTGCGCGCGACGTTCCGGCAGTGGCCGCTGCTGCTGTCCCTCGCCGTCGTGGCGCTCGGCACCGTCATCGTCGCCGAGAACCACTTCCGCCGCGGCACGTTCATCATCGCCGCCGGCATCTGCCTGGCCGCCGTGCTGCGGGCGGTGCTGCCCAGCGGCGTCGCCGGCCTGCTCAAGGTGCGTTCGCGCGCCATCGACCTGCTGACGCTGGGGTTCCTGGGGGCGGGGACCCTGATCGCGTCGCTCATCGTCCCGCCCCCGTCCTGAATCCGTTCAGCTCACCGAGGAGAAGAACCACCATGGCCCAGGCGCCCGTCAACGTCACCGTCACCGGCGCGGCCGGTCAGATCGGCTACGCGCTGCTCTTCCGGGTGGCGTCCGGCCAGTTGCTGGGGGCAGACACCCCGGTGCGGCTCAAGCTGCTGGAGATCCCGCCGGCGGTGAAGGCGGCCGAAGGCACCGCGATGGAGCTGGACGACTGCGCGTTCCCGCTGCTGTCGGGCATCGACATCTACGACGACCCGCGCCAGGCGTTCGACGGCGTCAACGTCGCCCTGCTGGTCGGGGCGCGGCCGCGGACGAAGGGCATGGAGCGCGGCGACCTGCTCGAGGCCAACGGCGGCATCTTCAAGCCGCAGGGCGAGGCGATCAACGCCGGCGCCGCGTCTGACGTCCGCGTGCTCGTCGTCGGCAACCCGGCCAACACGAACGCGCTGATCGCCCAGTCGCACGCGCCGGACGTCCCGGCCGAGCGGTTCACCGCGATGACCCGGCTGGACCACAACCGCGCGCTGTCGCAGCTGTCGGCGAAGCTGGGCGTCGGCGTCGCCGACATCAGCAAGCTGACCATCTGGGGCAACCACTCGGCCACCCAGTACCCGGACATCTTCCACGCCGAGGTCGCCGGCAAGCCGGCGGCGGAGCTGGTCGACGAGGCCTGGCTGACCGACGACTTCATCCCGACGGTGGCCAAGCGGGGTGCGGCGATCATCGAGGCGCGCGGCGCGTCGTCGGCGGCGTCGGCGGCCAACGCGGCCATCGACCACGTCCACTCCTGGGTCAACGGCACGCCGGAGGGCGACTGGACGTCCGCCGCGATCCCGTCCGACGGCTCCTACGGCGTGCCCGAGGGGCTGATCTCGTCGTTCCCGGTGGTGTCGCGGAACGGCGCCTGGGAGATCGTCCAGGGGCTGGAGATCAGCGCGTTCTCCCGGCTGCGGATCGACGCGTCGGTCCAGGAGCTGACCGAGGAGCGCGACGCCGTCGCCGGGCTCGGGCTGATCTGAGCCCGTCTGTTATCTTGACGTCGAGACAAACATTCTCTTTCTGGAGTTGCTGACATGGCGAAGATCAAGGTAGCCGGGCCGGTCGTCGAGCTCGACGGCGACGAGATGACACGGATCATCTGGGCGTTCATCAAGGACCGCCTGATCCACCCGTACCTCGACATCGACCTGCGCTACTACGACCTCGGCATCGAGCACCGCGACGCCACCGACGACCAGGTCACCATCGACGCCGCCAACGCCATCAAGGAGCACGGCGTCGGCGTCAAGTGCGCCACGATCACGCCGGACGAGGCGCGGGTCGAGGAGTTCGGTCTGAAGAAGATGTGGGTCTCGCCCAACGGCACGATCCGCAACATCCTCGGCGGCGTCGTGTTCCGCGAGCCGATCATCATCTCCAACATCCCGCGGCTGGTGCCGGGCTGGACCAAGCCGATCATCATCGGCCGTCACGCCCACGGCGACCAGTACAAGGCCACCAACTTCAAGGTGCCCGGCGCCGGCGAGCTGACCATCACGTTCACCCCGGCCGACGGCTCCGAGCCGATCCAGCACGTGGTCGCCAACTACGGCGACGACGGTGGCGTGGCGATGGGCATGTACAACTTCAACAAGTCCATCGAGGACTTCGCCCGCGCCTCGTTCTCGTACGGCCTGCAGCGCAACTACCCGGTCTACATGTCGACGAAGAACACCATCCTCAAGGCCTACGACGGCGCCTTCAAGGACATCTTCGCCGACGTCTTCGAGCGCGAGTTCAAGGCCGACTTCGAGAATGCCGGGCTCACCTACGAGCACCGGCTCATCGACGACATGGTCGCGGCCGCGATGAAGTGGGAGGGCGGCTACGTCTGGGCCTGCAAGAACTACGACGGCGACGTCCAGTCCGACACCGTCGCGCAGGGCTTCGGCTCACTCGGCCTGATGACGTCGGTGCTGATGACGCCGGACGGCAAGACCGTCGAGGCCGAGGCCGCGCACGGCACCGTCACCCGGCACTACCGCCAGCACCAGGCCGGCAAGCCGACCTCCACCAACCCGATCGCCTCGATCTTCGCGTGGACCGGCGGCCTCAAGCACCGCGGCAAGCTCGACAACACCCCCGAGGTCACCGGCTTCGCCGAGACCCTCGAGGACGTCATCGTGAAGACCGTCGAGGCCGGCGTCATGACGAAGGACCTCGCGCTGCTGGTCGGACCGGACCAGGAGTGGCAGACCACCGAGGACTTCCTCGCCGCGCTGGACGAGAACCTGGCCAAGCGGCTGGTCTGAGCCGGTTTTCTCTGTGGACGAGGACGGGTTCCGGGCGCTGGCGCGCTCGTCGCCCTGGCGGTGGCGATCGGTCGAGCTGACCCGCACGCTCGTGGGTCACTCGATCGTCGCCGAGCAGGCGGTCCGGGCCTGGATCGACCGGCCCGGCCGCATGCGCGTCGTCGACCACGAGGGCGTCGAGCACCTGGTGGACGAGACGCCGCAGCTGCCGGCGGACATCGCCTTGCCGCTGGACCCCGGTGCTCCGGCGCCGGTGCTGCGGGCCGACGGCCTGGTCGCCGAGCGCCCGTCCACGGTCCACGTCTTCTACGACGACCCGATGTACGAGAACTACCTGTGGGTCGCGATGCTCGACCCCGTCGAGCTGTCCGGCGGGGTCGACGTGCTGATGGTGCGCGACGGGGTGCGCGCCGGCCGCCCGACGGTGGAGGCGACGGTCCGGCCGACGTCGTCGTACGACCCGCGCTGCACCTGCTGCGCGATGCTGTTCGGCGAGGTCGCGGCCGGGCTGCTGCGTGACGAGGGCGGCCCGCAGCCGGACGAGCGCGCCTACGCCGACTCCTTCGACGTCGCACTCGACGTCGAGACCGGGATCTGCGTGCGGCTGCGCGAGCTCGGCGGCGACAACGACGGCGCCGGCTTCGACGTCACGATCGCCGCCGTCACGCCGGCCTGAGGGACGCCCGAGGGTGTGGGAAATGCCCACTGACAGGTGCGGCATTTTGCTGCTCGAGCGTGTGGGAGGACGATCGCGGCCAGCCGGTTGGCCCGCAGCCACTTCCTGCCCGACCAGCTCGCCCAAGCCGTCGTCGGCGCCGATCCCGATGCGGCGCTGCGCCATCTCGCCTGGCTGCGGGACGAGTTGGGCGATCGGTTCATCGGTGGTGCCGTGCTCCACACGGGTCCGCGAGCCTTCGTCGTCGATACGGACATCGTCGCGGCGCCGATCGCCGGCCTGTGGTCGTAGCGGGCGAGAAATCGGTTTCTGTCAGCCGTCTCGGCGTGAGCTGGCCCGCACCTGCAGTGCGGTCGGCAGGACGACACGGGTGGGCTCGGCGTCCGGGCTGGTCAGGCGCTTCGCGAGCAGCTGGGCCGCCCGCCGGCCGACCTCGTAGGTGGGCTGGGCGACGGTGGTCAGGGTGGGCCGGATGAGGTCGGCCCAGGGGATCGCGTCGAAGCCGACGATCGCGACCTCGGACGGGACCGCGATGCCGCGCTGCACCAGGCACTCCATCGCGCCGATGGTCATCAGGTTGTTCGCCGCGAACACGGCGTCCGGCGGCGCGTCGGCGTTGTCGTCCAGCAGCGACGCCATCGCCTCGTAGCCGCCGCGCTCGCGGAAGTCGGCGTGGCGGATCAGCGCCGGGTCGACCGGCCGGCCGGCCGCGCGCAGCGCCTTGCCGTAGCCGTCCAGCCGCTGCGTGGCGGTGCTCAGCCAGCGCGGCCCGCCGATGCAGGCGATGCGGCGAAACCCCTGCTCGACCAGGTGAGCGGTGCCGAGCTCGGCGCCGTGCTCGTTGTCGACGAGAACGGTGTCGGTGCTCTGCCCGGACAGCTCGCGGTCGATGACGACCACGGGGCAGTCGGCCCGCAGCAGCAGCTCGACGTCGTCGACGCGGTTCGAGGACGGGGAGATGATCACGCCGGCCATCCGCTCGGCCAGCGCCGCGGCGATGTAGTTGGACTCCTTCTCCGGGTTCTCGTCGCTGTTGCAGAGCACGACGGAGTACCCGGCCGAGAGCGCGACGTCCTCGATGCCGCGGACCATCGAGGTGAAGAACGGGTTCTCGACGTCGGAGACGATCACCGCCCACAGCGTGGTCTGGCTGGTCCGCAGGTTGCGGGCCACGGCGTTGCGCCGGTAGCCGAGCTGCTCGACGGCGTCGGTGACCCGCTCGGCCAGCGCCGGGTCGACCCGCACGTGGCCGTTGAGCACGCGCGACACGGTGGCGGCCGACACCCCGGCCTGCCGGGCGACGTCGTAGATCGTGACCACCGCACCCCTTCCGTCCGTCGCCGGCCGCCGGCACCCGTGCCGTTGACATCCGCTCCGCCGTCATCCTAGCGTGTCTGTGCAATCGATTTCTCGACCTCGAGGGGTGCACCGTGGCACGTATCGGCCTGCTGACGATCTCCGACGGACGCGACTTCGTGCACCGCGACATCGCGGACTGGGCGCGATCGTCGGAGGACGCGATCACCGCCGCGCTGGAGGGCGCCGGCCACGAGGTGGTCCGGGCGCCGGAGCTGGTGTGGACGAACGAGCTGGCGTCCAGCCAGGCCCGGCTGGTGGCCGAGGCGCGGCCGGACCTGACCATCTTCAACTACTCGGTGTGGGCGTTCCCGCACTTCTCGATGCTGGCGGCCGACGCGACGCCGGGGCCGCTGGTGCTGCTGTCGAACATCGACCCGGTGCAGCCGGGCATGGTCGGCATGCTGGCCGCCGGCGGTGCGCTGGACCAGATCGGCCGGGTGCACGGCCGGGTCTGGGGCGACGTCGCGGACCCGGAGACGCTGGGCCGGCTGCTCGTGCACGTCCGGGCGGCGCAGGCGGTCGGCGGGCTGCGGGGGAGCACGTTCGGCCGGTTCGGCGGCCGCCCGATGGGCATGTACACCGCGGTCGCCAACACCGACCAGTGGCTGTCGACGTTCGGCGTCGACGTCGAGGAGATCGACCAGTGGGAGATCGTCCGTCGCTCCGAGCTGGTGTCGCCCGCCCGGGCCAAGGAGGGCCGGGAGTGGCTGGAGAAGCACGCCAACGTCCACTACGACGGCAAGCAGCTCACCCCGGAGCTGCTGGAGCGGCAGATCCGCTCGTACCACGCGGTGCGTGAGCTGATCGACGAGTGGAACCTCGACTTCTCCGGCATCAAGGGCCAGCCGGAGCTGACGACGCACTTCACCACGATGGACATCACCGAGGCGTTCCTCAACGACCCGTACGACTGGGAGGGCCCGAAGCCGACCCACGTCACCGCGACGGAGTCGGACATGGACGCCGCGCTGACGATGCAGATCCTCAAGCTGATCTCCGGCGACCCGGTGCTCTTCGCCGACGTGCGGCACTACCACGCCGACCGCGACATCTGGGATCTCGCCAACTCCGGCCAGCACGCCACCTGGTACGCCGCCCGCAGCGACGACCCGGCCGAGAACCTGCGCCGCGTCCACCTCTACCCGGAGGTGTTCTTCTTCCCGGCCGGCGGCGCGTCCGTACACCACATCGCCGCGCCCGGCGAGATGACCCTGGCCAGGCTCACCCGGCACAGCGGCCACTACCGCATGCAGGTGGTACGCGGCGCCTTCGAGGACTACGGCGACGAGGTCAACGAGCAGCTCGCGCGGCAGTCGACGTTCGAGTGGCCGCACGCGTTCACCCGCATGGACGTCCCGGCCGCCGAGTTCCTGTCCCGGTTCGGCGCCAACCATATCCACGCGGTGCCGGGCGACTACCTGGCCGAGCTGGAGCAGGTCTGCCGGCTGCTGGCCGTCGACTACCAGCGGCTGGGCGGCTGAGGCGTGGCCGAGTTCGTCCTCGGCATCGACATCGGCACGGCCAGCAGCAAGGCGGTCATGGCGTCGCTCGGCGGCGACGTGATCGCGGTCGAGGTGGTCGAGCACGAGACCCAGCGGCCGCGGCCGGGCTGGGTCGAGCAGGACGCCGACGCCGTCTGGTGGGCCGACGTGTGCGCGCTGAGCCGGCGCATGACGACGCGGTTCCCGGCCGCGTCGATCGGCGCGGTGTGCGTCAGCGGCATCGGGCCGACGGCGCTGGTGGCCGGTGCGGACGGGGCGCCGCTGCGGCCGGCCGTCCTGTACGGCGTCGACACCCGCGCAGTCGGGCAGGCGGCGGCGTTGTCGTCACTGCTCGGCGAGGACGAGGTGCTGGCGCGGTGCGGGTCGCGGCTGTCGTCGCAGTCGGCCGGGCCGAAGCTGGCCTGGATCCGCGAGAACGAGCCGGACGTGTGGGCCCGCACCCGCTACTTCTTCATGGCCAACGGCTACGTCGTGTACCGGCTGACCGGCGAGTACGTGCTGGACCACCACTCGGCGAACCAGGCGCAGCCGCTGTACGACCGGGTCCGCGGCGAGTGGATCCCGGAGTGGGCCGACGCCGTCGCACCCGGGCTGGCGCTGCCGTCGCTGCGCTGGCCGACGGACATCGCGGGTGAGGTGACGGCGGAGGCGGCGGCCGCGACCGGGCTGCGCGAGGGCACGCCGGTCGCCGTCGGCACCATCGACGCGTGGGCCGAGGCCGAGAGCGTCGACGTCCGGCGGCCCGGCGACGTGATGATCATGTACGGGTCGACGATGTTCTTCATCGCCGTGACGTCGTCGCCGGTGGCGCATCCGCAGCTGTGGGGCACCGTGGGCCAGCATCCGGGCCTGCACACGCTGGCCGGCGGGATGGCCAGTTCCGGGTCGATCACCGGCTGGTTCCGCGACCTGACCGGCGGCCGGCCGTACCCCGAGCTGCTGGCCGAGGCGGCCGCCGTCCCGGCCGGGTCGGACGGGCTGCTGGCGCTGCCCTACTTCGACGGCGAGCGGACCCCGTTCGCCGACCCGGACGCCCGCGGCGTGCTGGCCGGGCTGTCGCTGCGGCACGGCGCCGGGCACGTCTACCGGGCGCTGCTCGAGGCGACCGCGTTCGGCGTGCGGCACAACCTGGCCGAGTTCGCCGCCGCCGGCGTCGAGGCCGAGCGGGTGGTCGCGGTCGGCGGCGGGACTCAGGGCGACCTGTGGACCGGCATCGTCAGCAGCGCCGCCGGGGTGACGCAGGAGGTCCCGGCGGTGACGGTCGGCGCGGCCTACGGCGACGCGAAGTTCGCCGCGGTGGCGATCGGCGCGGCCGCCCGGGACGACGCGTGGAACGGCGGCGGCGTGACGGTCGCGCCCGACCCGGCCGACGCCGCCGTGTACGACCGGCTGTTCCCGCTCTACCGCGAGCTGCACGAGCGAACGGTGGAGGTGCAGCACGTCCTCGCCCGCGGCGGTGTCGGTGGCGGCGGTTAGCCTCGGCGGATGGTGTACCACGACGACGACGTCCCCGACGAGATCGTCGAGCCGCTGCGCGAGATCTGCATGGGCCTGCCCGACGCGTACGAGGAGCTGGCCTGGGTCGGGACGCGGTGGCGGGTGCGCGGGCGTACGTTCGCGCACGTCCTCACCGTCGATCCCGACCACCACGCCGCCTACACCCGCGCCGCCGGCGGCGTCGACCAGCCGGTGCCGCTGCTCACGTTCCGCGCGCCGCCGGAGGAGCTGGCCGCGCTGGTCGCCGCCGGCCCGCCGTACTTCCGCGGCAGCTGGGGCCGCGACGTCGTCGTGCTGGTGCTGCCCGACGAGATCGACTGGGCCGAGATCGCCGAGCTGATGACCGAGAGCTACTGCCTGCTGGCGCCGAAGAAACTGGTGGCGCGGGTCCGCGATCCCTCGTGAGGATGGCGGCATGACGAATCCCCACCACGTCGCCGTCGTCACCGGAGCCAACGCGGGCATCGGCGCCGCCACCGCGGTCGCCCTCGGCCGGCGCGGGGTGGACGTGCTCGTGGCGTTCTTCCGCCCGGGCGACGCCGACGGACAGGAGGACGCGTACAACGCGGCCCGCCGCGGCGACGGCACGGACGTCGTGGCCGCGATCGAGGCGTCCGGCGCCCGCGCGCACGCCGTCGAGGCCGACCTCACCGACCCGGAAGCGCCGGAACGGCTGTTCGACGAGGCCGAGCGGCATCTCGGCCCGGTCGACATCCTCGTCAACAACGCCAGCGGCTGGGTCCAGGACACCTTCACCCCGGCCTCGGCCGACCGGTTCGGCCGGCCGATGACGCAGGTCACCGAGGCCACGTTCCGGCAGCAGTTCGGCGTCGACGCGATGGCGCCGGCGCTGCTCATCGCGGAGTTCGCCCGCCGCCACGTCGCCCGCGGCGGCGACTGGGGCCGCATCGTCGGGCTGACGTCGGGCGGCCAGCACGGCTTCCCCGAGGAGGTGTCCTACGGCGCGGCCAAGGCGGCCCAGGAGAACTACACGATGTCCGCGTCGGTCGAGCTGGCGGCCTACGGCGTCACCGCCAACATCGTCTACCCGCCGGTCACCGACACGGGCTGGGTCACCGACGAGGTCCGCGCCGCCGTCGCCGCCAGCCGCGAACTCACCCACGTCGCCACCCCCGAGGAGGTCGCCGAGGTGATCGCGTGGGTCGTCTCCGACGAGGCGAAGCTGCTCACGGGCAGCGTCGTGCGGCTGCGATGACGCTCAGTTCTCCGAGCGGCCGGCCCGCCAATAGCCCATGAACGAGACCGCGCCCTTGTCGATGCCGCGCTCGCGGACCAGGTGCCGGCGGATGGTCTTGACGGCGCCGGCCTCGCCCGCGATCCACGCGTAGGCGCTGCTGCCGGCCGCCGCGGCGACCTCCCACAGCACCTCGAGGTCGATGTCGACGGTGTCGACGGCGCTGGCGTCCAGCTCGGCGGCCCGGGCGCCGCGGCCGAACTCGGCCGCGCACACCGCGTCGACCAGCAGTTCGCCGTTGGCCGTCACGGTGCCGTCCGGGCGGCGGCGGGACAGCCAGGTGATCTCGGCCTGGTCCGGCGCCAGCATCGGCAGCGCGTCGCGGTTGTCGGGGACCTCCAGGAACACCTGGATCCGTGCGCCGGGATCGAGCGTGCCCCTCAGCCGCTCGAGGATTCCGCACACGGCCGGGACCGCGGTCTCGTCGCCGGCGATCAGCACGTCGCGGACGTCGATCGGCGGGCTCCACTCGTGGCCCTGGCAGTCCGCGCCGTAGAGCCGGTTCGGCCCGATCAGCGCGACCTCCTGGCCGATCGTCGCGCGGACCGCCCACGCCGAGGCCGGGCCGGCGTCGCCGTGCAGGGCGAAGTCGACGTCCACCTCGCGCTGCGCCGGCCGGACCGCGCGGATCGTGTAGGTGCGCAGCGTGCCGCGCACGTCCGGGTCCATCGCCCGGTACCGCGCGAACCAGTCGCCGTCGCCGGCGTCGGGCAGACCGTGCCCGGGCCGCGGCAGGTAGAGCTTGATGCGCTGATCAGGGCCGTCGTGACCGAACTCGTCGAGGTCGCCGCCGGTGAACGTGATGCGCAGGAAGGACGGCGTGAGCTGCTGGACGCGCGCCACGGTCACCCGGAACGGGCGCCAGGCCGGCACGTCGGCGGCGCGCCGGACGGCACGCTCGGTGGTCGC
Organism: Jiangella anatolica; assembly: GCF_003236295.1. GTDB lineage: Bacteria > Actinomycetota > Actinomycetes > Jiangellales > Jiangellaceae > Jiangella > Jiangella anatolica. The sequence goes on from NZ_POTW01000008.1 coordinate 56,919, forward strand.
GGTGGTCATCGAGTCCCCGTGTGAAGAATGCTTAGCCTTACTTAGGGGAGGCTAACCGATGGGTTCCTTGATCGCACCCCCGACCCCGCGATCAGTCTCGTTACCCTGAGTCGGTGCTGACGTCCGCGCTCGTGGAGCTGCCCGATTACGCCACGCTCGTCGAGCGCAGTGGCGGCCACCCGTTCGCCCGCTGGCACCACTCGCCGGCGGACTTCGAGCGGGCCTGGGCGTTCGGCGACGCGACCGGCTGGACGGTGACGGGTCGGTACGGGCCCGTGCTGGTGGCGCTCGGCGCCGGCGCCGACGCGGGCCGGCTGGTGACGCTGGCGCTGTCCGGCCTGCCGTCGGTGGCACGCGTCGTCATGACGGCGGCCGCGCTGCCGCACGTCGAGGCGCCGCTCGGCGACGGGGACGACTGGGACTGGTTCTGGACGACGTCGGCGCCGCCGCCGCGGCCGGGCGAGGCCGCCGTCGCCGCGCTGGGGCTGTCGGACCACGAAGAGCTGGCCGCCCTGCTCCACGCGTCCTCGCCGCGGACGTCGGCCCAGGCCGATGACCCGACGGTGCGGACGTGGCTCGGCCTGCGCGACCCGTCCGGCGCACTCGTGGCGTGCGCCGCGGAGCACGAGCAGGCGCCGGGCGTCCGCCACCTGCGGGCGATCGCCACCCACCCCTCCCACCGCGGCCGTGGCTACGGCGCCGACGTCACGGCCGCCGCCACGCGCGCCGGACTGGCGAGCGCCGGCGCGCACGCCGTCACCCTCGGCATGTACGCCGACAACCACGTCGCCCGCCGCCTCTACGAGCGTCTCGGCTTCACCGTCGGCCAGGCGTTCGCCACCCGCGCCGTCGCCCGCTGACCCGCGACTGGTCATCGGACGGTCACGTCCGGTTCGCCCGGCGACCCTAGCGTCGCCGGCATGAGGACCCGTGCGCTCCCGATCGCGCGCCGCACCATCGCCGCCGTCGCCGTCCTGGCCGCGACCGCCGCCACCACGTCCGCGCAGGCCGGCCCGCTGGACCGGCGCATCACGCCGACCGCCGTCGTGCCGCGGCCGATCGTCGTCGACGTCGCGCCGGCCGAGCTGACGTACTCCCGGCAGGCCCGATCAGAGTGGCAGTTGACGCAGTTCGACCGCGCTGGGAACGCGATCCTGGCCACCCACGTGCCGAGCGGCATCTCGCTCGCGATCGACTACGACGACCCCGCCGACGACCGGCACGCCGCCGGCATCGCACCCGACACCGGATGCGGCCCGATGGAGGGCCGGTTCTGGGGCTCGACGACGCCGCTGCTCTACCCGATCCTCGAGCCGGACACCCACGTCATCGAGGACGTGACGATCGCGATGGACGGCGCCGAGATCCGGGTGCGGATGGCCGGCGGCGCCTACGACCTGGTCGAGCCGGGCGCCGGCGCCGAGCCGCTGTACATGGACGCGACCTTCACCGTCGAGGACGGCCGGCTGCGGGCGCACACGACCGGCCTGCACTACGTCCTGCCGTCCAAGGACCCGGCGACGACCGTCGGCCTGACGCTGGCCGATGGCTCGAGGGTCACCCGTACGTTCACGATGGCCAGCCCGACCGGCCGCGAGTACGTCGACGACGTCCGCCGGGTCGACGTGTCCGACGGCCGCTACGGCGACTTCTCCTGGACGACTGATATCCAGCGGCTGCAGTTCGACCTCAACACGAACCCGCTGCTGGACGTGTTCGAGATCGACGCCGACCACACGCTGAAGGACCGCGGCCAGCGCGTCGTGACCAACGACTTCACGTTCGCGCCGGCCTGCGGCTGATCGTCAGAGCGCCGCGATCGTCCAGGTGGTCGCGTGCTGCTGGCCGGGCGCCAGCACGATCAGGTCGGTGCCGGAGTTGAACGCGTCGGGCGGGCAGGTCATCGGCTCGACCGCGAGGCCGATGCGGTGACCGGGCTCGCCGGGCCGGTCGGCGGTGTGGATCTGCACCCACGGGCACTCCGCGGCCGTCCACGAGCAGACGACGCCGCCGCCGTCGGCCGCGCGCACGTTCACCCGCGCGACGCCGTCGTCGCCGGCCGTCAGCGCGGTGAAGGCGTGGTCGATGAAGATGTCGCCCAGCGGCCGCGGGGTGCGGAAGTCGAACCCGGCCGACTCGACCTTGTCGACCGACACCGGCAGCAGCCGGTCGTCGGTGACCTCGAGGTACTCCGCGGCGGGCAGCTCCAGCGACCAGTCGTCGACCCGGCCGGCGCCGGCGACGAGGTACGGGTGCGGCGCGGTGCCGTAGGGCGCGGGCGCGTCGCCGGTGTTCGTGGCCGCGACGGTCCAGTGCAGGCCGGCGTCGTCGAGCTCGTAGCGCACCCGCAGGTCCAGCGCGTGCGGGTAGCCGCTGAACGGCACCAGCGAATGAACGAGCTCGACGGTGGAGTCCGACTGCGCCGCGACCTCCCAGCGGACCCAGGCGACCAGGCCGTGCAGCGCGTTGCCGCGGGCCGGCTCGGTGAGCGGCAGCTGCCACTCCTGGCCGCCGAACGTGTAGCGGCCGTCGGCGATCCGGTTCGGCCACGGGGCCAGCACCGCGCCGCGGAAGTTGGGCCGGATCTCGTCGGCGTCGAAGCCGGCCACCAGCGGCCGGCCGTCGTGGCGCAGCTCGCGCAGGGTGGCGCCGACCTCGGTGACGACGGCGGTGTAGCGGCCGTGCGACAGCTCGACCTGGAATCCGCTGGGGATCACTGGCTCTCCTCGATGCCGGCGCCCGCGGCCGGGCGGACGGTGAAGACGGACGGTGACGCGTAGCCGTGCTGGTCGAACGCGGAGCTGACGGCGGCGCCGACCCGCTCCGCGTCGGCCGTGGCGGTCAGCGCGATGACCGAGCCGCCGAAGCCGCCGCCGGTCATCCTCGCACCCAGCGCCCCCGCGGCGAGCGCCGCGTCCACGGCGACGTCGATCTCGGCGACGGTGATCTCGTAGTCGTCGCGCATCGAGGCGTGCGACGCGGTCAGCAGCGGCCCGATCTCGCCCGCCCGGCCGGCCCGCAGCAGCGCGACGGTGTCGAGCACCCGCGCGTTCTCCGTCAGCACGTGCCGGACCCGCCGGACCATGACGTCGTCGTCGAGCTTTCCGAGGACCTCGGCCAGTGGCGTGTCCTGCACCTCGCGCAGCGTCTCGACGCCGAGCAGCGCCGCGGCCTCCTCGCAGCTGGCCCGCCGGGCGCCGTAGCCGCCGTCGACGTGCTCGTGGTGCACCCGGGTGTCGACGACGACCAGGCTCAGCCCGGCGCCGGCCAGGTCGCACGGCACCGGCTCGGCCGTCATCGCGCGCGCGTCGAACAGGATGACGTGGCCGTCCTGCCCGTACAGCGACGCCATCTGGTCCATCGCGCCGGTGGGCGCGCCGACGTAGTGGTTCTCGGCCCGCTGCACGAGCAGCGCCAGCTCGGTGCGGTCCAGCCCGAGACCGTGCAGCTCGTTCAACGTGACGGCGACGGCGCACTCCAGCGCGTGCGACGAGGAGAGCCCGGCGCCGGACGGCACGGTGCTGTGGATCGAGACATCGGCGCCCGGGATATCGTGCCCGGCGTCGCGCAGCGCCCAGAACACCCCGGCCACGTACGCGGCCCAGCCGGTGACGTCGCCGGGGGAGCTGTCGACGGTGAACCGGGCCGGCTCCGTGCCCGGCGCGGTGGACTCGGCGACGACCAGGCCGTCGTCGCGCACGCGCAGGCTCGCCGTCGTCCGTGCCGGGATGGCCAGCGGCAGCGCGAAGCCGCCGTTGTAGTCGGTGTGCTCGCCGATGAGGTTGACCCGGCCGGGCGCCGACCCCGTCAGCTGCGCAGGAATCGCCATGCGTCCTCCACGATCGTCTCCAGGGCGTGCTCCGGCCGCCAACCGAGGTCGGCGGCGATCCGCTCCGCCGACGCGACCAGCACCGGCGGGTCACCGGGCCGGCGCTCCCTGTCGCGGGTGGGCACCGGGTGGCCGGTGACCCGCCGTACGGCCTCGACCACCTCGCGAACCGAGTAGCCGGTCCCCGAGCCCAGGTTGTACACGCGGTGCTCGCCCGCCGCCTCGGCCGACCCGGTCCAGTCCAGCGCCAGCAGATGCGCCCGGCCGAGATCCTCGACGTGCAGGTAGTCGCGGACGGCGGTCCCGTCGGGCGTCGGGTAGTCGCTGCCGAACACGTCGACCGCGTCGCGGCGGCCGGCCGGCACCATCAGCACGTTGGGGATCAGGTGCGTCTCCGGGTCATGCCGCTCGCCGTGCCGGCCCAGCGCCCCGCCGACGTTGAAATAGCGCAGGCTGACCGCGGCCAGCCCGTGCGCCCGCGCCTCGCCGGCCAGCATGTGGTCGACGGCGAGCTTGCTCTGGCCGTACGGGTTGATCGGCACCGCCGGGGTGTCCTCGGTGATCGGGCTGACGCCGGGCTGGCCGTACGCCGCCGCCGTCGACGAGAACACCAGCCGCCGCACGCCGGCCGCGCGCATCGCGTCGAGCAGCCGCAGCGTGCCGACGACGTTGTTCCACCAGTACAGCTGCGGCTCGGCGACCGACTGCCCGACCAGCGACCGGGCGGCGAAGTGCAGGACCGCGTCGAAGCTGCCGTCCAGCACGTCGCCTGCGGCGTCGAGACCGGCGCGTACGAACCGGGCGCCGTCGGGCACCGCGTCGTCGTGCCCCGTCAGCAGGTCGTCGAGCACGACCACCTCGTGGCCGGCCGCGACCAGCTGCGACCCCACCACCGAGCCGATGTACCCGGCGCCGCCGGTGACCAGCAGTTTCATCGGACCTCCCGCAGTCGCGCCGCGACGTCCTCGGGCAGCACGTCGGTGATGAACGCGCCCATGCCCGACTCCGAGCCGGCCAGGTACTTCAGCTTGTCCGCGGCCCGCTTGACCGAGAACACCTGCAGGTGCAGGTAGCCGAGGTCGCGGTCGATGCGCACCGGCGCCTGGTGCCAGGCGGCGATGTAGGGCAGCGGCGCGTCGTAGAGCGCGTCGAACCGGCGCAGCACGTCGAGGTAGAGCGCGACGAACTCGTCCCGCTCGGCGTCGTCGAGGTCGCCGATCCCGGCCAGCTGACGATGCGGATACAGGTGCACCTCGACCGGCCAGCGCGCCGCGGCCGGCACGAACGCCGTCCAGTGCTCGGTCTGTGCGACGACGCGGGTGCCCGCCGCGCGCTCCTCGGCGAGCACGTCGGCGAAGAGGTTGCGGCCCGTCCTCTGCTGATGCTCGTGCGCCGACCGCATCATCCGGGCCGTCCGCGGCGTGACGTATGGGTAGGCGTAGATCTGGCCGTGCGGGTGTGAGAGCGTCACGCCGATCTCCGCGCCGCGGTTCTCGAAGCAGAACACCTGCTCCACGCCGGGGACGGCGGACAGCTCGGCGGTGCGGTCGGCCCACGCCTCGACCACCAGCCGCGCGTGGTCCGGCGCCAGCGTCGCGAACGAGGCGGTGTGGTCGCTGCTGAACACCAGCACCTCGCAGCGGCCGATGCCGGGGCGGACGGGGACCAGCTCGGTGCCGGTCTCCGCCGTCGTGGCGTGCGTCGACAGGCTGGGGAAGCGGTTCTCGAACGCGACGACGTCGTAGGTCGCCGACGGGATCTCCGTCGGGCGGTCCGGCGTCGACGGGCACAGCGGGCAGAGGTCGGCCGGCGGCAGGAAGGTGCGGGTCTGCCGGTGCCCGGCCATCGCCACCCACTCGGCCAGGATCGGGTCGTAGCGCAGCTGCGACGTCGTGCTCACCGGCGGCAGGTCCCGCGGGTCGTCGAGCCGATGGGCGGCGTCGTCGCGCCGGTCGAAGTAGATGATCTCGCGGCCGTCGGCCAGCCGCGCCGTCGTGCGTTTCATTCCGTTCCGTTCGTCGGGGGAGCGATGACCAGCTCGCCGACCCGTTCGGCCAGCGTGTCGCGGGCGTCGCCGGGCAGGCCGGCGTCGGTGACCAGCATGTCGGCGTCGTCGAGGCGGGCGATGGTGCTGATGCCCACCGTCCCCCACTTCGTGTGGTCGGCGACGACGACCAGCCGGCGCCCGGCCGCGACCAGCGCGCGGTCGGTGTCGGCCTCGAGCAGGTTGGGGGTGGTGAACCCGGCCTCGGCGTCCACGCCGTGCACGCCCAGGAACACCACGTCGAGGTGCAGGTGCCGCAGCGACCCGACGGCGACCGGCCCGACCAGCGCGTCCGACGGCGTCCGCACCCCGCCCGTCAGCACGACGTCGAGGTCGGTGCGGTCGTCGTCGTAGAGCTCGTCGGCGATGCGGATCGAGTTCGTGACGACGGTGAGCCGCGGGATCGCGCGCAGCCGGCGGGCCAGCGTCCACGTCGTGGTGCCGGCGGACAGCCCGACCGCCGAACCGGGCCGGACGAGGTCGGCGGCGGCTTGCGCGATGGCCTCCTTCTCCGCCCGCTGGCGCAGCTGCTTGGCGCGGAACCCCGGCTCCTCGGTGCTGGCCGAGCGCTTCGACGTGGCTCCGCCGTGCACCTTGTCCAGCGTGCCGCGGGCGACGAGGGTGTCCAGGTCGCGGCGGATCGTCATGTCCGAGACGCCGAACCGGGCGGCCAGCTCGCTGACGGTGGCGGCGCCGCGGCGCTGGACCTCGTCCAGGATCAGCGCCTGCCGTTCCGCCGCCAGCATGAGGCTCCCTGTTCGAGTCTGTTTGATTCTGTCGATTCATGGTACCGGATGTTCGAACAGGATCTTCACAGCCCTCTTAGAATCGGTCGCTACCGTGGGGCAATGCAGTGGGGGCGCTTCCTCGTGGGCACGCTGGTGTGCGGTGCGCTCGTCGTGCTTGTCGTCCAGTTGGTGTCCTCGTGGTCGCCGGTCGACGACGCCGGCGGCGAGCCGGCCGACAGCGGGATCAGCGGGTCCGGCGCCTCCGGCTCGCCTGGGTCGTACGGGCCGGTCGAGGGCGAGCAGTGCCCGGACGGCTGGCAGTGGATGTCGCCGTCGGACGCCGCCAACGCCCCCGGCGGCGTCATGGTCGAGTGCCCGGCCGGTTGATAGTCTTCGGCAATGCATCGAGGCCGGGCGGTTCTGGGCGCGGTGGTCGGCGCCGGCGTCGTCGCCGCGGTGCTGGTCATGGTGGGCTCGTGGGCGCCCACGGGGTCCGGCTGGGACGGCTATGACCCGGCCGGACCGTCGATCGAGCCCACGGCGCCGTCGCTGCCGGTCGGCCAGGCGGTGTCGCCGGAGTGCCGGGACGAGCACGAGGCGGCGCTGCGTGACGCGGAGCGGACCGGTGCCACGCTCGTCGCCTACCTCTGCGAGCGGGACCGGCCGCCGCCGGAGGAGTGCGAGCCGGGCGAGGACGTCGCCCACGTGCGGATCCCCGAGCTGCCGGGCGAGTATGTGACGCTGGACTGCCGCGGCTGAGCCGGCCGGTGCCGGCCTTGGCACGCCGGGACGTTCCACACACGCGACATTGCAGGCGCGACGGGTGACCTAAAGCGTGCCAAGCGCGACACCGGAGCGTGCCGAGCCGGCGGAAACTGTGGTGCGCCGGAGGTCGTCGGCCGCCTACGGTGCCGGGGTGAACATCGAACTGCTCAGCACGCTGGGGGACCGGAAGCGGCTGGCCGTCCTCGGCGCCCTCTGCACCGGCGCGGGCGCACCGACTGTCGCCGAGCTGGGCGAGCGCACCGGGTTGTCCGACCGGGACCTGCAGCGGGCGCTGGCCGTGCTCGGCGGCGCCGGCCTGGTTCGCCGCGACGCCACCGGGCTGAGCGCCGACCTGGAGCCGATCCGGGCCGCGGCCGCCGCCGGGGTGTCGGCGACGCCGGTGGGCCGGGTCGCGGCGGACTTCCCGCGGCTGGACGGCTGCCTGAAGAACGGCCGCATCGCCACCATCCCGGCCGACGACGGGCTGAAGGCCGAGCTCGGCCGGCTGGTCATGGCCGCGCTGCCGCGCCGCGACGCCTACACCGAGCGGGAGCTGACCACCGAGCTGCGCGAGCTGGCCGACGAGCCGGTCGCGCTGCGCCGCCTGGTGGTCGACCTCGGCCTCATGGAGCGCGATCCCGACGGCTCGCGCTACTGGCCCGCCCCATGATCATCAATGATCCAACCCCCTATGAGTGGTTGGATCATTGATGATCATGGGGGTCGGTCGCTCGGTGGTACTGGCGGTACCTGGGTCGTGGCCGGGCGGCGACGGAGCCTGGACGCATGGAGCTTGCTGTCGTCACCGGTGCGAACTCGGGCATCGGCGAACAGATCGCGACCGGCCTCGCCCGGCACGGCGCGTCGGTGGTCCTCGTCGCACGCAACCGTGACCGGCTGGAGGCGACGCGACGGCGCATCGCGGCGATCGCGCCCGGCGTCGACCTGACCGTCGAGCCGGTCGACCTCGCCGAGCTGGACGAGGTCCGCGGCCTGGCCGAGCGGCTGGCCGGGCGGGACCCGTCGATCGTGGTGAGCAACGCCGCGGTGATCGCACCGCTGGACGACCGGACCCCGGCCGGCCTGCATCGGTCGCTGGCGACGAACCACCTCGCGCCGTACCTGCTGCTGCGCACGCTCGCCGAGCGGCCCAGCCCGCGGCCGCGGCGGTTCGTCGTCGTCGGCGGCTCGCCGCGCGGGCTGCGACGCGTCCCCGTCGACCTCGACGACCTCAACGCCGAGACCGGCCGTGGGCTCGGCTGGCCGCCCAGCTTCCGCCCGTTCGCCGCGTACGCGCGGACGAAGAACATGAACGCGATGTTCGTGTACGGCCTCGCCGGACGGCTGCGCGGCACGAGCACGACGGTCAACGGCGCGCACCCGGGGATCATCAGCGGCGGCCGTCTGAACCGGCACGACCGCGGCGCGCTGCGGGTGTTCGGCTCGGTGCTCGGCGCCTTCTCACCGGGGACGGAGACCGGCGCGGACACGCCGCTCTGGCTGGCGACGGCGGCCGAGGTCGACGGCGTGTCCGGGCGGTTCTACGTCAAGCGCCGTGCGGTCCAGACCGCGGGCCACACCACCGACCCCGAGCGCGTCGAGCGGCTGTGGCGCGAGAGCGCCCGGCTGGTCGGCCTACCCGAGTGACCCGCGCAGCAGCTCCAGCCGGTCGGCGTCGGCGCTGCCGGGCGGAGCGCTGTACACGACGATGCGCAGGTCCGAGTCCAGGGCGGAGAACACGTCGCAGTCCAGCGTGATCGGGCCGATCTCCGGATGGTCGACGGTCTTGCGCTCGGCCACCCGGTGCGGCAGCGCGAAGTCGTGCCACTGCCGCGCGAACGCGGGGCTGACGGAACGCAGGTCGGCCACCAGCCGGGCGAGGCCGGCGTCGTCCGGATAGGTCGCGACCGCGCGCCGCAGGTCGGCGACCAGTTCGCGGCCGAGCCGGTCGTGCTCCTCGGCCGTGTGCCGCACGGGGCTGGGCCGGCCGGTGAAGTGATGCCACGCGAGATTCGCCTCGCGCCCGCGCGGGGCCGCCGAGATGCCGATGAGCGCGACCCACAGCGGGTTGGCGACGACGAGGTCCCAGCTCGCGGTGAAGACGGCCGTCGGCGTGTCGTGCAGCCGGTCGAGGACGCGTCCGGTGCCCGGGCCGATCTCCCGCGGGACGGTACCGCCCGACGGCGGCGCCTGGACGCCGGCCAGCCGGAACAGCGTCGCGCTCTCGCCGGCGTTGAGCCGCAGCGCCCGCGCCAGTGCGCCGAGGACCTGCGGCGACGGGTTCCGCGCACGGCCCTGCTCGAGCTGGACCAGGTAGTCGACGGAGATGTCGGCCAGCACGGCCAGCTCCTCGCGGCGCAGCCCCGGCAGGCGACGCGGCCCGGCGTCGGGCAGCCCGGCGGCGGCCGGGGTCACCCGCTGCCGCCACGACCGCAGCGCCTGGGCGAGCCCCGCCTCGGTCACGCCGACGCGAGCACGTCGTCGACGACGGAGCGGGCCTCGTCCTGGATGCGGGCCAGATGGTCCGGCCCCTGGAAGCTCTCGGCGTAGATCTTGTAGACGTCCTCGGTGCCGGACGGGCGGGCGGCGAACCAGCCGGACGCCGTCGTCACCTTCAGTCCGCCGATCGGCGCGTCGTTGCCCCGGGCCGACGTCAGCTTGGCGGTGATCGGCTCGCCGGCCAGCTCCGTCGCCGTCACCTGGTCGGGGGACAGCTTGCCGAGCACCGCCTTCTGCTCCCGCGACGCCGGCGCGTCCACCCGCGCGTACACCGGGTCGCCGAACGACGAGGTCAGCCGGCGGTAGTGCTCGCTCGGCGACGAGTCTGTGACGGCGATGATCTCGGCGGCCAGCAGGCAGGCGATGATGCCGTCCTTGTCCGTCGTCCAGACCCGCCCGTCGCGGCGCAGGAACGACGCGCCCGCGGACTCCTCCCCGCCGAAGCCGACCGACGCGTCGACCAGCCCCGGTACGAACCACTTGAACCCGACCGGCACCTCCAGCAGCGGCCGGCCCAGCGACGCCGCCACCCGGTCGATCATCGACGAGCTGACCAGCGTCTTGCCGACGGCGGCGGTCGACGGCCAGTCGGCGCGGTGCCGGAAGAGGTAGTCGATGGCGACGGCGAGGTAGTGGTTCGGGTTCAGCAGCCCGCCGTCGGGCGTGACGATGCCGTGCCGGTCGGCGTCGGCGTCGTTGCCGGTCGCGACCGCGAACTCCGACTCCTCGGCCAGCCGCGAGATCAGCGACGCCATCGCGTACGGCGACGAGCAGTCCATCCGGATCTTGCCGTCCCAGTCCAGCGTCATGAACCGCCAGGTCGGGTCCACCAGCGGGTTGACGACGGTGAGGTCCAGGCCGTGCCGCTCGGCGATCGCCGCCCAGTAGTCGACCGACGCGCCGCCCAGCGGGTCCGCGCCGATCCGGACCCCGGCGTCCCTGATGGCCGCCACGTCGACGACCGACGGCAGATCGTCGACGTAGGCGCCGAGGAAGTCGTACGTCGACGTGGTGTCGGCGGCCCGCGCCGAGGCCAGATGCATGCGCCGCACGCCGTGCAGGCCGCGCTCCAGGTACCGGTTGGCGGCGTCCTGGATCGCGCCGGTGATCTGCGAGCCGGCCGGTCCGCCGTCCGGCGGGTTGTACTTGAAGCCGCCGTCCCAGGGCGGGTTGTGCGACGGGGTGACGACGACGCCGTCGGCCCGCCGCGCGCCCGGCACGGCGTTGTAGGTCAGGATCGCGTGCGACACCGCCGGCGTCGGCGTGTACCGCTCGTCGCCGTCGACCAGCAGCGTCACCTCGTTCGCGGCGAACACCTCGACCGCCGTCGCCCAGGCCGGCTCGGACAGCGCGTGCGTGTCCTTGCCCAGGAACAGCGGCCCGTCGATGCCTTTCGCGGCCCGGTAGTCGCAGATCGCCTGCGACGTCGCGGCGATGTGGTCGTCGTTGAACGCCGCGGCCAGCGACGAGCCGCGATGGCCGGACGTGCCGAACGCGACCCGCTGGCCGACGTCGGCCGGATCGGGATGCGTGGTGTAGTACGCCCGGACCAGCTGGGCGACGTCGACGAGGTCCTCGGGGGCGGCGGGCAGGCCTGCGCGCGGGTGGTTCGTCACCGTGCCACCCTAGCTCCGGAACCGCTCTAGGATTCTTGGGTGAGCGATCGACATACGTCGGCGGGACCGGGCTCGTGAACCAGGGAACGCTGCTCAACTTCGGCCTCGTGCTGATCTTCATCCTGATCGGCGGGCTCTTCGCGGCGACCGAGCTGGCGCTGGTGTCGCTGCGGGAGAGCCAGCTGGCTCAAATGGCCCAGCAGGGCCGCCGCGGCGAGCGGGTCGCCGGCCTGGCCCGCAACCCCAACCGGTTCCTGTCCGCCGTGCAGATCGGCGTCACCGTCGCCGGCTTCTTCTCCGCCGCGTACGGCGCGTCGACGCTGGCGCCGGACCTCGCGCCGGTCCTGGAGGACTGGGGGCTGCCCGGCGGCGCCGCCGACACGCTCTCGTTCATCGCGCTGACGCTGTTCATCGCCTACCTGTCGCTGGTGCTCGGCGAGCTGGTGCCGAAGCGGATCGCGCTGCAGCGGGCGGCCGGCGTCTCGCTGGCGGTCGCGCCGCCGCTGGACCGGTTCGCGACGCTGATGCGCCCGGTCATCTGGTTCCTCTCCAGATCCACCGACGTCGTGGTCCGCGGGCTCGGCGGCGACCCGTCGGCGCAGCGCGAGGAGATGAGCGAGGACGAGCTGCGCGAGCTGGTCTCCGGTCATGAGGGCCTGAGCGAGGAGGAGCGGCGCATCGTCGGCGACGTGCTCGACGTCGGCGACCGGCAGGTCCGCGAGGTGATGCGCCCGCGCACCGAGGTCGACTTCCTCGACGCGGACATGCCGGTGTTCAAGGCGGTCAAGCTGGCCTCGACGATGCCGCACTCCCGCTACCCGGTGGTCGGCACGTCCACCGACGACGTCGTCGGCTTCGTGCACGTGCGCGACCTGTTCGACCCGGAGGTGTCCGGGCGCAGCATCCGGGTCGGCGAGCTGGTGCGCGACGTGCTCGTGCTGCCCGGCACCAAGCGGGTGCTGCCGGCGATGACGGAGATGCGCCGCGACGGCTCGCACCTGGCCGTCGTCGTCGACGAGTACGGCGGCACCGCCGGCATCGTCACGCTGGAGGACCTGGTCGAGGAGCTGGTCGGCGAGATCCGCGACGAGTACGACACCGACGAGCTGCCCCTGTCCGCCGTCGTCGGTGGCGTGGCCGACGTCGACGGGATGCTCAACCTCGGCGACTTCGCCGACCGCACCGGCCTGCGGCTGCCCGACGGCCCGTACGAGACCGTCGCCGGCTTCGTCGTCGCCCACCTCGGCCGGCTCCCCTCCGTCGGCGACGTCGTCGAGTACGACGGTGTGCGGCTGGAGGTGCTGGCGCTGGACGGACGGCGGGCCGCCCGGCTGCGGGTCCACCCCCGCCCGGAGCCGCCGTCGCCCGAGCTCGTCCCGCCGGTGAACGGCTGAACGGCGCACCGGCGTGTCCCGCGGCGCAGTGACTGACAGAATGACGGTATGACGAACAGTGGCCGCCCGCGTGTGCTCTCCGGGATGCAGCCGACCAACGCGTCGCTGCACCTGGGCAACTACCTCGGTGCGCTGCGGCAGTGGGTGGCCCTGCAGGACGATCACGACGCGTTCTACTGCGTCGTCGACCTGCACGCCATCACCGCCGGCCACGACCCCGCCCAGCTGCGCGAACGCACCCGCGTCACCGCGGCCCAGTACCTCGCCGGCGGCGTCGACCCGGAGCGCAGCACCCTGTTCGTGCAGAGCCACGTGCCCGAGCATCCACAGCTGGCCTGGGTGCTGAGCTGCATCACCGGCTTCGGCGAGGCCAGCCGGATGACTCAGTTCAAGGACAAGTCCGCCCGGGCCGGCGCCGACAGCACCACCGTCGGGCTGTTCACCTACCCGGTCCTGCAGGCCGCGGACATCCTGCTCTACCACGCCGACCAGGTGCCCGTCGGCGAGGACCAGCGCCAGCACATCGAGCTCACCCGCGACCTCGCCGGCCGGTTCAACACCCGCTTCGGCGAGACGTTCGTGCTGCCACAGGCCTACATCCCGAAGGCGACGGCGAAGATCTACGACCTGCAGGAGCCCACGGCGAAGATGAGCAAGAGCGTCGCCGGCTCGGGGCTGATCGAGCTGCTCGACCCGCCCAAGACGATCGAGAAGCGGATCAAGAGCGCGGTCACCGACACCGGGCGCGAGGTGGTCGCCGATGCGCAGAACAAGCCCGGTGTCACCAACCTCATCACTATCCTGTCTGCGTTCAGCGGTCGCTCGGTCCCGCAGATCGAGCAGGACTTCGCCGGGCGGGGGTACGGCGACCTGAAGAAGGAGGTGGCAGCGGCGGTGCTCGATGTCGTCGTTCCGTTCCAGCAGCGGGTCCAGGAGCTCCTCGACGATCCGGCGGAGCTGGACGCCGTCCTCGCCCGAGGCGCGCAGAAGGCCCGTGAGGTGGCCGCGCCGACGCTCGCAACGGTGTACGAGCGCGTCGGGTTCCTCGCCGCGCGGTGACCCGGGTGACACACGCGCCGCGGCCCGGCCAGACCATCGGCCTGGCCGTCCCGATCCCCGAGCCCTACGGCAGCGAGCTGCAGGACTGGCGCCGCTCGTTCGGCGACCCGCTCGCCGACGCGATCCCGGCGCACATCACGCTGCTGCCGCCGACCGTGGTCACCGACGCCGACCGCGCCGGGGTCTACGAGCACCTGGACAAGGTCGCGGCCAGGTTCGCGCCGTTCCGGGTGCACCTGCGCGGCACGGCGACGTTCCTGCCGGTGTCGCCGGTGGTGTTCGTGGCGCTGGCGCAGGGCATCTCCGCCTGTGAACGGCTGTCCGACGCGATACGCACCGGCCCGCTCGAGGTCGAGCTGTCGTTCCCGTACCACCCGCATGTCACCGTCGCCCACCACGTGTCCGAGGAGGCGATGGACAACGCCTTCGACACGCTGGCCGGCTACGACGCCGGCTTCGACGTCGCCGCGTTCAGCCTCTACGAGCACGGGGACGACGGCTACTGGCGGCGCGAGCGCGACTTCGTCCTGACGGGAGAGGCAGCCCGCGTGTGATCGGCAGGCTCCGCGCGGTGTGGGAGCGGCTCCAGCAGACGCTGCCGTTGCGGGCCTGGAAGCGCTACGGCGACCTCCGCGGCAACCGGCTGGCCGGCGCCTCCAGCTTCTACGGGTTCGTGTCGCTGTTCCCGCTGCTGGTGCTGGCCGCCGCGATCGTCAGCGCGATCGCCGGCCCGTCCGGCGTCGCGACCGTGCAGGAGATCGTCGACGACAACCTGCCCGGCCTGCAGATCGACATCGCGTCGTTCCATCGGAACGCGGGCACCCTCGGAGTGATCGGCGCCGGCGTCCTCCTGTTCACCGGGCTCGGCTGGGTCGACTCCGTCCGGGCCGCGGTCCGGTCCATGTGGGGGCTGGACGACCAGCCCGGCAACATCGTCGTGCGCAAGGGCCTGGACATCGTGGCGCTGGCCGGGCTCGGCGTGCTCATCCTCGTGTCGTCCGGCGCCAGTGTCCTCGTCATCTCCTACGCCGGCGACGTGCTCGACTGGCTCGGCTTCGGCACCGGCGGCTGGCTGCTGCGGCTGATCGGCGGCCTGGTCTCGGTGGGCGGCAGCATGGCGCTGTTCGCCTACATGCTGTCCGGGCTGCCGCGGATCGTGGTGCCGTGGCGCAACCTCGTGGTCGTGTCGCTGCTCAGCGCCGTCGTCTTCGAGGTCCTGAAGCAGTTCCTGGTCCAGTACGTCGTCGGGACCGCGTCGCAGAACTCCTATGCCGCGTTCGCCGCGCCGCTGGCCCTGCTGGCCTGGATCTACCTCGTGACGCGGCTGCTCATGGTCGCGGCGGCGCTGACGGCGGAGAGCGCCATCGACGAGCTCGAGGCCGGCGAACGGGCCGAGGCCGCCGGTGGAATGCAGTCGCAGACCCGCGGCCAGGGCCCGGCCCCGGCCGCAGTGCTCTCACCGGGTCAGGTCCGGGCGACGGAGGTGGCGGCCGGCGCGGTGCTCGGCGCGGCCGGGGTGGCGCTGGCGGTGCTCGCGGCCCGGGCCGCGAGCACGGCGCGTGGCGCGTTCCGCCGTCAGCGCGAGTAGCGGCCCGACGACTTCGGCCGGCGACGCCGCAGCGCAAAGCCCAGCCCACCGGCCAGCGCCGCCGCGGCGAGGCTGAGCCACACGACCAGCGGCACATCGTCGGAGCTGCCGCCCGGGCTGGTCAGCGCGTCGCCGTAGTCCTCGAGCGGGTTGCGGCCGAGGATGTCGCCGTCGGCCTCGTCGACGGCCTCGGTCACCATCGCCTCGACCTCGTCCGGCGCGACGAGGTGGCCCACCGGCTGGGCGTCCGGTGTGGCGAAGGCCCAGTCGAACAGCGCGGCGGCCGCGTCCTCGGCGCGGCCCTCCGACCCGAGGACCGTCGCGATGAGAACGCGGCCGTCGCGCTCGACGGCGCCGACGAACGTGTGCCCGGCCAGCGTCGTGTACCCGGTCTTCAGGCCGATCGCGCCGTCGTAGGAGCCGAGCAGCCGGTTCTGGTTCTGGATCTGGAACGTCGCGCCGTCCGAGCCCGGGAAGTCGTAGACCGCCGTGCCGGCCAGCCGGGCGATGGTCTCGTCGTCGAGCGCCTCGCGCCCGATCAGCGCGAGGTCGTAGGCCGACGACAGCTGGCCGGGTGAGTCCAGGCCGTGCGGGGTGACGGCCTTGGTGTCGAACGCGCCGAGCCGCCGGGCCTCGTCGTTCATCTTGTCGACTGTGACGTCCTGGCCGCCGGCCACCTCGGCGATCGCGTGCGCGGCGTCGTTGCCGGAGGCGAGGATCAGCCCGTGCAGCAGCTGGTCGACGGTGTAGGTCTGGCTGGCGACGATGCCGACGCGGCTGCCCTCGACCGAGGCGTCCTCCTCGGTGGCGACGTAGGTCTGGTCCGGGTCCAGGCCGGCGCCCGTGGCCAGCGCCGTCAGCAGCTTGATCGTGCTGGCCGGCGGACGGCGCTCGTGCGGGCTGTAGGCGGCCAGCACGTCGCCGGTCCCGGCGTCGGCGATCAGCCAGGACTGCGCGTCGACGACCGGCAGCGGCGGCGCCGTCGACGACACGAGCGGCACACCGGTGGCGGCCAGCTCCTCGCCGCCGACGATCTCGTCGACGGGCGAGTCGGCCGGCGGCGGCAGGACGGTGGGCGACGGCGTGGCCGGCGCGGTGCCGGACGGCGTCGGCGTGGCGGCCGGCGTCTCGGCGTGGGCCGGCAGCAGCGCGCCCGGGCCGAGCACGACGAGCGTCGCCACCGGCACGATCCAGGCGCGGTGGCTGCGGCGGTAGCGCGCTGCGGAGCCCATGGTCGAGGTCAGACTAACCAGTGACCGGCACGAGCGGTCAGCTCGGTGCGTCGTCGAACGGGAGCACGAGGGTCCGGAGCAGGTCGGCCAGTCGCTTGCGCTCCTGCTCGTCGAGGCCGACCAGCAGCCGGCGCTCGTTCGCCAGCAGCCCCTCCAACGCGGCGTCCACGGACTTCTTGCCGAACTCGGTGAGCCGGACCCGCACCGCGCGCCGGTCGTCCTCGTCGCGGCGCCGGCTGACCAGCCCGCGCGCGGTGAGCTTGTCGACCCGCGCGGTCATCGTGCCGCTGGTGACCAGCGTCTGCGCGAGCAGCACGCCCGGCGACAGCTCGTACGGTTCGCCGGCCCGGCGCAGCGCGGCGAGCACGTCGAACTCCCACGGCTCCAGCCCGTGCTCGGCGAACGCGGAGCGCCGCTCGCGGTCGAGATGCCGGGCCAGCCGGCTGACGCGCGACAGCACCTCCATCGGGCCGACGTCGAGGTCGGGCCGCTCGTGCCGCCACGCCTCGGTCAGCCGGTCGACCTCGTCCTGCGCCATGGATCCGACTCTACGGTGTCGGCCAAGCTTCTTGACGTCGAGAGAGCTATGTGATTTATCTTGACGTCAAGAGAGGTGAGCGTGATGTGGGATCCGGATCGCTATCTGACGTTCGCAGGCCAGCGGGCCAGGCCGTTCGCCGACCTGCTGGCCCAGGTGCCGGCCACGTCCGCCGGGGAGGTCGCCGATCTCGGCTGCGGGCCGGGCACGCTCACCGTCGGCCTGGCGCAGCGCTGGCCGGGCGCGCACGTCGTCGGCGTCGACTCGTCCGCGGAGATGATCGCGGCGACGCCGGACCCGCCGCCGGCCGGCGTCGAGTTCGTCCACGCCGACCTCCGCGAGTGGGCGCCGCAGCGGCCGGTCGACGTGCTGATCAGCAATGCGACGCTGCAGTGGGTGCCCGGCCACCTCGACCTGCTGCCGCGGCTGGCCGGCCACGTCGCCGCCGGCGGCTGGCTGGCGTTCCAGCTCCCCGGCAACTTCGCCGAGCCCACGCACGTCCTGCTGCGCGAACTGGCCGCCGATGACCGTTGGCCGGCGCTGCGCGACCTGGAGCGGCCGGCCGCGCACGAGCCCGCCGCGTACCTCGACGCGCTGCTGGATCTCGGCCTGGCCGCCGACGTCTGGGAGACGACGTACGTCCAGCTGCTGCAGGGTGACGACGCCGTGCTGGAGTGGATGAGCGGGACGGGGCTGCGGCCCTACCTCGCGGCCCTCGGCGACGCGGACCGCGAGGTGTTCGTCGCCGAGTACCGCGACCTGCTGCGCGCCGCGTATCCGCCGGGCCGGTACGGGACGGTGCTGCCCTATCGCCGCATCTTCGCCGTCGCCCACAAGCACGCACAGTGACGCCGACCGGGCCAAACGGCGGCGCATCGGCACGAGTTCCGCCAAATCGCCACGCAGAGTGATCGCCAGGCGCTAACTTCTTCCCTCGTGGGGGGACACAAACGAGCGCCCGGTGGCGCCGCCCAGGCGCTGCGCCACGTCCGTCGCAATACCTTGCGGGTCATGGCGCTCGCCGCGCTCACCATCCCGGTCGTCGCCGTCGTAGCGAGCCAGGGTGAGCCGGTGGCCGGTTGGCGTGACCGGGCTCCGGATGACTCGGAGGGGCAGTATCCGGAGTTCCGCGACTCGCGCGAGTCCTCGGGCACGCCGACGCAACCGGCACCGCGATCCGCGTCGGTCACCCCGTCACCGCAGCCCACAGCGGGCCGCCAGGACCAGGGCGGCCCGCTGCCGGGCCCCACGCCGGGACCCGGCAGCGACACCGGGACGGGCTCGACGCCGGCGCACGGCTCCTCCGACGAGCCGTCGGCCGACGCCCCGTCCAGCGCGCCGCCGGACCGGCCGGACGCCACGCAGGCGCCGCCGTCGCCGCCGGACGATGAGACCGAGGAGCCGCCGCCGTCCCCGCCCGCACCGCCGCCGCCGGAGCAGCCGGCCGAGACCCCGCAGCCGTCGCCGACGCCGAAGCCCCCGGTGGAGCAGCCGAAGCCGTCGCCGACCCCGAAGCCGCCGGTCGAGACGCCGAAGCCGTCCGACCCGCCGGAGCCGCCGGATGACGAGGACGACGGGTCGCTGATCTGCGTGGACGTGCTGGGGATCGAGATCTGTCTGTGACGGTCAGTCGGCGGTGAGCCGGGGCTTGTGCTCCAGTCCGGACAGCCCGTTCCAGGCCAGGTTCACCAGGTGCGCCGCGACGTCTGCCTTCTTCGGCGAGCGCACCTCCAGCCACCACTGGCCGGTCAGGGCGACCATGCCGACGAGCATCTGCGCGTACATCGGCGCGTGCTTGGTGGCGAAGCCACGGGACTTGAACTCCGCAGCCAGGATGTGCTCGACCTGGCTCGCCGCGTCTGAGATGAGGCTGGCGAACCCGCCGGTGGAGTGCGCGACCGGCGAGTCGCGGACCAGGATGCGGAAACCGTCGGTGGACGCCTCGATGTAGTCCAGCAGTGCCAGCGCGGCGCGCTCCAGGATCACCCGCGGGTGCGTGGCCGAGCCGAGCGCCGTCGTGATGCGGTCGAGCAGCAGCTCCATCTCGCGGTCGACGACGACGGCGTAGAGCCCTTCCTTGCCGCCGAAGTGCTCGTAGACGACCGGCTTCGAGACGCCGGCCCGGGCCGAGATCTCCTCGATCGAGGTGCCGTCGAAGCCGCGCTCCGCGAACAGCGCGCGGCCCACGTCGAGCAACTGCTCGCGCCGCTGCTTCCCCGTCATCCGGACTCTGCTGGGTGTGGCCCGTGGCCTTGTCGCGACGTCGTCGGTCACGCGCCCCATCATGCTCCCGTGGTGCGACAGAATCTCACTCCGCGATGAGAGTGGCTTCGCCGCCGTAGTCGTCGACGCGCTTGGACCTGATCCGTTCCGGGCTCGGCCAGCGCACGTCCCACACCCAGCCGGCCTTCTCCATCGCCCAGATCACCCGCGCACTGGAGTCGATCTGGCCCTTGAGGACGCCGTGCCGCGCACAGGTCGGGTCGGCGTGGTGCAGGTTGTGCCAGGACTCGCCCATCGACAGGAACGCCAGCCACCACACGTTGCCCGACTTGTCGCGGCTCTCGAACGGCCGCTCGCCGATGGCGTGGCAGATCGAGTTGATCGACCAGGTGACGTGGTGCAGCAGGCCGATCCGGACCAGCGTCGCCCAGAAGAACGCCGTCAGCGCGCCGTGCCAGGACCACGTCGCCAGCCCGCCGATGATCGGCGGCAGCAGGATCGACAGCGCCACCCACAGCGGGAACAGCTTGCTGATCCGGCGGATGTCGTCGTCCTTGATCAGGTCCGGCGCGAACTTGCGCTGGTCGGTCTGCTCGACGTCGAACAGCCAGCCCATGTGCGCGAACCACATGCCCTTGATCAGCGCCGGGACGGTCTCGCCATAGCGCCACGGGGAGTGTGGGTCGCCCTCTTTGTCGGCGAACTTGTGGTGCCGGCGGTGGTCGGCCACCCAGCGGATCACCGGGCCCTCGACGGCCATGCTGCCGGCGATGGCCAGCGTGTTCTTCACCGCGCGGTTCGGCTTGAAGGACTTGTGCGTGAAGTGCCGATGGAAGCCGACGGTGACACCGTGCCCGGTGAACGCGTAGAAGGCCACGGCGAGCACGACGTCCAGCCAGCTCAGATAGCCGCCCATCCACGCGACCGGGATCGCGGCCAGGATTGCGACGAACGGCACGGCGATGAACACGCCGATCGTGATGCGTTCGCCGAGCGTCTGAGTGTCACCCGACAGCGTCCCGAGGGGGAGCTCGCTCTGCTGCGTGGTCGGGGACTGCGGGCCTTTCGCCGTGTCCGTGGAAGCCATGGAGTCTCCGTGTGTAAGGGGAACCTTCCTTACGGCACCGTAACCTACGATGCCGTAGGTCGTATAGTCCGGATCTTCCTATGTGTCCAGGGTTACCGCCATGATGGGGCGCATGGCGGAGCTGAAGACCACGCGCAACGACGGCAGCGTCGACGAGTTCCTCGCCGCCGTCCCCGACCCCGGCCGCCGCGCCGACGCGGTCGCCGTCTGCTCCCTGATGGCCGCGGTGACGGGCGCGCCGCCGGCCATGTGGGGCGTCGGCATCGTCGGCTTCGGTTCCCGGCGGCTGCGCTACGACACAGGGCGGGAGCTCGACTGGTTCGACGTCGGCCTCTCGCCGCGCAAGCAGGCGCTGACCCTCTATCTGCCCGGCGAGCTGTCGGGGTATGCGGACCTGTTGGACCGGCTGGGGCCGCATCGGCTCGGCAAGGGCTGCCTCTACGTGAAGCGGCTCGCCGACGTGGACGCAGGCGTGCTCGAGTCGGTGCTCCGGCGCGCGGTGACGGAGACGGAGGACTGACCTCGACGAATTGACGACTATGAGTAGCAATGCAAAGCTCTGATCATGGTCGGACGATTGGTCGATGACACTGAACTGGCGGACCGAGTGCGCGCGATGCGCGCAGCCGGGAAGACCTACGACGACATCAGGTGGGAGCTGGGCATAGGGGCCGGCACCATCAGCCGCATGCTCGGCGTGGCCGGCAAGGGCCGAGCGCGGCCGCGGGTGACGGACGCGCTGCGGGGGCGGGCTCGCGCACTGCGGACCGACGGGCGGTCGGTGCCGGAGATCGCCCGCGAACTGGGCCTGGCGAAGAGCACGGTCTGGCTGATCACCAAGGACATCGTCTGGACGCCGGGTCCGGACGGCGCCAGCCGCCGCGCTGCTGCCGGCCGGGCGTACTGGGCGAAGGAGAACGCTCTTCGCCAGGCCGAACGGGACCGCGTGACGAACGGCGTCCTGGAGTCGTTCGGCGAGCTGACGGATCGAGAACTGCAGATCGCCGGCGCCGTCGCCTACTGGGCGGAGGGGACCAAGTCGAAGCCCTGGAAGCTGCGGGAGCGGCTGAACTTCATCAACAGTGACCCCGACATGATCCTTCTCTTCATCGTCTGGCTGGAGAGGCTCGGGGTCGATCGCTCCCGGCTCAAGTACCGCGTCAACATCCACGAGTCCGCCGATGTCCCGGCTGCCGAGGCCTACTGGGCCGACGTCGTCGGGGTTCCGGTCGAACAGCTTGACCGGGCGACCCTCAAGCGGCACAACCCGAAGACGGTACGGAAGAACACCGGCGAGGCCTATAACGGCTGCCTCGTGATCACCGTGACCAAGAGCGCGCCGGAGTACCGGATCATGGATGGCACGTGGTCTGCTGTCGCGAAGGCGGTGCGGTCGAGGCGATAACGTAGAGGAGTGCAGGCGGCGATGTGACAGTCGTCGGACAATCTTTCCGCCGTGGTGTAATGGCAGCACGGGTGACTTTGACTCACTCTGTCCAGGTTCGAGTCCTGGCGGCGGAGCTTCGTTCGAATCCTGGTCGGGTTCTCGTCGGCCCGGCCGGGCGGGTACCCTCGGAACCGAGCCCGCCACCGAAGCCGAGGAGCACGAACGCGTGACTACGCGCCCGGCCGCCGTCGTCGTTCTCGCCGCTGGCGAGGGCACCCGGATGAAGTCGTCCATCCCGAAGGTCCTGCACGAGGTCGCCGGCCGGAGCCTGGTCGGGCACGCCGTCGTCGCGGCGCAGGAGCTGAAGCCTGATCACCTGAGCGTGGTCATCGGGCACGGCCGCGATCTCGTCGCCGCGCACCTGGCCGAGGTGGCGCCCGGCGTCACCACGGCGGTGCAGGAGCAGCAGCTCGGCACCGGCCACGCCGTCGGGGTCGCGCTGGACCAGCTGCCCGAGCTCGACGGCGTCGTGGTGGTGACGTACGGCGACGTGCCGCTGCTGACCGGCGACACACTGCACGAGCTGGTCGACCAGCACGTGGCCGACGGCAACGCGGTCACCGTGCTGACGGCGAACGTCGCCGACCCGACGGGGTACGGGCGCATCGTGCGCGAGGCCGACGGCGGCGTACGCGCCATCGTCGAGCACAAGGACGCCGACGAGGCGATCCGCGCGATCACGGAGATCAACTCCGGCATCTACGCCTTCGACGCCGCCGTGCTGCGCCAGGGGCTGGGTCGCATCACTACCGAGAACGCGCAGGGCGAGCTGTACCTCACCGACGTGCTGGGGCTGGCGCGGCAGGACGGCCGCCGGGTGGGCGCCGTCGTCACCGCCGACGCGTGGCAGACCGAGGGCGTCAACGACCGCGTCCAGCTGGCCGCGATGACCCGCGAGCTGAACCGGCGCCTCACCGAGAAGTGGATGCGCGCCGGCGTCACCATGATCGACCCCGCCACGACGTTCATCGACGTCACCGTCGTGCTCGAGCGCGACGTCGTGCTGCGGCCCGGTGTGCAGCTGCGCGGCGCGACGGAGGTCGCGGCGGGCGCGGAGGTCGGCCCCGACACCACCCTCGTCGACACCGTCGTCGGCCCCGGCGCCAGCGTCGTGCGCGTGCACGCCGACGGCGCGCAGATCGGCGCGAACGCCACCGTCGGCCCGTACACGTACCTGCGGCCGGGCGCGGTCCTGGGAGAGAAGGCCAAGGCCGGCGCGTACGTCGAGATCAAGAAGTCGACGGTCGGGCCGGGCGCCAAGGTGCCGCACCTGACCTACGTCGGCGACGCCACCATCGGCGAGGGCGCCAACATCGGCGCCGGCACGATCTTCGCCAACTACGACGGCGTCGCGAAGCACCCGACCACGGTCGGCAAGCACGTGTTCGTCGGCAGCGACTCGGTGCTGGTGGCGCCGGTCGAGCTGGCCGACGGCAGCTACGTCGCGGCCGGCTCGACCGTGGTGTCCGACACCGCGCCGGGTGAGCTGGCCGTCGGGCGGGGCCGGCAGCGCAACATCGCCGGCTGGGTGGCGCGCAAGCGTCCGGGCAGCAAGACCGCCGCCGCGGCCGAGGCCGCCGCGGCGGACACCACGGGCGACGACGAGGGGGACGAGCCGTGACGGGGATCCGCGCCACAGGCACGAAGACGTTGATGCTGTTCGGGGGCCGTGCGCACCCGCAGCTGAACGAGGAGGTCGCCGAGCACCTGGGCGTCAGCCTGGTGCCGAGCAAGACCTACAACTTCGCCAACGGCGAGATCTACGTGCGGTTCGAGGAGAGCGTGCGCGGCAGCGACGCGTTCGTCATCCAGAGCCACACCGCTCCGATCAACGAGTGGATCATGGAGCAGCTGATCATGGTCGACGCGCTGAAGCGGGCGTCGGCCAAGCAGATCACCGTCGTGATGCCGTTCTACGGGTACGCCCGGCAGGACAAGAAGCACCGCGGCCGCGAGCCGATCTCCGCCCGGCTGGTCGCGGACATGTTCAAGACCGCCGGCGCCGACCGCCTGATGGCCGTCGACCTGCACACCGCGCAGATCCAGGGCTTCTTCGACGGCCCGGTCGACCACCTGTGGGCGCTGCCGATCCTGGCCGGCCACGTGCAGGAGAACTACCAGCCCGAGAACATGACGGTCGTCTCGCCCGACGCCGGCCGGGTCCGGGTCGCCGACGTGTGGGCCGACCGGCTGGGCACGCCGCTGGCCATCATCCACAAGCGGCGCAACCCCGAAGTCGCCAACGAGGTGAAGGTGCACGAGGTCGTCGGCGACGTCCAGGGCCGCACCTGCCTGCTGGTCGACGACATGATCGACACGGCCGGCACCATCACCCAGGCCGCCGAGGCGCTGATCGACGCCGGCGCCGAGGGTGTCGTGGTCGCCGCGACGCACGCCGTGCTGTCCGGCCCGGCCGTCGATCGGCTGAAGAACTCGGCCGGCATCAAGGAAGTCATCGTCACCAACACCCTGCCGATCCCGGAGGACCGCCGGTTCGACAAGCTGACCGAGTTGTCGATCGCGCCGCTGCTCGCCCGGGCGATTCACGAGGTGTTCGAAGACGGTTCGGTCACCAGCCTCTTCAACGGCAACGCGTAGCCTCCTGGGGAGGTATGGGGCCGGTTTCACATCGGGGCTGCTCCAGGGCTAGACTTCGAGGGTTGCCTCGGCGAGGGTGTGTGCTCTGACCACACCGTGATCGACGCGGTGCGCAGTCGGTGCGCGCCCTTTGCCCGAGCCCGACGTGTCGCTGACCGCCCACCGTGCTTTCCGAGGAGTTCTCACCGTGTCCGACGTCAAGATCGCCGCCGAGCTGCGTACCGAGTTCGGCAAGGGCGCCGCGCGCCGCCTCCGCCGCGCCGCCAAGGTTCCCGCGGTCCTCTACGGTCACGGGACCGACCCCGTCCACCTGGCGCTGCCGGGCCACGACACCATGCTCGCGCTGAAGACGCCGAACGTGCTGATCACGCTCGACATCGACGGCCGCGGCAGCGAGCTGGCGCTGCCCAAGCACGTCCAGCGCGACCCGCTCAAGGGCTTCATCGAGCACGTCGACCTGCTGCTGGTCAAGCGCGGCGAGAAGGTCACCGTCGAGGTCGCGATCGTCGTCACCGGCGAGGCCGCGCCCGGCACGCTGATCAACGTCGAGCACCCGACCGTCTCCATCGAGGCCGAGGCGACCCACCTGCCCGGGAGCATCGAGGTCTCCGTCGAAGGCCTGGAGGAGGGCACCCAGATCCTCGCCAAGGACCTCGTGCTGGCGAAGGGCTCCGCGCTGGGCGGCGACCCCGAGCAGCTGGTCGTCAACGTCACCGCCGCGCCGACCGCCGAGCAGCTCGAGGGCGAGACCGAGGAGGCCGCCGCCGAGGAGGCCCCGGCCGACGAGGCCGCTGCCGCCGACGAGGCTCCGGCCGACGAGGCCGCCGACGAGTCCTGACGCACGTCCGCCGGGCCGGGGAGCCTGTCGATGTCCGACGCGTGGTTGGTGGTCGGGCTGGGCAACCCCGGCCCGACGTATGCCGGCACCCGGCACAACGCCGGTGCCATGGTGGTCGACCTGCTGGCCGAACGGGCCGGCGTCGCGCTCAAGTCGCAGCGCAAGCACCGGGCCGACGTCGCCGAGGTGCGCCTCGGCGGCGTCCCCGGCGCGCGGGCCGTCCTGGCCAAGCCGCACACGTACATGAACGAGTCCGGCGGGCCGGTCGCGCTGCTCGCCGACTTCTACAAGATCACCCCCGACCGGTTGCTGGTCGTCCACGACGAGCTGGACCTGCCGTTCGGCACCGTCCGGCTGAAGCTCGGCGGGGGTGACAACGGTCACAACGGACTGCGTTCCGTGCGTGCCCGCATCGGCACCGGCGACTACTGCCGGCTGCGCTTCGGCATCGGCCGCCCGCCCGGCCGGATGGACCCGGCGGCGTTCGTGCTGAAGCCCTTCTCCACTGCTGAGAAGCGGGAGATCGATCTCGAGGTCGACCGCGCGGCCGACGCCGCGGAGGCCGTCGTGGTCGACGGACTGACCTACGCGCAGAACCACTACAACGGCTGAACCGCACCTCCGATCCGGCCCGGCCGACCTCCTCGTCCGAAATCGGAGGTTTCGACTGTCGCCTTCCGGTTCCGCAGCGTATAGTCCGTCCCAGTTCGTCGGCTTGATGATGAGCCGGTGGGGGGTATCGGAGCCTGGGGGGGCCATGGCTACGGTGGGTCTGTCGTCGGCTGGCGCGCGCACACAACCGCGGAGAACTCTGTCCGAGTTCGACGGGCGTGGTCCGCTCGTGCCGCCTGCGGTGCGTCCTTTTCGTTATCGCCGCGTCACCGCGGCGGGTGACCTGCTGACGGGTGCGCTGGCGCTTGCCGCCACCGTCGCGTCGAGCTGGTCGCACCTCGACATCGAGATCGCGGTCGGCGCGATGGCGGTCGTCTGGCCGCTGGTGCTGACGGCGAAGACGGGCCGGGCGGACCGGCTGTTCGGCGTCAAGAACACCTATCGCGACGTGCTGAAGTCGCTGGCCGCGTTGATCGCGATCCTGGCGGTGGCCGGTGCGGTGCTCTCGATCCCGCTGCTGGGCACGACGTTCCTGGCGGTGGCCGCGATCCTGGCCGGCGGCTCGATCGCCGTCCGGCTGGTGGTGCGGCGCAAGCTGCGCCGGCTGCGCATGCTCGGCCGGGCCACCCGGCGGACGCTGCTGGTCGGCCCGGCGAGCGGCGTCGCCGCCAGCATGGACCGCTTCACCAGCGACGGCGAGCACCCGCTGTCCGTCGTCGCGGCGTGCGTCGAGGACGACGGCACCGAGCCGCCGGCCTCGGTCCCCGTCGTCGGCACGATCGTCGGTGGTCTGCCGGGCCACGACGACGCGCTGCGCGACGAGGAGATCGTGCACGCGGTACGGCTGGCCGCCCAGCGTGTGCGGGCCCGCACGGTGTGCGTCACGCCCGGCTCGGAGTTCACCGGCGACCGCCTGCGCGCGCTGAGCTGGATGCTCGGCGACATCGGCATCGACCTCGTCACCGACCTCGGGCTTTCCGACGTCGCGGCGCACCGCATGGGCCTGGGCAGCATGGGCTCCAGCGTGCTGCTGCACGTCAAGCAGGTCCGCCCGACCGGGCTGCGGCTGGCCGCGAAGGTCGCCACCGACCGCCTGCTGGCCGGACTGATGCTGCTGCTGCTCTCGCCGCTGCTGCTGACCATCGGCCTCGCGGTGAAGCTCACCGACTCCGGTCCGGCGATCTACCGGCAGGACCGGGTCGGCCGCGACGGGCTGTACTTCACCATGTTCAAGTTCCGCACGATGTACGTCGACGCCGACCAGCGCCGCGCGGAGCTGCTCGACTCCGCCGACGGCGACGGCGACGGCCCGATGTTCAAGATGCGCCACGACCCGCGGATCACCCGGATCGGCCGGCTGCTGCGCAAGTACTCCCTCGACGAGCTGCCGCAGCTGCTCAACGTGCTGCGCGGCGACATGTCGCTGGTCGGCCCGCGGCCGGCGCTGCCGGAGGAGGTCGCGACGTACGACGGCACCGCCCGGCGCCGGCTGGCCGCGATCCCGGGCATGACCGGGCTGTGGCAGGTGAGCGGCCGGTCCAACCTCACGTGGGGCGAGACCGTGCGGCTGGACCTGCGCTACGTCGACAACTGGTCCTACGGCGACGACCTGCAGCTGCTGCGCCGCACCGCCGGCGCCGTGGTGCGCAGCACCGGCGCCTACTGAACCGCGGGCAGGAAGTCCGCGGCGTGCTCGGCCGCCCACTCGCGGAATCGGCGGGCTGGGCGGCCGGTGATCGCCTCGACGGTGTCCAGCACCGGCTCCGGCCGGTCGACGAGCGTCGCCCAGTACGCCAGCGCGGCAGCCGCGTACTCCGGGTCGCCGAACCACGTGGCGAACTCCGCCCGCGCCTCGTCCGGCGGCTGCTCCTCCCAGCGGACCGGCCGGCCGATCGCCTCGCCGATCAGCCGCGCCTGCTCGGCCTGCGTGATCGTCTCCGGGCCGGTGAGGACGTGGACGGCTCCGGCGTGCGCGTCCGGGTCGGTGAGCGCGGCGACGGCGGCGTCGGCGAGATCGCGCTCGTGGACCAGCGATCGTCCGGCCGCGCCGAACGGGGCCCGGACCACGCCGGTGTGCGCCTGCGCGGCCCAGTCCAGCGTGTTGGTGGCGAACCCACCGGCGCGCAGCATCGTCCAGCTCACCCCGGACCGGCGCAGCGCGTCCTCGACCGCGCCCCAGATGCCGTTCTCCTCCACGGGGCGGTCGTCACGGACGTTGAGCGCGGAGAGGTAGACGACGTGACGCGGCGCGGCGGCCAGCGCGGCCGCCACCTCTTGCAGCCCGTCAGGGGAGAACGACGGCCAGAGCAGGAAGACCCGGCCGGCGCCGGCCAGCGCCGCGGTCAGGGTGTCCGGCCGGGTGAGGTCGCCGGCGACGACCTCGACGCCCGCGGGGAGAACGGCGCGGGCGTTCTCGGGGTCGCGAGTCAGCACGCGGATCGGGAGGCCGCGGCCGGCCAGCGTGCCAACGATGTGGCGGCCGACGTTGCCGGTGCCGCCGATGACGAGAATGGTGTCCATGTCCCCAGGCTCAGACTTAAACCAAGGTTCAGGTCAAGCTACGGTGGACGCATGCCCGAACTGACCATCGGCGAGCTGGCCGAGCGCAGCGGCGTGCCGGCCTCGACGCTGCGCTACTACGAGCGGCACGGTTTGCTGCACAGCCGCCGCACGACCGGCAACCAGCGCCGCTACGCCGAGGCGATGCTGCGGCAGGTGGCGTTCATCCGGGCGTCGCAGCGGGTCGGCATCCCGCTGGCCGAGATCGGCGAGGTGCTGGAGTTCCTGCCCGACGGCGGCGCGCCGACACCGCAGTTCTGGGCCCGGGCGGCGCAGTGCTGGGGCCGGGCCATCGACGAGCGCATCGCCGCGCTGCAGCGCCGGCGCGAGGTGTTCAGCGCGTGCGCGAGCTGCGGCTGCCTGACGTTCGGCGAGTGCGCGCTCGTCGCGTGACCGGATGCTGGACGGAGCGTCTCGGATATTGGGCGAGCGCGTGATTCCGGACGGGATCACCCTAGGCTGGGACGTTCGAGACCGGCTTCGAGGAGATCCGTGGCATCCACTGATGCGATCCTGGCCGCCCGCCTCGCCACCGAGGCGGGCGCGCTGCTGCTCGCACTGCGCCGCGACCACGATCCGGCATCGGGCACCCAAGTGCTGCGCGACGCGGGGGATCGCGCGGCCCAAGGCTTCCTGGCCGGCGCGCTGGCGGCGCAGCGGCCGGGCGACGCCGTCCTGAGCGAGGAGGCGCCGGACACCGCCGTGCGGCCGGCCGCCCGTCGCGTCTGGATCGTGGACCCGCTGGACGGCACCCGGGAGTTCGGCGAGGGCCGCGACGACTGGGCGGTGCACGTGGCGCTCTGGCAGGACGGCGACCTGGCCGCCGGCGCCGTCGCGCTGCCCGGCCTCGACACCACGCTGACCAGCGACCCGGCCCCCGTGCTCCCGACGCCGAACCGGGACCGAACCGGAGCGCCGCGGATCGCCGTCAGCCGCAGCCGTCCACCGGCCGCCGCCGAGCGCGCCGCCGAGGCGCTGGGCGCCGAGCTGGTGCCGATCGGGTCGGCCGGCTTCAAGGCCGGCGCCGTCGTGCGCGGCGAGGTCGACGCCTACGTCCACGCCGGCGGCCAGTACGAGTGGGACTCCGCCGCGCCGGTGGCCGTCGCCCGCGCCGCAGGCCTGCACACCAGCCGGCTGGACGGGTCGCCGCTGCGGTACAACCAGGCCGACCCGTACCTGCCCGACCTGCTCATCGCCCGCCCGGAGCTCGCCGCCGCGCTCCTGGCGGCCGTCGCCGAACCCGCGAGGTCAGCATGACGATCCACGAGTACCAGCTCTCGCAGCTCGACCTGCTCGAGGCCGAGGCCGTCCACGTCTTCCGCGAGGTCGCCGCCGAGCTGGAGCGGCCGGTGCTGCTGTTCTCCGGCGGCAAGGACTCCATCGTCATGCTGCGGCTGGCCGAGAAGGCGTTCTGGCCGGCCCCGATGCCGTTCCCCGTCATGCACGTCGACACCGGGCACAACTTCCCCGAGGTGCTGGAGTTCCGCGACCGCCGGGTGGCCGAGCTGGGCGTCAACCTCGTCGTCGCGTCGGTGCCGGACGCCATCGAGCGCGGGCTGGTGGCCGAGGAGCCGAACGGCTCGCGCAACCGGATCCAGACCCCGGTGCTGCTGGAGGCGGTCGAGAAGCACCGCTTCACCGCGCTGTTCGGCGGCGCCCGCCGCGACGAGGAGAAGGCGCGGGCCAAGGAGCGGGTGTTCTCCTTCCGCGACGACTTCGGCCAGTGGGACCCGAAGAACCAGCGCCCGGAGCTGTGGAACCTGTACAACGGCCGGATCCACCTGGGCGAGAGCATCCGGGTGTTCCCGCTGTCGAACTGGACCGAGCTCGACGTCTGGCACTACATCCAGCGCGAGCAGATCGCCGTCCCGTCCATCTACTACGCGCACGAGCGCGAGGTGTTCGAGCGCGACGGCATGCTGTTCGCGAACAACGAGTTCTGCCGCCCGCGCGAGGGCGAGACGACGTTCACCGCGACGGTCCGCTACCGCACCGTCGGCGACGCGTCGCTGACAGCGGCCGTGCGCTCCGACGCCGACACCGTCGAGAAGGTGATCGACGAGATCGCCGCCACCCGGCTGACCGAGCGCGGCGCCACCCGCGGCGACGACCGCGTCAGCGAGGCCGCGATGGAGGACCGGAAGAAGGAAGGCTACTTCTGAGATGGATCTGCTCAGGTTCGCCACCGCCGGCTCCGTCGACGACGGCAAGAGCACGCTGATCGGGCGGCTCCTCTACGACTCCAAGGCGATCTTCACCGACCAGCTGGAGAGCGTGGAGCGCACCAGCCAGCAGCGCGGCGACGAGTACACCGACCTCTCGCTGCTGACCGACGGCCTGCGCGCCGAGCGCGAGCAGGGCATCACCATCGACGTCGCGTACCGCTACTTCGCCACGCCGCGGCGCAAGTTCATCATCGCCGACACCCCGGGGCACATCCAGTACACCCGCAACATGGTCACCGGCGCCTCCACCGCCGACCTCGCGATCGTGCTGGTCGACGCGCGCAAGGGCATGGTCGAGCAGAGCCGCCGGCACGCCTTCCTGGTGTCGCTGCTGCGGGTGCCGCACCTGGTGCTCGCGGTCAACAAGATGGACCTCGTCGACTGGTCGCAGGAGGTCTTCGAGGGCATCGAGAAGGAGTTCTCGTCGTTCGCGACGAAGCTCGACGTGCCCGATCTCACCGTCGTGCCGATCTCCGCGCTGCACGGCGACAACATCGTCAGCCGGTCGCCGAACATGCCGTGGTACGAGGGCCCGTCGCTGCTGCACCACCTGGAGCACGTGCACATCGCCAGCGACCGCAACCTCGTCGACGTCCGGTTCCCGGTGCAGTACGTGATCCGGCCGCAGTCGCTGCAGCGCACCGACTACCGCGCCTACGCCGGGCAGGTGGCCGGCGGCGTGCTCAAGGCCGGCGACGAGGTCATGGTGCTGCCCAGCGGGTTCACCACCCGGATCGCCGCCATCGAGACCGCCGACGGCCCGGTCGGCGAGGCGTTCGCGCCGATGTCGGTGACGGTCCGGCTCGAGGACGAGATCGACGTCTCCCGCGGCGACATGATCTGCCGGCCGCACAACCAGCCGGCCGTCGCGCAGGACATCGACGCGATGGTCTGCTGGATGGCCGAGACGCCGCTCGTGCCGGGCCAGAAGCTGGCCATCAAGCACACGACGCGCTCGGCCCGGGCACTGGTGAAGGAGCTGCAGTACCGGCTC
The DNA here is from genome assembly GCF_003236295.1 of Jiangella anatolica. Taxonomy (GTDB): domain Bacteria; phylum Actinomycetota; class Actinomycetes; order Jiangellales; family Jiangellaceae; genus Jiangella; species Jiangella anatolica. The sequence goes on from NZ_POTW01000008.1 coordinate 88,794, forward strand.
GACGTCAACTCGCTGCACCGCGACGACACCGCGACCCAGCTCGGCCTCAACGACATCGGCCGGGTGCGGCTGCGCACCACCGTGCCGCTGCTCGCCGACGAGTACCGCCGCAACCGGCAGACCGGCGGGTTCATCCTCATCGACGAGGCCACGAACCGCACCGTCGGCGCCGGCATGATCACGTCGGCGAGCTGAGCGTCCGGTGGGCTCCAAGATCACCGGCGGAGATGCGGGAACGTCCCGCGCGGGCTATGCTCGACCCGATTCGCGTCTCGTAGTCGCACCGAGACGCGTGGGGTGATTCGCTCGGGGGGGCCGAGAAGTGCGGATGCACCGTTGTGCTGCTCGACCGGCGATCGTGCTGTGACCGCGATCAGGACCGGTTTCCACGATCTGCTGGGTCAGGCTGCCGCTGCCCGGCCGGACGCCCCCGCGCTGACGTACCGGAACGAGACGGTGAGCTACGCCGAGGTGTGGCGGACGGCGCAGGCCGCCGCGGCCCAGCTGGCCGGGCTCGGGCTGCAGCGCGGCGATCGGGTGGCGATCTACCTGGAGAAGCGCATCGAGACCGTGGCGGCGTTCTTCGCCGTCTCGGCCGCCGGTGGGGTGTTCGTGCCGGTCAACCACGTGCTCAAGGCCACCCAGGTCGGGCACATCCTCGCCGACAGCGGCGCGTCGATCCTCATCACCTCGGCCGATCGCCTGGCCCAGCTCGACGACGTCCTGGGCGAGACGGCGGTCGCGCACGTCGTCACCGTCGGGACCGCGACGGCTGCGGACGGCGCGGACCACCGCGTGCACCGCTGGGACGCCGGTCAGGAGGCCGGCGGCGAGCCGGAGCCGTCGCCGGCCATCGACGTCGACCCGGCGGCGATCCTGTACACGTCGGGCAGCACCGGGAAGCCCAAGGGCGTCGTGCTGAGCCACCGCAACCTCATCGTGGGCGCGGAGAGCGTGAGCAGCTACCTCGAGAACAGCGCCCAGGACGTCATCCTCAGCGTGCTTCCGCTGAGCTTCGACGCGGGGCTGAGCCAGGTGACGACCGCGTTCTCGGTCGGCGCGCACTGCGTGCTGATGAACTACCTGCTGCCGCGCGAGGTGCCGAAGCTGTGTGAGCGCTACGGCGTCACCGGCCTCACCTGCGTACCGCCGCTGTGGCTGCAGCTGGCCGAGGTGCCGTGGCCCGAGCACGTGGCGCGGAAGCTGCGCTACTGGGCGAACACCGGCGGCCGGATGCCGCGGGTCACGCTGGACCGGTTGCGCGGCATCTTCACCGAGGCCAGCCCGTTCCTGATGTACGGCCTGACCGAGGCGTTCCGCTCGACCTACCTCGACCCGGCCGAGGTCGACCGGCGCCCGGACTCCATCGGCAAGGCGATCCCGAACGCGGAGATCCTGGTCGTGCGCCCGGACGGCACGCCGTGCGGGCCGGGCGAGGAGGGCGAGCTGGTGCACCGCGGGGCGCTGGTGGCGCTGGGCTACTGGAACGACCCGGTCCGGACGGCCGAGCGGTACAAGCCGCTGCACCGGCCCGGCGAGGAGTGGCGGACCCCGGAGCTCGCCGTGTGGTCCGGCGACACCGTCGTGGTCGACGAGGAGGGGTTCCTCTACTTCGTGGGCCGCAAGGACGACATGATCAAGACGTCGGGCTACCGGGTCAGCCCGACGGAGGTGGAGGAGGCGGCGTACGGCACCGGACTGGTGCGCGACGCCGTCGCCGTCGGCGTCGACGACGACGCGCTGGGGCAGCGGATCGTCCTCGTCGCCACGCCGAAGGCTGCCGAGCTCGACGTTGCGGCGCTGCTGGCCGCGCTGCGCCAGACGCTGCCGCTGTACATGGTGCCGTCCGAGGTCGAGGTCCGGCCTGAGCTGCCGCGCTCGCCCAACGGCAAGTTCGACCGCGGCCTCATCAAGGCGGAGGGCGTCCGATGAAGCCGCAGGAGCACGTCGCCGCGTTCGGGACCGCCGCCGGAGAGCTGCGGGTCGGCGGGATGGCCCTGAGCCGCCTCGCCGAGCGGGTCGGCTCGACCCCGTTCTTCGCCTACGACCGCGGGCTGCTGGACGCGCGGATCGACCGGCTGCGCACGGCGTTGCCGACGTCGGTGCAGCTCAGCTACGCCATGAAGGCCAACCCGATGCCGGCCGTGGTCCAGCACCTGGCGCACCGGGTCGACCGCATCGACGTCGCGTCGGCGCTGGAGCTGCACGCGGCCCTGGACACCGTGATCGCGGCCGACCGGGTCAGCTTCGCCGGCCCCGGCAAGACGCCCGCGGAGCTGCGCCAGGCGGTCGCCGCCGGCATCATCGTCGAGGTCGAGTCGCCGACCGAGCTGGCCCGGGTGGTGTCGGCCGGCGACGACCTCGGGCTCACGCCGAACGTCGCCATCCGCGTCAACCCCGACTTCGCGGTCAAGGGCTCGGGCATGCGCATGGGCGGCGGCCCGCAGCAGTTCGGCATCGACGCCGAGCAGGTGCCGGCCGTGCTGCGCGAGTTCGCCGCGGCGGGCGTGAACTGGCTCGGCTTCCACGTCTTCGCCGGCTCGCAGAACCTCAACGCCGAGATCATCGCCGAGGCGCAGCGGCGCACCGTCGACCTCGTCGCGGACCTCGCGGAGCACCTGCCCGCGCCGGTGCGCTACGTCAACCTCGGCGGCGGGTTCGGCATCCCGTACGTCGAGAAGGACCAGCCGCTCGACCTCGACGTCGTCGCCGGCCACCTGCACGAGCTGGTCGGCGGCGCACTGGCGCAGCGGCTGCCCGGCGCGACGCCGGTGATCGAGCTGGGCCGGTACATCGTCGGCGAGTGCGGCGTCTACGTCGCCCGCGTCCTGGACCGCAAGGTGTCGCGCGGCAAGACCTACCTCGTCGTCGACGGCGGCATGCACCACCAGTTGGCCGCGTCGGGCAACTTCGGGCAGGTCATCCGGCGCAACTACCCCCTCGTCGTCGGCAACCACGTCGAGAAGCCCGGCGCCGAGACCGCGACGGTGGTCGGCTGTCTCTGCACGCCGCTGGACCTGCTCGGCGACGACGTCGAGCTGCCCGCCGCCGAGATCGGCGACCTCATCGTGATCTTCCAGGCCGGCGCCTACGGCCTCACCGCCAGCCCGACGGCCTTCCTCGGGCACCCGGCCCCGATCGAAGTCCTGGTCTGAACCATGGAGCAAGGAGCGCGCATGACCGAGACCCTGGACACCGTCCGCACGGTGCTGATCGAGGCGCTGGACCTCGGCCAGCGGCCGGAGGACCTCCACGAGGACACGGCCCTCTTCGGCTCGCTGCCGGAGCTGGACTCGCTGGGTGTCCTGGCGCTGGTGTCGGCGCTGGAGGACCGGTTCGACATCACCGTCGCCGACGACGAGTTCGACGCCGACCTGTTCGAGACGCTGGGGACGCTGACGCGGTTCGTCGAGTCCAAGCTGGCCACGGTCTGACCGGGCTACCAGCGGACCAGCGTCAGCTCACTGTAGAGATGATCGATCGACTCGGGGTCGACGTCCGCGGCGCGGAACATCTTCGGCCGCGGCTGGGACAGCTCCGTGCCCGGACCGCCGGGTGCGAACCCCAGGACGCGCCGTTCGGCGAGCGTCAGCGGGAGCCCCTGCCGGAGCAGGTGGGCGCCGACCGCGGGCCAGGCCTGCCGGAGGACGCCGCGGTCCCCGCCGGCGTACAGCGGCGTGGCGAACAGCGGCAGCCGCTTGCGGCGGTCGCGTCGATACACGAGGTAGCCGTGGGCGCCGTCGCGCTCGACCAGCAGGTGCTGGGCCGCCGGCGCCTCCCGGTGGTCGCGGTACACGTCGGCGTCGCGGCCGGTGAGCGTCCGCTCCAGCGCCGCCGGGTCCGTCGTCACGCGGGTGCCGCGACCAGAGATGCGGGGCAGGTTGGCGACCAGCCGGGTCGCGGTGTCGAGCCGGGTGAAGCCGAGGCGCTCGTTCAGCGCGATGACGTTGCCGCTGGGCGAGAGATCGGTGAAGACGTAGCCCTTCTGGCCGAGCAGCGCGCGCACGAGCCGCAGCGAGTGGGTGCGGTACTCCTCGAGCACGCAGAAGGCCGCCAGGTTGCAGAACGCGACCCGCTCGCCGGCGATGTCGCGCTCGGAGTAGACGGCCGCGTACACGCCGACGATCGCGTCGTCGCTGAGCAGCTGGAAGCCGTGATTGGGCGCGTCGCTCCTCCAGGGCGGGCTGAGCAGCACGGCCCACGCGGCGGCGGACACCCGCTGGTTCAGCTGCTGGTGGAGAAACCGGCCCACGGCCGTCGCGTCGCCGGCCGAGATCGGCCGCACGACCACGGCGGGCGTTCCCATCCGGGCATGCTATCGCGGCGTGTCCCGGGAGAGGGGCGACGATGGCCAGCGTCGTGATCGCCGCGCACAACGAGGCGAACGTCATCGGGCGATGCCTCGACGCGCTGGCCGCGCAGCGGTTCGCCGGCCCCGTCGAGATCGTCGTGAGCGCCAACGGCTGCACCGACGACACCGCCGTCGTCGCGGCGCGTCCGGGCGTCACCGTGATCGACCGGCCGGAGGCCGGCAAGGCGGCCGCCCTGGACGCCGCCGACCGCGTCGCGACCGGCTTTCCACGCATCTACCTCGACGCCGACATCGTCGTGCCGCCGCACGCCCTCGCCACGCTGCTGGCCCGGTTCGACGTGCTGCCGCGGCCGCTGGCCGTCGTGCCCCGGCGGCGCGTGGCCACCACCGGCCGGCCGTGGCCGGTGCGGGCGTACTTCTCCATCAACGAGCGGCACCCCGCCTTCCGGGCCGGGCTGTTCGGCCGGGGGATGATCGTGCTGTCCGAGCTGGGCCGGGGGCGGTTCGACACGTTCCCGGCCGCCATCGCCGACGACCTCTTCCTGGACTCCCGGTTCGCCGCCGCGGAGAAGGCCGAGGTGAGCGAGGTCGAGGTCGTGGTCGAGGCGCCGCGTACCACCCGTGACCTGCTGCGCCGGCTGGTCCGCGTCCGGCGCGGCAACGCCCAGCTGCGCGCAGCGGCGGACGCGGGCGAACTGGACCTGCCGGTGCGCCCGGCGGACCGCTGGGCTTGGCTGCGCGAGGTCGTCCTGCGCGATCCGCGCCGGGCGCCGGCCGCCGTCCCGTACCTCGTCATCACCGTCGCGGCCGCGTTGCTCGCCCGCCGTCCGGCCAAGGCCGGCGACGCCTGGGGCCGCGACGACAGCACGCGCACACCGTCGTCCGCCGAAGGGACACCGACGTGATCCTCCACCTGTGCTTCCACGGCATCGGGACCTGCGAGCGCGAGCGCGAGCGCGAGCCCGGCGAGGCCGGCTACTGGGTCACCGAGCCGGTGTTCCGGCAGATCCTCGACGAGGCCGCGAAGCACCCGCACGTGCGGCTCAGCTTCGACGACGGCAACGCCTCCGACGTCGCGGTCGCCCTGCCGGCGCTGAAGGAACGGGGCCTGCGGGCCACCTTCTTCGCCCTCGCCGGGCGTCTGGACGACCCGGTCAGCCTGAGCGCGGCGGATCTGCGGGACCTGCGTGACGCCGGGATGGGGATCGGCAGCCACGGCTGGGACCACGTTCAGTGGCGCGGGCTGCCGGCCGCCGCCGCCCGCCGCGAGCTGGTCGAGGCGCGTGCCGCGCTCACCGAGGCGAGCGGGGGGCCGATCACGGAGGCGGCCCTGCCGCTCGGCCGGTACGACCGGCAGCTGCTGGGCCGGCTGCGCCGCGCCGGCTACGAGGCCGTCTACTCCAGCGACCGGTTCCCGGCCCGCTCCCGGGGCTGGCTGCAGGCGCGCTACAGCGTCACCGCCGGGGACACCGCCGAGTCCATCCGGACCTACATCACGCACCGCCCAGGCCTGCGCGACGCCCGCAACGCCGCGGTGAGCGTGATCAAGAGGCTGCGCTGATGGAGTGGCACATGGGTGCGGAGCCGGCCGAGCTCGACGTCGCGGTCGCGATCGTGACGTACAACAGCGAGCGCCATGTCGCGGACCTGCTCGACAGCCTGCCCGCGGCGATGGGCGAGCTCAGCTACTCCGTCGTGGTGGTCGACAACGGCTCGGCGGACGGCACCGTCGCACTCCTCGAGGCGCGGACCGACTGCGTCGTGGTCCGCTCGGTCAACGACGGCTACGCGGCGGGCATCAACCGAGCGGTGCGGTCGTCCCCGCCCGCGTCGGCGGTGCTCGTGCTCAACCCCGACGCGACCCTCGACCCCGAGGCGGGGCCACGCATGTTCGACGTCGTGCGCAAGCCGGGCGTCGGGATCGTGGCGCCACGGACGCGGGAGGCCGACGGCAGCCTGTCGCCGACCCTGCGGCGGACACCGACGCTGCCCCGGGTCGGCGGGCTCAGCTTCACCGGGCTCGCGGTGTTCGCCGAGCGCATCGAGGCCGGACCCGAGTACGAGTCCGAGCACGAGGTCGACTGGGCCATCGGGTCGATCCTGCTGGTCGACCGCGAGTGCTTCGAGGCGCTGGGCGGCTTGGACGAGTCGTACTTCCTCTACTCCGAGGAGACCGACTTCTGCCTGCGCGCCCGCGACCTGGGCTGGTCCACGGTCTACACCCCGGAGGCCGGCGGCATGCACGTGGGCGGCGGGTCGGGCGAGAACGCGACCACGCACACGATGCAGATGGTCAACCGGATCCGGCTCTACCGGCGCCGGGCCGGCAACGGCAAGGCCTGGGGATACTTCGCGCTGACGCTTCTGGTCGAGCTCCGCCGCGGCGTTCTCGGCCACCGCGCGTCCTGGACCTGCCTGCGCGCGCTGGTGCGGCCGTCGACCCGGCCGCCGATGCTGGGTGCGAGCGACACGTTCCTGCCCCCGTGAATCGGGGTGCGCTAGAGTGCGACATAGCAGGATTCTTGGGGGGCCGATGAGACTGCGCACCAATGGCGTCAGCTGGCGCGAGATCGACGGCGAGACGGTCATTCTGGACCTCTCCTCGTCGACGTATCTGAAGACCAATGCGGCGGGCTCGACCATCATGCGGCTGCTGGCCGAGGAACGCACCACCGCCGAGCTCGCCGACGGCCTCGTCGAGGAGTACGGCATTCCGGCCGATCAGGCCAAGGTCGACACCGAGACGTTCATCGCGATGCTCCGCGAGCGGAACCTCCTCGACACCGCCGATTCCTAGTGTCCGTGGTGGCGACGGCTGTCGCCGGCACGGCAAGCACCATCCATCCGCAGAACAGGAAGTGGGGGCCCAGATGGCCTATGAAGCGCCGACGCTCGAGGAGATCGGCTCGGTCCGCGATCTCACCTTGGCCGAGAGTGGCCGTGGCCGCTCCGACCAGATCCAGTGGTTCCGTTACAACAACGACCCCGGTGGCGTGCTCTCCTGAGCAAATCACCGGAAGTCGGCCCGGAATAGCGTAAGAGACGATAAACTCCCGACGTGTTCAAGGGGGGGCATTGGTGGATGTCCCTGTCATTTCGCTCTCGTCCGAGGGCATGAGTAAGGGGGGCAGAGGTATGGCTTATGAGCCGCCTGTGTTGGAAGAGGTCGGTTCCGTTCGGGACCTGACGCTGGCGCTGAACGGCTTCGGCTCGTCGGACAATTTCTTCTGGTTCACGAGCAAGCCCGGCGGCGGCGGGGGGATCTCCTGACGTCATCCACGTGATCGGGCGGGCCCGCCTGACGGCGGGCTCCGCCCGGTCCCGGTGACGCAGGACGTCTGTCGTGGACGAACTGCAGCCTCGACCCCGCTACTACCGGCTGTCCGCGTTCGAGCTCGCCACCTCCTGGGTGCACGGAGTCCGCGCGGTGCCGGCCGTTCCGCACGTCCCGGTGTCCCCGCGCGTCGCGCTCGAGGACGCCATCCGGCCCGCCCTGCTGCGCGGGCCGTGCTTCGTCTCGTTCTCCGGCGGGCGCGACTCGTCCGCCGTCCTCGCCGTCGCCACCGCGCTGGCCCGGCGCGACGGCCTGCCCGACCCGGTGCCCGTCACCGAGGTCTATCCCGGCGTCGCCGACGCCGACGAGTCCGAGTGGCAGCGGCTGGTCGTCGGCCACCTGAAGCTGACCGAGTGGGTGCGGCTCCCGGTCTCCGGTGAGAGCGACCTGCTCGGCGACGGCGCCCGGGCCAGCCTGCTGCGGCGCGGCGTGGTCTGGCCGCCGCCGTTCCACGTCAAGGACCCGCTGTTCGCCACCGTCGCCGGCGGCTCGATGCTGACCGGCGAGGGCGGCGACGAGGTGATCGGCCCGCGCCGCGTGACGCCGGTCAACCTGCTCGTGCGGCTGCGCCGCCGGCCGCGCCCGATCCTGCTGGCGGCCGTCGGGTCGTCGCTGCGTCCGGCTGTCCTGCGCCGGGCCGCGGTCCGCCGGCAGATGGCCGCCGACGACCAGCAGCCGTGGCTGCGCGCGGACGTCGCCCGGGCGCACCGCCGGCTGCTGGCCGCCGACGAGGCGGCCGAGCCGCTGGCCTGGGGCCGGTCGATCTGGTGGGTGCGGCATCGGCGAGCCGTCGACGCGGTGCTGACCAACTACGCCGCGCTGGGTGCCGAGCACGACGTCCGGGTGGGACATCCGCTGCTGGACGAGCGCTTCCTCGCCGCCCTGGCCGGGTTCGGCGGCCGCTGGGGGTTCGCGGGCCGGACCGACCTGATGCGCGTCCTGTTCGCCGACCTGCTGCCCGAGGCGGTGCTCAGCCGGGCCAGCAAGGCCAGCTTCGACCGTGCCTACCTGGGCGAGCCGACCCGTGAGTTCGCGCGGACCTGGGACGGCAGCGGCGTCGACACCACGCTGGTCGACCCGGACGTGCTGCGCTCGGCCTGGCTGTCGGACCGTCCGTCGACGCTCTCGGGGACGCTGCTGCAGCAGGCGTGGCTGTCGGCGCAGCCGGTCGCGGCCGGGGGCGCCCGGTGAGCGCGGCGGGGTGGTGGCGCGGTCTGCGCTCGGTCCGCGCCTGGCCGGTGGCCGCTCGGGCGGTCGCGATCACCGTTGTGGTCGAGCTGGGCCTGCGGGTCACCACGCTGCCCCGGCTGTCGGCCTTCATCGGGGTGCCGTTGCGGCTGGACGACCGGCCGGCGGTGCTCGGCGCACCGTCGCCGGGCCTGCTCGACGTGCGTGAGCTGCGGGCCCTGGGGATCAGCGAGCGCGTCGTGCGGCGCTGGCCCTTCGGCGACACGTGCCTGCGCCGCGCGCTGGTCAGCGGGCACCTGTTGCGCCGCCGGAAGCCGGCCCTGCGGGTGGGCGTGGCCAAGGTCGACGGGCGGATCCAGGCGCACGCGTGGCTGGAGATCGACGGGGTGAGTCTGGACCCGGAGGGCTCGGCCACGTACCGGACGTTCGAGGCGATGGGCGGGACGCGATGAGCGCGGAACGGCAACTGCTGTACGGGCTGCGGGTGGCCTCGGAGGTCCCGCTGCACCAGGAGCGGTCCGCGCCGGCCGGCGGCGAGCCCGACGTCGACATCCGCTGGGGCGACCCGGTGCCGCTGACGCTGACGCCGCCGGCCGGCCGGGTGCTGGCGCACGTGGAGACCGACCAGCCGTACTACACGTTCACGCAGGACGACGCCGGCGGCTGGACGCTGCGCTTCTACCGGACCTGCGACTTCGTCGTGGCACCCGGCGGCCGATCGGTGCGGGTGCATGTGGTCGAGGGCGCCGATCCGGGCGTCGCCGGCATCCTCACCGCCGGCGCGCTGCTGTCGTTCCTGGTCACCGTCCGTGGCGAGATGGTCCTGCACGCGAGCGCCGTGCAGGTCGGATCCGGCGCGGTGGCCTTCGTCGGCCGGTCCGGCATGGGCAAGTCCACGATGGCGACGCTGCTGTGCGCGGCCGGCGGCGCGCTGATCACCGACGACGTGCTGCGGCTGGACGACGACGGCGACGGCGGGCTGGCCTGCCGGCTGGGCGCGACGGAGCTGCGGCTGCGCAAGTCGGCGGCCGAACTGGTCGAGCAGTTCGCCGTGGCGCCGTCCAGCCGGCTCACCAGCGACGCCCGCGACGCGCTGAGCGTGGCGCCGGCGCGGGTCGACGGGCTGCCGCTGGCCGGCATCGTGTTCCCGCTGCCGGACCGGGAGCGCACGTCGATCGAGCTGACCCGGATGGGCGCGATGGACGCGCTGATCACGTTGCTGCGGTTCCCGCGGCTGCTCGGCTGGTCCGACTCGGAGATCCTGGACCGGCAGTTCCAGCAGGCCGGCGAGATCGTCGAGCGGGTGCCGGTGTTCGTGGCGCACGTGCCGTGGGGGCCGCCGTTCTCGCCGGCGATCGCGCCGGCCATCGCCGACGCCGTCGGCCTGGGCGCGCGGGTGGGCTGACGCCGTCAGCCCTGGCGGTAGAGCGGGGTCGCGCCGGAGGTCGCGCCGGACCTGGTGGCCGGCTCGGCGGTGCCGCCGGCGGTGCGGGTGTGCGCCTGGCCGAGCCAGTCGCCGACCTCGGGCTCGTCGGCGTCGCGGCCGGACTGCCGCTCGTGCCGGGCGACCTGCTCGCGCAGGTAGTCGATCTCCTCGCGCCGGGCCCGGGCCCGGTTCACGCCGGCGACGATGGCCAGGATGCCGAGCAGCAGGAGCAGGCCGGCGCCGACCCCCGCGGCGAAGACACCCCAGACGGGCGAGTCGAGGTCGACGTCGAACGCGCTGAGCGCGACGGTGTCGCCGCCGGCGATCACGGCGACGACGATCGCCACCGCGGCGACGGCGAGCAGGAGCAGTCCGAGCACGATCATGCCGGGTCCTTCCGGGTGGCGGGCCGCATGTCAGTAGTCATCTCTTCCCGTGCACACAGAGGGGCAAACCCGGACGTCCTTCCGTGCGATGAGTTCGGCCGCCGCGCCGGGTCTACCGTCGGACAGCACTTCGGAGGAGGCGGGAACCGTGATCACACCGACCAGCGACCGGAACCTCGACGGCTACGGCGCGCCACTCATCCCGTGGGAGAAGGTGCAGGCCCGGCTGGACGCGGGCGCGTCGCAGGCGCCCGGCACCGGCGGGCCGAACCGGCACACCAGCTGGCTGGCGACCATCGATCCGGACGGCCGGCCGCACGTGATGCCGGTCGGCGCGCTGTGGATCGACGGCGCGTACTACTTCACGTCCGGCCCGGGCACGCGCAAGTCCCGCAATCTGGCCGCGGACCCGCGCTGCTCGATCACCGTCGCCATGGACCCGTTCGACGTGGTGGTCGAGGGCGTGGCGGAGCGGGTGACGGACGAGCCGACGCTGGAGCGGGTGCGCGACACCTACAAGGGCGGCTGGGAGCCGGTCATCGAGGACGCGGCGTTCACCGCACCGTTCAGCGCGCCGAGCGCAGGCCCGCCGCCGTGGTACGTCTACCGGCTGACGCCGTCGACGGTGTTCGCACTGGGCGCTGAGGACCCGTTCGGCGCGACCCGGTACACGTTCTAGCCCCGTGGATGCAGCGAGGCGACGATGTGGAGGAACAAAGGGATGCGGTGCCACTTGTCCCGTGTGTCGGCATGGGCCTGTTCACGGAGCCGGTTGATCACGAAACCGGCGTCGGACAGGGCATCGGTGTAGGCCTTGGAGCGGCCGGTGCTCGCCGTGGTACGTCATCGTCAGGCCCTCGCGGGCGCGGAGGCATCGGCGACGATCGCCAGGACCCGGTGTCCCAGGGCCTGCAGCTCGCGGCTCACCCGTCCCTCACCACTGCCGACGTCCACCGTCAGGCGGCCGGGCGCCGGGATCAGCGGCAGGAAGGAGTCCCGGTGGCTCTCATAGCTGTCGACGCCGGTCCTGGTCCAGGCGATCCAGTCGTGCGCGTTCGAGTCCCAGCCATCGGCGAGTGGATGCGGGGGCACTAGTCCTCGCCCTCGCGCATGATGTCGAGGTCGACCGGGCCGTCGATGCCGTCGACCCGGGCGTGGGTGTTCACCTGCCAGACGTGCCAGCGCTCGTCGGTGGGGCGGCGGAAGAAGCGGTAGTCCCACAGCCGCCGGTCCAGCCCCTCGCGGAGCGGATAGACGTCGTCCCAGTCGGGACGGACGTAGAACAGCAGGTCGCGGCCCCACGCCCGCTCGACGGCGCGGACGAAGGCGTCGACCTCGGCGGCGACGTCGTCGGCCGGCGGCCGCTCGCTGCAGTTGCCGGTCAGCTCCAGGTCGATGACCGGCGGCAACGCGTCGTCGTCGGGCGGAGCGACGGCGAGGAAGTTCTCCGCCTGCGCCGCGCCCGGCGCGCAGAGTGTGAAGAAGTGGTACGCGCCGCGGTCCAGCCCGGCCCGCCCGGCGCCGGCCCAGTTCTCCTCGAACCACTCGTCCACCCAGCCCTGGCCCTCGGACGCCTTGATGTAGGCGAACGAGATGCCGTCGTCGGCGACCGCGTCCCAGTCGATCTCGCCCTGGTGCGCCGAGACGTCGATGCCGTACCGCTCGCCGCTCTCCAACGCCGGCCGCCAGTGCGGGATGACGCCGAACCAGAGCGTCGCGCCCAGCCCGAGCGCTGCGACCAGCACCACCGCGACGGTGATGACGATGCGACGGCGCATACCCCGATTCTGCCCGATCCGTGGCCTTCGTCCGCCACCCTAACCGGCCCGCCGGCCGTATCGTCGGCTCATGACAACGGATGTCTGGGCCGAGGGCGACGGATACGAGGCGTACGTCGGGCGGTGGAGCCGGGCGGTCGCGGCCGAGTTCGTGCCGTGGCTGGGCGTGCCCGCCGGCGCTCGCTGGGTGGACGCCGGCTGCGGCACCGGCGCGCTGACCGAGGCGGTGCTGACGCTGGCCGCGCCGGCCTCCGTGCTCGGCGTCGACCCGTCCGGCGGGTTCCTCGCCACCGCCCGCTCGCGGCTCCCGGCGGCGACGTTCGAGCTCGGCTCGGCGGAGGCGCTGCCGGTCGCCGACGGCGCCGCCGACGCCGTCGTGGGCGGGCTGATGCTGAACTTCGTCCCGGACGCGACGGCCGCCGCCGCGGAGTTCGCCCGGGTGGCCGCGCGGGGCGCCGTCGTCGCCGCGTACGTGTGGGACTACGCCGACGGCATGGAGCTGATGCGGCACTTCTGGGCCGCCGCGGCCGACGTCGACCCGGGCGGCGCCGCGCTGGACGAGGGCACCCGGTTCCCGCTGTGCCGGCCGGAGCCGCTGACCGAGCTGTGGGAGGACGCCGGGCTGGCCGACGTGACGGTGCGGCCGATCGACGTGCCGACGCGCTTCGCGTCGTTCGACGACTACTGGCGGCCGTTCCTCGCCGGCCAGGGCGCCGCGCCCGGCTGGCTGGCGACGCTGCCGCCGTCACGGCGCGACGAGATCCGCGACGCGGTGCGGGCGCGGCTGCCGATCGCGGCCGACGGCTCCATCGCGCTGACGGCGCGCGCCTGGGCGGTCCGCGGCCGGCGCTGAGGGCTCGACGTCAGCGCGAGAGGGCGTCCTCGAGCTCCTTCAGCAGCCGGGCCTTCGGCCGGGCCCCGACCAGCGCCTGCACCGGCTCGCCGTCGACGAACAGCATGAGCGTGGGCAGTGACATGACGCGGTAGCGGGCGCCGGTCACCGGGTTCTCGTCGTTGTTGATCTTGCGGATCGCGACGGTGCCCTCGAGCTCGCCGGCCAGCTGGTCCAGCATCGGCGCGATCATGTGGCACGGCGGGCACCACTGGGCCCAGAAGTCCACCAGGACCGGGATGCCGCTCTGCAGCACCTCGCGCTCGAACGTCTCGTCGGTGACGGCCGGCGTCATGGGCGCTCCTCGAGCCGGGCCTGGATGTCGGCCCGGATCGCGGTCAGCCGCTCCAGGTAGCCGTCGATCTCGGCGAGCTTGCGCCGGTACGTCTCGATGGAGTCCGCGCACGAGTCGCCGGAGTCGTGGCCCGAGCGCAGGCACTCCACGAACGGGCGGGTGTCGTCGAGGCTGAAGCCGATGTCCTGCAGCGTCTGGATCTCGTTGACCAGCCGCAGGTCGTCCTCGTCGTACTCCCGGTAGCCGTTCGGGGCGCGCTGCGCCATCAGGAGTCCCTGGGACTCGTAGAACCGCAGCGCGCGCGTCGTGGTGCCGGTGCGCCGGGCGAGGTCGCCGATTCGCATGCCTCGACGGTAATCCTTGACGCGCGCGTCAAGGCAAGCGCGGACGGGTCAGGCGGTGTGCTGGGTCGCGGTGGCGCAGCGGGCCCGGCCGGAGAGGACGGTGAGCGCGCTGGGGTGGGCGCCGACGCTGGGCTCCGGGACGTGCGGCGGGTCGATCCAGCGGATCTCCGTCAGGCCGCCGTGGCCGTGGATGCTCTCGACGTCGTCGATGTCGTCGTAGACGGCGACGGACTGGATGTCGGAGCAGCACCAGGCGAGGGTGACGCGGCCGGTGGGGTACTGCGTGCCGTAGGCGACCAGGCCGGTGCCGGAGACGCCGGTGACGTCGTAGCGGCGGTGCAGACCGAAGCGGCGCGGAAGTTGAGCGGGCTGGCTCACGTGACTCGTTCCCCGTTTCGTTGATCAGGCGTGGCGGCCGGGACCTGGCTGGTCCGACCGGCCGCCACGCCGGCCTGTGGTGCGCGGGCGACGGCTGTGTGACGCACCCCGATCGTCATGGCCATCCCTCCGCACTCTTGTGGAGATGTCACCAGGGTGACACTCGCCGCACCATCGCGCAGCGTCACCGCGTGACGTGTGACACGTTGAAACATCGGCTGCCACAAGGACGCGCAACGAAAGGGACATTTGCGACATCCAGTGCCCTTCGCGGCCATGCAGGGACGATCCAGGACTGCATCCGGCCGCTCTGCGGTTCGCTGATCGAAACGGGTGCTGGGCTGCGCCGATGAGTGACGGCGACGGTCGCGGCCGGCGACGGCGCGGCCATATGTCTATCGGTTCCGGCGCCGATCCGTCGTGCCGAAGGCCGATGCCGTGACATCGGACGGGCGACTGTGACGCGACGAGTCGCGTGCGTTTAGCGCGACGTCTCAGGTGCGAGGTAGGCGGCCGCCTGCAGCCGGAACAGCTCCGCGTAGTGGCCGTCCTGCGCCATGAGCTGATCGTGCGAGCCCTGTTCGGTGACCCGGCCGCCGTCGAGGACGTAGATCCGGTCGGCGGTGCGGACGGTGGAGAAGCGGTGCGAGATGAACAGCACCGTCCGCCCGCCGAGCAGATCACGCAGCGACTGGAACAGCGCGTGCTCGGCCCGCGGGTCCAGGGACGCCGACGGCTCGTCGAGGATGACGAACGGCGCGTCGCGGAAGAACGCCCGGGCCAGCGCGACCCGCTGCCACTGGCCCAGCGAGAGGTCGCGGCCGCCCTTGAACATCTTCGACAGCGCGGTGTCCCAGCCGTGCGGCAGGTCGTGGACGACCTCGGCGACGCCGGCCCGGCGGGCGGCCGCGGCGATCGCGTCGATGTCGTCCATCCGGTCCGCGTCGCCCAGGCCGATGTTCTCGCGCGCGGACAGGTGGTAGCGGACGAAGTCCTGGAACACGACGGCGACCGACCGGCGCAGCCCCGGCCGCGAGTAGGTGGAGACGTCGACGTCGTCCCAGTGGATCGCGCCGCCGTCCGGCTCGTACAGCGTGGCCAGCAGCTTCGCCAGCGTGGTCTTGCCCGAGCCGTTCTCGCCGACCAGCGCCACGATCTCGCCCGCGTTCAGCCGGATCGACACGTCGTCCAGCGCCGGCGCGGTGCTGCCCGGGTAGGTGAAGGTCAGGCCGTCGGCCCGCAGCGTCCGGAACGACGGCGGCGCCGGCGCGCCCGCCTCGGCCTGCTCGGCCTCCGGCCGCATCGCGACGAAGCCGGCGAGGTCGTCGAGGAACAGCCCGGACTCGAAGATCTGCTGCGCGCCCTTGAACAGCGTGCCGACCTGCGTGGCCAGCAGCCGGATCGCGACGATGGCGGCGCCGGCCTCGGCCAGCGTGACCCGGCCCTGGCCGACCAGCCAGACCAGGGCCAGCAGCGTCGCGGCGAGGAACGCCGCCGAGGCGAGGTTCCCGGCGACGGCGAGCCGGGTGCGGCGGCGCAGGTGCGTGCGCAGGTCGTCGGCGTAGGCGGTGTAGACGGCGTCGAAGCGTTCGCGCAGCGCGCCGGTGAGTCCGTACGCGCGCACCTCCTTCGCCTCGTCGCGGCCGGTCTGCACCAGGCCGAGGTACTGGCGCAGCCGCAGCCGTGGCGTCTGCGCGACGGCGAAGTCGAACTCCAGCCGGCTCTCGCGGCGGCTGCTGACGAACAGCGGGACGCCGGCCAGCAGCAGGATCGGCAGCAGCGCCGGCTCGAAGCTGACGATCGCGACCGACAGCCCGATGCAGCCGGCCAGTCCGCCGGCCAGCCCGATCAGGCCCTGGGTGAGCTGGTACGGCCGGCTCAGCGCGTTGGTCTGGACCCGCTGCAGCCGGTCGTAGAAGTCCGGCGACTCGAACGCCCGCAGCCCCACCGCCCCCGCCACGTCCAGCAGCTGCTGCCAGGTGGAGCGCAGCACCAGCTCCGAGAGCAGCCGCTGCTGGTTGGCCTGGATCGCCGTCGACACCGCCACCAGCGCCGTCACCGCGGCCAGCAGTACCACCGGCAGCACGACCGGCCCGACGCCGCCGCCGTCGCCGACCACGAGGATCGCGTCGAGGACGGACTTGACGATCAGCACCTGGGCGGCGATGACGGCCGCGCCGAACAGCTGCAGCACCGTCGTGATGACGAACGCCCGGCGGTCGGCGGCCCAGGTGAGCCGGATGCTGTGGCGCACGAGCGCGCGCAGCCGGCCGGCGGACTTGCGCTGCCGTCGCGCCGACGCCGCCAGCTCGACCGGGTCGTCGCTCGGCGTCGCGTCGTCGCCCGGCGTCGCGTCGTCGGCCACGCGACGCCCGTCATCGTCGCCGTGGCCGGCGGACGCGCCACCTCGGGCATGCCGCGGCGTCGTCATGTGGCCCCCCACGTGAGTGTCGCCGGTCAGCCCCCCAGCCCCCGGCGGTGGCCCCATCGTAGACCGGCGGCGTCAGCGGCGCACGGCCACGCAGTCGTACTCGACCAGCGCCAGCCGCGGGTCCAGCGTCACCGGGAACATGCCGGAGACGGTGAATCCGGCCGCCTCGATCGCCCGCAGCGTCTCCAGGTGGGTCGGCATGCCGTCGTAGATCGGCTGGACGGACGCCTCGGTCTGCAGCGCGAGCACGTCCGCGAGCCGGTCGCCGGCGCCGTCGAGGACCTCCAGATCCCAGCCCTGGGTGTCCAGCTTCAGGTAGATGCGCCGATCGTCGATGCCCTCCAGCGCGCGCTCCCACATCGTCTCCAGGCGCCGCACCTGGACGTGCTCGATGCGCGCGGTCTCGATGACGTCGCCGAAGTCGCGCTGGCCGTACTCGCTGGCCGAGCGCAGCGACGACAGCGACGTGTTGCGTGCGACGTTGATGCGGGCCGTCGTGTCGGAGGCCCCGAGCGCGACCGGCAGCACCCGCCACTTCGGGTCGGCGCGCGCGACGCCGGTCAGCACCTCGCGGCTCTCCTTGACCGGCTCGAACGACACGATCCAGCCGCGGTAGCCGTTGCGGCGCAGCTGGGTGGCGTACTCGCCGTGCCGCGCGCCGACGTCGAGCACGACGTTGACGTCGAGCAGGGCGAACAGCCGGCTCAGATGCAGGCTCAGCAGGCTGACCTCGCGCTGGCGGCGGGTCGGCACGACCTCCATTCCCAGCCGGCGCAGGACGTTGCGGGTCTTGTGCTCGATGAGCGTTGCCATGAAGCCCCCCAGCCCTGGATCGCAAGATCGTAAACCCGCCGGGTCCGGATGACTAGGGTGACGGCGGCCCTACACTGACGGCGGGGGGATGGCAGATGACACACACGGCGACGCTCGGCGTCACCTGGGGGGATCCGTACGCGGCGTTCACCTACAGCGGGGTGCCGTGGCACCTGTTCGCCGAGCTGGACCGCATGTCGGTGCTGGCCGGGCGGGCCGACGCCAACCAGACGCGGATCAGCGACGTGTTCCGCGGCGTGGTCGACGTGCGGCGGACGCTGCAGGCCCGGCGGCCGCGGCGCAACGCGCTGTGGCGCTACCTGCCGGGCAACATCGAACGGCTGAGCCGCCGGTTCGCCGAGCTGACGCCGCGGCTGCCCGCACACGACGCCGTCCTGCAGTTCGGCGTCGCCGGGATCCCCGACGGCGTGCCACTGGTGGCGCACGTCGAGATCCCGGTCGAGGCGGCCGTCTCCACTCGGGTGTTCGCGCGCTCCTACGGGTTCGACCGGTTCACCGACCGCGAGATCGCGGCGGCGATCGCGGGGGAGCGCGCCTTCCTGCGCGCCTGCTCCATCGTGTGGACCAACTCGCCCTGGACGGCGTCGCTGCTGGTGTCCGAGGACTGCCCGGAGAGCAAGATCCGGTGGTACCCGCCGGGATGCGGGGTGGCCGACCCGGGCGAGATCGAGCGCGACTGGGACCGCCTGTCGGTGCTGTTCATCGGCAAGGACTGGGAGCGCAAGGGCGGGCCGCGGCTGGTCGACGCGTTCCGGCAGGTCCGGGCTGCCGACCCGCGGGCCGAGCTGACCGTCGTCGGCGCCGAGCCGCGCCTCGACGAGCCCGGCGTCACCGTGCTCGGCTACCTCGACAAGGAGGACCCCGCCGCCGCCGCGAAGCTCGACGCGGCGATCCGCCGGGCGACGGTGTTCTGCCTGCCCTCGGAGTGGGAGAGCACCGGCATCGTCTACATGGAGGCGGCGATGTACGGGCTGCCGGTCGTCATGCTGGCCGGGCAGGGCCGGGAGTCGCTGTTCCCGGCCGACGGCGGCGTCGTGCTGCCCGACGGCGACCCCGACCGGCTGGCGGCTGCCCTGCTCGAGTTCGGCGCCGACCCGGACCGCATGCGAGCCATGGGCGCCGCCGGGCGCGCGTACGTCCTGGCGAACTACACCTGGCCGACGGTCGCGGCCCGCGTCGCCGGCTTCGTCGACGAGGCCGTCGCCTAGCAACGGCACTGTGTCGGCGGCGTCGTCGGTCCGTGGCTGACGACGGTGCTGCCGTTGGCATTGAGGGGCTGCGAACGTTGGCCGTCCCCCTGCTGGCCATTTTCTTAGCCGGGCCGGCGCGCCTCAAGTCCGCGGCCTCTGCTGGTCATTGTGGGGTTGTGGTTGGGGGCCGCGGACTTGACCCGCGTCGTCCCGGCCAAGAACGGGCAGCTATCAGGGGGACGGGGGGAGTGTGGGCACGCCGCATCGCCGGCGGCCCACGTGCGCTGGCTTTCCCGGCCCGCGTTCGGGCCTCTCCGGCTCGCTTTCGCGGCCGTTCCGGCCGACGTTCGCGCCTCAGCGGCCCGCGTATGCCCGTTTTGCGACGTTGGCGACGTTGTGGATACCCATGATCATCAACCTTTTGGTCTCGCACTAGGCGTTCTCCCGCTTTACCACCCATGCATGCCTAGGGGTGTGGGAGTAGGCCTGGTGGGCGGCCCGAAAAACGCGGCGAGATCTCACCACGTGGACGCCCAGCGACAGCAACGTCACATCGATCCAGCCCACCGGTCGCCGGGAGAGGCCAGCGAGCCTGATGAAGCGCCAACACGGCGCCCGGCCAGGCGTCGGGAGAGGCCAGTCGACCCGGACGACCCGCGAACACGACGCCGTGCCCCGACGGGCGTCGCCACACTCCCCCGTCCCCCTGATAGCTGCCCGTTCTTGGCCGCGGGACCGCGGGTCAAGTACGTGGCCCCCAACACCAGCGAACAGCGAACAGCCAGAGGCCGCGGACTTGAGGCGCGGTCCCGCGGCCAAGAGAATGGGCAGCAGGGTGACGGCCAACGGTAGAAGCCCCTCGAGCCGACGAGAAGCAGCCCCTCGAGCCGACTTCAGCCCGCCCGGTAGCGGTCCCTCACCTCGGGGCGGTCGCGGAAGCCGGCCGACCGGTAGGTGGCGACGGCGGCGTGGTTGGCGCTCGGGGTGCTGACGACCGCGCTGCTGGCGCCCAGCTCCCGTAGCGCGGCCGCCGCTGCGACGGTGATCGCCCGGCCGTACCCGTGGCCGCGGTGGTCGCGGTGCACGCCCATCGGCTCGATCAGCCCGGGCCGCCCGGGACCGGCCGACCAGACCGTGACGGCGGCGACCGGGACGCCGTGCTCGTCGTAGCCGACCAGGCAGCGGGCGTCGGCGTGGAGCGGGCCGGATGCCATCGCCCGCCAGCGCTCGTCGGTGAACGTCGACGAAGTGAACGCGGCGCGCTGCACCGCCGTCCGCTCGTGCGCTCGGTCCGGCCCGATCGCCTCGACCCGCAGGCCCGGGTCCTCCACCGGCGCGGTCAGGTCGCGACTCGACGGCTGCCACGGCTCGTCGGTGTCCCAGCCGCGCTCGGCCAGCAGGTCCTGCAGCAGCGCGTCCGCGGGCGCCTCGACGTTGACGCGTCCCGCGGGCAGGACGCCGCGGTCCGGATCGGTCAGGTCGGAGGCCAGCCGCAGCGCCAGTTCCTCGTCCCGTCGGGCGTCCGGCGCCGTCGTCAGCCGCAGCAGCGTGGCGCCGTCCCGCAGCCCGGCGGCGAGGACCCGCCCGTCGCGGCTCCACGTGCGCACGGCCGCCGCAGTCGCCGCGGCGCCGTACCGCCAGAACCAGCCGACGTCGCCCGGATGCAGGTGCGCCGGCGCGTCGTCGGCCTGCCAGTCCCGCAGTGCGCCGGTCACGCGGGCCAGCCCGTCGACGTCCGGTGTGCTCATGACGATCGCCATGCCCCGAGTGCTATCACCGCGCCGCGCCCGGCGCACCGGGTTTTCAGCGGGCGGTGTGCGCGGCGACCTCGGCGACGACGGTGTCCCAGACCGCGCGCAGCGGGTACTGGTGGCCCATGCCGGCCAGCGGCACCAGCCGGGCGCCGGGGATCTCGTTGGCCAGCGCCTCGCCGTGCGGGTACGGCAGCAGCGGGTCGGCGGTGCCGTGCAGCACCAGCGTCGGCGCGGTGACCTCGGCCAGCTTGCCGCGGTCGAGCCCGCCGCCGTCGAGGATCCAGTGGTTGGTCTGGCTGGCGGCGACGTCGATCGTGCGGTCGTACATCCGGGCGGCGACGGCGCGCTCCTCGGCGTCCGGTGCGATCGTGCCGTCGAACGCACGGAGCCCGTCGACCAGGGCCGAGATGGCGGCGTCGCGGTCGGACCAGTCCGGAGCGGGCTGCTCGGACGCGAACAGCTCGGCCAGCCGCGGCGACATCGGCGGCAGGTCCGGCCGGTCCGGGCCGCCGGGACCGGCCGGGCTCGTCGACTGAAGCGTCAGCGACAGCACCCGCTCCGGGTACTCGACGGCCAGCTCCTGCGCGATGCCGCCGCCCATCGAGACGCCGTAGAGGTGCGCGGCCGCGACGCCGTAGCCGTCGAGCACGGCCAGCGCGTCGGTCACCAGGTCATCGCCGGTGTAGCCCGGCGCGCCGGCGGGGTAGTGGCTGGACCGGCCCGTGTCGCGGAAGTCGTACCGGATGACGTGGCGCCCGGCGGCGGCCAGCCGCGAGCAGAACTCGTCCTCCCAGTAGTCCATCGAGGCAGCCGCGCCGCCGATCAGCAGGATCGTCGGGTCGGCCGGCGAACCGAACGCCTCCGCGCACAGCTGGGCGTCGCCCGCCGGGACCATCCGCTCGGTCATCGCTTCCTCCTTGATATGAAAAACATAGCTAGTGCTATTCTTTTCATAGAAACGGAGGAGGCGCAAGTGACCAGGACGTACGGCGAGGGTTGTCCGATCGCCCTGTCGCTCGACATCGTCGGCGAGCGCTGGGCCCTGCTCGTCGTGCGTGAGCTGCGGCTCGGCCCCCGCCGCTACCGCGACCTGGCGCAGGCGCTGCCCGGCATCACCCCGGCCGTGCTGTCCAAGCGGCTCAAGGAGCTGGAGGAGTACGGCGTGCTGCGCCGCCGCGAGCTGCCGCCGCCGGCCGCGGCGAAGGTGTACGAGCTGACCGAGTGGGGCGCCGGCCTGGAGCCGGTGTTCCAGGCGCTGGCCCGCTGGGGCGTGCGCTCGCCGGTGCTGCCGCTGACCGGCGAGGTCAGCGCCGACTCCACCATGCTCGGCCTGCGCACGTTCTTCGCCGAGGCTGAGGACGGCTGGACCGCCACCTACGAGGTCGCGCTGGACCGTGACGTCTACCGGCTGCGGGTCGAGGACGGCCGGCTGACGGAGCTGGCCCGCGGCCCGGCGGCGACGGCGCCAGACGTGCTGGTCCGGACGACGAAAGCGGCGTGGCAGGCGGTCTTCGATGGCTCGGACCCGCTGGACGACGCCGTCGCCGCCGGCCGGCTCTCCGTCACCGGCGACGTCGAGGCGCTGCGCCGGCTGGTCCGGGCGCGGCCGTCGGCTCCAGCCGGATGACCAGCGACTTCGACGCCGGTGTGTTGCTCACCTCGGCGGTGTGGTCCAGCGGCACCAGCACGTTCGTCTCCGGGAAGTACGCGGCCGCGCAGCCCGGCGCCGTCGGGTAGGACACGACGCGGAACGACGGCGCACGGCGGTCGCCGTCGGCCCACTCGCTGACGAGGTCGACCATGGCGCCGTCGGCGACCCCGAGCGCCGCGAGGTCCGACGGGTTCACGAACACGACCCGGCGGCCGTCGCGGATGCCGCGGTAGCGGTCGTCCAGCCCGTAGATGGTGGTGTTGAACTGGTCGTGCGAGCGGACCGTCTGCAGGAGCAGCCGGCCCGGCGGGACCCGTAGCACCTCCAGCCCGTTGACGCTGAACTGCGCCTTCCCGCTGGCGGTCGGGAACGTCCGCGAGTCGCGCGGCGGGTGCGGCAGCACGAAGCCGCCCGGCTTCGCGATCCGCGCCTCGTAGTCGTCGAAGCCGGGGATCACCCGGGCGATCCGCGACCGCACCGTCGTGTAGTCCGCGGCGAACGCAGACCACGGGATGGCCGAACCGGCGCCGAACACCCGCTCGGCCAGCCCGCAGACGATCGCGACCTCGCTGCGCAACTGGTCCGACGCCGGGCGCAGCGTGCCGCGGGAGGCGTGCACGGCGCTCATCGAGTCCTCGACGGTGACGAACTGCTCGCCGCCGGCCTGCACGTCGCGCTCGGTCCGGCCCAGGCACGGCAGGATGATCGAGCGCTGCCCGGCCAGCGCGTGCGACCGGTTCAGCTTCGTCGACACGTGCACCGTCAGCGGCACCGATTGCAGCGCGGCCGCCGTCAGGTCGCTGTCAGGGGTCGCCGCCGCGAAGTTGCCGCCCATCGCCATGAACACGCCGATCTTCCCGTCGCGCATGGCCCGGATCGTGTCGACGGTGTCATGGCCGGGCCGGCGCGGCGCGGCGATGCCGAACTCCGCCTCCAGCGCGTCGAGGAAGGCCGCCGGCGGCTTCTCCCAGATGCCCATCGTGCGGTCGCCCTGCACGTTGCTGTGCCCGCGGACGGGGCACGCGCCGGCGCCCGGGCGGCCGACGTTGCCGCGCAGCAGCAGGAAGTTCACGATCTCGCGGATCGTCGGCACGGCCTTCTTGTGCTGCGTCAGGCCCATCGCCCAGCAGACGATGACGCTGTCGGCGCGGCGCACCTCGTCGACGAACGCGTCGAGCGCCGCGCGCGGCAGCCCGGTCGCCGCCGCGACGTCGTCCCAGTCCAGGCCCCGCCACGCCGCGACCGCCGCGTCGTAACCGGTCGTGTGCTCGCGGACGAACTCGTGGTCGACGGCGTCGGCGTCGACGAGCAGGCGGTTGACCGCCTGGAAGAAGGCGAGGTCGCCACCGAGGCGGATCTGCAGGAACAGGTCCGACAGCAGCGTCCCCTTGCCGACGACGCCGCGCACCCGCTGCGGGTTCTTGAACGTCTGCAGGCCGGCCTCGGGCAGCGGGTTGATCGCGACGATGCGCGCCCCGCGCCGCTTGGCCTGCTCCAGCGACGTGAGCATGCGTGGGTGGTTGGTGCCCGGGTTCTGCCCGACGATGACGATGAGGTCGGCGTGGTCGGTGATGTCGGTGAGCGAGACGCTGCCCTTGCCGATGCCGAGCGTCTCGGACAGCGCCGCTCCGGACGACTCGTGGCACATGTTCGAGCAGTCCGGCAGGTTGTTCGTGCCGAACGTCCGGGCGAAGAGCTGGTAGAGGAACGCGGCCTCGTTGCTGGTCCGGCCGGACGTGTAGAAGGCGGCGTCGTCCGGGCCGGCCAGGCCGGTCAGCGCGTCGGCGATCAGGCCGAACGCGTCGTCCCAGCCGATCGGCCGGTAGTGCGTGTCGCCGGTGTCGCGCAGCATCGGCTCGGTCAGCCGGCCCTGCTGGCCCAGCCAGTGGTCGGACCGCTCGGCCAGCTCGGCGACCGGGTGCGCGGCGAAGAAGGCGGCGTCGACCCGGCGGACGGTGGACTCCTCGGCGACCGCCTTCGCGCCGTTCTCGCAGAACTCGGCCAGGTGCGGCTTGCCCGGCTCCGGCCAGGCGCAGCCCGGGCAGTCGAACCCCGTCTGCTGGTTGACCAGCCGCAGCGCCTTCGCGCCGCGGCGGACGCCGGACTGCTCCAGCACCGACGCCAGTCCGTGCACGACGCCGGGCACCCCGGCCGCGCTGGTGGCCGGCGGCCCTACCCGCAGCCCGGCCTCGTCGTGATCGTCGCGCGGCGCTCGTGTGGTCATGTATCGACGGTAAGGCTTTCCGGCGGCGATGACTGGGTAAGGATTGGGGAAGACGATGGCGGAGTCCGGACCTTACGGTGGTGTGCCATGGGGCAGATGACGACGCGACGGCCGGTGCTGCGGCTGCGACCGGGCCGATCCGCCGAGCGCCCCGACACGCTGGCGGTCGAGGAGCCGCTGCTGGTCCGCGTCGACGACCGCATCCTCACCTCCACGATGCGCACCCCCGGCCACGACTTCGACCTCATCGCGGGCTGGCTGGTCGCCGAGGGCGCGATCGCCGACCGCACCGACGTCGCCGGCATGAAGGAGTGCGTCGACGAGCAGAACACCGTCGAGGTGACGCTCGCCCACGGTGTCGAGCCGCCGCGCGCCCGCGCGTTCGAGACCACCAGCGCCTGCGGCGTCTGCGGCGCCGACCGGGTCGTCGACGTGCGCGCCTCGCTGCGCTGGCGGCTGGCCGAGGACCCCACCCGCGTCGACGTCGCCGTGCTGGCCGCGCTGCCTGACAGGATGCGCTCGGAGCAGCGGGTGTTCGACCGCACCGGCGGGCTGCACGCGGCCGGCCTGTTCCACGGCACCGGATCGGTCGTGGCGGTCCGCGAGGACGTCGGCCGGC
Source organism: Jiangella anatolica (assembly GCF_003236295.1). Taxonomy (GTDB): domain Bacteria; phylum Actinomycetota; class Actinomycetes; order Jiangellales; family Jiangellaceae; genus Jiangella; species Jiangella anatolica. The sequence continues at coordinate 113,830 of NZ_POTW01000008.1, forward strand.
ACAACGCCGTCGACAAGGTCATCGGCTCGGCGCTGATGGCCGGCCTGCTGCCGCTGTCCGGCCACGTGCTCCAGGTCAGCGGCCGGGCGTCGTTCGAGCTGGTGCAGAAGGCGGCCGCGGCCGGCGTGCCGGTGCTGGCCGCCGTCTCCGCGCCGTCCAGCCTGGCCGTCGACCTCGCCGACGAGTGCGGGGTGACGCTGGTCGGCTTCGTCCGCGGCGGCGGGATGAACGTCTACACCCACCCCGAGCGGGTCCGGGTCGGCCCGCTGCACTAGCTCGCGGGCACCCAGTAGCGCAGCTTGCCGTGCCGCTCGTCCTCGAAGACGCCGCCGGCGGCCTCGATCACCTTGCGCGACGCGACGTTGTCGACGTCGCAGGTGACCAGCGCGGGATCGATGCCGAGCTTGGCCGACCACGGCATGGCCTGCTGCAGCATCGCCGTGGCGTGGCCCTGCCGCCGCGCCGACGGGCGGACGTCGTAGCCGATGTGGCCGCCGTAGTCGCGCAGCCACGGTGTCAGGTGGTGCCGGATCGACAGCCGGCCGAGGAAGGTCGTGCCGTCGACGTACCAGAGGTGGGTGGACGGGACCATGCCGCGGGAGCGCGGCGCGTCGTCGCGCTCGTCGTCGATCTGGCGGCGGACGTACGCGGCGAACCCCTCGGGCCGGACCATGTCGGCCAATTGGAGATCGTCGGCCCAGCGCGGCTCGTAGCCCGGCTCGCCGACGGCCTCGAGCCACGACTCGTGGACCTCGACGGTGGGGCGGACCAGTTCCGGCACGAGATCTATCGTGCCCGGTTGCCGGCAGGTCATTCGCCCGGATCGCCGAATCCGGCTCATTTCACGGCGGCGGGCCGGCCGCCCCACCTCGTGGCGGGGCGGCCGGCCGCGTCGCTACCGCAGGACGCGGAAGACGAACCGCGCCTGGTCCGGGAGATGGTTCGGGTCGCCGTCGTAGTACGCCACGACGCTGTGCGGGCCGGGCTTGAGGTCGGACCCGGTCTCACAGCGGGCCGTGCCGTCCTCGACGACCGCGACACACAGCGTCGTGCCGCGCGAGGTGAACCGCACCTCGCCGGTCGCCGCCCGCGAGAGGGTCGCCGTCAGCGCCGCGGGCCCACCGGACGGGACGGGGTCCGTCT
>NZ_POTW01000090.1 GCF_003236295.1 Jiangella anatolica
GGGGTGGGAGGCGGGACTGGATCGTCGCCACCCGACGGGCGACGGCGACGCCGGCCAGGCCGGTGGCGCCGAGCAGCAGGAACGTCTGCGTCAGCGACAGCACCAGGGTCGCGGCGCCGAACAGCGCGGGCGCGGCGAACTTGCCGACGTTGCGGACCATTCCGGTCAACCCGACGTAGGTCGAGCGCAGGCCCGGCGGCGCGAGCTCGGTCACCAGCACGTTGTGCGCGACACCGTAGACGCCGTCCTGGGCGCCGAACACGAGCATCGCGACGATCGCCAGCGCCACCCACTCGCCGGCCGCCATGCCGCCGACCGCCAGCGCCGCCACGACCAGGCTGCCGCCGATGAGCTGCGCCGACGTCCACCGGCCGGCCAGCTTCTCCGTCAGCGCCGCGGTGAGCGCGGCGATCGCCGCCGAGGCGCCCATGACGACGCCGACGGCGGCCGGCGACAGCCCGAGCCCGGTCGCAAGGAGCGGGTAGTACGTGATCACCGGGAACTTGAAGACGAACCGCAGCGCCGCCAGCACCTGCACGCCGACGACGGCCGGCGCCCGCAGCACCGCCCGCATGCCGCCACCCGCCGGAGTCGTCCCGTCGGCCGCCTTGGCGGCGGGCAGGCGCCGTCCCGGCAGCGTCCGCCAGGCCAGCACCGCCAGCGGCAGCGCCAGCAACTGCAGCGCGAACGGCGACGACCAGCCCAGTCCCCACGCCAGCAGCAGGCCGGCCGCGATCGGCAGCACCGCCTCGGCGATCGCCATCGCGATGATCCGCCGCGACTGCCCGCGCGCCGCCGCGGCGCCGGACGGCACCACGTCGCCGATGATCCCCACCGTCAGCGACAGGATCGCGCCGAACGCCGCGCCCTGCGCGAACCGGATCGCCAGCAGCGTCCAGAACGACACGTCGAGCAGCAGCAGCCCGCCGCCCAGGCCGAACAGCAGCAGCGACCCGGCGATCACCGGCCGGCCGCCGAACCGGTCGGCGAGGATCCCGCCGGCCAGCGCCGACAGCACGCTCGGCAGCAGGTACACGCTGGTGATGAGCGCGACCTCGGCCGAGCTCAGGTCGAACCGGTCCTGGATGGCCGGCAGCGCGGGCGCGATGCCCTGCATGCCCGACGTCACGATCGCCGACGAGAGGCTGGCGACCGCGATCACCCGGGCCGGCGAGCTGCGGTCCGTCATGAGCCGTCAGGTCCCTTCTTCCGGTGGTGGACGGACGGCGTCAGAACATCAGCAGCGAACCGCCCTCCAGTGGCATCCGCAGGACCGAGACGAACAGGAAGTACAGGACCGCCGAGGTGACGACGGTGACGATCACCGACATCCGCCAGGTCTCCCGGCCGACGTAGCGCATGAGCAGGAAGAGCACGATCGGCACCGTGATGCCCAGGCCGATCGCCCACGTGCCCAGCGCGAACACGACCAGCAGGATCAGCGAGTTGCGCATGCGGGCGGCGTGGTCGCGCTTCTCGGCCTCGGGATCGCGCACGGGCTCGGTGACCGTTTCGACCATGGTGGCCAGCTGCCGCTCACGGCCGTCGTCGTCCGGTCCGGCCGGGCCGTCGGGCGGCACCACGACCCCGTCGGGTGCGTGCATCATCTGCTCCATGTTGTGGCCGTCGGCGATGATGCCGCCGAACCGGCTCCGCAGCGTCGGCACCACCGCGATCAGCACGTAGACCAGCGACAGCGCGAGCAGGATCGTCGCGGCGATGACGGGGAACGTCCGCGACTGGTCGCGGAAGTCCATGGCCAGCACCAGCGCGCCGGCGGCGACGACGCCGATGCCGCCGATGAGCGCGACGGCGGCCGGCCGGGACGCGGTCCGGACGCCCTGCTCCTTGACCTCCTTCGACACCTTCGCGCGCCGGTTCGACACGATCTCGAACGTGATCACGGCGACGGTGAGGATCACCAGCACCAGCGACAGCGGCCGGGTGAAGAACACGCCGTACCCGAACGTCTCGACGGTCTGCAGGTACGACCGCTCGACCATCGGGCCGAGCACCAGGCCGAGCACCAGCGGGATGATCGGCATCCCGACCGAGCGCATCGCGTAGCCGAGCAGGCCGAAGGCGATGGCCAGCAGGATGTCGGCGGTCCGCGTGTCCAGGGCGTAGGCGCCGGTGACCGCGAGCACGATGATGATCGGCGCCAGCAGGCTGGACCGCACCTGGGTGATCCGGGCCAGCCAGGGCGCGAAGATCAGGCCGAAGCTGGAGGCGACGAACGCCGCGCCGACGATCACCAGGATGCTCATCCATACGATCTCCGGGTTGTCCCGGACCAGGTTCGGGCCGGGCGTGATGCCGTGCATCACCATGGCGCCCAGCACGATGGCCCAGTCGGCGCTGCCCGGGATGCCCAGCGCGAGGCTGGGCAGCGTCGACCCGGCGTCCTTGGCGTCGTTGGCCGCCTCGGCCGCCAGGACGCCGCGCGGGTCGCCCTGGCCGAACCTCGGGTTCTTCACCGTCTTGGCGGCCTGGAAGTAGACCAGGAACGACGCCAGCGTGCCGCCGACCGCCGGGATGAGGCCGATGCCGGTGCCCAGCACGGAGCTGCGCAGCAGCAGGAACGGCTTGGTGAGGACGTACCGCACGCCCTCCATCACCTGAGCCCGGCCCAGGTGCACCTTGCCGATGCCGCGCGCCACCGTCTCGTTCTGCACGACGAGGTTGAGCGCCTCGGTGATGGCGAACAGGCCGACCAGCACGATGACCGCGCCGATGCCGTCGTACAGCTCGTTCATGCCGAACACGTAGCGGACGTCGCCGCCGATGGGCGCGAACCCGACGAACGACACCAGCAGCCCGACGAAACCGGCGATGAGCCCCTTGATCATCGCGCCGCGCGACGCGACGGCGATGATCGTCAGCCCCAGCACCCCGAGCATCGTGAACTCGGGGAATGAGAAGGACAGGATGATCTCGCGGGTCAGCGGGAACAGCGCCAGGATGATCAGGATCCCGATCAGCGAGCCGAGGAACGACGCCATCGCCGAGACGCCGATGGCGAACCCGCCGCGCCCCTGCCGGGCGAGAGGGTAGCCGTCGTACGTCGTCGCGGCGTTGACCGACGATCCGGGCGTGTTGATGAGGATCGCGGTGATCGAGCCGGCGAAGTTCTGGCCGGCCAGCGCCGCCACGAACAACCCGATCGCCTGCGTCGCCTCCATGTCGAAGGTGAACGGGATCATCAGGGCGATGCCCACCGACCCGCTCAGGCCCGGGAGCAGGCCGGAGATCGTGCCGTTGGCGACGCCCAGCAGGAACCAGAGCAGGAACGACCACGACATCATGCTCTGCAGGGCGTCGACCAGGCCAGAACCGAAATCCACGAGCCGAACCTCTCGTCAGCTGCCGGACAGTTGCGGAACGAGCTCTTCCATCTGCGTGATCTGGTCGGCGATGGCCGCCTCGGTCTCCTCGGCGGTCCGCGGGACGATCGGCCGGCCGGCCTCCTCGGCCCAGGCGATGAACTCCTCGTCGGCCATCGCGTCGGCGAGGGCGCCGCGCAGGTACTCCGCGACCGGCTCGGGCAGGTCCGGCGGCGCGACGATGACGCGCAGCTCGGTGACGGCGCCGGCCAGGTCCGGGAACCCGGCCTCCTCGGCCGTCGGCACGTCGTCGAGCCAGTCGAAGCTCTCCGGCAGCTGGTCCTCGGTGCCCAGGTACAGCAGCGGGCGGATGTCGCCGGACTCGACGAAGCCGACGAGGTCGGTGCTGCCGTAGACGAAGAAGTCCGCGTCGCCGCGCAGCGCCGCCGTCACGACCTCGGCCGAGCCCTCGGCCCCGTAGGTGACCTCGGCGTCGAGGTCCAGCGCCTGGATGGTGGCGAGGCCGGCCAGCGCCGACGACGACCCCTGCTCGACGGTGATCGCGCGGATGTCGTCGGCGGCGATGAGGTCCTCGATGGTCTCGTACTCGGAGTCGGCCGGGACGTAGACGACGTAGCCGTTCTCGTCGACCTGGCCCAGGACGGTGAACTCGCTGGTCTCCCACTGGGCGAGGTCGGGCTCCTGGATCTGCTGCGCGATCGCGGCCGGCATCGGCAGGATGCCGATCGTGTAGCCGTCGGCGTCGGCGTTGAACATCGAGCTGATGCCCTGCGGCAGCGGGGGAGTGTTGCGGACGACGATGTTGACGCCGTCGGGCAGGTGGTTGCCCTGCATGACCTCGGCGATGCCGCGGGAGTACGTGTCGAAGCCGCCGCCGGCGCTGTACGGCACGATCCACTCGATGTCGCGGTCGGGCTCCCACGGCCCGTCGTCGCCGGCGGCGGAGTCCTCGCTGCACGCGGCGAGGGCCAGTGGGGCGACGAGGACGAGCGCGGCCGCGGCGCGGCGCTTCGTTGCTGGGGTACGGGACATGAACTCGTCCAATCCTGAGCTGGGATGCGGAACGAACTCGGGCTGTCAGTCCTGGTAGAGCGGCAGGATCTCGTCGGCCCAGAGGGTCATCTGCTCCTCGAGATCGTCGATGGACGGGTAGATGAGCTTGAGCTCGAAGTGGGTCACGCCCGCCTCGACGAACTCCTCCACCCGCCGCTTCACGTCGTCGACCGAGCCGAAGATGTGGCGGTCGAGCGCGAACGAGATGTCGTCGACGTCCCGCTCGTAGGTGGTGCTGCTGGTGCGGACCGTGGGGATCGCGCGCTCCAGAGCGGCGTCGCGGTCGCGCTTGATGACGGCCAGCTTCTCGACGGCGATGGTGATGGCGCCGGGGTCGCGGCCGTGCTCCGCCGCGGTCTCGCGGACGATCTCCGCGCCGCGGGCCATCTCCTTCGGCGACAGCCAGCCCGGCACCCAGCCGTCGCCGGCCCGGCCCGTGCGGCGCGCTGCGTAGTCCGTCCAGCCGCCGACCCAGATCGGCGGGTGCGGGCGCTGCAGCGGCTTGGGGTAGATCTCGGCGTCCTCGAAGCTGAGGTGGCGGCCCTTGTAGGTCGCCAGCGGCTGGGTCCAGATCGCCCGCATGGCGTCGATGTACTCGTCGGTCAGGTTCGCGCGCTGCTTGAAGTCGACCTCGAACACGTCGAACTCGTTGGACGAGTGGCTGGCCTTCGAGCCCAGGCCGACGCCGGCGATGAGGCGGCCGCCGCTGAGGTGGTCCAGCGTCGCCAGTTGCTTGGCGGCGTAGATCGGGTTGCGCGTCGGCATGACCAGGCAGGCGATGCCGAGCTGGACCCGGCTGGTCACGGCGGCGAGGTAGCCGATGACGGTGAGCGCCTCGTAGAAGTCCGCCGACTGGTCGTCGGCCAGCGCCTCGTGCGCGCCGGAGGAGATGTGGTGACGGTGCATCTCGGTGCTCCACACGACGTGGTCGTGCACGAACACCGAGTCGAAGCCCAGCTCCTCGGCCTTGCGCGCCGTCCGTGCGATGTTCTCGACGCCGGACAGCGGGCCTGAGTTCGGCACCCGGATCCCGAACGAGATCTTGGTCATCAACCACTCCTGGAGTCGTGCCGACGGACCGTTGAACGGCCGGCTGCGGACGAGTGTGCTCAGCCCGCAACCGGCCGGCTCGTGGTGCCCGGGCGAACCCGCGCGGTATTTCGATTGAAGATACAGGATCCAATCTGAGCGTCAAGAGTGGCCGGGATCACGTCTTGGCGTCGATATGGCACGCCGCGGGGAGGCCGTCACGCGATGCTTGGCACGCCGCCGCGCTCCACAAAGGGGGCAAAGCGGGCGCGATGAGTCGCCCCCGGCGTGCCAAGCGGGGCACCCCGGCGTGCCAAGGGGGCGTCCCGGCGTGCCAAGCGGGGCACCCCGGCGTGCCAAGGGGGCGTCCCGGCGTGCCAAGCAGGCACCCCGGCGTGCCAAGGGGGCGTCCCGGCGTGCCAAGGGGGCGTCCCGGCGTGCCAAGGCGGCGACCCCGGCCGTCGCCCCGGCGTGCCGAGTGGGGCGCGGGCCGCCATGCTTGGCACGCCGCCGCGCTCCACAAAAGGGGGCAAAACGGGCGCGATGAGTGACCCCCGGCGTGCCAAGGGGGACGCCGCGGCGCGCCAAGCGGCGCGGGGCGCGGGGTCGCCGTCAGGCAGAGGCGAGGGCGGCGACGTCGCCGACGACGATGACGGCGGGCGGCTTGGCGCCGGCCTCGTGTGCGGCGGCCGCGATGCCGTCGAGTGGCGCCGTCGTGACGCGCTGGCGGGGGCCGAAGCCGTCCTCGACCACCGCGGCGGGGGTGTCCGGGGCCATGCCGTGCGCGATGAGCTGGGCGGCGGTGTCGGCGAGCAGGCTGACGCCCATGAGGAAGACCAGCGTCCCCTCGGTGCCGGCGAGGTTGGCCCAGTCCAGGCCCTCGTGGCCGGAGACGACGGTGAACTGCTTGGCCAGCCCGCGGTGGGTGACGGGGATCCCGGCCGCGCCCGGCACAGCGATCGCGCTGGTCACACCGGGGACGACCTCGACGGGGACGTCGGCGGCGCGGCAGGCGGCCGCCTCCTCGCCGCCGCGGCCGAGGACGAACGGGTCGCCGCCCTTGAGTCGGACGACGCGCTTGCCGGCCTGCGCATGCTCGACCAGCAGCCGGTTGATCTCGTGCTGCGGCACCGGATGGTGACCGGGCGTCTTGCCGACGTCGATCACCTCGACGTCGTCGTCCAGCTCGGCCAGCAACGCCCGCGGGGCGAGCCGGTCCACCACGACGACGTCGGCCTCGGCCAGCAGCCGGCGGCCGCGCGTGGTGATGAGCTCGGGATGTCCGGGGCCGCCGCCGACGAGGGCGACGCTGCCGCGTTCGTCCGGTCGCGTGCGGCGCAGGGGGAGCTCGCCGGTCTCGAGCGCCGTCTGGACGGCGTTGCGCAGCCGGACCGCGCGCCGCGGGTCGCCGCCCGCCGTCACCGCCACCAGGACGTCGCCGACCCGGGCCACCGCCGGGGTCCAGGCGGCCGAGCGGGTCGCGTCGTCGGCGCGCACGCACCAGGTCCGCTGGGCGTCGGCATCCGCGGCGACGGCGTCGTCGACGCTCGGGTCGCCGGTGGCGGTGTGCACCAGCCAGGCGCCGTCGAGGTCGCCGGCGGCGTAGTCGCGCGGGGACCAGGTGACCCGTCCGGCCGCGACCAGCTCGGCCAGCGGCTCGCACAGGTACGGCGCGACGAGGTGCACCTCGGCGCCGGCGTCGACCAGCGGGGTCGCGCGGCGGGCGGCGACCGGGCCGCCGCCGATCACGACGACCCGCCGGCCGGCGACGTCGAGCTGCAACGGGTACATCAGATGTTGATCCCGCACTCGGTCTTCGACGAGCCGGCCCAGCGGCCCGCGCGCGCGTCCTCGCCGTCGGCGACAGGGCGGGTGCAGGGCTCGCAGCCGATGGACAGGAAGCCGAGCTCGCGCAGCGGGTTGACCAGGATGTTGTGCTGCTCGACGTACGCGTCGACCTGCTCGTCGGTCCAGGTGGCCAGCGGGTTGACCTTCACCTTGCCGCGCTTGGGGTCCCAGGCGACGACCGGCGTGTTGGCGCGGGTGGGCGACTCGGAGCGGCGCACGCCGCCGGCCCAGGCGTCGTACGGCTTGAGCGCGCGGTCCAGCGGCCACACCTTGCGGATCGCGCAGCACAGGTCGGAGTCGATCTCGTAGAGCTTGCCGTACTCGGCCTCGTGCTCCGGGACCCGCAGCGGGTGCGTGATCGTCTCGACCTCGACGTCATAGGTCGCGGCGATCGCGTCGCGGGTGCCGATGGTCTCGGCGAAGTGGTAGCCGGTGTCGAGGAACAGCACCTTGATGCCCGGCACCGCCGTCGACGCGACGTGCGACAGCACGCCGTCGGCCATGGACGCCGTGATGGCGAACCGCTCGCCGAAGGTCTCGTGCGCCCAGCGGACGATCTCGCCGGCCGGCGCGTCCTCCAGGTTCCGGGCCGCGTCCAGCGCCAGTGCCTCGAGGGAGTTCGTCGGGCAGAGGGTCATCCTGCGCTCCTTCTGGTCGAGAGGCCGAGCAGTTTCACCGAGAACACCCGCAGACAGGACCGGCACTCCCACGCGCCGTGCGGCTCCTCCACGGGGTGGAGGTCCTCCTCCGCACAGAACGGGCAGTGCATGATCGCGGCCCTGGTCTCGCTCATTACTGGAGCGCCTCCTCGTCGGCGCGCGCCACCCACTGGGCGAAGCGCTCGCCGTCGGTGCGCTGGTCGATGAAGCGCCGGACGACCCGCTCCACGTACTCGGGCAGCTCGGCCGTCGTCACCTTCAGGCCGCGCAGCTTCCGGCCGAAGCCGGCGTCCAGGCCGAGGCCGCCGCCGAGGTGGACCTGGAAGCCCTCCTCGCCCTTGACGATCTGGCCCTTGAGGCCGATGTCGGCGACCTGGATCCGGGCGCAGGAGTTCGGGCAGCCGTTGAGGTGCAGCGAGATGGGCACGTCCAGCTGCTCGGTCAGGTCGGCCAGCCGCCGCTCCAGCTGGCCGATCGTGTCGACGGCGAGCTGCTTGGTCTCGACGATGGCCAGCTTGCAGTACTCCAGGCCGGTGCAGGCCATGGTGCTGCGGCGGAACACGCTCGGCCGCGCCTGCAGCCCGATCGCGTCCAGCGCCGTCACCAGCGACTCGACCTGGTCGCCCTCGACGTCGAGGATGACGAGCTTCTGGTGCGGCGTCGTGCGCAGCCGGCCCGACCCGTGCGCCTCGACGACGTCGGCCAGCTTGCTCAGCACGGTGCCGGAGACGCGGCCGACCAGCGGCGCGACCCCGATGTAGAACCGTCCGTCTTTCTGCTCGTGGACGCCGATGTGGTCGATCGGCTCGACGTGCGCCGGTGGCGGCGGCCCGTCGATCAGCTTGCGGCCGAGGTACTCGTCGGACTCGAGGACCTCCCTGAACTTCTCCGGGCCCCAGTCATCGACGAGGAACTTCAGCCGCGCGCGGTGCCGCAGCCGGCGGTAGCCGTAGTCGCGGAAGATGCCGACGACGCCGGCCCACACCTCGGGCGCCTCGTCGAGCGGGACCCACGCGCCGAGGCGGACCGCCAGCTTGGGGTTCGTCGACAGGCCGCCGCCGACCCACAGGTCCAGGCCCGGCCCGTGCTCGGGGTGGTCGACGCCGACGAAGGCGATATCGTTGGCCTCGTGCACGATGTCGGGCAGGCCGCTGATGGCCGACTTGAACTTGCGCGGCAGGTTCGAGAACTCCGGCGAGCCGATGTAACGGCGCTGGATCTCGTCGATGGCCCAGGTCGGGTCGAGCACCTCGGCGGCGCTGATGCCGGCGACGGGGGAGCCCAGGATGACGCGGGGCACGTCACCGCAGGCCTCGGTGGTGCTGAGGCCGACCGCCTCCAGCTTCTCCCAGATGGCCGGCATGTCCTCGACCCGGATCCAGTGCAACTGGATGTTCTGCCGGTCGGTGACGTCGGCGGTGTCGCGCGCGTACGTCGTCGAGATCTCAGCGACCGTGCGCAGCTGCTCCAGGCTGAGCGCGCCGCCGTCGATCCGGACCCGCAGCATGAAGTACTCGTCGTCGAGCTCGTGCGGCTCGAGGACGGCGGTCTTGCCGCCGGGGATCCCGGGGCGGCGCTGCGTGTACAGGCCCCACCAGCGGAACCGCCCGCGCAGGTCCTGCGGGTCGATGCTGGCGAAGCCGCGCTTGCTGTAGATGGTCTCGATGCGCTTGCGGACGTTGAGGCCGTCGTCGTCCTTCTTGAACCGCTCGTTCGGGTTCAGCGGCTCTAGGTGGCCGAGGGCCCACTGCCCCTGGCCCTTGGGGCGCTTGGGGGCCGGTGTCTGCGTAGGCGACATGTGCGGTGAGTCCTCGAGGGGTTCGGGGACGCACGGTGCGCGCTGGCTCTGGTTCGGCTGTGGGCTTCGTCCGGATGGCCCCGCCGGCGCGACCGCGCGCCCGGCTGGTGAGTCCGGGGCGGTCAGAACGCCAGACAGAGCATGCTGTCCATGCGGCCGTAGTCGACGTGACGCCGACTCACCAGCAGCAGAGGAATGACGGACAACATGAGGAGCATGGTGCCATGCCCGCGGGTCGCTGGCGAACGGCGCGTCCACTATTCGGGCAGAGTTGTCTCACATCGAGAGATTTCCTATAGAGTCGATAGGTTTTAAGGTCGGATGGGTAGGGTCGGCCTCGTGCTCCGTCTCCCGCGATTCCTCGTCCTCCTGTCAGCCGGTGTCCTGGCGCTGACGGCCTGCTCCGAACAGCTCGACCAGAGCCTGAACGACCTGGCCGCGTCCGCCCTGGAGGACGCCGTCACTCAGCAGCTCTCCGACGCCGGCGTGACGCTGGAGAGCGGCCCCGACTGCTCGACCGACCTGTCCCGCTCGGGCACCTCGCTCTCGGGCGACGCCTCCTGCACCGGGACGGCGGTGGACGGCCGCGCGGTGCGCGCCGATTTCGACGGGACGCTGTCCGGCTCCGGCTGCTCCGGCTCGCTCGGCATCTTCGTCGACGACGAGGCGATCGCTCAGCTCGACGAGATCCCCGACTGCTCCGTGAACGTCGAGTTCTGACGCTCGCCGGGCTTCGCCTGGTGTCGCTCGGGCTCGCCGGGCTTCGCCTGGGGTCGCTGGGGTCCTGGAGGTCGCGGTCACCGGGCGTTCGTGCGCCTCACCGGGCGTGCACGCCTGGGGGAGCGGGAGAACGCCTGGTGATGTCGGCGGCTACTCCGACGCGTGACCGGTCGCCGGCTCGACCGAGCGGTCGGTGCTCTGGTGCTGACAGTCGCACCAACTGCGGCCCTTCTCGCGGGCGGGGCAGTCCTGATGCCGTTGTTCAGCGCACGCGGAGCAGATCACGGTGCCTCCGGGGCGGCGCGGTACGAGGTCGCGCCGGCGTGGCGCTGGTTGGGCTGGTCATGGGGCCTCCGGGGTGGCTCGGTCGACGATGGCCGCGGTGCGGGGTGGTGGCGGCGGCGCGCTGGTTGAGCTGGTCATGGGGCCTCCGGGATGGGGCGGTCGACGATGGCCGCGGTGTGAGGCGGTGGCGGCGGCGCGCTGGTTGAGCCGGTCATGGGGCCTCCGGGATGGGGCGGTCGACGATGGCCGCGGTGTGCGGTGGTGGCGGCGGCGCGCTGGTTGAGCCGGTCATGGGACCTCCGGGGTCGCTCGGTCGACGATGGCGGCGGTCTCGAGGCCGGCGGGCAGCGCGCCGTACACGCCGTGCCGGGCGTCGAGGCGGCTAGCGCAGAACGCGTCGGCGACCGCGGACGGCGCGAACCGCACCAGCAGGCTGGCCTGCAGCAGCACCGCCATCCGGCCGGCCAGCACCCGCGCCTGCCCGGTCGCGCCGACGCCGTCAGTACTCGCCAGCAGCGACGTCACCGAGGCGAGGGCGTCGTCGAGGCGGCGGTCCTGACCCTTGGCCGCCTCGACCTCGGCCCGCCAGGCGGCGACCGCGTCGGGCTCGCGGGCGAGGACCCGCAGCAGATCGAGCGCCTGGATGTTGCCCGCCCCTTCCCAGATCGAGTTCAGCGGCGCCTCGCGATACAGCCGCGGCATCCCGCTCTCCTCGACGTAGCCGTTGCCGCCCAGGCACTCCAGCGCCTCGGCGACGGCGGCCGGCGTGCGCTTGCACACCCAGTACTTCGCCAGCGGCAGCCCGATCCGCCGCAGCGCGCGCTCCTGCGCGTCGTCGCCGGCGTCGACGCAGGCGGCGAGGCGCATGGCCAGAGCGGTCGCGGCCTCGGACTCCAGCGCGAGGTCGGCGAGGACGGCCCGCATCAGCTCGGAGTCGGCCAGCCGGACGCCGAACGCGGACCGGTGCGCCGCATGCCACGTCGCCTCGGCGACCGAGCGGCGCAGCAGCGCGGCCGACCCGAGCACGCAGTCCAGCCGGGTCGCGGCCACCATCTCGATGATCGTCGCGACACCTCGCCCCTCGTCGCCCAGCCGCCGCGCCAGCGCGCCGTCGAACTCGACCTCGGACGAGGCGTTCGCCCGGTTGCCCAGCTTGTCCTTGAGCCGCTGCAGCCGCAGCCCGTTGCGGCTGCCGTCGTCGAGGACGCGGGGGAGGACGAAGCAGGTCAGGCCGCCCGGCGCCTGCGCCAGCACGAGGAACACGTCGTTCATCGGGGCCGAGCAGAACCACTTGTGCCCGGTGAGCCGGTACCAGCCGTCGCCGGCGGAGGCGGCCGGCTCGGCGCGGGTGGTGTTGGCGCGGACGTCGGAGCCGCCCTGCTTCTCCGTCATCGCCATGCCGGCCAGCGCGCCGGCCTTCGACGCGGGCGGGCGCAGGCCCGGGTCGTACGCCGCCGACGTCAGCCGCGGCTCCCATTCGGCGGCGAGGTCCGGATCGACGCGCAGCGCGGGGACCGCGGCGTACGTCATCGACACCGGGCACAGGTGCGCCGCCTCGAGCTGGCTCCACACCAGGAACTTCGCCGCCCGGGTGGCGTGCGCGCCCGGACCGCTCTGCGCCCAGGCGCCGGCCTGGAGCTGGTGCTCGACGGCGACGGTCATCAGCCGGTGCCAGGACGGGTGGAAGTCGACCTCGTCGATCCGGTGGCCGTACCGGTCGTGCGTGTGCAGGACCGGCTCGTTCGCGTCGGCCTCGCGAGCCCACTCCTGTGCCTCGGCGGAGCCGGCCAGCCGGCCGAGACGCTCCAGCTCGGCGCGCTCGCCGGCGGCCCCGTACCGGCCGAACGCCTCCGCCAGCGCGGCGTCGGCGCCGAGCACGTCGTACCCGGTCAGCGGCGGCGGCTGGTTGGTGATCTCGTGTGTCGCTTCCACCCGATCCACGGTAGACCGGCCGGACCGTTATTCGCTGGCCGCGAGGGCCCGGCTGTGGATAACGTGACGATCAGAGTTGGCCTGTGGACGACGGAGGAGGTGAGCGGTCATGCAGCTGATCAGATCCGTTCGCCCCAGCACTACGCTCCGGCCGGCACGCCGCCGCTGACACCGTCGCGCGTGAGGCCCCGACCAGAAGGTCTCACATGTCTGCTACCCAGCACCAACGCCTGCTCGACCTCGGCTGGACGCCCGAGCTGGGCCGCGCCTTCCACCCGTACCGCGGTGCGCACCGGCTGGCCCGCGTCTGCCGGATCGACCGCGGCGCCGCCGACCTCGCCGGCGGCATGGGCGCCGTGCGCGCCAGCTACGGCGGCGACATGCTGCGGGCCGGCGCCGCCGACCGGATGGCGCTGCCCGCCGTCGGCGACTGGGCCGCGGTCCGGGACTGGCCGGACGACCGCGTCACCCTTGAGGCCGTGCTGCCACGGCGGACCGCGATCGTGCGCGACAGCGCCGACCGGACGTCGCAGGGCCAGGTGGTCGCGGCGAACGTCGACGTCGTCGCGATCGTCGAGCACCTCGATCCCGACCCCGACCTCGGCCGGATCGAGCGGCTGCTGGTGCTGGCGTGGGGGAGCGGCGCCCAGCCGGTCGTCGTCCTCACCAAGCCCGACCTGGTCCCGGATCCGGACGGCATGCGCGCCGAGGTCGCGGCGGTCGCGCCCGGGGTGGAGATCCTGCTGGTCAGCGCCGTGTCGGGGACAGGGGTCGACGAGCTCGGCGCGCTGCTGCGCAACGGCCGGACGCTCGCGCTGGTCGGGCCGTCCGGCGCCGGCAAGTCGACGCTGACGAACGCGCTGCTGGGCGTCGACGTGATGCCGACGGGGTCCGTGCGGGCCCGCGACGGGCGCGGCCGGCACACGACGACGCACCGTGAGCTGGTCGTCCTGCCCGGTCGCGGCGTGCTCATCGACACGCCGGGCCTGCGCGCCGTCGGCCTGGTCGCCGACGACGACGCCGTGGCCGGCGCTTTCCCCGACGTCGAGGCGCTCGCCGCGCGGTGCCGGTTCCGCGACTGCACCCACGAGGCCGAGCCCGGCTGCGCCGTCCGTCCCGCCGTCGAGGACGGGGACCTCGACGAGGACCGGCTGGCGCGCTGGCGCAACCTGCGTCGCGAGGCGGCCCGGAACGCGGCCCACCGCACGCCCGGCGACCGGCGCGCCGTCGTCGCCGACCTGGAGGCCAGGCGGCACCGGCGCTGACGCCGTCAGGACCGCGGGCCCGTCACCGCCCGGGCGGCCAGGACGCCGCACCCGACGCGGCGGCGACGGGCGCCAGCAGCAGCCGGACCCCGAACAGCTCGACACCGCCATTCCGCAGCGGCGGTTGTCGACGGCTCGGTGACCCGGCAGGATGTCGGCGCGGGCACGCATCGACGGACGAGGACGCCATGACGCTCGAAGACAACGCTCGCCACGTCATCGACACCACCCGCTACCTCAGCCTGGGCACCGTCGACCCCGACGGCCGCGCCCGGGTCTCGCCGGTCTACTACGCGCCCGACGGCTACGACGTCGTCTACTGGATGTCGGCGCCCGGCGCGCAGCACTCCCAGAACATCGTGCGTCAGCCCGAGGTGAGCATGGTGATCTTCGATTCCACCGTGCCGATCGGCGGCGACGTCCGCGCCGTCTACCTGAAGGCCACCGCCGGCCAGGTCCCGGACGACGAACTGGCGGCGTGCGCCCCGGTGGCCTGCCGGGCGCGGTTCCCGGAGCGGCCGGAGCCGTTCCCGGTCGAGTGGCTGTACCCGCCCGAGCGGCTCCGGCTGTGGCGGGCGCGGGTGACGGAGCACGCGGTGCACGTGCGGGGGAGCGACCCCGAGTACGGCACAGGGATCGACTCGCGGCGCGTCGTCGCGCTATGAAGTGATGTCATGGGTGGCTGCTGTGATCCGCGCGGCTGCGACCGCATGTTCACCTCCGGGTTCGCCCGCCACGTCGCGCGGCGCTACCGCAAGCGCGGCCTGGACCGGACGGCGACGCGGATGGTCGCGTTCCTGCGCGAGCGCGGCATCGAGGGCGCGACCGTGCTGGAGATCGGCGGCGGGGTCGGCGAGATCCAGGTCGAGCTGCTGCGCCTCGGCGCCGCCTCTGCCGTCGGGCTGGAGCTGTCGCCGTCGTACCGCGACGAGGCCGCGCGGCTCCTGGCGGAGGCTGGGCTGACCGGGCGTGCCCAGTATCGCCTCCACGACATCGCCGCCGACCCCGCGGGCGCACCGGCCGCCGACGTCGTCGTGCTGCACCGCGTCGTGTGCTGCTACCCGGACTACGAGCGGCTACTGGCTGCCGTCGCCGACCACGCGAACCGGCTCGTGGTGTTCAGCCACCCGCCGCGCAACCTGGGCGGACGGGTCTTCGTCGGGGTGACGAACCTGGTCATGCGGTTGCGGCGGGAGCGGTACCGCGCGTTCGTCCATCCGCCGGAAGCCATGCTCGGCGTGCTGCGGGAGCGTGGGCTGCGGCCGGCGTACACGCACCGCGGGTTCACCTGGCAGATCGCCGGCCTGGAACGCGGCGGTCCGGCCTGACCGGCTCCCGAAGGACCCAGTCGTCGGGGTAGGTGTACGGCACGGCCACCACCTGGACGGCGTCCTCGTACACGATGCGCCCGGGGCTGGCGGTGGTCAGCTCGACCCAGGCCACGGCGTAGCGGTCGAGCAGGGCGAGGTACCCGGAGACTCGGCATGCGGCCGGAGCCTACCGATGAGTTCGCCCGGCCGGCCCGGTCAGCACTGGAACGACCCGATGACCGAGAGAGGAACCGGATGTCTGAGGTATTCCTGACCATGGCGATGTCGCTCGACGGGTTCATCACCGGGCCCGACGACAACGCCGAGAACCCCGCGGGCACCAACGGGATGCGGCTGATGAACTGGCTCGGCGGCGGCGCCGAGCCAGGCGCGGAAGGGCCCAACGCGTTCCGCCCCAGGCATCCCAACAGCCAGCTCGTGTTCGACGAGAGCATGGCGAGCGGCGCCGTGATCGCCGGGCGGCGGACGGCCGACTTCGCCGGCTACTGGGGTGGCGATCACCACGACGGCGTGCCGATCTTCGTGCCGACGCACGAGCCGCCGGCGGAGAACCCGTACGAGCGGGTGCACTACGTCACCGACGGCATCGCCGCCTGCGTCGAGCAGGCCAAGGAGGCGGCGGGGGACCGCGACGTGATGATGCACGGCGCCTACACCGGCCAGGAGGCGCTGAAGGCCGGCGTGCTGGACCTGATCGACATCCAGCTCCGTCCGGTCCTGCTCGGCCAGGGCCGGCGGCTGTTCGACGGGCTCCCGTCCGACCACACGGAGCTCGAGCTCGTGCGCGCGCTGGAGGATCCCGGCGTCCTGCACCTGCGCTACGCGGTGCGGCGGTAGCGCGCCGGTGGCCCGGGGCTAGGCGATCGCGACGGCGCAGCTCATGGCGTCACCGGGAATCGTCTGGCCGTGCGTGTGCTCCAGGTGCGCCTCGCCCCAGGCCCGGACGCTCTCGACGACGGGGAGCACCGTCGTGCCGTAGGGGGTCAGCCGGTAGACGACCGGCGCCGGGACGGGCCCCGTCTCGACCCGCTCGACGAGCCCGTCGGCCTCGAGCTCGCGCAGCTGCTCGGCCAGCACCTTCGGGGTGATCGGCGCGCCCCGGCGCCGCAGGCCGGCGAAGTGGCACTCGCCATGGGCCAGCCAGTACAACAACGTCAGCTTCCACTTCCCGCCGATGGCGGCGAAGGCCGCGGCCATCGGGCAGCCGGGAATGGGGTTCGGGCGCGACAGCGAGGGGTTACCTGAAGGTGCCTTCTTGTCCATGGGATGCTCCGCTCCGATATTCGGGTCATGAACACTCATGCGAAGGTCACCATGCCACAGAAGCGGATCCTGGTCGTGTGCATGTCGCTGCTCGCCCTGACCGCGAGCGCGGTGACGGGCGAGGCGGCGCCGCTGCCGTCAACGGCGCAGTCCGTCGCCGCGGACGGGCAACACGACTTCGACTGGGAGATCGGCACCTGGCGCTCGCAGGTGCGGGTGCTCGCGAACCCGCTCTCGGAGGCTCCGGACGAGTGGCTCGAGTTCACCGGGACGACCGTGGTGCGTCCGCTCATGGACCGCCGCGCCAACGTCGTCGAGTTCGACGTCAAGGGTCCGACCGGCCGGATCGAGGCCCTCAACCTGCGGCTCTACGAACCCCAGGCCGATCGCTGGAGCCTGACGTTCGTCAACATGCGTGACGGGCTGCTGGCGCCGGCCGTGTACGGCGGGTTCAGCGACGGCGTGGGCGAGTTCTACGGCGACGACCAGCTGGACGGGCGCCCGATCAAGGTGCGCTTCCGCATCGTCCGGCAGGGACCGGACAAGGCCCGGTTCGAGCAGGCGTTCTCGGAGGATGGCGGGGCGACCTGGGAGACGAACTGGATCGTCGTCGACCGGCGGATCTGATCGGCCGCCCTCGGGCCGGCGAAAGCCCCGCCGCGTAGGTGGGGCCTGCGGCTACGGCACGCCGATCCACCACGGCGAGTGGGTGGTGAGCCGGTTGTCGTCGCCGTCGATCTGGAGGTATTCATTGCCGAGCACCAGCCGGAGGGCGTGGTCCGTTCTCTCGACGGCTGTGACCATCAGCCCGTTCAAGGAGTCCAGTGCGTTGAGGACCGGATCGTCGTCCTGTTGGAGCGCTGACCACCCTGGGTGCACCGAGAAGGTCGTGTCGATGTACAACCTGACCTCGCGCTCGGTGTCTGGGTTGTAGAGGTTGAGAAACGGCCAGGCCTGACGGCGGCCCGCTTCGACCACGTGCGCTCCCACCAGAAGCGCGGGGTCATCTTCTTCTGGCTGCATCCGCACATCATGCCCGGGCAGCTCGCGCATTTGGATCACCGGGCCGGTGACGAGTGAGGCCCTATCGACATGATCGATAGGGCCTCCGAACTGGTGGGCGATACTGGGATTGAACCAGTGACCTCTTCCGTGTCAGGGAAGCGCTCTCCCGCTGAGCTAATCGCCCGGGTCTTCACTTGCGAGGTGGAGACGGGATTTGAACCCGTGTAGACGGCTTTGCAGGCCGTTGCCTCGCCTCTCGGCCACTCCACCGTGATGAGGGCCAGAGCCCCGCTCCGAGCGGACGACGGGACTCGAACCCGCGACCCTCACCTTGGCAAGGTGATGCGCTACCAACTGCGCTACGTCCGCACTGCATCGGGCCGGTTTCCCGAACCGCGGTGCGGGTGAAACATTAGCCCATCGATGCCGCCGCCGCCAAACGCGATAGCGTCGCGTGTTGTGGACGTGCCGCCTGAACCGCTGGCGCACCTCGGCGGGATGCTGGCCACCGGCCTGGTGGAGGTGTCGTCCGACCTGCGGGTCCTCGACGGATCGGGGCGGTGGGCGGTGGTCGTCACGTTCGAGGGCGACGTCGTCTGCGCCCGGTTCGATCGGTGGGTCGACGCGCCGCTGCCGGCCGCCAGGCGGCCGTGGAACGGGCCCGCGGCGGCCGCCTGGACGTCGTCGCTGGACCGGGCCGCCTACGTCCAGGCCGTCCGTGACGTGCGGGAACGGATCGCGGCCGGGACGGTGTACCAGGTCAACGTGTGCCGCGTGCTGTCCGCGGCGCTGCCGGACGGCGCCGGCGGTGATCTTCTGCCGCTGGCGAACAGGCTGAGCGACCGCCACGACGCGCCGTTCGCGGGCGCCGTCCTGCTGCCGGAGCTGCAGGTGGTGACGGAGTCGCCGGAGCTGTTCCTGCGCCGCCGCGGCGACCACGTCGCGTCGTCGCCGATCAAGGGGACCGGACGGACCGCCGCCGATCTCACCGCGAAGGACGGCGCCGAGAACGTGATGATCGTCGACCTCGTGCGCAACGACCTGTCCCGCGTCTGCGTGACCGGCAGCATCGCCGTCGACGAGCTGCTGAGCGTCGAGAAGCACCCCGGCCTCGTCCACCTCGTGTCGACGGTGAGCGGCCGGCTGCTGCCCGGCGCCGGGTGGGCGGAGCTGTTCGACGCGACGTTCCCGCCGGGCTCGGTGTCCGGTGCGCCGAAATCGACGGCGCTGGCGGCGATCGCCGACCTGGAGCCGGTGCCGCGCGGGCCGTACTGCGGCGCCGTCGGCTGGGTCGACGCCGACACGGGGGAGGGCGAGCTGGCCGTCGGCATCCGCACGTTCTGGGCGCGCGACGGCGTGCTGCGGTTCGGGACCGGCGCCGGCATCACCTGGGGCTCGGATCCGGACCGCGAGTGGGCCGAGACCGAGCTGAAGGCCGAACGCCTCGTAGGCTTGGCCTCGTGCTGACTTGGGTGAACGGTGAGTTGCTGGACGAGTCCGACGCGACCGTCAGCATCTTCGATCACGGCCTCACGGTGGGCGACGGGGTGTTCGAGACGGTCAAGGTCGTCGGCGGCGTGTCGTTCGCGCTCGGCCGGCACCTGGCCCGGCTGGGCCGCTCGGCCGCCGGGCTCGGCCTGCCGGCCCCCGACGTCGCCGAGGTCGCCAAGGCGTGCGAGCAGGTCGCGGCTCAGGCCACGGGCGACGGCATGTACCGGCTGCGCGTCACGTACACCGGCGGCATCGCACCCATGGGCTCCGGACGCGGCGACGCCGGCCCGACGCTGATCGTCGCGGTGGCGCCGGCCGCGCCGCAGCCGCCGGTCACGACGGTGGCGGTGGCGCCGTGGCCGCGCAACGAGCGGGGCGCGCTGGCCGGTCTGAAGACCACGTCGTACGCCGAGAACGTCATCGCGCTGGACCGGGCCGCCGCGGCCGGCGCCAGCGAGGCGCTGTGTGCCGACACCCGCGGCCGGCTGTGCGAGGGGACCGGCAGCAACGTGTTCGTCGTGGTCGGCGGCCGGCTGCTGACGCCGTCGACCGCGAGCGGCTGCCTGGCCGGCGTCACCCGCGACCTCGTCATCGAATGGTGCGACGCGGCGGAGGCCGACCTCGACCTCGGCGTCCTCGACACGGCGGAGGAGATCTTCCTCACGTCGACGACGCGCGACGTGCAGGCCGTCTCGGCCGTCGTGTGGGACGACGGGCGACGGCGTGAGCTGCCGGCGCCCGGCCCGGTGACGGCGCGAGCGGCGGCGACGTTCGCCGAGCGGGCGGCGGCCGACCCGGAGCCGTGAGCCGGCGCCGTCGGGCCCGGACCCCGTCAGGTCAGACGGCGGCGGCGCGCTGGCGCTCGCGGTAGGCCGCGACGTGCAGCCGGTTGCCGCAGGTGCGGCTGTCGCAGTAGCGCTTGGAGCGGTTGCGCGACAGGTCGACGAGGACGCGGCCGCAGTCGGGCGCCGAGCACACCTGCAGCCGCTCCTGCTCGCCCGCGACCACGACGAACGTGAGCGCCATGCCCGCGTCGATCAGCAGGTGCTCGGCCGGCGCCGCGCCGGGGGCGAAGTAGTGCGTGTGCCAGTCGTAACCGTCGTGGTCGGTCAGCCGCGGGCAGACCCTGGCCCCGTCGAGCAGCCCGTTGACCAGGGCCGCGGCCTCGGCCGTCGTCCCGGCCTCGAAGACCTCGCGCAGCCGCGGCCGCAGCGCCCGAACGGCGCGCAGATCGGTCTCGGTGACGGTGGGCAGATCGCTGATCTTGTACAGATCGATGAACGATCTCAGTGAGCCCACGTCGGGCAGTCCCTCGCTGCCGCTCGCGAGGGGATCGGAGTTCACCAGGTCGACGACAACCTCGAGAGAGTGCTCGACGTCGTGGCTGAAGGTCACGTGCCTGCCCTTGGCTCGAATTCTTGGGTCTCAAGTGCTGATGACCGTAATCCACTGGTGCGCAGGGCACAACACACGAGGGGCACGTGGAGAGGTCAGGTACGGTCCAGCAGCGAGTCCAGCACCGCGTCGATGCTGAGCAGCCGCCCCTCGATCCCCGTCGGCACCAGCGCCCACGTCTGGATGAGGAAGTCCTCGATCGCCGACGCCGGCGCCTCCAGCACCGCGTCGCCGTCGGGGGAGCGCAGCCGCACCCGCACCGTCGGCGTGCCGTGCGGATCGAGCGCCGGCCAGACGTTGATGTCGCCCTTGCCGCTCGCCTCGTCCAGCCCGGCGCTGAGCAGATCGCGGGCGAACACCCACGGCACCGGCTCGCGCGCCGTCGTGTCGAACACCGCCGTGACGGCCAGCGGGTCGGTCGCGCTGTAGCGCAGCTCCGCCTGGATGTACCGCTCCCCGTCACTCTCGTCGAGCAGGCGCAGGGCCAGAGGGTAGGAGATGGTCGACGCGCTCATGGCCGATAGTGTCAGCCCAATCCGGACATCGTGCAACGCGAAACTCGGGCGGTGGTTTCTGTTCGGGGCCTGGGGTGCGGTATGGTTCTGGTCGCGCCCGGGCGATTAGCTCAGCGGGAGAGCGCTTCGTTCACACCGAAGAGGTCACTGGTTCGATCCCAGTATCGCCCACCCAGGTCAGACGGATGTCGACCACCTTTCAATAGCGATTTGATCATTGCCCAGGGGAATTTCAGGGGATGATCTTGCTCACAGGCCCGGTGAGTCCGGACCAGATCCTGGCTCGGTCGGCGGATTCATCCGATGACTCATCGTGTGCCGGATGCCGCGACTCTGAGCTGGCCGGCGTGACTTGAGCCTGTCGGTCTGGCGCTCGCCGAGTGTGGCGGTACGGCTTGTCGGAGTGCGCCCGGCTTGGCTCTGAAGAAGGTCGTCAAGGGCAGTCACCGGCGAGGACGGGTGCATGGCGTGACGTGCGGCCAGCGCAGCGTGCCATTCGGAGGTCAGAAGCTCCAGGAGATCGTGGCGCATGTTGGCGGTGATGTGGGAGTAGACACCGCCAATTCCCTCGAGCTGATGTCCGAGGCGCTCATGGGACAGGATCTCAGGTACGCGGTGCTCGACCATCAGCGTCTTGTGGCTGTGGCGCAGCCCGTGCGGAGTCAGGTCCGGCGCGATCGGCAGCCAGCACGCGGTGGCGCGTTCGGCGTTGCCTCGCCCGCGCTGGACGGCTCCGGGCCACGGCTCAGCGGCGATGGACACCGGGCGTCTGGGCAGCTGCCGGCCGCGGGGAGGGAACCATCCGGTGGTGGCGGGGTCGAAGATCCAGTCGCTGAACGACGACCGGCGAGGATGGATGCTGCGCTGGCCGGAGAAGAGATAGCGGTTGCCGTGGCAGGGACATGGCTGCGCGGCGTTGTGTGCGAGATGGTCGTTGACGAGTGTGGTCAGCCACTCGGGTAGGTCGATGTCCCGGTAGGAGTCGTCCTTGGGCGGCAGGCGATGGAATCTGCCGGTGTCGTCCTCCCAGAGTTGCCATTCGACCCGGAGCGAGCCTGGCCGTGCGAACGTGGCTTCGAGGCCGACGAGTTCACCCCACCGGAGGCCGGTCCAGTACATGAGCTGGATGGCGGCGAATTCGTCGTCGCGTCCGGAGAGCAGGGCGGCGCGCTCGGCGATGAGCAGGGCGCCGAGTGGACTGGTGGTGGCCTTCTCGGGGCCGCGGCGCTGTTGGCGCCCGGTTCGTCGTCCACGTCGGCGGGACCGGGCTGCCGGGTTGGCATCGATGAGATCTTCCGCGGCGGCGTCGCCGAGGATCGTGGACAGGGTGGTGCGCCAGGTTCTTATGGATGATGGGAGATAACCGGCGGCGCGCTCGGCGCGTTCCCACTCGCCGATCATGCCGGTCGTGATGTCGGTCAGTAGCTCATTCTCGAACGCGGGCAGCAGGTGTTCCTCGAGATGGTGCCGGTAGTTCTGCATGGTCGACTGGGCGAGATCGAGACCCTGGTACCAGGTATTGGCCCAGTCGCCGAAGGTGATGGGGCCGCGGTCACGGACGCGTCGCCCTTGGCGGCGCTTGGCTTCTTCCTCATTGGCGGCGGTGACTGCCTCTCGCTTGGTGCGGAAGCGGATGGTCTCGCCGGCGTCGTTCTTGACCGAGAGCCAGCTGCCGCCTCCGGCGCTGTAGCGGCCGGCGTAGTAACCGTCGCGCTTCTCCGCGTAGCCCACGTCGATCCGTTCACGCCGAGTCAGGTCGTGAACGTGGCGGGCGAGCCCTCAGCGGCGGCGGATCGACCGGCGCCGGCCGCGAGGCACGCGGGCCAGCTGACTGGTTCATGGCGTCGCCGGGTAGGTGCTCGTGGTCGGCGATGATCTGGGTGAGATGCGCGACGCTGAACCGGTACGAGCCGCCGACGAGTGTGAACGGGACCAGCCGTTTGCGGGCCTGTTCGTTGAGCCAGGAGGGCTTGCAGCGCAGCAGAACGGCGGCCTCGTCCGCTGTGTACAGCTGGACGCCCGCGACGGCCTGCGGGGTCATGTGATGGTCGCTCATACGGTCACTCGCCGGTCCCCGTGAAGGGCTCGTCATCCTCCCGGCGGCGTTGAACGTCGGCGAGGATGAAGGCGATGAAGTCGCGATCCCGGTGCCTGATGGGGACGTCTTCCGGCGGGTCGGCCGAGTCCTCGCCGGGCCAACTGGTCATGCGGGTCGGGCGGTCGCGGTCGAGGCGGGTGCCCGAGGCGGCCACCCACTCCCGGAGCCGATGGCGGGCAGCGTGGAAGTCGGCGAGCCAGCCGATGGGTGCGGAGGCGTGCTGCTCGGCGTCGTAGGCGTTGAGCCAGTGCTGGTGCAGCGCGGATAGCTCCCAGACCAGCTCGGGATGACGGTGCCAGGCCGGCGGGATCACCTGGGCCGACAAACCGAACTCCTTGCGTAGCCAGTCGACCCAGGCGTTGAGGGCCAGCCACTCGTGCTCGGCCTCGTCCGCACCGAGCCTGCGCCAGTCGATGGTCGTGGCGCGGGCCTGTGGCAGGTCCTCCCCGCTGTCGTCGGGCTCGACGTCGGGGTCGTCGGTGTAGTAGGTCACGGCGCCTCCTCCGGCAGTTCAGCGGGCCATCGGCTCGGCATGCGGCGGAGGCGGCGGAGGTGCGGGAGGCGGCTGGCGGAGCTGTTGGGTGGCGGGGCCTGCGGCAGGTGCTTCGCGGCTGGCGGGCTCCTGGCCAGCCGAGCGCTTGCGCTGCACGGCGTAGGTGGTGAGGTTGATGTCGTGGCCGATGCGTTTGGCGACGAACTGCTCGACCTCCTCTTCCTGCCCGTCGTCGTCGACGGTCGGGCGGGTCTGCACCGACCCCTGGGCGATGACGTTGTCGCCCTTGCGGAGCATCTCGTAGGAGCGCTCGGCGGACTTCCCGAACATCACGAGATCGTGGAAAGTCGGTTCGAGGTCGTTCCAGCCGCCGCCTTCCTTGGGCTCGGCGTGGTTGATGCCGATGCGGGCGTAGAGGCGGGCCTTTCCGTCGTGGAAAGTGAGGCGAGGATCGCTCGCAACGAAACAGTTGATGGACTGCGAGACCTTGATCGCCATGGCGGACCTCCCGGCTCGGGCCACCCGTAGGCGGGGTGGCGTCGTCACCTGGGAGGTAGGCGACTGCTCCCGCCGTCACGCAGCGCAGCTTCGACCCCTGCCTGATCGGCGGCAAGCTGGTCGCCGTCAGGCCGGGCTGTCCAACGGCGCAGGTCGGTGATGATCGGCGGGGCGGCGCGGAGGATGGTCACGCCGGTGCCGAAGGGCAGGGTGCGCAGTTGGTCTGGCGGCAGGATCGGGATGCGGCGGATGGACTGCTGGTTGGAGCGGCCGCCGTGCGGGTCGATGGTCGTGGAGCCGGTGTACTCGTCGCGGTCGCCGATCAGTACGGCGAGATCCTGAAGGTCGCGCGAGTTGGACGCGCCGCCGAGGACCAGCTTCACGATGGCGGCGTCCCAGATCGCGCCGGCTGCGTTGTCGCCCCACTTGGTTCGGGCCTGGGACATGGATTGCAGGACAGGCAGGGTGGTGATGCCGCTGCCGCCGCCTTCGGCCATGAGCACCGGTAGGGACGGCAACGGCGCGAGGTTGCCGATCTCGTCCAGGGCGAGCAGCAGCGGTGGGTCCAGCCTGGCGCCGGGTGATCGGGCGGCGAGCCGGCGAGCTGTCTCCACGAGATCTTCGACGAAGGCTGCGACGAGGGCCGCCGAAGCGCCGGCACCGGCGCCGGTGGCCAGCAGGTAGACGGTGCCCCGCTCCGTCATGAAGGTGGCGGGGTCGAAGTGCTCGCCGGCCCGCGGCGTGACGGAGTCGAGGACGCGGGGGTCGGCCAGCGCGGACAGAGCGAGTGAGACGCCTTGCCAAATGGAGTCGCGCGTTCTGGGATCGGCCTCGATCATGGCGTCGAGGGAGTCGGCCCAGCCGGTGGCCGCACCGGGGTGCGCGTGCAGGATGGCGACGGCGTCGCTGGCGGCGGTGGGGTCCAGGGTCCAGCGGAACAGGTCGGCCGGGGTCCGTTGGTCGAGGGCCGCGGCATGTAGGAGCGCCTGGAGCGCGGTGCGGGTCTTGGCTTCCCAGAACCCGCCGTTGTCGACTCCGCCGCCGCCGAGGCCGGTCGCGGCGGCTAGGCCGGTGGCGCGGATCATCGCGGTGAGCGGGTCGTCGCAGCCGCGTACGGGGGACCACCGCAGCCCGGCCGGGAGTCCGGGCGCGAGCTGTTGTGGGTCGAAGACGGCGACCGGACCGGCGCGTTGCCGAGCGCGCAGGGTGACGGTGAGATTGTCCGGCCGGGTGGAGGTTGTCACGACCGCGCCGGGCGCGTCGAGGATGGCGTTGATGACCACGTGCAGGCCCTTGCCCGAGCGTGGCGGCCCGATGAGCAGGACAGAGTCTTCGACGCTGGCCCACACTTGCTGGCCGCGTGCGTGGCCTAGCTGGTAGCCGAGATCGGTCGGCGTCGGCCGGGGAAGTGACGGCCGCAGCGTGGCGCCGCGTCGCGTCAGGGCCCGGGCCGAGGCGTGCCGGGCGATCTCGGCCTGGGTCGCGGTCCCGGCCAGGCGCCGCGGATCGGTCCGGGCATGCCGGTTCTGGCTGGTGATCCAGCGGCGCAGCCACCAGGCCGCCAGCACCAGCCCCGCCAAGAGGACGCCGGCCAGAGTCCAGTAGACGACGGGGTTGAGTCCGGGCGCGCCCAACGCACGACCCGGGTCGGCAGGGTCGGTGAGCACCCGGACGACGTCGCCAGCCCCGGCGGTGGGTTGCGGGGCACCGGTGAGGACAGCGGCGAGACTGCCGGTCGCGCGCAGCACCAGCACGATGACCCCGAGCCCGGCCAGGACGGCCAGCGCGAGGTTGGTCAGCGTGTCGGTGCCGGCGCGGTCACCGCGCGGCGGCGTCACCGGTCTCACCGCGGATGGCGGCGGTGACGGTGCCGGAGATCCGTCCGATCAGGACGACCTCACCGGTCGGCTGGGTGGTGTGGGCGAGGCTGAGCCAAGCGCGGACGGTCCCGGTGGGACCGGCGCTCGTGGTCAGCACTGCGACGGCGACGGTGACCTGTTCTCCCGGGATGAACCCGGACCCGGTGACCACGCCCCGGAACTCGCGCGCTTCCTGGTTCGGCGACGACGCGTCTCTCGAGATGGCTGGCCGTCGGGCTGGGGTGAGGATGTCGGTGAACGTCGATCCGTCGCTCTCGCGGATCTCCACCCGTAGGGGCTGGTTCCGCTCGCTGATGAGGCCGTCGAGGATCGTGGCCAGGTCGTCGCGCCGCCATGCCTGCTGGCTCGGCGGAGGCACGAGTCGGCCGTCGACGGCGACGTCCAGCGTGCCGGCCTCGTCGTCGATGACGGAGACCACCACATGAGGAAGCACCGGCTGTAGGGCGCGGTCGTCGACGTCGCGGCTGGGTTTCTTGGGCTGCTTCACCCCCGCTAGGTGGTCCGCGTCGCCCATCGGCCCGGGAGCACCTGCCGGGGAGCGGATCGGACCGTGCGCTGACCGGGCTAGAGGCCGATACCGCCGGCGGGATGGCCACCGGGCTCCACCTGACCGGGGCTCATGGCGCGATGCCGTCCAGGTCAATCGCCATTGACGCGGGTTCGCCCGCGCTCGTCACGCTCAGAGGCACTCACCGGCACCCATGAACCGCACTGGTTCAGAAGCGCGCCCAGGTGAGCTCCACGTCCGCGTTGAACACGAAGTCGACGGGGAAGGTGGGTCTGCCTTCCTGCGTGTGAGCCTTCGCGAATCGCGCCAGTCGACCCTCCAGGCGGCTGGGAGGCTGACGGCGGTGGTAGACGTTCTCCGCTTGGCGCTCCTCACATTCCGTGTTCGGGTCGATCGGGACTGGGCTGCGCGCGCCCTTGCTGTGTGGGGAAGTCTGACCCGAGATCCGGTCCGCGATCTGGGTGCTGGGACCTTATGGCCTCCCACTCCCGTGGGTGCATGCCTGTCTGGACGGCTGTGGCCACGACACCCGCGAGCGAGTAGGGCTTGTCCTGGGGTACTTGGTCTAAGGCGCACCACGCCATGGCCCCGTTCCCGTTCTGCCAGCTTGCGAAGGCCAGCATCGAGGCCGGAGCTGCTCGCACTTCATCGGGAGCCCTCTTGGTCATGTCGGTCCACAGCGCGACGTGGGAGCCGGTGGCGCTCCGGTTCATGTCGTCCAACAACCGGTCTCGGATCGGGATGGAGACGATCGCGACGAGCAGCCGGGCCGCGTCTCCGTCGCTTAGCAGGTGGCCGTTGGCGTGGAACTGGTTGAGCCGACCGAGGGCCCACCTGCTCTCCGCCCGTGGCGTACTCAGTCGGGCCGCTTCCCGAGCTTGGGGCAGAAGCTTCGCCACCGGCTCTCGATCTCCGACCAGTGAGGTCGCGAGCGACCCGCGACTGGCCGCCGGTTGGGCTTGGCCGGCTAGAACTGTCATCGCGGCGATGCGTTCCCGGGCCGATTCGGTCTGAAGGCCGGACTCGCCACTGTCGAGGTCGCTCCAGTGGGAGTCGTTCGCCCAGAGCCGCATCTGGGTGCCGATGCCGATGCTGTCGAGGCGGTCGGCGAACTCTCGGCCGACCACGTCCGCGTACGTGCGATCGTCGGTAACGCAGACAATGCCGACGCTCGCGCGGGTCCCGCCGTAGCGGCTGAACGCGTCGCGGAGGTACCGCCAGACCAACTCGCGATCTATCGGCGTAGTCGGAAGATCGACACGAGCGACGGGAATGTCCGAGCGCATCGGTACGAACACGATCGATTCGTCGGGCTTGAACCCGAGCAGATGGGGGAGAGCTGCAATCAGCTCGTCAGGGGTTCGGACCACCATTCTCATGCCCTGCAGGTGCGCCACACGGCCCGCCCAGAGGTCATTCGAAGCTCGACATCGTGGAAGTCAGTCCTGGCGATAACTTCCCAGGCGAACAGCGACGTGTTCGAGCGACAAACGGCATCCACCAGCGGCTCGAGCGCCGAGCAACATCGAGTCCAAGGAGACGTCAAACATCCGGCGAACTCCTAGACGTTGATCCCCATCCGAGCCCGCGTGTCGAAGGCCTCGAACTCGGCGGGATGAAGCTGATGCTGAACGACAAAGGACCGGTCGGCGATACGCCAGAGCCCTTGACCGGTCCCAAGTGTGGGAAGGAGCTGCTGTTCCGTGCGGGTCAGGCCAAGAGCGAGCGCGGTGGCGCCGAGCTGATCCGTCTCCTGCCGGTAGATGACCCTCGACTCCGCGTTGGCCAGCAGCGACGATGCGAGGGCCCGCGCCGCACTGCCGGCGTCGCCGACGGTGTCGAGGTCGGACAGCTTGTGGAAGATCAGCGCGTTGGCGATGCCGTAGTGGCGGGCCAGCCGCCAATGCGCGTCCATCCGCCGCAGCAGTGCCGGGTGGGCCATCAGCCGCCACGCCTCGTCGTAGATCACCCATCTCTGCCCGCCGGCGGGATCGAGAAGCGCGGCTTCCATCCATGCCGAGGCGCACGTCATGAGTACTGAGACGAGGGCGGCGTTCTCCGCCACCCGCGACAGATCCAGGCTCATCATCGGCAGCGACGGGTCGAACGCGATGGTCGACGGGCCGTCGAAGAGCCCGGCCAGATCGCCGGCGACCAGACGTCGCAGGGCGTGGCCGACGTGCCGCCCGTCATCGGCGAGGCGCGCGTCGCCGCTCCGGTCCGGGGTCAGGATCCGATCCACCACCATCGGCAGCACCGGCACCTCCGACGCGTCGACCGCGGCGGCGAGAGCCGCGTCGATGGCGGTGTGCTCGACCGGAGTCAGCGGCCGCGCGAGCACCGTCTCAGCAAGCGCCCCGACCAGGTCACGGCGCCGCGCCTTGACCTGCGCAGTCCAGTCGACGTCCGCGACACCACGCGGTCGGTAGCCCTCGTCGAGCGGGTTCAACCTGGCCGACAAGCCGTGCCCGAGCACGATCGCGCGACCGCCGACCAGCTGCGCCACCGCGGTGTGCTCGCCCTTCGGGTCGCAGGGCACGTAGACCCTCCGGCCGAACGCGATGGACCGCGTGTAGAGAGACTTCGCCAGCGATGACTTGCCGCTACCGACGATCCCGGCAATCACGACGTTCGGCGCGGTCAACACGCCGCGCGCGTACAACACCCACGGGTCGTAGACGAAGCTCCCGCCCGAGTACAGGTCCTGCCCGACGAACACCCCCTCCGACCCCAACC
>NZ_POTW01000091.1 GCF_003236295.1 Jiangella anatolica
CACCTCCACCAGCACGTCCGCCACGGCGCCGGCACCGCCGAACGCCGCCTGCAGCACCTCCACCCCGTCGACGGAGTCCACCCAGCAGCGGAACCCGAACCCGGCCGCCACCTCGCCCGCGATCCACGACGCCGGCCCCGGCTGCACCAGCTCGTTGGCCAGCTGCACCGCCGGCACGCCGTGGGACCGCATCACCCGGACCTGCGCCGGCGTCGCCGCGGTGATGCCGGTCGCGCCGGCCGCCAACTGGCGGGCGAACAGCGCCGGCGCCATCGTCGTCTTGCCGTGCGGCTGCAGCTCGACGCCGCGCTCGCGGCACCAGGACGCCATGAGGGCGAGGTTGTGCTCCAGTGCGGCGTCGTCGAGGACGGCGACCGGCGTCGGGAGCGAGTGGACGGACCGGCCGATGAGGGAAGAGGTCACGGCCGTCACGGTACCGGGTAGCTGCCGCGCAGGTTCACCGAGGAGTAGGCGATGTGCCTGGTCAGCGGGTCGGCCGCCAGCGCGGCCTCGGTGACCGGCAGCGCACCGTGCGTCTCGTTGTAGAGGCGCACGAACGCCTCGGCGAAGTTCACGCCGGCCGCGCGCCCGGCCTCGCCGTTGTACGACTCGACCAGCTTGCGGGCGAACAGCCCGTGGTACCCCTGGCTGACGAACTGGTCCATCGCGGCCAGCTTCGTGCCGACGACGCCGGTGATGTCGATGTAGCAGTCGTTGCGCAGCCCGTTCAGGCTGAGCGCATCCAGGTTGAACACCGGCAGCCCGGTGAGGAACACCTGCCGCACCGGCACCTCGTCGCGCCCGTCGAGGTTGCGCAGGTAGGTGCCGGCCCGGGACAGTGCGGCCAGCGCCATCCCGGTCGCGACGGAGTGCGCGTCGAACCAGGCGGGGCT
Organism: Jiangella anatolica; assembly: GCF_003236295.1. Lineage (GTDB taxonomy): Bacteria > Actinomycetota > Actinomycetes > Jiangellales > Jiangellaceae > Jiangella > Jiangella anatolica. Next base: position 894 of record NZ_POTW01000091.1, read on the forward strand.
GCGCGGGTGGTCGGCGATGACGACGTCGGGCTGCTCGGCCGCGATCTGCTCGGCGATCTCCTCGACGACGTCCTCGTGGACGGTCGCGTACGTGTCGTCGTGGTCCAGCGTGATGACCTTGCCGATGCCCAGGATCGACGCGGCACGGTCCAGCTCGTCCTTCTTGTTCGCGACGATGTCGTCCAGCCCGGCCGTCGCGACGTCGCCGTCCGGATTGGCCTTGCGCCACTCCTCGGCGTACTTGTTCGCGTGGATGCGCCCGCCGTGGCTCAGGATCAGCGCGACGATCTCGTCGTCGCGCTGCGCGTGCAGCGCGAGCGTGCCGCCGCAGTTGGTGATCGTGTCCGCCGGGTGGGCATAGATCGTCATGATCTTCATGGGTGTCTCCGGGGTCGGATGCGGTCGAGGACGACGAGCTCGCTGGCGTGGTCTCCGGTCAGGGCGACCCGCAGGCCGTGGTGCCGCAGCAGTGCGCCGCTGTAGTGGGCGCCCGTCGCGGCGTCGGCGTACACCGCGTCCGGGTCGAGGCCGCGCAACCGCAGCAGCACCGTCCGGCGCAGGTGCCGCACCGACGGCGCGAACGCGAAGACGGCGACCTGGTCTCCCGACGGGGACCGGTAGCTCACCGCCGTCACGTCGTCGGGTGCGCCGCTGAGGCGCCGCATGGTCCCGTACTGCACCGTCGCTCTGATGCGCTTGTACTGCGCGACGTACTCGGCGCCGGCCGCCAGGTCCTCGGGCGACCAGTGCGCCAGGTTCCCCCCGATGCCCAGCAGCCCGGTCATCGCCGAGTGGAAGCGGAACCGCAGCGGGAGCTCGCGCTTGGTGAGGTACGTGGGGGAGTCCGTGACCCAGGCCATCATGGTGTGCGGCGAGTGGGCGTACGCGTACCCGTGCTGGATCGCCAGCCGCTCCAGCGCGTCGGTGTTGTCGCTGGGCCAGACCCACTCGGTGCGCGCCATGATGCCGAGGTCGGCCCGGCCGCCGCCGGAGGCGCAGCTCTCGATCCAGACGTCCGGGTGCAGCGCCCGCACGCGGTCGAGCACCTCGTAGAGGCCCTCGACCGGCCCGATCCAGCCGTCGGACGCCTCGGTCAGCGGGCGGTTGAGGTCCCATTTCAGCACGTCGATCGGCGCCGACGAGAGCAGCGCGTCCAACGCCTCGACGACGTGCGTACGGACGTCGGCGCGGCTCAGCGCAAGCAGGTGAGTCTGCCGCGCGAGCGTGCGCGGCCGGGTCGGCCACTGGTGGATCCAGTCCGGGTGGGCGCGGAAGAGGTCGCTGTCCGGGCTGACCGCCTCCGGCTCGACCCACACGCCGAACCGCATGCCCAGCGCGTGCACCTCGTCGGCCAGCGGCTTCAGGCCGTCGGGAAAGGCGGTGCGGTCCGGCGTCCAGTCGCCGATGCCGGCGCTCTCGTCGTCGCGGCCGGCGAACCAGCCGTCGTCGACGACGAACAGCTCCGCGCCCAGCGCCGCGGCCCGCCGCGCCAGCTCCAGCTGCGAGTCCGGCCGGACGTCGAAGAACGTCGCCTCCCAGCTGTTGTAGAGCACCGGCCGGACGGTGTCCGGACGCGGCACCACGTGCTCACGCTCGTAGGCGTGCCAGCGGTCGGTGAGCTCGTCGTGCCCGGCGCCCGCATAGACGCCGACGGTGACCGGGGTGGTCCACGACGCGCCCGGCGCCAGCGGGTGGCGCAGGTCGAAGTCGTTGACGCCGGCGGTGACGTGCAGCCGGCCGTCGGCGGCCAGTTCGGCGGCCAGCCGCCAGGATCCGCTCCACGCCAGTGCGACGCTCCACACCGCGCCGGTCTCGTCGCTCGGGCGCGCGTCGTCGCCGGCGTCGAGCGCCAGCCAGGGCTGCGCGGCGTGGCCGGGGATGCCGCGGCGCGACTCCAGCACCAGCCGGCCCGGCCCGAGCGGGCGCCGGGTCAGCTGCGTCTCGGCGGCGTACGCGCCGGCCAGCCAGGTGGCCACCCAGCGTGGCTGCCACGGCAGCGGCCAGCTCGCGGAGTAGGCGCGGTCCAGGATGACGGGCGCGTCGCCGTCGTTCACCAGGGTCGTCCACCGCTCCAGCGCGCCGCCGCGGACGCGGTAGTGCAGCTCGGCGGCGAACGGGTAGTGCCGGTCGGCCAGCCGGACCGTCAGCCCGTCGTCGCTCACGGCGGACGACTCGACCGCGAGGTCGAGCGCGCGGACGCCGTCGGCGAACTCGACCGCCAGTGCGGACTCGTCCAGCCGCCGGCCACCGTGCGCGACCAGTTCCTCGGTGTGCGCCCGCGGACTGGACCACGTGTTGGAGCCGAACTCGCGCGGGTCGTCGGCCAGCAGCGCGCCGAGGTCGTCAGACGCGATCGGGCCGCCCCAGTGCAGGTGCCGCAGGTCGCCGCCGGGGGTGACGGCGAGCGCGTAGGCGAACCCGTCGCCCCGCAGCAGGAACGCGTCGTGAGGGGGGAGGTGCTCGGCGGCTGGCACGGCGAAAGAGTAGGCATGGCAAGGTGTTCCATGTCAACGGCCGACCCATTGACATGGAACGCCTTGCCATGAATCCTGCTGCCCACATCCACCGTCCGGGACGCGAGGTCCGGGGAACAGGAGAACAGCCGTGACGATCGCGGTGTGGGTGGCGGCTGCACCGTTCCTGCCGGCCACGCTGCGCGCACTGGACGAGTCGGGCGTGCGATACACGGTGCTGCCCGACTCGCCGGGCGACGTCGTCGGCGCCGACGACGTCGAGGCGCTCATCGTCGGCGGCGCCCGGGTCGGGGCGGAGCTACTGGCCGCCTTCCCGAAGCTGCGGCTGCTGGTCCGCGGCGGCGTCGGCGTCGACAAGATCGACCTGGCGGCCGCGGACCGGCAGGGCATCCTGGTCACCAACGTCGCCGACTACGGGACGAACGAGGTCGCCGACCACGCGATGCTGCTGCTGCTCGCGACGGTCCGGCGGCTCGGCCACTTCACCGCCCGGACCGGCGGCGACTGGCGCTCGGTCGATCACGTCCCGGTCCCGCGGCTGCAGGGCCGGCGGCTCGGCATCGTCGGCCTGGGCCGGATCGGCACCGCGGTGTCTGTCCGCGCGCGGGCCTTCGGCCTGGACGTCGTCGCGTACGACCCGCTCGCCCCGCACCGGTTCGAGCGGGCCGGCGTGGCACCGGTGGAGCTGGACGAGCTGCTCGCGACCAGCGACCTCATCAGCCTGCATGCCCCGCTCACCCCGGCCAGCCGGCACCTGCTGGACCGCGCGGCGTTCGCCCGCATGCGCCGCCGCCCGGTGATCGTCAACACCGCGCGCGGCGGCCTGATCGACACGGCGGCGCTGGTCGAGGCGCTCGACGCGGGCCTGGTCGCCGGCGCCGGGCTGGACGTCGTCGAGGGCGAGCCCGACGCGGCCGCGCTCGGGCCGGTCCTGAGCCGCGACGACGTCCTCGTCACGCCGCATGTCGCCTGGTACTCCCAGGGCTCGGAGGAACAGCTCGGGAGCACCGCGGCGCGGCTTGCGCTCGACTACGTCCAGCGGGGCGTCCTGCCCCGGCCGATCGACCGATGAGGTGACACCGTGAGCGCCGTCTCCGACCTGCCCGCGTTCCCGATGACACGGCTGACGCCGTTCGATCCGCCGCCCGGGTACGCCGCGGCGCGCGAGGCCGGCGGGCTGGCCCGGGTGCGGTTGTGGGACGGCCGCACCGCGTGGCTGGTCACCGGGTACGAGCAGGTGCGCTCGCTGCTCGGCGACCCGCGGATCAGCGTGGACCGCCGCCGCGAGGGCTTCCCGTTCCCGACGCCGGGCCGCGAGGCGCTGGAGCGGTCCGGCCGCACGACATTCGTCGGCATGGACCCGCCCGACCACACCCGGCTGCGCCGCGTGTTCACCAAGTACTTCGCCATCCGGCGGATCGAGGCGCTGCGCCCGGTCGTGCAGGACATCGTCGACGACCTGATCACCGGCATCCTGGCGGATGGGCCGCCGGCGGACTTCGTGACGGCGCTCGCGGGGGAGGTGCCGTCCCGCACGATCTGCCACGTGCTGGGCATGCCGCTGGCCGACCGGGCTCACTTCCAGGCCCTCGACCACGAGCGCAACACGCTCACCACGTCGCCGGAGAACGTCATCCGGGCGACGAACGAGATGCTCGCCTACGCCGACGAGCTGATCGAGCGCAAGCGCCGCGAGCCGGCCGACGACCTCATCAGCGAGCTGGTGGCCGACCAGCTCGGCGGCGACACGATCAGCCGGGAGGAGATGGTCGCGGCCGTGCGCCTGCTCATCACCGCCGGCCACGAGACGACCACGAACATGATCGGGCTGGGCATCGCGACGCTGCTGCAGCACCCGGACCAGCTGGCCGAGCTGCGCGCGGCCCCGTCCCTGGTGCCGGCCGCCGTCGAGGAGCTGCTGCGCTACATCAGCATCTTCCACATCTCGCCGACCCGGGTGGTGACCGAGCCGATCGAGATCGCCGGGCACCGGCTGGAGGCCGGCGACGGCGTCATCGCGGCGGTCGCCGGCGCCAACCGCGACGACGCCGCGTTCCCGGACGCGGACGCGTTCGACGTGCACCGGGAGGCACGGCACCACGTCGCGTTCGGCTACGGCGTGCACCAGTGCCTCGGCCAGCCGCTGGCCCGGGTCGAGCTGCAGACCGTCGTGGAGACGCTGTTCCGGCGCGTCCCGTCGCTGCGGCTCGCCGTCGACCCGGCCGAGCTGCAGGTCAAGGAGTACGCGTTCCTCAGCCTGGCGGCGCTTCCGCTGACCTGGGACGAGCCACGGGAGGGCCGATGATGATCGAGGTGGAGATCGACCAGTGCGTCGGCGGCGGCCAGTGCGTCATGGCCGCGCCGGACGTGTTCGACCAGGACGACGACGGCCTCGTGGTCGTGCTCGACGAGAACCCCGGGCCGGACCGGGCCGACGACGTCGCGCTGGCCGCCCGGCTCTGCCCCGCGCGGGCGATCCGGCTGGCCGGGACGTGACCGCGGCGCTCCGGCGGGTCGTGATCGCCGGCGCGGGCGCCGCCGGGCTGACCGCGGCGGAGTCACTGCGCGCGGACGGGTTCGACGGCGAGCTCACCCTGCTCGGCGCCGAGCCGCACCGCCCGTACGACCGGCCGCCGCTGTCCAAGCAGCTTCTCGCCGGCGCCTGGGCGCCGGACCGGCTGGAGCTGCTGGCCGGGCACCGCTACGACGAGCTGGGGATCGACTGGCGGCCGAGCAGCGCCGCGACGTCGGTCTCCGTCCCGGACCGGACGGTGCGGGTGGCCGGCGCCGACCTGCCCTACGACGCGCTGCTGGTCGCGACCGGCGTCCGGCCGCGCACCCTGCCCGGTACCGCTGGGCTGGCCGGCGTGCACGTGCTGCGCACCCTCGACGACACGGTGGCGTTCCAGGCCGCGGCGCGGTCGACCGGCCGGGTGGTCGTGGTCGGCGCCGGCTTTCTCGGCGCGGAGACGGCGGCGACGCTGCGCGGCCTGGACGTCGCGGTCACGCTGGTCGACCCGGCGCCCGCGCCGCTGCTGCGCCAGGTGGGCCCGGTCGTGGCCGGTCTGCTGGCGCGGCTGCACGCCGAGCACGGCGTCGACCTCCGCCTCGGGACCGGCGTCGCGGGCCTGACCAGCGACGACGGCCGGGTCACGGGTGTTCGCCTGGCCGACGGGACGATCGTGCCGACGACCTGCGTGCTGGTCGCGATCGGCTCGGTACCGGCGACGGACTGGCTGGCCGGCAGCGGACTGGACCTCGCCGACGGCGTCGGCTGCGACGCGCGCTGCCGGGCCGCGCCCGGTGTGTTCGCCGCCGGAGACGTGGCCCGCTGGTTCCATCGCGGCCGCGGCGAGAGCGTGCGGATCGAGCACCGGACCAACGCGACCGAGCAGGCGATGGCCGTGTCCCGGGCGATGCTCGGCGCGGACGATCCGTACCAGCCGGTGCCCTACGTCTGGAGCGACCAGTACGACGTCAAGCTCCAGGTGTATGGGCGGCTGACCGGAACCGACCGGTTCACCGTCGTCTCCGGGTCGCCCGACGATGGCCGGTTCGTCGCGCTCTACGGCAGCGACGGCCGGGTCACCGGCGCACTCGGCTGGCGGTCGGCGCGCGAGCTGCTGCGGGCCCGGGCCATGGTGGCCGAGGCCGCGCCCTGGCCGGACGCGGCCCCGGCCTGACTCAGCGGATGGACAGGTCGTCGACGAAGAACGTCATGCCGTAGGCGATCGGGTCGCCGGTGGTGACGGTGAGCCCGGCCAGCGCCGTCGCGGACTCGGCGGTCGCGGTCGTGCTGAACGTGTCGCCGCCGATCGTGACCGTCGCCGCTGACGTCGACGTGTCGACGGTGATCGGCGCCCAGGCGTTCACCGCGATCGGCGCCGACAGCCGGCCCAGGGCCGTCCAGGCCGAGCCGTCGAACACCTCCAGCGTCTGCGCCGGCTGCGCCGTCGTCCCCGGGACCAGCCGGAACCGCCACGGCTGCGCGGCGTCGTCGCCGGAGCGGCCGTCGACGGCGAAGGTGAACGGGCCGCGGAAGTCGTTCGTGGCGAACCGGAACGACGTGACCTGCCGGTCCCGTTCGGGCGTGACGGTGCTCGCGACGGCGTTGTCGTCCAGGAACTTGTCGAACAGCCGCAGCGACGACCCGCTGTCGAAGCCGCCCAGCTCCTGGTCGGTGACCGTGGTGTTCTTCGCGTCGACGAACCCACGCGGGATGCCGTAGAGCGGGTCGTTCTCGAACGTGTCGACGCCGGCGGCGTACAGCTCGAGCTCCGTCACCGGCGTCGTGACCCCGGCGGCGCCGGTGACGCGCACGAACTGGGCTCGCTGCGGCTCGAACTCGGTGTAGCGCATGGCGTGGTCGCGGGCGCCGTCGGCGGTGACCACCGGCGCGGACCAGGTGACGCCGTCGGCCGACAGCTGCACGGTCGCGTCCAGCGGCTGCCCGGCGCCGAGCATCAGCCCGATCCGGTGCAGCGAGTACTCCTGGTCCAGCTCGACGGTCATCGACGGGGCGCCGCGGCGGGCCTGCAGGACGGCGGCGGAGTGCGCCCGCGAGCTGCCGTCGAACGCGCCCTCCGGCCGCTGCTCGGGGAACGTGCGGTCCGGCCGGGCGAACGTCCCGGTGACCGTCGCCGTCCCGGTGCGCAGCTTCGTCTCCAGGTCGATCTTCCCGGTGCCCGGCGTCACCGCGTGCACGTACGCGGCGAACACGCCGTACTGCTCGTGGTAGGCCTTGCAGCCCCAGACGTGGCAGTAGTCGCCGATGTAGACGGTCCGGTCGGCGTCGACGTTGACCACGGTCGTGTTGCCGCTGCTGCCGTCGAAGCGGCCGTTGCCGGTCTCCGACGGGTACCGCTGCAGCACCAGCCGCTCCTCGTCCCAGGTGCGGCCGGTGCCGTCGCGGCTGACATAGACGCGGTCGTCCGGGCGCCCGGTGCTCAGGAGCAGGACGCCGTTGGGCTGCAGCACGAGCCCCGGGTAGATGCCCTGGACCTGCTCGCCGTCCGGCCCGAGCAGCGGCTGCGCGGGTGTCCAGGTCGCGCCGGAGTCGTCGGAGAAGGTGACCCGCAGGCGCGGCGGCGTCTCGGCGGTGCGCAGAGCGGCGACGAGCCGGCCGTCGCTCGTCCACGACCAGCCGACCTCGTTGGTGCCCGGGGCCGTGGCCGGGATCTGCCCGCGCTGGGTCCAGCTGGCGCCGCCGTCGGTCGACTGCAGGACGATGCTCGACGCGATCTCGCCCTGGTAGCGGGTGTAGGCGGGCAGGATGATCGTGCCGTCGGGCAGCAGCAACGGCTCGCGGTGCACGCGCAGGCCGCGGTTCATCGGCCCGAGCACCTTGCCGGGCGGCGGCGTGAACGGCGCGAGCGTCGGCTCCCACGTCTCGCCCTGGTCCTCCGACCGCCACACCTTGAGGTTCACCGCCGTCTGGGTCGCGTCGGTCCACTCCGGAATGAACTCGACGGAGATCAGCGAGCCGTCGTCCAGGCGCAGCATGTTGTGCGCGCCGACCGGCGCCTCGCGTGTCGTCGTCAGGAACGAGACCGCCGAGTCCAGTGAGACGGACATGTTGGTGATCGAGTCCGCGCCGGCGACGTCGTCGTTGGCCTGCGACGACACGAACACCTTCTGCTCGGTCACGCCGTCGGCGACGGTGTCCATCGCGAATGCCGAGGGCACCGCGGCCCGCGGCCCGGGTCCCCAGTTGACGACGTTCCATTCGGGCCCGATCCCGACGGCGTACGCGTCCGGGTCCGGGCCGTCGCCGGCGGGCAGCGGGTTCACCGCGCCCGTGGGCACATCGGCGACGGGGTCAGCGCCGGCCGGCCCAGGACCGGCGTTCGACGCGAGCAGGGCGACGGCGGCGCCGAAGCCGGCCAGGCCGCTGACGACGTTGGTGAGGCGGTGACGCGTGCGTCCAGGCATGACGGGCTCCTCAGTCGACGTCGGCGACGTTGTAGCGCAGCACGATCGCGGCCCGGCGGTCCTCGTCGTAGACGACGCTGACCAGCCGCGTCGTGCCGATCGCGACGGTGCCGGAGTAGCCGGCGTCCCAGGTACTGCCGGGGTTGTAGAGCGTGTACCGGGGTGTCTCGGTCCAGACCGAGTCGGTGCGGCGGACGGTGATGCGCACCGGGCGGTTGGTCGGCGAGGTGGCCGCGTTCGGCTCGCTCCACAGGTACGGGATGAGGTTCGTGCCCGGGATCCGGAACAGCTCCGGCGCGTGCATCCGCACACCCATCGACCAGGGCGTGGTCCACGTCGTCAGGTACGTGTTGTCGTAGGACTCCGACTGCATGGCGTACGCCGTCGTCGACGGCGACGTGTCCGACGACACGCGCAGGACCGCCCGGATGTCGCCGGGGTCGATCTGCGCGATCGCCGGCTCCTGGAAGTACCGCCCGGCCGAGCCGGCCGCGATGGTCTTCTGTCGGCCGGTGAGCCGGCCGTCCCACGAGACGCCGTCGTCGACGCTGGCGACCACGACCGCGTCCTGGTAGCCGGTGCTCGGGTTGGTCCCGTACAGCGGGATGAGCAGCTGGCCGTTGGCCATCTGGATGATCTTCGCGCTGGTCGCGGGCGACGGGAGCGTGCTGGAGAACACCTGGACGGGTGCCGAGAACGCGCCCGTCGCGGTGTCGCGCCGCTTCACCTGGGTCTGGATCGAGCCGAAGTTCGTCCCGAACGCGGCGAAGTACGAGAGCAGCAGCCGCTTGCTGCCGTCGGCCTTCGTGATGACGGCCAGCGACGGGTCGCGGTAGTCGGTCGCCGGATAGTCGGCGACGACGAACGGGTCGGCCGGCGCCCACGTCGCGCCGCCGTCCGTGCTGCGCATCATCCGCAGCTGACCCGCAACCCCCTGATGCGCGCTGGACCAGCGGTAGACCATCAGCAGGTCGTCGGCGTCGCCGAACGGGTCGTTGGCGATGTCCGGAAAGTACGCCTGGCAGTTCGTGCCGAGCTCGGGGTCGCCACAGGGGGCGCCCGGCACGACGACCGCCTCGACGATGGCCGCCGCCGCCGGAGCGTGTGGTCCGCCGATCAGTGCGGCGAAGGCCAGCGCGAGGCCGGCGACCAGCGAGAACCCCTTGCGTGGACCGATCCGGGCCATAACCGTCCTTCCGACGCGGAGTAGTGGGACGAGAAAACCCAGCACGCCATTCCATGTCAATGGCCTGGATGAACCGACATGCGGTGCTTGACATGGAATGACCTTCTGTGTCTGCTGGTCGGCCACCGACTCCAGGAGGCAGCCCATGCGCGTGTCCCGGCCCCTCGTGCTCACCGCGGGTGTCACCCTCGCCGGCCTCGCCGCCGCGCTGATCCCCGCCACGGCGCCCTCGGCTCGCGATGTCGACGTCCCGACCGACGGCGGCGACCCGGACGGCTACGTCGTCGCCCAGCACGGCCCGAGCACCGTGCACGAGCCGCCGCCCGGCGTGATCGGCGGCAACGCCCTCGTCGAGGCGTTCGACGCGGCCGGCGCCGACGGCCTCCCGAGCCGCCGGGTGCAGCTGACCTGGCAGTCGAACGAGGACGTCGCCGCGGCCGACAGCCAGGCGTCGATGATCCACTCCGACGACCGCGGTTACACGTTCCCAAGCGGAATCAACACCGACACCGGCGCCGGCTGGTTCAGCAAGCTGCGCGACGGGTCGATCCTCGGCGTGGAGTTCATCCCGCGGCGGGTGATCGACGAGCACAGCGTGGAGCTGGTCGCCCGGCGCTCCACCGACAACGGCAGCACGTGGCGGGACCTGCCGTCCACCTTCACCACGGACCTGACGTTCGACCCCGCGAAGTTCGACCGCGGCATCCGCGTGCACCGTGACATCTTCTACGCCGCCGACGGCGCGTTGCTGATGACGTACTACACCACCTACACCGGCGATCCGGGGTACCGCACCGAGCTCGCGCGCAGCACCGACGGCGGCGCGACCTGGCGCCGCTACGCGACGGTCGCCTCGTTCACCGACGGCCTGTGGATGGGCGAGTCCGGCATCTCCCGGGCCGCCAACGGCGACCTCGTCGCCGTCCACCGCACCGGCGGCCCCGGCGTGAGCCTCGGCCCGCTCTACACGAACCGGTCCAGCGACGACGGCCGCACCTGGTCGCGCCCGGAGCCGCTGCGGATCACGACGGCCTCAGGCGAGCCGGCGCCGACGACCGGTGTCATGCCGGTCCTGCGCCTGCTGCCCAACGGCATCATGACGCTGACGTTCGGCCGGCCGGACAACTGGATCGCGATCTCGCCCGACGGCCTCGGCCACGGCTTCGAGCAGGCCCAGACGACGTACGTAAACCACCCGCGCGTCAACCAGGCGTTCCAGCGCAACCACGGCTCGTCGGGCAACGGGGCGCACGCGGTGGTGGCCGCGAACCGGGTGCTGGTGGTCGGCGACAACTGCGCACCGAGCTGGGGTTGCCCGGAGACCGATGCGGGCTTCACCGTCGACGGCGAGTACCGCGTGTGGAAGAAGTTCGTCGACGTCGTCGGCCCCAACGTCGGCAAGATCGACCTGCTCGGCAAGGTCGTGGCCGGCACCGTCACCGTCGACACGACCATGACGCACACCACGCCCCGGCTGCCCGAGACCGGCCCGCTGGGCGCCATCGACGGCAGCACCGACTGGGCCTCGGCCGCGGTCTTCCGCTCCGTCCGCGGCGAGGGCGTCTACACGGTGCACCTGGACCGCGAGTACACGCTGAACCAGATCGGGCTGGCCCTGCACCACGGCGCGCCCGGCGCCGCCCGGGTCGAGGTGTCGGCCGACGGCGTCACCTGGACCGAGGTCGTCACCACCGGAACCGTCACCTCGTACACGCAGACGTACTACCAGGTGCCCGACGTCCCGGCCCGGCACGTCCGCGTCACCGTCGCCGACACCGACCCGCAGGGCCCGGAGTTCCTCGGCGAGCTCGAGCTCTACTCGACCACCGACTCGTTCGAGAACGACCCGGTCGGCCAGGTGCCGCGCGGCTACACCGGCGCGATCGGCGCCACCGTCACCGACTTCGACGTCGACGACTCCCGCCACGTCCTGCGGCTGGCCGACGCGTGGACGGACAAGATCGCGACGGCGCGGTGGGTGTCGGACCCGGTGGACGAGCAGGCGCTGGCGTTCCGGGCGAACTCGATCGGGTACGCGCGCGCCTTCGCCTTCACCACGCTCGGCTCGACCGCCGACGCGTCGAACGTCCCGGCGTACCACCTCAACATCGGCTCCGACGGCAGCATCGGCTGGTACTCCTACGAGACGAAGACGTGGACGAAGATCGCGCCGGCCGGCACCGCGCCGCAGCGGACGTGGCACGAGATCCGCGTCGAGGCCACCATCGACGGCGCCGAGGTCTTCCTGGCCGGCCGATCGCTCGGCACCGTCCGTCCGTCGACACCGGGCCTCACCGCGCTGAGCGGCCACCAGTTCTCCTCCAGCGGCACGTCCAGCCAGTACGACCATTTCCTCATAGATGATGTCGTCTCATCGACGACGTGGAGCAGTCCTGAGATGCTGCCCTAGCAGCTCGGCCAGGTGGACGCCGTGCCGGCCGGCCAGCTGCGCGGCCTGGGTGCGGCAGGAGAACCCGTCGGCGAGCAGGACCGCACCCTCGGGCGCCGACCGCAGCGCGGGCAGCAGCCCGTTCTCCGCGACCGCGACGGAGACGTCGTGGTGGCCGGCGGTCATGCCGAAGTCGCCGGCCAGCCCGCAGCAGCCGGCGATCGTCTCGACGGCGGCGCCGGCGCGGCGCAGCAGCCGCAGGTCGGCGTCGTAGCCGGAGGTGGCGTGCTGGTGACAGTGCGGCTGGGCGACGACGGCGACGCCGGCCAGGTCCGGCGGCTGCCATCCGTCCAGCAGCTCGGCCAGCGTCCGGGTGGCGGCCTCGACGCTGTGTGCGCGTGGGTCGTCGCCGAGCAGCTCCACGAGGTCGCCGCGGAGCACCGCCGTGCACGACGGCTCCAGGCCGACGATCGGCGTGCCGGCCCGCGCGTGCGGCTCGAACGCGTCCAGCAGCCGCCGCAGCCGGGCCTTCGCGCCGTCCAGCTGGCCGGTGCCGATCCAGGTGAGCCCGCAGCACACCTCACCGGCGGAGACGGTGACGGCGTACCCGGCGGCGGTGAGCAGCCGGACGGCCGCCGCGGCGACGCCGGGGGAGAACGCGTCGGTGAACGAGTCCACCCACAGCAGCACCGGACCCCGCGGCCCGGCCACCGGAGCAGGAGCACGTCGCCGGCGGAACGGCCGGGCGAACCGGGGCGGATCGCGCCGCGGGTCCAGCCCGCCCAGCCGCAGCAGCAGCCGTCGCAGCGGCGCCACCGCCAGCACCGCGTTGACCAGCGCCGGCGCCCGGCCGGCCAGCCGGGCCCACGTGGGCAGCCGGCCCAGGAGGTAGTGGGTGCGGGGCCGCAGCCGGCCGCGGTAGCGGCGGTACAGCACCTCGGACTTGTACGCCGCGACGTCGACCCCGGCCGGGCAGTCCGAGCGGCAGGCCTTGCACGACAGGCACAGGTCCAGCGACTCGTGCACCTCCGGCGCGTCCCAGCCGCGCACCAGCGACCCGTTGGCCAGTTCCTGCAGCACCCGCGCCCGGCCACGGGTGGAGTCCTTCTCGTCCCGGGTGGCCAGGTAGGACGGGCACATGAAGCCGCCGGACGACGACGAGTCGGCCCGGCACTTCCCGACGCCGACGCAGCGGTGCACGGCGGTGCCCAGGTCGAAGCGGAACCCGCCGCCGGCGGGCAGCGACGACGCGAGCGGCAGCCGCAGGTCCGCGTCGACGAGCGCGGGCCGAACCAGCACGCCGGGGTTCATCAGGTCCGACGGGTCGAGCAGCGCCTTGAACCGCTCGAACAGCCCGATCGCGGCCGGCGAGTACATCAGCGGCAGCAGTTCGCCGCGGGCCCGGCCGTCGCCGTGCTCGCCGGACAGCGACCCGCCGTACGACGCCACCAGCCGGGCCGCGTCGACGAGGAACGGGCGCAGCCGCTCCGGCGCTCCGGCGAGCGGCAGGTCCAGCCGCACGTGCACGCAGCCGTCGCCGAAGTGCCCGTACGGCAGCCCGGCCAGCCCGTGCTCGGCCAGCAGCGCGTCGAAGTCGCGCAGGTAGCCGCCGAGCCGCTCCGGGGGCACCGCCGCGTCCTCCCAGCCGGGCCAGGCCGGCGCGCCGGCGGCAGTGCGCCCGCCGAGCCCGGCGCCGTCGGCCCGGATCCGCCACAGTGCCGCCGCCTCCGACTCGGAGCCGACCACTCGGTGGTCCAGCGCACCGGCGGACCGGGCCAGCTCGCCGGCGGCCGCCAGCGCCGCGGCCGCGTCGTCGCCGGCAACCTCGACCAGCAGCCAGCCGCCGCCGGCCGGCAGCTCAGGGACCCGGCCGGGGCCCCGATGCCGCCGCACGACGTCCACCAGCCGCGCGTCCATCCCCTCGACCGCCAGCGGCCGGTGCGCCAGCAGCGCCGGGACGGCGTCCGCGGCGGTCGCCAGGTCCCGGTACCCGAGCACCACCAGCGCCCGCGCCGCCGCGACCGGCACCAGCCGCACCTGCGCGCCCAGCAGCAGACCGCAGGTCCCCTCGGCGCCGACGAGCGCCTTGGCCAGGTCGGCGCCGCGCTCGGGCAGCAGGTGCTCCAGCGAGTAGCCGGAGACCTGTCGGCCGAACCGGCCCAGCTCGGTGCGGAGCACGCCGAGGTTCGCCGCGACCAGCCCGGCCAGGCCGGGCACGGCGTCAAGGTCGCGACCAGCGGTGAAGCGCCGCCCCGCGCCGTCCAGCCAGTCCAGCTCCACGACGTTCGCCGCGGTCGTCCCGTACGCGACGGCGCGCGGCCCGCAGGCGTTGTTGCCGATCATCCCGCCGACGGTGCACCGCGACGACGTCGACGGGTCCGGCCCGAACCGCAGCCCGTGCGTCGCGGCCGCCGCCTGCAGCGACCCGAGCACGACCCCCGGCTGCACCACCGCGGTCGCCGACGCCGGATCGACCGAGAGCACCCGGTTCAGGTGCCGGGAGAAGTCGACGACGATGCCCGGCCCGACCGCGTTGCCGGCCACCGACGTGCCGCCGCCGCGCGCCGTCAGCGGCACCCCGTCCGCACGGGCGAGCGAGGCCACCTCCAGAACCTCGTCGACGTGGCGCGGGAACACGACGACCCGCGGCACGACCCGGTAGTTGGACGCGTCGGAGGAGTACTCCGCGCGCCGCCGGGTGGACGCGTCGACGCCGCCGGGGACCGCGCGTTCCAGCCGTCGGACGAGCTCGGTCACCGGCCCAGCTCGAGGTCCGCCGGTTCGATCAGGTTGAGCAGCGGCTCGCCCGCGAGATGCCGGGCGAGGTTGCGGCCGAACAGGTCCCACAGCCGCGGCACGAAGTGCGTGCTGCCGGTGGAGCCGGAGATGTGCGGCGTGATGACCGTGTTCGGCAGGTCCCACACCGGGTCGTCGGGGGCCAGTGGCGACCGGTAGTGGACGTCCAGCGCCGCACCGGCGATCGCTCCGCTGGTCAGCGCGTCCCGCAGCGCGGACTCGTCGACGACGTGCGCCCGGGCCGGGTTGAGCAGCACCGCGTGCGGCGGCAGCGCGGCCAGCGCGGCGGCGTCGATCAGCCCCTGCGTCGACGCCGCGGACGGCACCGCGACGACCAGGTAGTCCAGGCCGGCGTAGAACTCGGTCCGCTGGTCGTAGCCGAACGCCCGGTCCGGAACCGGCCAGTCCGACGACGGCCGGTCCAGCGGGTCGTACCGGCCGGCCCGCGGCCCCGGCGCGGACCGCGTCAGCGTCCAGACCTCCAGGCCGGCCGCCCGGGCCAGCCGGGCCGCCTCCTGGCCGACGTTGCCGTAGCCGGCGAAGCCCGCGCGCAGGCCGCGCAGCTCGGCCTGGAACACAGCGGCCCGGTTCCAGTGCCGGGCCCGCTGCTCGGCCAGGATCGCGGGCAGCCGCCGCCGGAACGTCAGCATCATCAGCAGGCACCACTCGGCGATCGGGATGTCGTTCACCCCGCTGGCGTTGGTGACGGCGACGCCGGGCCGCAGCGGCGCGCCGGCCAGCTGGGCGTAGCCGGCCGATCCGAGCTGCAGCCAGCGCAGTGCTGCCAGGTCCTCGACGTCGCCGGGGAGGTGGTCGGCGAACAGCACGGTGGCCGTGGTCAGCTCCGCGGGCAGCGGTTCGCCCGGCCCGTACGGCGCGACGACGTCGACGCGTGCGGCGCCGGCCAGCTCGCGCACGCGCCGCAGGCCGGCGTGGTCGACCGGCTGCGCCACGACGATGTGCTCGCTCACCGGCTCAGCTCCGCAGCTGCTTGCCCGGCACGCTGGAGAACTCCTCCATGCCGGGCCGGAACGGGAACCGCTCCTTGACCTCGTCGGACAGCGTGACCCCCAGCCCCGGCGCGTCGGGCCGCAGCACCTGCCCGTCCTCGATCACCAGGTTGTCGCCCCAGACCAGCGTGTGCAGCTCGCCGGCGTCCGGCGGGATCTCCACAATCAGGGCCGCCGGCGACGCGAAGGCCGCATGGATGTTCTGCATGACGCCGCCGCCGGCGCTCCAGGCGTGCGAGGCGACCATCGCGCCGCGGCGTTCGGCCAGCCGGCCGACGTCGACGAACTCGGACAGCCCGAGCCAGGACGCGTCCGGCTGGGCGACCGCGAACGCGTCGCGGTCCATCCACAGCCGGAACTCGTCGTAGCTGCTCAGCTGCTCACCGCCGGCCACCGGGACCGGCGACACCCGGGTCAGCTCCGCGTACTCGCCGGGGTCGCGGTAGGGCAGCGGCTCCTCGAAGAACGTCAGGTCGTAGGGCTCGAGCGCGGTGAGCACGGCCGTCGCGGTCGCCAGGTCCCAGCGAGCCATGCCGCTGCGGTGGCCCATGTGACCGTCGAGCATGATGCCGACGTCCTTGCCCACGTGGCCGCGCAACAGCTCCAGCTTCTCCACCTCGACCTGGGCGGCGCCCCCGGGCCCCGGCGGTGACGGGACGGGGGTCCGCTCGGCCATGTCCAGGTAGCCCGAGGCGACCTTGATCGCGGTGAACCCCAGCTCGAGGTACCGGTCGACCTTGCGTTCGAGCTGGTCGGCCGGCCACGGCGACGGTCCGCCGGTGGCGTAGGCGGGCAGCCGGTCGTAGTGCGCGCCCCCGAGCAGCTGGTGCACCGGCACGCCCTCGGCCTTGCCGGCCAGGTCCCACAGCGCCGCCTCGACGCCGGCGATGACGGCCGCGCCGGCGCCGACGCGGGCGAGGTAGGTCAGCGAGCGCCGCATCCGGGCGGTCAGCTCGCGCGGATCGGTGGTGTCGGCCCCGACGAGGATCGGCCGGACGTAGTCGACCACCGGGCCGACCAGCTCGGGCCCGAAGTAGCCCGCGTAGGTCTCGCCGACGCCGGTCAGGCCGATGTCGGTGCGGATCTCGACGAAGGCCGCCGTCCGCCACCGCTTGGCGAAGGTGATCCACGAGTCGTTGCTCGACGGCCCGGTGAGCAGGACCGGGCCGACCTCGGTGATGCGCATGCCGTTCATCAGATATGGAATCTGGTGCCATGTCAAGACCGTGATCAGCGATCGACTGACCGCCATCGACGCAGAAGGACAGGTCAGCGACCCTTGACATGGAACCAGCTTCCATGAATTCTCGTCCCCACCTTTCCGCGTTGTCCGGTTCGACGAACAGGAGCCAGTCGATGGACGAGATCAAGTTCTCCCGGCGCGCAGGGCTGGCCGGGGCGGTGGCAGGCGGCCTCACCTTGGCCGGCGCCGGGACCCTCGCCGGCACGACCGCATCGGCGACAGAAGTGCACTGGACCGACGACCTGGACGAGCTGACGCTGTTCGCGTTCGACCAGGTGTCGATCCCCTCGGTGCAGAACCTCAAGCTGGAGATGCGCAACCCCGTCAAGCATCCGGCCAACCCGGTCGTCCCGCGCGGCGGCGCCGGCTCCGTGGACTCGTGGGCGGTGCAGTTCTACGGCTCGGTGATCAAGGTCGGCGACGTGTACCGCATGTGGTACTGCGCCGTCAGCGCCGAGGAGCGGGCGGAGCACACCGGCAGCACGTCCGCACTGTGGCGAGTCGCCTACGCCGAGAGCACCGACGGCGTCACCTGGACCAAGCCCGACCTCGGCCTGGTCGAGTTCCGCGGCAGCACCCACAACAACTTGGTCCGCATGGACCCGCCGATCGGCGTGCTGAACCTCAAGGTGCTCCACGACCCCGACGACGACCCCAGCCGCCGCTACAAGATGGGCTGCCACGTCTACTGGCAGAACAAGGGCAACCGGCACGGGACGCTCGCGGTCTACGGCAGCCCGGACGGCTTGACCTGGACCTCGTTGACCGACATCGCTCCGGTCGACGCCGAGATGGTCCCCGACGAGCTGCTGCTGCCGGCCCTGCATGCCGAGCCGGTCGGCGGCGTGTACAAGTGGAAGGGCACGTACTACGCCTCCGGCCAGAACGCCAACCCGTCGATCCGGCCGTACCACGGGCGCGTCGGGCGCACCTGGGAGTCCGGCGACTTCATCCAGTGGCAGCAGACCAGCACGGCGAGCTGGATCCGGCACCAGCAGCACACCTTGCTCGGCCCCGGCCGCAGCCTCGACGGCGAGCAGCAGCACGAGGGCATCAGCGTGTGGAACCGCGGCAACATCCTGCTCGGCGTGGTCGGCCGCTGGCACGGCGACATGAGCTGGCAGAACGTCACCATCGACCTGGGCTTCCTGGTCAGCAACGACGGCCTGAGCTTCCGCGAGCCGGCGCACGAGTGGACGTTCATCCCGCGCGGCGGCGACGGCCCGCCGCCCGAACTCGTCGTGAACCCGTCGTTCGAGACGCTCGACGGCGACGGCTGGCCGGCACCGTGGATCCTCGACGCCAACCGGGCGCAGACCGCGGCGGCGAGCACCGAGCGGGCCCGCACGGGCACGACCAGCCTGCGGGTTCAGAACGTCAGCGGCTCGTCGGTCGGGGTACGGACGCCGAAGCTGCCGGCCCAGGCGGGCGTGGAGTACACCGCCAAGGTGTGGACCCTCACCGAGAGCGGCACACCGGCCCAGCTCTTCCTGGAGTTCTTCGACGCCGGCGGCCGGCGGCTGGTGAACCACTTCGTTCAGCCCAGTGCCTCCCCCGACTGGCAGGAAGTGACGCTGGCCGCCGTCGCGCCGGCCGGCACGGTGACGCTCAACGTGGCGGTGTACGGCGCGACCGCGGCCACCGGGGTGTCGTTCCACGACGACGTCAGCATCAGCTGGCCCGGCTCCGGCGAGGGCGAGGCGGAGTGGGACCGCGGCGGCGTCATCCAGGGCCAGGGCTTCGAGCACATCGGCGACGAGACGTTCGTCTACTACGGCGCCTGGGACCCGCGGGTGAACATCCCCGGTGTGCCGCTGCCGCCCCGCGGTGGCGTCGGCATCGCCGTCCTGCCGAAGGACCGGTTCGGCGACCTGATGGTCGACCTGCGCGCCGAGGGCGACGGCGACTACCAGATCCCGGAGGTCACCAGCGAGTTCATCACCGCCACCATCGTGCTGGGCGCACGGCACCGGCGGCCGCGGTTCCACGTCAACGCCGAGGGTCTGGGCGACGGCGCGACGCTGCGGTTCGAGCTGCTGGAGGACGATTTCACCCCGATCCCCGGCTACTCCGGCGCCGATGCGGCGGTTGTCACCACCGACGGGTTCCGCACACCGCTCTCCTGGGGCCGCGGCCGGGTCCCGGAGAAGGTCCGCCTCCGTGGCTACTTCGACGGAGAGCAGAACACGAACATCAAGCTCAGCGCGATCTACGTGGACTGAAGGCGGTGGCAGAGATGGAGCCCATGCGATTCACGCGCAGAGCCGGGCTGGCCGGCGCCGCCGCCGGCGGTCTCGCCCTGGCCGGCGTCCGAGCCGCCGAAGGCACGGAGGTGGCGGCCACGTCCGTGCCGGGCGGCGAGATCACCCTCTTCGCGTTCGACCAGGTCTCGATCCCGTTCGTGCAGAACCTCAAGGTGGAGCTGCGCACGCCGGTCAAGCACCCGGCGAACCCGGTCGTCCCGCGGGGCGGGCCGGGGGAGCCGGACTCGTGGGCGGCGCAGTTCTACGGCTCGGTGATCAAGGTCGGCAGTGTCTACCGCATGTGGTATTGCGCGGTGGGCGACGAGCGCAACGAGCTCGGCGGCCGGCCCGAGTGGTGGAAGGTCGCCTATGCCGAGAGCACCGACGGCGTCACCTGGACCAAGCCGGACCTCGGCCTGGTGACCTACCGCGGCAGCACCGCCAACAACCTGGTGGCGATGGACCCCGGCATCGGCGTCCTCAACGTCAAGGTGCTGCACGAGCCGGACGACCCGGACCCGCACCTGCGCTACAAGATGGCGGCGCACGTCTACTGGGACAACCGGGGCAACAACCACGGCACGCTGGCGCTGTTCGCCAGCCCGGACGGGCTCAGCTGGACCTCGCTGACCGGCATCACGCCGGTGGACTTCATGCTGGACGAGAGCGACCTGGTCATCCCGGCGCTGCACGCCGAGCCGGTTGGCGGGCTGTACCGGTGGGAGGGCAACTACCACCTGTCCGGGCAGAACGGGAACCCTTCGGTGCGGCCGTACCACGGCCGGGTCGCGCGCGGCTGGATCTCCGGCGACTTCGTCAGCTGGTCGCAGACGAACGTCATGGCCTTCGCCCGCACCGCTCAGCACACGCTGCTCGGCGCCGGCCGCAGCCTGGAGGGCGAGCAGCAGCACGAGGGCGTCAGCGTCTGGAACCGGGGCAACGTGCTGATCGGCCTCGTCGGCAAGTGGCACGGCGCCGCCGACTGGGACGACATCGGCATCGACCTCGGCCTCGTCATCAGCAACGACGGCGTGAACTTCCGCGAGCCGGCGCACGAGTTCACGTTCCTGGAGCGCAGCGGGCTGGTCCCGCCGGTCACCGTCGGAAACCCGTCGTTCGAGGAGCTCTCCGGCGGCTGGCCGGTGGGATGGACGCTGGACCCGCCGCCTCGTGGCCAGACCGCGTCGAGCAGCACCGCGCAGGCGCACAGCGGCACCCGGAGCCTGCGGGTGCAGAACGTCGCCGGCACACCCATCGGCGTGCGCTCGGCGCGGCTGCCGGCACAGCCGGGCGGGCCGTACACGGCGTCGATGTGGGTGCTGACCGAGGACGAGACGCCGGCGCAGCTGTTCCTGGAGTTCTTCAACGCCGCCGGCACCCGGATCGGCTCGAAGTTCGTCCAGCCGGCCGCGAGCTCGACGTGGCAGAAGGTGACGGTGACCGAGACCGCGCCGGCGGGCACGGAGACGCTGGACGTCATGGTCTGGGGCACGACGCAGGCCGAAGGGGTGTCCTACCACGACGATCTCGCCGTCACGCCCGTCGACTGGGACGCCGGCGGCGTGCTGCAGGGCCAGGGGTTCGAGCATGTCGGCAACGAGACGTTCGTCTACTACGGCGCCTGGGACCCGCGGACCAGCGACGACCCGGAGCCGCGGGCCGGGCGGGGCGGCGTCGGCATCGCCGTCCTGCCGAAGGACCGGTTCGGCGACCTCGTCGTCGACCTGCGCGCCAAGGGCACCGGCGACTACCAGATGCCGGAGATCACCAGCGAGTTCCTGACCGCGCCGATCGACATCGGCGTCCGCACGGAGGCGCCGGACGTCTTCGTCAACGTCGAAGGGCTCGGGGCGAACGCGACGCTGCGGCTCGAGCTGCTCGACGAGCACCTGACGCCGCTGGCCGGCTACTCGGGGGCGAACACCGCCGTCGTCTCGACCAACGGCTTCCGCACGCCGGTGACCTGGCCGGGCACGGCCGCGCCGCCGGAGCGGATCCGGATCCGCGGCGTCTTCGCCGGCACCGCGAACACGTCCATCAAGCTCAGCGCCATCTACCTCGCGTAGGAGGACCGGGACATGACGAATCTCTCCAGGCGCACGGTGCTCAAGGGCACCGCGGCGTCGTTCGTGGCGGCCGGCACGGCGGGCGCCCTGACCAGCACCGCCGGCCCGGCCCAGGCGGCGCCGTTCTCCGTCGTCTACGGGACCGCACCGGGGCCGGCGGGCGACGTGGGGTACGGGCTGCTGGGGACCATCCCGTCGGCGCCGGCGCCCACGCTGGTCATCCTCTCCCTGACGATCGACCGGGCGCTCACGAGCAGCCACCTGCAGGCCGGCACGATCCTGGTGGAACCGCCGGCGAACTACCTCTGCGTCTCCATCGACCCGCCCTGCCACGGTGGCCACCTGTATCCGGGCAAGTCCGAAGGGCTGCCGGGCTGGGCGGAGCTCGCGGTCGACGAGCACGACTTCGTCGCCGACTTCAACGTGCGCCTGAAGCAGGTGCTGGACCATCTCATCGACGTGGAGCAACTGGTCGACCCGGACCGCATCGCCGTTGCCGGTACCTCCCGCGGCGGCTTCCTGGCGCTGCGCTACGCCGCGTTCGACCCGCGCGTGGCCTGCGCCGTGGGGTACGCGCCGGTGACGGACCTGCGGCAGCTGAGCGAGTTCGCGATCGCCGCGTCGGTGCCGTTCGTCGACGAGCTGAGCCTGGCGGCGCACCTCGACCCGCTGGTCGGGCGCCCGGTGTACATCGTCATCGGCGACCGCGACGTGCGCGTCGGCACCGACTCAGCGATCGAGGCGGCCCGGGCACTCAGCGCCGCCGCGGTCACCGGACTCCCCGTGGCCGACATCGTGAACCCGTCGTTCGAGGACCTGACCGGCGGCTGGCCGGCGCCATGGACGATGGACCCGCTGCCGAGGACGCAGACCGCCGGTCCCAGTACCGCGCAGGCGCATACCGGGACCCGCAGCCTGCGGGTGGAGAACGTGAGCGGCACCGGGGTCGCGGTGCGCACCCCGCGGCTGCCGGCCGAGCCCGGTTCGCAGTACACGGCGACGAGCTGGGTGTACACCGAGTCCGGCACACCGGCCACGATGTTCCTGGAGTTCTTCAAGGCCTCCGGCGCCCGCGTCGCCTACGAGTTCGTGGCGCCCGCGGCGAGCAGCACCTGGGAGGACGTGTCCGTCAGCGCGGTGGCGCCGGCCGACGCGGTGACCGTGGACGTGATGATCTATGGCGCCATCCAGGCGGCGGGCGTCTCGTACCACGACGACGTCACCCTGACGCGCAGCGTGGCCAGCGAGGTGGAGTTGCACGTGCTGTCCGAGCCGGACGGGCACACGACACCGCCGGGCGCGCCGGAGCACTCCGCGGCCTGGATCGAAGGGCACGTGGGTCCTTGAGCACAGACGACGCGAGATACCCACGCACGATCCTGGCCGCCTGCTGCGTGCCGTGGGACGAGTCCGGCGAGCTGGCCGAGGAGCTGTTCCGGGCCAGCATCGCCGACCAGGTGGCGCAGGACCTGCGCCACCTGTACGTCTTCGGCACCGCGGGCGAGGGCTACGCCGTCGACGAGCGCCGCTTCGACCAGGTCGTGGACGTGTTCGCGGACGAGTCGCGGCGGCACGGCGTCGATCCGATGGTCGGGCTGATCAGCCCGTCGCTGCCGGTGGTGATCGGCCGGATCGAGCGCTGCGTCGCCCGCGGGATCCGGTCGTTCCAGCTGTCGCTGCCGTCCTGGGGCGCGCTCAACGACGTCGAGCTGGCGACGTTCTTCGCGCAGACCTGCGGGCGCTTCCCGGAGGCGGAGTTCCTGCACTACAACCTCGTCCGGTCCGGCCGCATCCTCACCCCGGACGACTACGCCACGCTGGCGGCGGCGCACCCGAACCTGGTCGCCGTCAAGCACACGAGGGCCGACTACGCGACCGTGCACGGGCTGTTCGCCAAGGCGCCGGCGCTGCGGCACTTCTTCACCGAGGCGACCTACAGCTACGCGAGCCTGGTCGGCCCGGCCGCCTTCCTGGTGTCGATCGCGTCGGTGCGGCCTCAGCTGGCCCGCGAGTACTTCGACGCCGGGGTCGCGCGCGACACCGACGCCCTGCTGGCGACCTGTGCGCAGCTGCTCGAGCTGAGCGGCGAGCTGCGCCGGGCGGTCGGGCCGGGGCCGCACATGGACGGCGCGTTCGACAAGATCTTCGCCAAGGTGCGCGACCCGCGGTTCCCGCTGGCGCTGCTGCCGCCGTACCAGGGCGCCTCCGACGCGGCCTACGAGGCGTTCCGGGCCGCGCTGGCGCAGCGCCACGCCGACTGGCTGGAGCGGCCCTGATCCGTCAGGGCCGCTCCAGGCCCAGCAACTCGAGGCTGTTCCGGTGCAGGATGTCCTCGATCGTCTCCGGCTCGATCTGGGGGAACGGCGACCAGTCCTTGCGGGCCATCGCGCGCAGCCCCTCGATGCCCTGCCGCGGCGTCCAGATCGGGTAGTCCGAGCCGAACATCAGCTTGTGCACGACGTCCCACTCCTGGGCCCGGACGATGGCCTGGTAGCCCTCCATCGTGCGCAGCCACATCGCCGACACGTCCGCGTAGACGTTGGCGTGCTTGCGCAGCACGATCACGCACTCGCGCTGCCAGGGGTGCGACATGTGCGCCAGCACCATCCGCACGTCCGGGTGCCGGCGGGCCAGTCCGTCGTACACCAGCGGATGGCTCAGCTCCAGGATCGCATCCTTGGAGGCGCTGGTGCCGGTGTGGATGAGCAGCGGGACCCCGAGCCTTGCCACCTCGCGGAAGAACGCGTCGTGCTTGGGCTCGCGCACGTCGAAGCCGGCCAGGATCGGGTAGAGCTTCACGCCCTTCAGCCCGCGCGCGAGGCCGTCCTCGAGCTGGTCCATGACGTCGTCGTCGCACAGGTCCAGCGCCATGTAGCCGATGGCGGGCCGGGTGGTCTGCTCGACGAAGCCGGCGACGTACTCGTTCGGCGTCGCCACGCCCAGCCGGGTCGCGCGCAAGCCGACGACGATCGAGACGTCGACGTCGGCCATCGCCTCGTCGTACTTGTCCGGCGGGTTCTCCGGCCGGCCGCCGTAGATCCGGGCCCGGTCCTGCTCGTACCGGCCGTGGTGGGCCGAGGTGTTGCAATGGGTGTGCACGTCGACGATCAACGGGTCTCCTCAGCCTCGTCCGATGTCCGAGCGGGCCGCGGCGACCTGGATCGCCTGCGCCTCGCTCCTCCTCAGCAGTCCGGTGGTGCGCCAGCGCTCGGCCACGCCCCGGACGGTGCGGACGAACGCCGCGTGGTCGCGGAACGGCCCCTCCGCCCACACCTCGTCGACCAGCGTCCGCTCGTCGTCGCCGGCCCGGTTCTCCACGCCCGAGTCGGCGCCGCCGAAGGCGACCGTGGCCGCGTCGGCGACGGTGAACGAGTACAGATCGCCGCCGGTGAGGTGGAACCGGATCCGCAGCGGCTGACCGGCGATCGCGGCGAAGTCGGCGCCGTCCCACGTCAGCTCCGCCTTCAGCTGGTCGCCGGTGACCGGGTTCGAGTCGGCCAGGCCGAAGCCGGGCAGCGGGTCGCCGGCGGCGTCGAGGATCTCCGCCCGCAGCGAACCGCCGCTGCCGAGATCGGCGTTGACGAACAGCGAGTCGCCGGACACGTCCAGCTCCTTGGTGGTCAGCGTGCCGGTCGTGGCGCCGGCCCGCATGGACACCCAGCCGTCCTTGCGCCAGCTGACCCTGCCGATGGCGGCGCTGCGCTGGCCGCCGGGCACACCGTGCGTGTCGTCCCAGCCGCCGTAGTACATCGACACCTCGGTGTCGGTGACGATGAGGTTGCTGCTGGTGAAGATCATCCCGTCGTCCCAGGTCCCGTCCGGCCCGAGCTCGACCACCTGCGACCTGTCCGGGCGGTGCCAGTGCCGCAGGTCGCGGGACGCGGCGATCTGCACGTACGACGGCCCGTCGACGCCGCCGCCGGTGGTGCCGTCAGGCGCCAGCTCGGTGATCTCCAGGAGCCACGGGAACCCGACGTAGTCGTTCCCGTAGGCCATGGCCGGCAGTCCGTAGGTCTGCGCTTCCAAGGAGCCGTTGTCGTAGGCGGTCTGCCGGTCGATGTCATCCGCGGCCAGGGCGTATTCCGGCGTCGACCAGTGCACGAAGTCCGTGCTCGTGGAGAGGAAGAACGCCCGGACCCCGTAGGGCTGCTTGGACATCGCGATGAACCGGCCGTTCTCCTCGTCGTAGTCGACGGTGATCACGTCGGCGGCGGGCAGCGCGGGGTTGACCGGCGAGGGCGTCCAGGTGAACCCGTCGGGGGAGAAGAACGCCTGGTAGGTGCGCGGCGGATTGACGAGTTGCAGCAGCTTGTAGCGGCGGTTCGGGTCCGGGTCGTGCGGGTCGTAGACCACCCCGCCGCCACCGCCGGGTGCCATGAGGATGTTGTTCGCGGTCGATCCCTGGTAGGTCACCAGGCCGAGGTCCGGCTTGGTCCAGGTGAGGCCGTCGTCGCTCTCGGCGTACAGCAGCCGCCATCCGCCGCTGATACCGGCGTACCACATGCGGTACTTGCCGTAGGACGGGTCGTAGAACGCCGAGCCGTAGAGCTGCACCATGTTCGACTCCCACGGCTCGGTGGGGGTGAGAACGGGGCCGGTCTTGGTGCCGGGATGCACGACGCGCTCCAGATCGGTGACCGAGTCGATGCGGTAGTCGTCGATCAGCAACTCCTGCTGCTGGCCGAGCACCGGATCGTAGACCTCGGGCGCCTCCTCGCGCAGTTCCAGGTCGTCGACCAGCGTCGTGCCGCCGCCCGTGGCGTTGGCACGGATCATCACCACCACCTTGGTGGCAAACGGTGGGGCGGCCAGTTTGACGTCGAGCTGTTGCCAGCCCGACGAGCCGGCGGGCAGCTCGATCTGGCGGTCGGCGACGCGCACGTTGTCAGCACGCCGGTACTGGATCATCAGCGACGCCGAGGTGCCGGCCTCGAGCTCGAGCCGGCCGCGGATGGAGAGGCGCTGCTCCTGCACGATCGGCGTCGCGCTGCTGACCACCGTCACCGTGCTGCCGGCCGGCTGGATGACGCGCAGGCTCTGGTCGCCGGCCGCGGCGTCGGCGGCGGTGACGAGGGCGGAGCCGCCGGTGCCGGTCGTGGTGACCGTCCAGCCGGTCGGCGCCGCGCCGGCCGGGGAGTCCTCGAACGAGGGGTTGACGATCGGGTGCTGGGTCTCGGCGAGCTGCGCGCCGGGCGCCGGCGTCGCGGACCCGCCGGGCACGGCGCCCACGAGCAGGGCCGCGGCCGCCAGCAGGGCGAGGGTACGTCGGTGCGGGCGTCTCATCGTTCACTCCTCGGAGGCGGGGGCGAAACGGTGGAACATGACTATATGGAATCTCGTGCCATGTCAATGGGACGTGGTGAGCGGCCCGGCCAGCCTGCGGGTCTCCGTCCTGGCCAGCGCTGATCGGCGGCGGCGGGGGCCGGTGTTAGTCTGCTCGGAGCGGCCGAGGTCGACCGAACTCGGGCGATTTTGTGGAACCAGCTTCCACACCTGCGAGAGGGGAAGGCCATGGAGACGTCCGCGAGCGGCGACCGCGCGCACTACCACTCGCACGCGCTCACCCGCGGGCTGCACCTGCTGGTGCGGGTCGCCACCGGGCCGGGGCCGGTGACGCTCACCGACCTGCACGAGACCACGGGACAGCCGAAGAGCACGCTGGTCCGGCTGCTCGCGGTGCTGGAGGAGCAGGACTTCGTGCTGCGGGTCGACGACCGGCCGGCGTTCGTGCTCGGCCACGGCGTGCTGCCGATCGTCACCGCCTACCTGGAGAGCGGGACGCCGGTCGACCTGCTCCGGCCCTACGTCCGCTCGGTCGCGCACGAGGTCGGCTGGACGGCGAAGTACGCGGCCCTCGACGGCGCCGCGAGCGTCGACCTGTGCGTCGAGTTCCCGGACCGGCCGGTGCACTTCACCGGCAAGGAGGGCGGACGCTCACCGGCGCACGCCGCGGGCAGCGGCAAGGCGATGCTGGCCGCGCTGACCGACGACGCGGCGCGGGATCATCTCCCGCCGGAGCCGTTCGCCCGCCTCACCGACCGCACCATCATCACCGGCCGGGCACTGGAGGCGGAGCTGCGCCGCATCCGCGACCGCGGCTACTCCGTCGACGACGAGGAGTGCGCCCGCGGCCTGCGCTGCGTCGCCGTCGCCATCCGGGTCGGCGGCGAGCTGCGCGGCGCCCTCGGCGTCTCCGGCCCGGCCGCGGAGCTGACGCCGGAGCGCGAGTCCCAGGTCGCAGCGACGCTGCGCGACGTGAGCGCGGACCTGGCCGCCGACCCGCGGGTCGGCCCGGCGCTCGCGTTGTTCGTCAAGGTCGCGGCGCGCTGACGCGTTGGTCGCGCTGGCCGCGTTGGCGCGCTGGCCGCGTTGCCGCGTTGGCCACGGTGCCGCAGTGGGCCGTTGTGCTGCCGTTGGCCGTCCCCCTGCTGCCCATTTTCTTGGCCGGGCCGACGCGCCTCAAGTCCGCGCCCTTCGTGGCTGGTGTGGTCTGTGGTTGCGGGGCGCGTACTTGACCCGCGTCGTCCCGGCCAAGAACGGGCAGCTATCAGGGGGACGGGGGGAGTCTGGGCACGCCTCGCCGTTGGCTGCCCCCGCTCCGGTCCGCTCGCCCCCTGTGGATTCCCATGATCATCAACCTTTTGGGCTGCTATCGGCAGGCTCAAGTGGTGGTTGCAACGAGCAGCTGGTTGAGCCGCTGGGCTGGAGTCTGCCAGTTCAGGGTGTGGCGGGGGCGGGTGTTGAGTTGGTCGGCGACGGTGTCGAGGTCGGCCTGGGTGAG
>NZ_POTW01000092.1 GCF_003236295.1 Jiangella anatolica
CACCGGGACCGCCGCCCGGCCCGCCGCCCGGTCCGCCGCCGATGACGCCCTGCTCGCCGAGCAGGTCGCGGCACTCCTCCATGGCGGCGTCGAAGTCCGGATCCTCGGCGACGTCCTGGTCCAGCACCTCACCGCGCTCCGCGCTGCCCGGCGGCTGCGGGTCGGGGAAGTTCTCGACACCGTTCTCGCGCATGCACTCGGCCATCGCCAGCCGGTTCGCCATCATCTCGTCGCCGCCGCCCCCTTCCGGCGGCTCGGCGCGCAGTTGATCGCGGTACTCCTCGCACGCCGCCTCGGCCGCCTCCCGATCCGGATCGTTCATCGTCTCCGGGTCGATCTTCGTGCCGCCACTGGACTCGGGGTCGGGGAAGCTCTCGACGCCGTTGTCGCGCATGCACTGGGCGTGGGTGAGCGCGATGTCCTCGCGTTCCTCCTCACTCAAGGGCGTCTCGGACTCGGCGGGCTCCTCGTCGGTACTGCCCTCCGTGCTGCTCGACGGGCGATCGGCCGCGGCGATCCCGGTGTCGTCGTCGCCATCCGTGCCGCCGCAACCGGTCATCGTCAGTGCCAGCGCGGCCACCAAGGTCATCAGGATGGTGAGTCGTCGCATCGTGTCTCCTTCTGCCGGGTGGCCGGGAGACCGGCCACGGCACCAGAGAACGGCAGCGGCGGTTTCCCGGGCGTTTCCACCGTCCGCACGGCCGGCCTCGCGCCGCGTCAACAGAGAAGAAACAACGGCCGCGCGATAATGACCGCCATGCGAGTGCTGGTGGCCGAGGACGAGCCGCAGCTCGCCGGCGCGATCGCCGAGTGGCTGCGCGAGGACGCGCACGCCGTCGATGTCGTGCTGGACGGTGCCGCGGCGATGGAGCGGGCCTCCGTCAACGACTACGACGTCGTCGTGCTCGATCGTGACCTGCCGATCGTCCACGGTGACGACGTGTGCCGCGCGTTGGTCGCCGCCGGCAGCGCGACCCGGGTGCTCATGCTCACCGCGGCGGTCGCCGTCACCGATCGGGTCACCGGCCTGTCGCTGGGCGCGGACGACTACCTGACCAAGCCGTTCGCGCTGGCCGAGCTGGCCGCCCGCGTCCATGCGCTGGGCCGCCGTTCGCGGCCCGCGGCGCCGCCCGTGCTGCGCCGCGGCGGCATCGTCCTTGACCCGGCCCGGCACCAGACCTTCCGCGATGGCCGCTATGTCCCACTGTCGCGCAAGGAGTTCGGTGTCCTGGCCGAGCTGCTGCGTGCCGACGGCGGCACCGTCTCGGCAGAGCAGCTGCTGGAGAAGGTCTGGGACGAGCACGCCGACCCGTTCACGGCGGCGGTGAGGCTCGCCATCCTCAAACTGCGGCGCAAGCTCGGTGACCCACCCGTCGTCGAGACCGTCGCCGGTGTGGGATACCGGATCCGGTGATGGCGCGCGACCTGTCGCCACGCCGGCTGCTGCCACGCCGGCTCACCCTGCGGGCGCGGCTGACGCTGATCTACAGCGGGCTGTTCCTCATCGCCGGCCTGGTGCTGCTCGGGACGACCTACGCGCTGTTCAACGAACAGATCGGCCGCCCGGGTGGGCTGGTCGGCGAGCCGCGGGGGGAGACCGATGACCGTGCCCCGACCGCGTCGCCGTCGCCCGTCGTGGTGCCGCTCGACGTCCCCGAGGGCCAGCAGGTCCGGCTGCGGGAGTCCGCCGTGACCGCGCTGATCACCCAGGGCAGCATCGCGCTGGTCGTCGTCGGCGCGGCCGCGACGGGCTTCGGCTGGCTGGTCGCCGGCCGGGTGCTCGCCCCGTTGCACCGGGTCACCGACACCGCGGCGCGGATCGCCGCCGCGCCGGCCGCCGACCGGGGTCTGCACGAGCGCATCGCGCTGCGCGGTCCCGACGACGAGGTGAAGGACCTGGCCGACGCCTTCGACACGATGATCGAGCGCCTCGACCAGTCGTTCGAGGGCCAGCGCCGGTTCGTGGCGAACGCCTCCCACGAGTTGCGCACGCCGTTGGCGCTCAGCCGCGCGCTGATCGAGCTGGCCATGCGCCGCACGGACGGCTCGGCCGACGTGCACCGCCTCGGCGAGGACCTGCTGCAGATCAACGGGTCGCACGAGCAGCTGATCGGCGGGCTGCTGGTCCTCGCCGCCGCCGAGAACGACATCCCCGAACGCTTCGCGGTGGATCTCGCCGACGTGGTGACCCAGGTGGCCGAACAGGTCAAGGCGGCCGCCGCGGCGGCCGGCGTCGAGATCCGGGCCACGGCCGGCGAGGCGGTGACCGCCGGCGACGCGGTACTTCTGGAGCGGCTCGTGTACAACCTCGTCGAGAACGGGCTGCGGTACAACGTGCCCGGCGGGTGGGTCGAGGTCACCAGCGGCCCGGCCGGCGGCGCATCGGGCGGCGTCGAGGTCGTGGTGAGCAACACCGGGCCGGTCGTGCCACCGTACGAGGTCGCGCCGATGTTCGAACCCTTTCGCCGCCTCGGCGCGGACCGGCAGGTCGGCCAGCACGGCGCCGGCCTCGGCCTGTCCATCGTGCGATCCGTCGCCCACGCCCACGGCGGCACGGTCGCCGCGCACCCGCGCGAGGGCGGTGGACTCGTCGTCACGGCCACCCTGCCCGCCGCGCCCTCGTCGGCGTAGGCGGCGGGGTCAGGCCGACGGCGTCAGGCTGAGCAGCAGGCCGGCCGGCGCCGACGTGTCGAGGTCGATCCCGGCGGTGACGGCGGCGGCGGTCACCGTCCGCGTCGCGCCGGTCCACTCGTCGGTCAGCGTGTAGAGCGCGGCGCCGGGCCGGGGCGACGGGAACCACCGGGCCGGCGTCCCGGCGGACACCGGCGGCACCACGACGGCGGCCAGTTGCGCGCCGTCGTCGCGGCCGATGCCGACGGCGGGCAGCGCAGGCTCGGTCACGACGGCCTCGACGTGGCGGTCCAGCGACGGCGAGCGCCAGGCCCGGTACACCTCGGCGGCGCGCCGGACCAGCGCCCGGTGCTCGGGCCGCCAGCCGGCGACGTCGCCCATGACCACCCACGGCCCGCCGACCACGTACGGGGCCAACTGGCTGGTGGACGGCAGGTCCTCGTCGGACATGTACGCCGTGCACCACGACGACGGCAGGTACCGGCCCAGCCCGAGCTTGGCCACCCGGTTGAACTCCGAGCGGGCCCAGTCGTCGCCGATGGTGGTGTCATGGTGGGCCACCATGCGCAGGTCCACCGGGCGGCCGCCGTTCCAGCAGTTCTCCACCACCAGCGCCGGGTGCCGGGCGCGCAGCGCCGCCAGCGTCGCGTACCAGCCGGCCTCGCAGGCGTGCTCACCGGCGCCGGGGTCGTGGGTGTGCTCGGCCGAGTCGCACCGCGCGATCGTCTCGAAGTCGTGCAGCAGCCAGTCCACGCCCGCCTCCACCAGCGCCTCCAGCCGCGACTCGACGTAGGCGCGGGCCGGCTCGTGTCCGAGGCAGAGCACGTACGTGTCGTGCGACTGGATCACGGCGCGGCCGCGCCAGACCGCCCGCCACTCCGGGTGCTCGCGCAGCACCCGCGAGGACGGCGCCGCGTTGCCGGCCGCGCACCACAACCCGAACGCCACGCCGCGGGCGTGCACGGCGGCGGCCAGCGCGGCCAGTCCGCCGGAGTAGCCGGCGGCGGCGTTCCAGTCGCCGACCTCGTCCTCCCAGCCCTTGTCGACGGTCACGACGTCGACGCCCAGGTCGGCGGCCGCGTCGACGAACCGGGCCACCAGCTCGGGGGTGATCGCGGTGCCGAACCCCCAGGTGTCGGCGATCAGCGGCGGGGTCAGCGGTCCGTCCGGCCGGGCCGGGATCGCCGCCCGGACGGCTTCGCGCAGCCAGCCCTCGGCGACGTCGTGGTCGCCGGCGCCGGTCCGCAGCACCGCGGTGGGCGGTTCCGCCGGCGCCGACGGACTGAACGTCGCGGCCGGCAGTGACACCGTCAGCCGCAGCCCGCCCGGCTCGGCCCGCAGCGTCGTCAGCACCGTGCCGCTGTAGTCCTGCGCGAGCGCCAGCGCCAGACCGTCCGGCGAAGCGACGGTGAGCAGCCCCAGCCCGTCCTGGAACCGCGCGGAGCCGGCGGCGGGGACGCCCTGAGCCAGGTACCGGTGCGCCTGGTCGCCGGGCAGGCCGGGGAAGTCGAGGTCGGCACCGGCCTCGAGCGCCGCCGCGTCCGCCGTCGCGTATGGGCCGGACACGACCGTCACGCCGTCCGGCTGGACCGGCACCTCGACCGCCTCGAAGCCGCGGTCCGGCGCGTCCCAGCTGAACGGGCGGACCAGCCGGACGGTCGCGTCCTCGAACCCCGGCAGCAGCCGGTCCGGCCCGTTCGCCCGCAGTCGCTCGAAGCCCATACCGGTACCTTCCTCGCGCATCGCTTCGGGTCCGAATTGCAATCGTTACCAGAAATCCTTGGTACCGTACTTTACTGGCAGGGGAGGCTTGAGCTGGAATGGCTCTGGTATCAATTGCAGCGCGGTCGAGGACGACCGCACGGGAGGGGACATGCGAACTCGATTCGCGGCAACATGCGTGCTGGCCTTGGCGGCGACGACCGCGCTGGCGGCCTGTGGAAGTGACGACGACGGCGGGAACACCGGTGGCGACGAGAACGTGACCCTGACCGTCTGGGACCGCTCGATCCTGCGCCCGGAGTTCGGCCAGGACATCCTGGCCACCGCCTTCGAGGAGGCGCACCCGGGCGTGACTGTCGAGTACATCGAGCAGCCGTCCGACATCGCCCAGGCCGACCAGGCGTTCCGCTCGGCCAGCCTCGCCGAGGAGGGCCCGGACGTGGTCAGCCTCTACGCCGGCGGCATGGTGTCCAGCTTCGCGGACTTCCTCGAGCCGCTGGACGAGCACCTGAGCGACGAGGACATCGACGCCCTGGACGGGTGGGACACGGTCCGGCAGGGCTTCGACCCCGACGGCGCGCTGCTCGGCGTCCCGTTCGGCGCCGGCACCTACTTCGAGGTCTTCTGCAACACCCAGAACCTGGCCGCGGCCGGCGTCGACGCGTCCACGCCGCCCACCACCTGGCCGGAGTTCCTCGACTTCCTCGCCTCCATCCGCGACGGCGGTCAGTTGCCGGTCATGATGGGCAACCAGGAGGGCTACACCGGCGCCTGGGTGATGGCGGCGCTGGTCGGCGGCCAGATCGGCACCGACGGCTTCTTCGAGATGTACGCCGGCGATCGCCCCATCGACTCCGACGAGTTCGTCGAGGCGTACCAGGCCTACCAGGAGCTGTTCACCACCGACAGGCTGACCAACCCCGACGCCGGCTCGCTCACCAACGGCGACGGCGAGACCAAGTTCTTCAACGGCGAGGGCGCCTGCTTCATCTCCGGCGACTGGCAGGACGGCCCGCTGGACGAGAACCTCGGCGCGGAGAACGTCGTCACGTTCCCGATCCCGGTGCTCGACTCGTCGTCGAACGTCGGCGCGAAGGCCGGCGGCACCGCGTCCGCGCTCGCCGTGACGAACTACAGCGACAACAAGGACCTCGCGATCGAGTTCGTGAAGTTCGCGACCAGCAAGGAGATGCTGGACGCCTACGTCGAGGCGCTGCAGATCGAGCCGAGCAACCACGTCGACGCCGACGTCGAGCTGATCCAGAACCCGCTGCTGCGGACGCAGACCGAGGCCACCCAGGCGGCGTCGGAGCAGGGGCCGGAGTTCCTGATCTTTCCGTTCGATAGCATCATGCCACAACAGGTCAATGACCTGTTTTACCGTATGAACGCCGCCGTGGCCGGTGGGCAGACCTCGCCCGAGGACGCCGCCAGCCAGCTGCAGGCGGAGTACGAGAACTGGCAGCAGTCCCAGTAACCGGCGCCGAGGAGAGACCCGCATGCCCGACCATCCGGCCGACGACCTGACCGAGCGCGTGGCGCGGCTGACCCTGGAGCAGAAGGCCGACCTGCTGACCGGGGCCACGCCGTGGCTGACCAGGCCGTCGCCGGTGGCCGGGCTGCGGGCCATCGCGCTGTCCGACGGCCCGGCCGGCGTCCGCGGCACCCGCGACGTCGAGCCGCTGCCGTCAGCGGCGTTCCCGAACCCGACGGCGCTGGCCGCCACCTGGGACGTCGCCGCGGCCGAGCGGCTCGGCGCGGTGTTCGCGGCCGAGGCGCGCCGGCAGGACGTCGACGTCGTGCTGGCGCCGACGATGAACCTGCAGCGCACGCCGTACGGCGGGCGGCACTTCGAGAACTACTCCGAGGACCCGGTGCTGACGGCGGGCATCGCCGCCGCGCTGGTGGCGGCGATCCAGCGGCACGGCGTCGGCGCCACCCCGAAGCACCTGGTCGCCAACGAGAGCGAGACCGAGCGCACCAGCTACGTCGCCCGGGTCGACGAGGCGACGCTGCGCGAGGTGTACCTGGCGCCGTTCGAGGCGGTCGTCGAGGCCGGTGCGTGGACCGTCATGGCGGCGTACAACGGCCTGGACGACGGCGTCGAGGCCGCGCCGGCGACGGAGCACCGGCGGCTGCTGCGCTCGGTGCTCAAGGACGAGTGGGGTTTCGACGGCCTGGTGATGAGCGACTGGATGGCCGCCACCACGACCGTCCCGACGGCGCTGGCCGGGCTGGACCTGGTGATGCCCGGCCCGGACGGGCCGTGGAACGAGCGGCTGGTCGAGGCGGTCCGCCGCGGCGACGTCGACGAGGCCGAGGTCGATGACAAGGTGGTGCGGCTGCTCCGGCTGGCCGGGAGGGTCGGCGCGCTGGACGGCGCCACGCCGGCGCCGGCCCCGGACGTCGACGTGCGGTCCGAGCTGCGCACGCTGGCCGGCCGGGCGATGGTGCTGCTGCGCAACCGGTCCGAGACGCTGCCGCTGACGGCGCACGGGCTGGGTCGGGTCGCGCTGATCGGGCCGAACGCCGTCGAGCCGCACGTGCAGGGTGACGGCAGCGCGCACGTGAACCCCGAGCACGTCGTCACGCCGGCGGAGGGACTGCGCGCGGCGCTCGGCCCGGACGTCGTCGTCGAGGTGGAGCCGGGCTGCGACGCGCACACCGTCCACCCGACGCTGGCCGCGGACCTGCTGGCGTCGGCGTCCGTCGTCTATCTCGGCGCCGACGGCACCGAGCGCGGCGCCGGCCCGCTGGCCGGGCCGAGCGCCCGCATCGCGCCGCCGGACGCCGGCACCGTCGCCGCGCGGCTGCGGCTGGTCCTCGCGCTCGACGAGCCGGGGACGCACGACCTGGTCATCGGCGTGCTCGGCCGGCACCGCACCGCCGTCGACGGTGAGGCGGTCTGGACCCACGACGCCACGGCGACCGAGCACGAGGTGCTCACCGGCGTCAGCCACCACCCGCCCGGCGCGCCGCTGCTGATCGACGTCGCGCCCGGCGAGCGCCGCGAGGTGAACGTCGACGTCGAGGTGGAGATCCCGACGCTGGGCGACTTCGGCCGCTGGAGCGTGCTGGTCATCGGGCACCGGCCGCCGAGCCCGCCCGCGGACGAGCTGGTCGCGCGCGCCGTCGCCGCGGCGGAGCGGGCCGACGTCGCCGTCGTCGTGGTCGGCACGAACGACGAGACCGAGAGCGAGGGGTTCGACCGGCCGACGCTGGCGCTGGCCGGCGAGCAGGACGCGCTGGTCCGGGCCGTCGCGGCGGCGGCGCGGCGCACCGTCGTCGTGGTGAACTCCGGCTCGCCGGTGCTGCTGCCCTGGCTGGACGAGGTCGACGCGGTGCTGTGGGCCTGGCTGCCCGGTCAGGAGGCCGGGCACGCCCTGGCCGACGTGCTGCTCGGCGGCACCGAGCCGGCCGGCCGGCTGCCGTGGACGCTGCCGGCGTCGGAGGACGACCTGCCGGTGCGCGAAGTCGTGCCGGTCGACGGCGTCATCGACTACCGCGAGGCCGCGCTGATCGGGTACCGCGGCTGGGACGCGGCCGGCGCGGTCCCGGCGGCGCCGTTCGGCTTCGGCCTGGGCTACGGCGCCTGGCGGACGGTGTCGGTCAAGGGGCCCGCGGAGCTCGCGGCGGGCGAGCCGGCCGAGCTGACCGTCGAGGCGCACCACGACGGCGGCCGCACGTCGCGGCACGTCGTGCAGGTGTACCTGGAGCCGCCGGGCGCCGCCGCGGGTGACCGCCGACTGGCCGCGTTCGCCGTCGTCGAGGCCGGCCCGGACGCCGCGGCCACCGCGACGCTGACCGTCCCCGCGCGGGCGTTCCAGCGTTGGCGCGACGGCGGCTGGGCGACCGTGCCCGGCCGGTACGCGCTGGTCGTGGGCGGGCACAGCCGCGACGACGCCGCCGTCCGGCACGAGGTGGTCGTCGCGGGATGACGGCCCGGCTGGTCCGCTCCGACGACGAGGTCCGGCTGCTCGTCGGCGCGGAGCCGGTGCTGTCCGGCCCGGCCGCCGGGCTGGTGGACGCGGACGGCGCTGAGCCCGTGGCCGAGTGGTCGGCGACGCCGCTCACCGTCGGCGGCGTCTGGGAGCTGACCGTGACGGTGAGCAACCCGGGCGCCGTGCCAGTGACGGTGCGCCGGGCCGACCCGCTGCGGGCCCGGCTCGGCCCGGGGGAGTGGGCCGGGCTGCACTTCACGTCGGCGTGGGGCGCGGAGTTCGCCCCGGTGCGGACGCCGGACCTAGTCGGCGGCCTGGTCGTCGAGACCCGGTCCGGCCGGTCGTCGCACGGCGCGCATCCGTGGGTCGGGCTGGAGCGACCCGGCGCCGCCGTCATCGTCGCGCCGGCGTGGAGCGGCAACTGGCACATCACGCTGGATCCGTCCGGCGAGCTGACGGCGGGCATCTCGCCGTGGGAGTTCGCGCTGGAGCTGCCGCCGGGTGCGAGCTGGCGGGCGCCGTCGGTGGTGATCGCGGCCGGGCCGGACCTGGAGGCTGCCGCCGTCGCCCTGACCCGTGCGGTCGCCCGCGACCTGCTGCCCCGGCCACCCGGCGCGCTGCCGGTCGAGTGGAACCACTGGTGGCCCTATGAGGACGCCGAGATCGACGAGGCGACGTTCCTGGCCAACGCCGCGGTGGCCGCCTCGCTGGGGATCGAGGTGTGCACGCTGGACGCGGGCTGGTTCGGCCGCCCCGACGAGGGCAGCCGGTGGACCGACGAGCGCGGCGACTGGGACGAGGTCAACACCGCCCGGTTCCCGCACGGCCTGGCGGCGCTGGCCGGCGCGGTGCGTGAGCGCGGCGCCGGGTTCGGCGTCTGGGTGGAGGCGGAGGCGCTCGGCGCGGCGTCGCGGCTGCGGCGCGAGCACCCGGAGCTGGTCGCCACGCGCTCGGCGCCGGTCGAGCCCGTCGGCTACCGCGACACGACGGTCTCGCTGGACCCGGACGATCCGGCGTTCCTCGGCTACGTCTGCCTGGGCTCGCCGGCCGGCCGGGCCCACGTCGCGGCCGGGCTCGACGACGTCGTCGGCACGACCGGCGCGACCTGGCTGAAGCTGGACTTCAACGTCGACCCCGGCGCCGGCTGCGACCGCACCGACCACGGCCACGGCGCCGGCGACGGGCTGCTGCGGCACTACGAGGGCCTGTACGCGGTGCTCGACGCGTTCCGTCGCGACCATCCCGACGTCGTGCTGGAGGCGTGCTCGTCCGGCGGGCTGCGGATCGACCTCGGGCTGGCCCGGCACGTGCACTGCTTCTTCCTCTCCGACCCGGACTGGACCGAGCACCACCTGCAGGTGGAGTGGGCCGCCGGGCTGCTGCTGCCGCCCGTGGCGATGCTGCACTGGTCGTGGTCGCCGTGGCGGGGCGAGCACCCGGGCCAGGCGATCGACGTCGCCGCGCTCACGCCGGACGAGTTCGGCGCGACGCTGCTGGCGGCGTCGTTCCACCGGTTCGGCATCTCGCAGCGGCTGCCCGAGCTGCCCGGCCGGCTGCGCGCCCGGCTGGCCGAGCACGTCGAGCTGTACCGCGACGTCGTCGCCGAGTTCGTCCGCGACGGCACGCTGCACCGGCTGACCGGTCAGCCGCTGCGGGGCGGCGGCGGCCCACGTGAGGTCGCCACCCAGCTCAGCCTGGACGACGACCGGCACCTGCTGCGGGTGATCCGGCTGCCCGCGGACGGCGGCCCGCCGCGCCCCGGCGACACGGCGCCGGCGCCGCGCGGACTGCGTCCGGACCGCCGCTACTCGACCCGCCGGCTGGCCCCCGGACTGTGGCTGGTGGAACACTCCGGCGACTGAACGGCGCGGAACAGTAACAAATCCGACGCTGTCAAGGTCTTCTGCGCAGACGTCCGGCCGTCTAGTGTCTCGCTCATCATTTTCCGGTCCGCAGGCCGGCATCCAGGAACCTGTGCAGGAGGTTGCCCCGATGACGAGACGACCAACCAGGCGCGCCGTCGCCGCCGCCAGTGCCGGTGTGCTGGCGGCGACGTGTCTGCTGACCGTCCCCGCTCACGCGGCGAACGACGAGGTCACGATCCGCCAGCTGAACAAGCTGATCACCCTCGAGGCGGTCATGGGCCACCTGGAGGAGCTGCAGGAGATCGGCGACGACAACGGCGGCAACCGGGCCTCGGGCCTGCCGGGCTACGCGGCCTCCGTCGACTACATCGTCGAGCAGCTCGAGCAGGCCGGGTACACGCCGGAGGTCCAGGCGTTCCAGTTCGAGTACTTCGACGAGCGGTCCGAGCTGGAGCGGGTCACCCCGTCGCCGCGCACGTACGACGAGGGCAGCGAGTTCATCCGCGCCGACTTCGACTCCGGCGTGCCGCAGGGCGAGGCGACCGGCCCGCTGTTCCCGGCCGACCTGCGTCTCGACGCGCCCAGCCTGCCGGACAACACGTCGAACAGCGGCTGCGAGGCGTCCGACTTCGCCGGCATGGCGCCGGGCAGCGTCGCACTGGTCCAGCGCGGCTTCTGCGGTTTCAACGTCAAGGTGCTCAACGCCCAGGCCGCCGGCGCGGCCGCCGTCGTCGTGATGAACGAGGGCCAGGCGCCCGGCCGGGTCGGCCTGGTCGGGATGATCGGCGACGCCACCGGCCTCACCATCCCCGCGGTGTTCGCGACGTTCGACGCCGGCGCCAGCCTCGCCGCGACGCCCGGCGCCACCGTCCGCGTCAAGGTCGACTTCACCGCCGACACACGCACGACCTGGAACGTGCTGGCCGAGACCACCAAGGGCAACCCGGACAACGTCGTGATGGCCGGCGCGCACCTGGACAGCGTCCAGGAGGGCCCGGGCATCAACGACAACGGCAGCGGCAGCGCCGCGCTGCTGGAGACCGCCATCCAGATCAACCGGCAGAACCTCAAGAACCAGGTGCGCTTCGCCTGGTGGGGCGCGGAGGAGTCCGGCCTGCTCGGCTCGAACTTCTACGTGCCGAACCTGTCGCAGGCGGAGCGGGACAAGATCGCGCTCTACCTGAACTTCGACATGGTCGCCTCGCCCAACTACATGTTCGGCATCTACGACGGCGACAACTCCGGCGGCACCGCGGAGGAGGGCTTCATCCCGGAGGGCTCGGCGCAGATCGAGGACGTGTTCGAGCAGATCTACACCCGCCGGAACCAGCCGTTCAACGACAGCGAGTTCTCCGGCCGCTCGGACTACGGCGCGTTCATCGCCGCGGACATCCCGGCCGGCGGCCTGTTCACCGGCGCCGAGATCGGGAAGACCGAGGAGCAGGTGGAGATGTACGGCGGCCTGGCCGGCGTCGCGTTCGACCCGTGCTACCACTCGGCCTGCGACAACCTCACCGGCGAAGGCCAGGACGAGGCCGTCTACGACGCGCTGGCGGCGGAGTACGACCTCGTCGGCAACGTCAACACCGAGGCGCTGGACATCAACGCCGACGTGATCGGCTCGGCGGTGGTCACCTTCGCCTACGACACCTCCACGGTCAACGGCGTCAAGCCGCGTCGCTGACCACGCGCCTCTCGACCGGCGGCGATGCCGCTCATTCGGCGATCGGGTTCTCCCAGCGCGGCCCGGGGAACCTGGCGAAGTCGCCGTCGGTCGAGACAAGCGTCAGGCCGTGCTCGACGGCGCTGCTGGACCAAGGTCGGATCGGCATCCAGCCACTCGCCGACCTGGCGCGAGGCATCGTGCGCCGACTCCGGGGGAAAGAACTTCGGGTTGGTGACGAGGCGGACGAACGCCGGCTGGCTCTCCCGCGGCAGGCCGACTCGGCCGGTGCCGTTGAGCGCTGTGTCGAGTCCTCGGTGTCCTGCCTCGTGCTACAGATGGTCGCTGACGCGCGCTTCGAGAAGGATTTTGGCGCCGACGATGATCACGGGTGCAATCCGTCTTCGACCTGTTCGAGAACGTCAGCGACATCGTCCACTCCAGGCCGGCTGGGCTGCCCGAGCGTGACCGTGCGCGTGGCGAACACCTCGCGGCTGGTGGGTTTTGTCTGTGCGAGGCCCTTGCGGAGAGCGTCGTTGACGACATCGCGAAGCGTGGCTCCCCGCTCACGCCGGATGGTCTCGATCATCGTCGCGACGTCCGGGTCGAGAGTCAGTGTGATCCTCATGCATCAAAGCATGGCGCTGGTGACGTCATGATGCCTGGGCGATGGTGCGTGGACGCTCGACAGCCAGCGGAACGTCACCAGCAGCGCGACCACCAGCAGCACCAGCGTCAGCGGCAACAGCCCGTGGTGCCAGCGGGTCAGCGGATCCGGTAGCGCGGTGAAGCAGAGCGCGACGCTCAGCGCGATCAGCCCCCGCTGCCCCGCGAGCCCGGCACAGGCCGCCAGCAGCGCCAGCGCCCACGCCAGGTACCAGGCGTGGATGACCGGCGCGGCCAGGGCCAGCACCACCAGCGCGGCCCCGACCAGCGCGCCGGCCCGGCGCACCGGCGCCGACGGATGGCCGCCGCGGACCAGCAGCCAGCCGATCAGTACCGCGCCGGCGGCCGCGCACACCAGCCGGGACCCGTCCAGCAGCGCCCCGAAGTCCGTGGTCAGCGCCGTGCCCGCGTACACGACGGCGGCCAGCGCGGCCGGGACGGTGTACAGCGCGTCGACCTTGCCGGGCGTGTCGAGCGCCGCGATCCAGCCCCAGCCGTCCGGGACGGCGGCCGCCGCGACCAGCGTCACGGCGACAGTCACCGCCAGCACCCGTGCCGTACCGGCGAGCCGGCGGTCCGGCTGCCGGAACCGGGCCCACAGCACGTAGCCCACGAGCACCAGCCCGGGCAGCTTCAGCGCGAACGCGATAGCCGCGGCCAGCGCCGCCAGCGACCACCAACGTCGCCGCACCGCCAGCAGCACGACCGGCGCCAGCGCGCCGACCAGCACGTCCAGGTGCACGCCGCCGACCAGGTGCAGCACGACGATCGGGTTCGCCGCGACCAGCGCCACGGTGGCGGCGCGCGCGTCCGGCCGCGCCAGCCGCACGGCGGCGATCGTCGCGATCAGCACCGCGACGATCGCCAGCACCCGCAGCAGCAGCACGAACGGCACCGGCTCGGCGTCGGTGACGTCGGCGGACCAGCCCAGCAGCCGCAGCGACAGCGGACCGTACGGCGCCGGCGTCATCCGCCAGACCGGCGCGACCGGGTCCAGCAGCGGACCGGCGCCGAACACGATCGGGCCGGTCAGGTACGGGTCGATGCCGACGTTGAGCAGCTGGCCCTGCGCGACGTAGGAGTACGCGTCCAGGCTGAGGATCGGCTGGGCCAGCAGCACCGGCGCCGTCCAGGCGGCCGCCGTCCGCGCCACCCACCGCACGTCGACGACGCCGTCGCGGGCCAGCAGGTACAACCGGACGAACGCCAGCGACAGTCCGGTGATCGCGACGATCGCCAGGACGCTCCAGGCCGGCCGCCCGGTGTCGGCGGCGCGCCACAGCCCGAGCGGCCCGTCCGGCAGGATCACGCCAGGAATCGGCCCGGCCAGCGTGACGGACACGGCGACCGTCACGGACGCGACCGCACCGGCCACCAGCGTGGCCCTCGGCGACGTGATGGCGATCATCACCCGATACGTAGCCAGACGTCGGCGTGGAGCGGACGGCCCTTCGATGAACGGCGCCGGGCGGCGCGGTGAACGGTGGTGTGGGGCGGCTGGTTCGTGGAGCCGGCCGCTGGCCTCCGTAGGTGGTCGCCCTTTCCGGGCGGATTTCTTACGCCGGCTCCACGAACCACCCGCCCCACACCCGCTGGTCCGCGCGGGTCAGGGCCGCCGTGCGGGCAGCGTGACCGTGACCGTCAAGCCTCCGCCGGGGCGGGGGACGGCGGTTGCGTCGCCGTCGTGGGCACGGGCGACGGCGCGGACGATCGACAGGCCGAGGCCGAAGCCGCGGTCCGGTCCCGCGCGCCGGTCGCCGAGCCGGCGGAACGGCTGGAACAGCACCTCGACCTCGTCGGCGGGGACGGCCGGGCCGGTGTTCGCGACGACCAGCGAGACCGTGCCGTCGCCGGGGGCCGTCGACACCGACAGCCAGCCGCCCGGGGCGTTGTGGCGTATGGCGTTCTCGACCAGGTTCTGCGTGAGCCGCTCCAGCAGGATGGGGTCGCCGCTGGTGGCAGCCGGTGGTAGCGGGCCGAGCCGCACCTTGACGCCGGCCTGGGCCGCGTCGGCGGCCGCCTGTTCGACCACGTGCGTGGCGAGGGACGCGAGGTCGACCGGGGAGCGGTCGGTGACGGCGTGCTCGCTGTCGGCCAGGGTGAGCAGGCCGTCGATGAGCCGTTCGTGGCGCTGGTTGACCGCCAGCAGCGCCGTGCCCAGCCGCCGGGTCTCCTCGGACGCGCCGGCCTCGGTCACCGCGAGCTCGACCAGCGCGCGGTTGAGGGCGAGCGGCGTGCGCAGCTCGTGCGAGGCGTTGGCGACGAACCGGCGCTGGCCGTCGAACGAGCGGTCCAGCTGCTCCAGCATGTCGTCGAACGTGTCGGCGAGCCGTTTCACCTCGTCGTCGGGGCCGCTGAGCGCGATGCGTTCGTGCAGGCCACGGGCGCCGCCGCCGCGGGCGATTCGCCGTGCGGTCCGGGTGATGGCGTTGAGCGGGCGCAGCGCGCGGCCGGTGACCAGCCAGCCGCCGGCCGCGGCGACCGCGCCGACGACCAGGAGCGCCACCGCGCCCTGCGTCAGCAGCGACTCCAGCGCGGTGTCCTGCAGCGCCTGCTGCTGGGCCTGCACCTGGGCGACCACCTCGTCGACGTTGCCGCTGACGGCGGCCGACGCGCGCAGCGACGCGAGGTCGGACGAGTCGCGGCCGGGGTCGGTGATCGACTCCAGGCTCTGCCGCACCAGCAGGTACGTCACGGCCAGGACCAGCGCGCCGGCCAGCACGAACAGGCCGCCGTAGAGCGCCGTCAGTCGCAGCCGCAGGGTCCAGCGGGTCACGGCAGCCGGTATCCCGCGCCGGCCACCGTCTCGACGACCGGCGGCTCGCCGAGTTTGCGCCGCAGCTTCATCATCGTCACCCGTACGACGTTGGTGAACGGGTCGATGTTCTCGTCCCACGCCTTCTCCAGCAGTTGCTCGGCGCTGACGACGGCGCCGTCGGCGCGCAGCAGCTCGGTGAGCACGGCCAGCTCCTTGTTGGCCAGCGTGACCGGCCGGCCGTCGCGGGTGACGGAGCGGCGGGCGGGGTCGACCCGGATGCCGGCCCGCTCCAGCACCGGCGGCGCGGCCGGCCGGGCCCGGCGCAGCAGCGCGTGCACCCGGGCGGACAGCTCGGCGAACGCGAACGGCTTGGTCAGGTAGTCGTCGGCGCCCAGCCCGAGGCCGGCGACGCGGTCGCGGATGCCGGCGGACGCCGTCAGCATGAGGATGCGTGGCGGCTCGGCGCCGGACTCGAGGATCCGCCGGCACACGTCGTCGCCGTGGGTGCCGGGCAGGTCGCGGTCGAGCACGACGACGTCGTAGCCGTGCACGCCGAGTCGCTCGAGCGCGGCGTCGCCGTCGTAGGCGAGGTCGACGGCGAACGACTCGCGCCGCAGCCACTCGGCCACCGCGTCGGCCAGGATCCGTTCGTCCTCGACCACGAGAATCCGCATGCTCCCATGGTCACCTACTCCGTGTAACCCGCGCATAACTAGTCACGCCCTGGTTATGTGCCGGCCGCTTCGCTGGACTCATGATGACTCGACAGATGACGATGACCGTGGCGTTCCTGCTGCTCGGCGTGGCCGGACTGGGCGCCTGCAGCGACGACGGCGACGCGCCGGAGGTCGCGACGGCGCAGACGGAGACGGACGCGCCGAGCGTCGCGCTGACGGCCGGGCCGGACGACGAGCCGAGTACCGAGCCGGGGCCGCTGGCGTTCACCCAGTGCATGCGCGACAACGGGATCGACATGGCCGACCCCGATCCGACCACCGGGCGGCCGCAGGTCGGCGAGGGCGTCGACCCGGACTCGCCGGCCTACCAGGACGCGATGGAGGCGTGCGCGGACCTGCTGGGCGAGGGCGCCGCGCTGTCCGAGCCGGACCCGGCCGAGCTGGACCAGTACCAGGCCTTCGCCGAGTGCATGCGCGACAACGGGCTGCCGGAGTTCCCCGACCCGCAGCCGGGCGGCCAGGGCCTGTTCGACGGGATCGACCGCACGAACCCGGGGTTCCAGGCGGCGCTGGAGGCCTGCCAGGACGTGCTGCCCGCGGGCGGTGACCAGTGAGACCGCGGCGGATCCTGGTGCCGCTCGGCGTCGCGGCGGTGATCGCCGCGGGTGCGCTGGTGGCGCGGGGCATCGGCGGCGGCGCCGCGCCGGACGGCGACGGACCGGACGGCCTGCCGCCGGCCACGGCCACCGTCACGACCACCGATCTCACCCAGACCGTGCAGGTGCCGGGCGTGCTCGGCTACGGCACGC
Organism: Jiangella anatolica; assembly: GCF_003236295.1. Classification (GTDB taxonomy): domain Bacteria; phylum Actinomycetota; class Actinomycetes; order Jiangellales; family Jiangellaceae; genus Jiangella; species Jiangella anatolica. The sequence goes on from NZ_POTW01000092.1 coordinate 16,733, forward strand.
CGGTGGAGCTGCCGGCCAAGTCCGACGGCGGCACGCTCACCTGGATCGCGGCGCCGGGCAGCGTCGTCGGCCAGGGTCAGCCGGTGTACGCCGTCGACGGCGAGCCGGTCGTGCTGATCCACGGCACCGTGCCGCCGTACCGGACGCTCGAACCCGGCGTCACCGGCCCGGATGTCGCCCAGCTGGAGTCGGCGCTGGCCGCGCTCGGCTACACCGGGTTCAAGGTCGACGACGAGTACCACGGTTCCACGGCGGACGCGGTGGAGGAGTGGCAGGACGACCTCGGCGTCGAGGAGACCGGGACCGTCGGCACGGACGAGATCGTCGTCGCGGCCGCGGACATCCGCGTCGCCGTGCCGGCGCTGGTCCCCGGCGCCACGCTCGGCGGCAACGCGCCGGTGCTGACGTACACCGGGACCACGCCGGTGGTCGTCGTCGGGCTGGACCCGGCGCAGCAGCACCTCGTCGCGCCCGGCACGGCGGCCACCGTGCTGCTGCCGGACGGGACCAGCGCGGCCGCGACGGTGTCCGCCGTCAGCCCGGTGGCCACGGCGGTCGACACCGGCGACCCGGCCACCAGCTCGGCCGTCATCGACGTGACGCTGGCGCTGGCCGACCCGGCGGTGGCCGGCGCGCTGGACTCCGCGCCGGTGGACGTCGGCCTGGTGGCCGCGGAAGTGCAGGGCGTGCTCGCGGTCCCGGTCGGCGCGCTGGTCGCGCTGGCCGAGGGCGGCTACGCGGTGCAGGTCGTCGACGGCGCGGACACCGAGTTCGTGCCGGTCGAGACCGGCATGTTCGCGTCCGGGCTGGTCGAGGTCAGCGGTGCGGGCATCGAGGACGGCACCGTCGTGGGGGTGCCGGCATGAGCATCGTCGAGCTGAGCGACGTCGCCAAGGCATACCCGGGCGGCGTGCACGCGGTCCGCGGCGTCACGCTGACGATCCAGCCGGGCGAGCTGGTCGGCATCGTCGGCCCGTCCGGATCGGGGAAGTCGACGATGCTCAACGTCATCGGCACCCTGGACCGGCCGACGTCGGGGGAGGTGCGCATCGCCGGGCACCGGATCGCCGGGCTGACCGACCGGCAGCTGTCGGCATTGCGGGCCCGGGCCATCGGCTTCGTGTTCCAGCAGTTCCACCTCACGACCGGCGTGGCCGCGCTGGACACCGTCGCCGACGGGCTGTTGTACGCGGGCGCGTCGCGGTCGCGGCGGCTGCGGCGCGCGGAGGAGGCGCTGGAGCGGGTCGGGCTGGCGCACCGGCTGCGGCACCGGCCGCACGAGCTGTCCGGCGGGGAGCGCCAGCGCGTCGCCATCGCCCGCGCCGTCGTCGGCGGGCCGGCGCTCCTGCTGGCCGACGAGCCCACGGGCAACCTGGACTCGGTGGCCGGCGCCGGCGTGATGGACCTGCTGCGCGGGCTGAACGCGGCCGGCACGACGGTCGTGATCATCACGCACGACCGCGAGATCGCCGCCGCGCTGCCGCGCCGGGTGGAGATGCGCGACGGGCGGGTGACGTCGTGAGCGCCGCCGCGACGCTGCGGCCGGCCCGGCTGCGGCCGGCCGACGTCGTGCACACCGGCGGCGCCGGGCTGCGGTCCCGGCCGACCCGGGTGGTGCTGTCGGCGCTGGGCATCGCGATCGGCATCGCCGCGATGATCGCCGTCGTCGGCATCTCCACGTCCAGCCGCGAGGAGCTGAATCGCCAGCTCGACGCGCTGGGGACCAACCTGCTCTCGGCCGGCCCCGGCCAGGACCTGTTCGGCGCGGACGCCCAGCTGCCGGCCGAGTCGGTCGGGATGGTCGGGCAGATCGGGCCCGTGACCTCGGTGACGGCGATCGGCGTCGTCCCGGACACCGCGGTCTACCGCAACGACCTCATCCCGTCCGGCGAGACCAACAGCCTCGCCGTCCTCGCCGCCGACCTCGCCCTGTTGGACACCGTAGCGGCGACGGTCGCCAGCGGCGCCTTCCTCGACGCGGCGACGGCGCAGTACCCGGCGGTCGTGCTGGGCGCGACGGCGGCGGAGCGGCTCGGCGTCGGCGCGGCCGGGCCGGAGCAGACGGTGTGGCTGGGCGGCCAGTGGTTCACCGTCACGGGAATCCTCGACCCGGTGCCGCTGGCGCCCGAGCTGGACACGTCGGCGCTGGTCGGCTGGCCGGTCGCCGAGGCGCTGCTCGGGTTCGACGGGCTGCCGACCACGGTGTACGCCCGGGCGGCCGACGGCGCCGTCGAGGACGTGCAGGCGGTGCTCGCGGCGGCGGCGAACCCGGCGGCCCCGCACGAGGTCGACGTCGCCCGCCCGTCGGACGCGCTGGTCGCCCAGGCCGCGGCCGACAGCACCCTCAACGCACTGCTGCTCGGCCTCGGCGCGGTCGCGCTGCTGGTCGGCGGCGTCGGTGTGGCGAACACGATGGTGATCTCGGTGCTGGAGCGGCGCGCCGAGATCGGGCTGCGGCGCTCGCTCGGCGCCACCCGCGGGCAGATCCGGGTGCAGTTCGTCTGCGAGGCGCTGCTGCTGTCGGCCTTGGGCGGGGTGGCGGGCGTGCTGGCCGGGATCGGCGTCACCGCGGCCTACGCGACGGCGCAGGGCTGGCCGGTCGTCGTGCCCGTCTGGGCGATGGCCGGCGGGGTCGGCGCGACGCTGCTCATCGGCGCGCTGGCCGGCCTGTACCCGGCGATCCGCGCCGCCCGCCTCGCCCCGGCGCTGGCCCTGACCGCCCCCTGACCTCGCCCCGGCCGGGAATGATCACGTTAACCATGCGTGCTCCCGCTTCCCCAGGAAAGCATGCCTGGGGAAGCGGGAGCACACCAACTTCACGTGATCATTTCCAGGGCGGTCAGTCCACCTCCTCCGACAGCGCCAGCGTGCCGTCGTCGGTGATGAACGCCACCAGGGCGGTGAGGTCGCCGGACCCGCCGGTCACCGGCACGTCGAGCGTCGTCCGGCCGGAGCCGACCTCCACCGACGTCTGGCCGACCACGCTCTCGCCGTCCCAAAGGAAGACGTTCGCCTGGCCCGCCGACCGGGTCCGCAGTTGCACCTCGACGGTGTCGCCGGAGGCCTCCGCCGACGTGATCGACGCGGTGCGCGACGGCAGCCGTGGCCCGCCGCCGAGACCGACGCCGTCCTCGGCGGACTGCGCGATGCTCTGCGGCGAGTTCACGCTCAGCGCCGCCGTGTCGGGCATGATCGGCTCGACCGGATCGGAGCCCGCGTCGGCCAGCCCCGGCAGCGTCGCCAGTGCCCACCGGAACGGGTCGGCCTGCACGCCGTTGAACGTCGACCAGCCGATCCGTGTCTGGCCGGTCTTGTCCTGCGTGTCCGAGTCGTAGACCAGCACGTTCAACCCCATCCGCTCGGGGTCGACGTTGTCGGGCAGCACGTCGAACGGGATCTTCGCCTCGACGGTGTACCCGGTGTAGCCCTGAGCGGCGGTGGCGCCGCCCGCGCAGGCCGCACACCCGCAGGAGCCGCACGAACCAGCGTGGCCGCTCTGGCTCCGGCTAGCGCCCATCACCGCGGCTACCTCCATGCCCGGCGCGGTCTCGGCGCCCGGTCCCTGGCGGTTGTCGGCGTCACGCTGGAAGCACGCGTCGCCCTCCACGGTGGTCGGGAAGATGCCGGTCTTGAACGTCGTCGACGTGTTCGACGAGGTGCCGCGCGGGTCGACGGTGATCTCGACGGAGTCGGTGCGCCAGTGCCGCTTGCAGTCCTCCAGCGGCAGCACGGTGCCCAGGACGTCGTCGGTGACCTCGACGAGCACGTACAGCGCGTCATCGGTGTAGCTCACGCGGGTCGTCGAGGACGCGTCCTCGGCCGGCGCCGCCTGGCCCTCCCACATCGTGGAGGAGTCGATGACCTCGCCCGGGTACTCGCCCTCGCCCGCGACGCCGTCGATCGTCGGCGCGGTGGACACCTGCGGGACCGTCGTCGTCGGCACGAGCTCGAGCGTGGCGTTCGTCGTGTCGGTGCCCGAGCCGAAGTCGGTGACGATCTGGAACGGGTAACCGCCGCCCGGCGCCCGGTTCGACGTCGGCAGAGCGGTGTCGGTGTTCGTGACGTCGAAGGTCACCGTGGTCGACTCGCCCGGCGCCAGGCCCGAGAACGGCACGGACGCCGGCGACGCGGTGAAGCCGTCGGCCAGGTCGAGCGTGACCGAGCCGGCGGCCGGCGTCAGGCCGTCGTTGGTGACGTCGACGGAGACCGGCTGGGTGCGGCCGGTGCCCACCGACGCGATCGGCGCGATCAGGCTGACCAACTTCGGCAGGTCGACGTCGGCGGTCCAGCCGGCGAACACCTCGGCCTCGGGACGCTGCGCGAGGTCGCCGCGCACGGCCGGCGTGGTCTCCACGGCGGCCTCGTTGGAGCCGCTGCCGGACCGGGTGTCCAGGGTCGCCGTCAGCGCCACCCGCTGACCGGGCGCTGCGTCGGCCGGCGGGGTGACGGTCACGTCGACGCTGACCTCCTGGCCCGGGCGAAGCGTGCGGGGGAGTGCGCCGGACGGCACCGTCGCGGTCCAGCCGTCCGGACCGGACACCGTCAGCGCCGGCTGCACCAGCGGCTTGCGGGCCGGCGCCTTGACCTGCACTGTCGCGGTGAACGACTCGCCCGGCAGCACGTAGAACGGATCCGGGTCGATGGTGAGCTCGGTGCCGAGCGGCAGCCCGCCCTCGATGGGCAGCAGCGCGCCCTGCAGCGCGGCGGTCGGGCCCGCGGTGGTCGCCGGGTACGGCGTCCGGCTGGCGATCAGCGTGAACCAGTCGCAGCCGTTCTGCTCCGGGTCCGTCGGCGGCGGCGGGAACACCGCCCAGCCCTGGCTGACGTACTCCCACTGCGACTTCCGCTCGCGCAGCGCCCACAGCTCGCCGGTCTCCTCCGACACCCGGCCCTGCCAGACGCCGAACACGCGGTCGGTCGTATCCGCCGGCGTGTACGGCGTGGTCTCACAGGCCGAGCCGGTGACGCCGGTGCCGGTGGCGCCGCCGCGCAGGATCCGCGAGACCCGCCAGGTCGACAGGCCCTCCTCGGACAGCTGCTCCGGGAACGCCTCGGGGTCGGCGGCGGCCTCGTAGGCCTCGACGGCCAGGCGCGCGGCCTGCTGGTGGTGGCCGTGGTTTCCGGAGGTCGGCGACGGGTTCATCGTGACGATGACCTCGGGCCGGGTGGAACGGACGACCCGCACCACTCGCTCCAGCGCGTCGTCGCCCCAGACCTGGTCAGACAGCGGTGCGCTGGCGTTGTAGAAGAAGTCGAGCTCGTCGAGGTTGTAGACGTTGTCGACGCCGGCGTTGCCGACGGCGCGGCGCTCCTCGGCCTCGCGCAGCATGCCGAGCTCCGGGCCCTCCTCGAGACCGACGGCGTTCCCGCCGCCCTCGCCGCGGGTGACCGTGATGACGCCGGCCTGGATGTCGTCGTACTCATTCCACTGACCGAACGCCGAGAGCGATCCCGCCTCGTCGTCCGGATGTGCGCCGATGTACAGCACGTCGAGGTCGACGGCGTCGGTCTTCGGGGCGGGCGTTCCCGATGCGGCCGGTGCGGCGGCCGCGGGAAGCGTCGCCGCGAGGAGAGCTGCGGTGGCGGCTGCAGCAGCGGGTCTGGCTGCTCGCATGGTGACTCCTCTCGAGTGGTGACGGGTAGAACAGGGCGCGCTACTTGACCGCGCCCTCGACCATCCCCCGGATGAAGTGGCGCTGCAGGAACAGGTAGAGAACGACCACCGGCAGCGCGACGAGCGTCGCACCGGCGGCCAGCAGCGCCGTTCCGGACGTGTACTGCCCCTGGAAGAAGGCCAGCCCGAGCGGAGCCGTGCGCAGGCTCTCGTCGGTGGCCATGATCAAGGGGATGAGGAACTCGTTCCAGGTCCACATGAAGACCAGCACGACCATCGTGGTCAGCGCCGGCCGGCCCATCGGCACCAGGATCCGCCACAGCGTGGTCCAGTGCCCGGCGCCGTCGAGGCGGGCGGCCTCGACGACCTCGCGGGAGCTGCCGCGGAAGTAGGCGCGCATCCAGAACGTGCCGAACGCCGTCGACTGCGCCACCTGCGGCATGACGATCGCCACCAGGGTGTTCGTCAGCCCCAGCTCGCGCAGGTCGAAGTAGAGCGCGATGACCAGCGCCTCGGCCGGCACCATGATGCCGAGCAGGATGACGTAGAACAGCACCTCCGAGCCGCGGAAGCGCATGGTGCCGAACGCGTAGCCGGCCAGCACCGAGAACAGCGTCGACAGGCCGACCACCAGCACCGCGACGATGATGCTGGTGCGCAGGTAGGAGCCGAACTGGCCCTGGTCCCAGGCGTCGGCGAAGTTCTCGAAATGGAACGACCCGCCGCCGCCGATCTGGTCGTTGGACAGCGCGGTCTGCAGGATCAGCAGCACCGGGTACACGGCGAGGACGGCGAACACGGCCAGCACGGCGTAGTTCGCCAGCCGCTCGCCTCGCGAGATCATCATCGTTGCCCCCTCTCGCCGACCCGGTTGATCGCGACCGTCGCCACGAACAGCAGCAGCGTCAGCACGACGGCCAGCGCCGTCGCGGTGCCGACCCGGCCGAGCAGGAACGCGTTGTTGTAGACCTGGTACGACGGCACGGTGGTCTCGGTGCCCGGGCCGCCGCTGGTCATCACGTAGACCAGGTCGAACGTCTTCAGCGCCGCGATGACGGTGAGCGTCAGCGCGACCGCCAGCTCACCGCGCAGCGACGGCAGCGTGATGGCCCGGAACTCCCGGAACGGGCCGGCGCCGTCGAGCCGGGCCGCCTCGTACAGCTCGCGCGGGACGCGCGACATGCCGGCCAGGAACAGCACCAGGCACAGGCCGGTGCCGACCCAGGTGCCGACGATGCCGACCGACGGCAGCGCCCACGTGTAGTCGCCCAGCCACGGCCGGGCCAGCGCGTCGAGCCCGACGAAGCGGAGCACGTCGTTGAGCGGTCCGTTGGGCTCGTAGATCTGCCGCCACGCGATCGCGACCACGACCATCGGGATGACCTGCGGCAGGAACAGCACGACCCGGAAGAACCCCATGCCGCGCAGCACCGCCCGGCTCATCGCCGCCGCGAGCAGCAGCCCGAGCGTCACCGGGATCACCGCGTAGAACACCACCAGCACCAGCGCGTGGACGAACGCGCCACGCAGCTGCGGCTCGGTGAAGACGGCGCGGTAGTTCTCCAGCCCGGCCCAGCTGGCCGCGCCCAGCCCGTTCCACTCGTAGAGCGAGAACTGGGCCGTGCGGGCCAGCGGGACCAGGACGAACAGGCCGAAGACCAGCAGCGCCGGGAGGATGTAGAGGTAGGCGACCCGGCGTGGTTCGCCGGGTCCCCGCCCCGCCGCCAGCGCCATCAGCTACCGGTGGCCGCGCTGTACTCGGTCTCGAGCGTGTCCAGGAACTGCTGCGTGTCGCTCTGACCGGCCATGAGGTTCTGCACCGCGACGGTGAGCGTGTCGTAGAACGTCTCCGTCGCGTAGTCCAGGTACGGGACCAGCAGGTCCTCCTCGCCGGCCTGCGCCCACGCCGCGAACACCTCCGACTGCAGGCCGGTGGTGGTCTGCTGGTCGGCCTCGATCACCGGCAGGTTGCCGGCCTCGGTCAGCGCCGTCATCGCCTCGGAGTTGGTGATGAAGTCGATGTAGGCGGCCGCGGCCTCCTTGGCGTCGCTGTTGGCCGGGATCGCCCATGGGATGCTGACGCCGCCGGTGACCAGGTGCTGCCCGCTGGCGCCGGCCGGCGGGAGCACGAAGCCGACGGTGTCGCCCATGGCCGAGGTCAGGTCCGCGACCAGCCACGTGCCGCCGACGAAGAACACGCCGGTGCCCTGGGCGAAGGCCTGCCAGGCGCTGTCGTAGTTGACGCCGTTGAAGCCGTCGACGAAGTAGCCGGCGTCGACCCACTCGCGGGTCGCGTCCGCCGCGGCGACGTTGTCCTCGGACGTCCAGGACGAGCCGGGCCGGCCGAAGCCGAGGTTGCGGATCGTCTCGGCGTCGGAGAACTGGTTCTGGATGAAGCCGAACTCGTGGATGCCGGCCCACGGCTCGGAGTTGCCGAACTGGATCGGCACCTCGCCGGCCGCCTGCGCCGCCTGCAGCACGGCGACGAAGTCGTCGGTGGTCTGCGGCGGCTCCAGGCCGAGCGCGTCGAGCTTGGTCTTGTTGTAGTAGAGGCCGACGATCTCGCCCATCTGCGGCAGGCCGTAGAGGTCGCCGTCGCCGAAGGTGGCGCCGTCCTCGCTGTAGGAGGCCAGCGCGCGCACCGACTCCGGGAACCGGTCGAACCAGCCGTACGCCTCCGCGTAGCCGTCCAGCGGCGTGAGCAGGCCGGACGCGACGTACTGGCCCATCTCGGGGCGGCCGTTGTTGGCCTGGACGACGTCAGGCGCGTCATCGCCGGACAGCGCGAGGCGCAGCGTCGTGCGCAGGTCGTCGGTGGAGCGCGAGACCCGGTCGATGGTGATGTTCGGGTACTGCTCCTCGAACGCGGCGTTGAGCGCCTCGATCTGCTCGGTCTGTCCCTCGCGGACCTCTTGGTCCCACACCGTCAGCGTGACGTCGCCCAGTTCGGACGGGTCGGTGGCGGCGTCGCCCGCGGACGGCGCGCTGCTCGCGTCGTCGTCGTTGTCGCTGCCCGGAGCGCAGGCCCCGATCAGCAGCGCGACGGCGGCGGCAGCGGCCAGTCCCGTTCTGGTCCTCGTGATCGACAACGTCATGAGAGTCGGCCCTTTCGAATGTGTCGACGTGCCCAGGTGCCCGGTTCAGCGGCCGGCCCGGAAGCCGAGCGTCGCGATCGCGCGCGACACCTCCGGTACCGCGTCGTCCGGGACGATCGTGCTCAGGAACTCGTAGTCGGCCGCGAGCGCCGGGTCCTTCGACCCGGTCTCGCGGTACCACAGTGCGATGTCGCCCCAGCCGGGTGAGGCCAGCGCGCCGCCGAAGTGCCGCACCGACAGCGCGGCGCCCAGGTTGGCCAGCCGCAGGCGGTGCAGCAGCGGCCAGCCGGCCAGCGTACCCACCATCAGGCCGGCGACGAACACGTCTCCGGCGCCGGTGGGGTCCAGTGCCTCGACGGGGACCGCGGCGGCCCGCACCGGGCGCCCGGCGTCCTTGTCGAAGGCGAGCGCGCCGTCGGAGCCGTTCGTGACGACCGCCAGCGGCACCAGCTCGGCCAGCTTCTCCACCGCGGCCTCGGGGCTGTCGGTGCGGGTGTAGCTCATCGCCTCGACGGCGTTGGGGGAGAAGGCGTAGCAGCCGGACAGGCTCTCGCGCAGCCGGCCGAGGTCCCAGCGGTCCTCCGGGTCCCAGCCGAGGTCGGCGAAGACCCGGCCGCCCGCCGCGGTGACGGAGTCGACCCACGGCTCGCGCTCCCCGCCCAGGTCCACGAAGCAGGAGCGCGCCTGCGGCGGGTGCGTGACCAGCCGGTCCAGCGCCGCGGGCCGGTGCCCGTGGGTCACCATCGCGCGGTCGCGCTGGTAGACCATCGACACCGTCACCGGCGAGTGCCAGCCGGTCACGTAGCGCGAGTAGGTGAGGTCGACGCCCTCCTGGACGCCGAGTGTCTGGCGGCAGTAGTCGCCGTAGAGGTCCTCGCCGAACGTCGCGGCCAGGCCGGTGCGCAGGCCCAGGCGCGCGGCGGCGACGGCGAGGTTGGCCACGCCGCCCGGGCTGGAGCCCATGCCGTCGGCCCACACCTCGGTGCCCTGCTTCGGCGGGCCCTCCATGCCGATGAAGATGATGTCGAAGAAGACGGTGCCGGTCAGGAACACGTCCAGCTCGGGACCGCCGTCCGCACGCAGCGCGGCCAGCGGATCGTGGCGCGACGGTGCGCGGTAGGGGTCACGAGCGATGTTGGACACGGCACTCCTCCCAAGGGTTGCTCGAACCCTAGTGCGGCTGCGCGCAAATGACAAGATATGAGCGGTTGTGATGCATCGCCCGTGTCGTCTGCGGTACAAACCCGGCCTATCGCGCAGTTCTGCGCATGTTTCGGCGTGACTGCTGTTCGATTGAGCGAAGATGACTGATATGGTTCAGCCGTGCTTGCGCAGCGCCGGTATGAGCTCATCATGCAGATCCTCCGTGCCGAGGGTCCGGTGGCGGTGTCCACGCTGGGCACCCGCCTGGGCGTCAGTCAGGCCACCATCCGGCGCGACCTCGCCTGGCTCGACGAGCAGGGCCTGCTCACCCGCGTGCGCGGCGGCGCGGCGGCGAGCCCGTCGCTGGAACCGTCGTTCGCGGCCGTCGCCACCGAGGCGCACCTGGCCAAGGACGCCATCGCCCGGCGCGCGGCCGAGATGGTCGAGGACGGCGACGTGCTGCTGCTCGACATCGGCACGACGGTGCACCGGCTGGCCGTGCACCTGCGCGGCCGCAAGGTCACCGTGATGACGGCGAACATGGCGGTCTACGAGGAGCTGCTGCCCGACCCCGACATCGAGCTGATCCTGCTCGGCGGCGTGGTGCGGCGCAACTACAAGTCGCTGGTCGGCTTCCTCACCGAGGACGCCGTCCGGCAGCTGCGCGCCGGCAAGCTGTTCATGGGGACCAGCGGCGTGCGCGCCGACGGCGCCGTCGTCGACACCACGGTGGTCGAGGTGCCGGTGCGCCGGGCCATGATCGCGGCGTCCGACCAGGTCGTCCTGCTGGCCGACGCGGAGAAGTTCCCGGGGACGGGGTTCGCCACCGTGTGCGGACCCGAGGCCCTGGACGTAATCGTGACTGATGCGGCCGAGGGCACCGAAGCCCTCGACGCGCTCCGGGAGAACGGTGTGAAGGTGGTTCTCGTATGAGGTTGACGATCCTCGGGGGCGGCGGCTTCCGCGTCCCGCTGGTGCATCGCGCGCTGGCGAGCTCGGACTCCGGCGTGGACACCATCGTCCTGCACGACACCGACGCCGAGCGCGTGCGGGCCGTGCAGGCGGTGCTCGAGGAACGCTCCGGCGGCGGCGGGCCGAAGCTCGTCGTCGAGAGTGACCTCGCGGCGGCCGTGCGCGGCACCGACTTCGTGTTCTCCGCGATCCGGGTCGGCGGGTTGGCCGGGCGGTCCTGCGACGAGCGGTCCGCGCTCGGGCTCGGCGTGCTGGGTCAGGAGACCACCGGCGCCGGCGGCGTGCTGTACGGGCTGCGGACGGTGCCGGTCGCGCTGCACATCGCCTCCGTCGTCGCCGCCGAGGCCCCGGACGCGTGGGTCATCAACTTCACCAACCCGGCCGGCATGGTCACCGAGGCGATGAGCTCGGTGCTCGGCGACCGCGTCATCGGCATCTGCGACTCCCCGGTCGGGCTGTTCCGCCGGGTCGCCCGGGCGCTGGACGTCCCGATGAGCGACGCCTGGTTCGACTACGCCGGGCTGAACCACCTGGGGTGGCTGCGCCGCGTGCTCGTCGGCGGGCGCGACGTGCTGCCGGACCTGCTCGCCTCGGACGACGCGCTCGGCTCGTTCGAGGAGGGGAAGCTGTTCGGCGCGCCGTGGCTGCGGTCGCTGGGCACGCTGCCGAACGAGTACCTCTATTACTACTACTTCACCCGCGAGGCGATCGCGTCAGCGGTGTCGGCGCCCGCGACGCGCGGTGAATTCCTGCAGACCCAGCAGGCCGGGTTCTACGGCTCCGACGCGTCCGGGTCCGGCGCGGCCGCGCGGTGGGACGAGGTGCGCCAGGAGCGCGAGGCGACCTACATGGCCGAGAGCCGCGAGGCCGCCGGCGTCGGCAACCGCGACACCGCCGACCTCGACGGCGGCGGCTACGACAAGGTCGCGCTGGCGCTGATGCGGGCCATCGCCGCCGACGAGCGGGCCACGCTGGTGCTCAACGTCCGCAACCGCTCGGCGCTGCCCGGCCTGGACGCCGACGCCGTCGTCGAGGTGCCCTGCCTGGTCGGCCGCAACGGCGCCCACCCGCTCGCGGCCGGCGCCCTCGATCCGGCGGCGGCCGCGCTGGTCTCGTCGGTGAAGGCGACCGAGCGGGCCACCATCGCCGCGGCCCGGTCCGGCTCGAGGCGGGCGGCGGTCGCGGCCGTAGCGAGTCACCCGCTCGTCGACTCCGTCACGACGGCGGAGCGGCTGGTCGAGGCGGAGCTGGGGGCGCTGCCGGAGTTGCGGGCGGTCCTGACCCGGAACTGAGGCCCGGTCGCGCCTTGTTGCTTGTGGGCGTTGGAGGGGCGGGGGT
>NZ_POTW01000093.1 GCF_003236295.1 Jiangella anatolica
ACAGCCTCCGTGCTGCGGGCCGTCGCGAGGCTGGACGAGCCGGCCGCGTCGCGCCGGAACCAGCGGATCACCAGCCAGGTCGCCGGCATCGTCACCGCGAGCGTGATGAGCGTCAGCGGCAGCGAGTACGTCACCAGCACGGCCAGCGTGAGCAGCAGCGACAGCGACAGGTTCACCACGTCGGGCAGCTGCTGGCGGACGAAGTCGGTGACCGTCGCGACCTCGCCGGTGGTGCGTTGCAGCAGGTCACCGACCCGGTGCGACTCCAGGAAGCGCAGCGGCGCGGCCGCGATCCTGGCCACCGCGGTGTCGCGCAGGGACCGGACGACGCGCTCGCCCGTACGCGTGAGCAGGACCTCGGAGGTGCGCAGCAGGAAGACCCGCGCCACCACGACGACGGCCAGCACGGCGACCGCGGTGAACAGCCCGGACCGCGACCGCTGCACCAGCTCGTCGATCGCCCGGCCGATGATCGGCGCCATCGACACGAGCGCGCCGGCGCTGAGCACACTGACCGCGAGCGCGCCGAGCGCCGCCCGCCGGTACGGCCGGGCGACGACGGCGAACCGCCGGTAGACGCCGCGGATCTGCGGCGCCTCGTCGAGGATCGGCGCCTCAGCCATCGACGCTGCCCACGGTGACCGGGACCGCGAGGTCGACGACACGGTCGGCGCGGTCGCACAGCTGGGTCCGGTGCGACACGGCGACGATCGCGGTGTCCGGCAGCTCGGTCCGCAGCCGGTCCAGGATCGCCCGCTCGGTCCCGACGTCGATCGCCGACGTGACGTCGTCGAGCAGCAGCACGCCGGGCCGGTTCAGCAGGGCACGGGCCAGCGCCAGCCGCTGCACCTGCCCGCCCGACAACGTCGTCCCGCGCTCGCCGACGGTGGTCTGGTAGCCGGCCGGGAGCGCCCGGACGAACCCGTCGGCGCCGGCCATGCGGGCGGCCCACTCGACGTCGTCGTCGCTGGTGTCGCGGCCGAGCCGGATGTTGTCCGCGACGGTGCCGCTCAGCACGAGCGGGCGTTGCGGCACGTAGCCGATCACGGCCCACCATTCGGTCCGGTCGGTTCCCATGATGTCGACGCCGCCGAACGTGATCGCGCCGGCGGCCGGCTCGTCCAGCCTCGCGACGGCCCGCAGCACGGAGGACTTGCCGCTGCCGACCGGGCCGCGCAGCACGACCAGCTCGCCCGGCGCCGCGGTGAGCCACAGCGGCGGAGTCGCGGCGCCGTCGGCCCCGGTGCGCACGGAGAGCGCGTCGAGCACCAGCTCGCCCCGCTCCGGCAGCCTGACCAGCGCCGACGGACCGTGTCGGTGCCCGCCCGTAGGGTGGGCCCCCTCCCTAGAGGGGCGGGTCATACCTACCCCCATCGAGCCACTGGCGTCCGCCCCGTCTGCCGCACCGGCCCCATCCGTCGCGCCGCGCCCGACCGGGTCAGCCGTGCCGCGCCCAGCGGCCACGCCGCGACCGCCGGAACCGGCCGCGCCCGTCTCGCCCGACGTCGCCCCCGCGGCGACGCCAGGCGCCGGACCCTGTCGGTGCCCGCCCGTAGGGTGGGCACCCTCCCTAGAGGGGCGGGTCATACCTACCCCCACCGAGCCGCCTACGGCCACCCCATCCGCCACATCGGCCCCATCCGCCACACCGGCCGCATCGGCGCCGGCCGCCGCGCCAGCCGCATGCCTCGGGGCGGGGCCGGGGAGGTCCAGCACCTCGGCGATCCGCGTGCCCGACACCTCCGCCTCCCGCCGGTTCGACACGAGCAGCACGAGGAAGCTCAACGCCACGGTCAGCATCGTCATCCACGACGTGTAGGCGATCAGACCGCCGATGCTCAGCCCGCCGTCCAGCACCGCCAGCCCGCCGGTCAGCAGCCCGGCCGCGATCGCCATCCGCGGCACCGACGGAGGCACCGCGGCCCACCAGGCGGCGATCCGGGCCAGCGCCAGCGTGTGCACGGTCACCTCACCACTGGCAGCACCGTGCCGGCGGACCAACCGGCCCGTCCCGCCGAGGCCGCGCACCGCACCGGCCGCGGACAGCAGCTCCTCGACCGCACCCGCACGAGCGGCATGAGCGGCGGCCAGTCGCGAGGCCGCCGCCGCGAACCGGGGCGGGAAGATCAGCTGCGTCCCGACGACCAGGGGCGCCATCACAGCGGTCACGATCAGCAGCCGCGGGTGCAGCGTCGCCACCGCCGGCACCACGACGACGATCGTGCTCAGCGCCAGCGTCCAGTAGGTGAGCTTGTCCACCCAGTCGGCGACGGCGAGCACGTCGCGCTCGGCCCGTGAGGCGAGGTCGCCGCGGTCGAAGCGGGCGGTGACGGCGCCGTCGGCCGCCCCGGCCCGGGCGAGCAGCCGCGACCGCAGGTCCTGCGCCGTCGCGTTGGCGGCGTGCCGGGTGAGCCGCTCCCCCAGGAGCCCACCGCCCAGCACGACCAGCGCCAGCCCGACGACGGCGACAGCCCAGCCGGCCGCCTGACCCGGCGCGCCCGCCTCCAGCCCACCGTCCACGGCGCGCTGCACCAGCGCCGGCGTGGCCAGATACGCCAGCTGACCGCCCAGCGCGCAGGCCAGGCCGGTGACGAGCACGCGCCGCCGCCGGTGGAACAGCGATCGCAGCAGCCGGCGTCCAGGGGCGCGAGGGTGGTCGGGTGTCACCGGCCCAGGTTAGGGTCGACTAACCTGGTGGTGGTCCAACCCAGCGGTCGCCTCACATCAGGCCGCGGACGACGACGGCCTGGAGGTGTGGTGTTCGCGCGCGCGTTCGGCGGCGGCGGGCTCGACGGCGCCGAGGAGTTCTGGCTCAGCCGCTTCGACCTGCCGCGGCTCAGCGGCTTCACCGTCCACGAGCACGCCGAGCACCAGCTGTCCTGGGTCGCGCACGGCCAGTTGGTGGTCGAGGCCGGCGGGACCTGGCTGCTGCCCCCGTCTCAGGCGGTGTGGATCCCGGCCGGCACCCCGCACGCGCTGCGTGCCACCCGCCCGACCCAGCTGTACTGCCTCTACCTCTGGCCGGCCGACTGCCCGGTGCCGTGGACCCGCACGACGGTCGTCGCCGCCGACCCGATGCTGCGGCAGGTCATCCTCTACCTGGCCCGGCCGGACCTGCCCGACGACGCCGCGCAGCGGGCGCGCGCGCTGCTGGCCGACGTGCTCCGCCCCGACCCGGCCGCCACGAAGGACGTGCCGATGCCGTTCGACGGCCAGGCCCGCGACCTCGCCGACGCGATCGTGCGCGACCCCGGAGACCAGCGCGGCCTGCGCGAGTGGGCCGCCGCCCTGCACGTCAGCGAGAAGACGCTGCGCCGCGCGTTCGTCGCGCAGACCGGCATGACGTTCACCGACTGGCGCACCCAGGTCCGGCTCCGCGCGGCGCTGCCGCTACTGGCCGACCGGCTGCCGGTCGCCTCTGTCGCGGCGCGCGTCGGCTACCGCAGCGTCAACGGGTTCATCAACGCGTTCCGCCGGCACTTCGGACGGACACCGGGCAGTTACGCGGCGCTGCTCGGCGCGTGACGGTCGTGCGCGAGGCCCACCCGCTGGGCCGCGCGCATCAGCCCTAGCCGCTCGTCCAGCCAGCCGTCGATCGCGGACTGGATCCGCAGCAGCTCGCCCGGGTCGTCGCAGCGCCGCCGGTAGTCGGCCAGCCAGCTGAGCGTGTCGTCGACGTAGCGGAGCTTGGCGGCGATCGGCCAGGTCATCGGCTCCCCCTCATCTCCATGGAGCCAGGATTCCCCGTTCCGGCCGGAACACACCTCCTCCGCGGAGGGTGAGAACACCAGGTGGCACGTGGGGCGCCGCGCTGGCGCGCCGTTCGGTGCGTAGCTAGGCGTTCTCCTGCTCTACCACCCATGCATGCCTGGTAGAGCAGGAGAACGCCTGGTGGGCGGCCCAGAAAGCGCCGAACTAGAGCCCGAGCGACTCCAATCGGGCGATGTACTCGTCCTCCTGGTCCTCCTCGTCGGCGTCGCTCTCCCACGGCGCGAGCAGCCACTCCTGGGTGGCCTCGTCCAGCGCGGCCAGCCGGCGGTTGTACTCCTCGCCGTTGTCGGTCCAGTAGCCGACCACCTTGTAGGCCGACGGCGGCAGCTTCAGCTCGTGCCGCAGGTAGCGGCGGGCGTCGCGCAGGACGGCGGTCTCGCCGGCCACCCACACGTAGCCGGTGCCGGGCGGCAGCTCGGCGGCACGCAGCGCGCCGGACAGCCGGCTCGGGCCGTGCCCGTTGCCGCCGTAGAGCCAGGCCACCTCGACGCCGACGGGGACCGCGACCCGGTGCGCCGGCGTCGCCACCTCGAACACCGCGCGGGTGCGGACGCCGGCCGGCGTCGTCTCCAGCAGCCGCGTCGCAGCCGGCAGCCCGGCGGCGTCGGCCAGCAGCAGCTGCCAGCGCAGCTCGGCGGGCGGGTCGTACATGCCTGTCGGCGCGTTGACGACGACGACGTCGCCCAGCGCGGCCGTCCGGGCCCAGGCCGCCGCCACGCCGCCGTCGTGCACCACGAAGTCGATCTCCAGCCGGCCGGGCCGGAATGACCGCACGGTGTACGTGCGCATCGGCGCCGGCTCGGCGTCGTCGGGGTAGCTCCACCGGCCGCGCTCGTCGACGACGGGCAGCACCGGCTCGGCGCCGTCCGGCGGGAAGAAGATCCGCAGGTACTCGTCTCCGACGCCGGTGGATGCGAACCCGGCCAGACCCGGCCCGCCGAACACGACCCGCACCATGTCGGCGCAGATCGGACGGGTGTCGATGACCTCCGCGCGGAAGAACCGCATCGACGCTCCTCGAACCAGGCGGCAAGTGAGGAAAGCCTAACCTGCCGCCGATTCGTAGGCGATGCCCGCGCCAAGACACCGTCCTCCCGCTACCGGCCTGACGACCCGAAGACAACCGGGCGGTCATGGTCGCGTCGGGCTGCGTTATCGGGATGTTCCGGATGATCCGGAAGGGTCGCGGTGTGCCGGTCGGCCCGGCCGGCGCACCGACGACACCCGGGAGAACCCTGTATGTCCTCGAGACAACGCGTCCTCGCCGCGACCGCCGGCCTCACCGCACTCGCCGGCATCGCCGCCGTCACCGCCACCGTCGCCACGCCCGGCGCCGCCGCCTCCGCCCGGCACCAGGACTGGGACGAGAACGCCTACCGTGGCCTGATCGAGGTCGTCCGCGGCGACGACGGCCCCGCCGACCCCACCGTCCTCAACGGCACCGTCTTCGTCGACCGCGACCGCGACAGCCGCCACGACCGGACCGAGCGCGGCCTGGCCGGCGTCGAGGTCTCCAACGGGCGCGAGGTGGTCACCACCGACCGCCGCGGCCGCTACCAGCTGCCCGTCTACGACAACATGACCGTCTTCGTCACCCAGCCGGCGGGCTACCAGGTGCCCGTCGACGAGTCCAACGTCGCGCAGTTCCACTACAACCACCTGCCGGCCGGCTCGCCCGAGCTGCGCTACGGCGGCATCGCACCGACCGGCCCGATCCCCGACGCCGTCAACTTCCCGCTGGTGGAGAGCGAGCTCACCGACGACAGCGACCTGAACTGCATCATCGCCGGCGACCTGCAGACCTACAACATCACCGAGGTCGAGTACGCCCGCAAGGGCGCCATCCGCGACCTCTCGCGGCGCCACGACTACCAGGGCTGCGGCAGCCTCTTCGTCGGCGACGTGGTCGGCGACGACCTCTCGCTCTACGACGAGGTGAAGGGCCTGACGGCGCAGACGAACGGGCCGGCCCGGTTCCTGCCCGGCAACCACGACCTCGACTTCGACGCCACCACGGCCGAGCACTCGTTCGACACGTTCCGGGCCCAGCTCGCGCCGGCGTACTTCTCCTACGACGTGGGCGAGGCGCACGTCATCGCGCTGAACACCGTCCGCTACCCCTGCACCCCCGATCTCGACAACGTCGACGGCCTGCGCCCGGAGTGCAACGACCCGGTCAACCGGCCGCGCTACAACGGCTTCATCGACGCCACCCAGATGGAGTGGCTGCGCCGCGACCTGGCCGAGGTCGACCCTGACAAGCTCATCGTCATCGCCGGCCACATCGGCCTGCTCAACTGGGCCGACGAGGGCAGCGCGATCCACCAGGTGGACCAGGTCCGCGAGGTGTACGAGCTGCTCCAGGGCCGCAAGGCGGTCGCGCTGGCCGGGCACAGCCACTCGATCGAGAACCTGCGCACCGGCGACTCCATGCAGGGCTGGCGCGACATCTTCGGCGTCGACAGCCTGCCGTTCCCGCACCTGACCGTCGGCGCGATCGCCGGCGACTGGTTCTCCGGCCGGGTCACCGAGAACGGCTACCCCACCGCCCTCCAGCGCGACGGCGGCCGGCCCGGCGTCCTCACCCTCGAGCTCGACGACGCCGAGTTCCAGGAGCGGTTCACCGTCACCGGCGAGAACGACCGGGTGCAGACCCAGCTCGCACTCAACACGCCGGCCTACCGCGAGTGGTTCGTCGCGCGCTCGGCGTGGAACCGCAACCCGGTGGGCCCGGCCCCCGAGCTCGGCGACCCCCTCGTCGTCGACCGGGCCGACCTCGCCGGCGGCACCTGGCTGACGACGAACTTCTTCATCGGCGGCACCGGCTCCACGGTCACCGTCCGCCTCGACCGCGGCCGGCCGCAGCCCGCCGTCCGCACCCAGGCCATGCAGGGCGAGGACCAGCTCGTCGGCGTCGAGTACTCCGACCCGGCCGCCGTCGCCGAGCAGCTCGTGCACGGCGGCAGCGTGGCCGACCGGACCATGCACCTGTGGCGCTTCGACCTGCCGGCCGACCTGGTTCCGGGCACGCACCGGGCGCACGTCACGGCCACCGACGTGCACGGCCGGCGCTTCGCCGACACGCTCACCTTCCAGGTGGTCGAGTCGCGCTGACCGACGAAGACAGCCTCCGGCGCTCATGGTTCGATGGGGCGATGAGCGCCGGAGTGCTGCGACTGACCGACGTGTCCTGGCCGCGGGTGCGGGCCGCGCTCGACGCCGGACGGCGGACCGCGCTGTTCGCCGTCGGCTCCACCGAGCAGCACGGCCCGCACCTGCCGTTCTCGGCCGACACCCTGCTGGGCGACGCCCTCGTCGTCAGGCTCGCGCCGCGGCTGGGCGACGTCGTCGTGGGGCCGACGGTGCCGTTCGGCGTCGCCACCCACCACATGGCCTTCCCCGGCACGCTGACCCTCGATACCGAGACGTTCCAGGCGGTCGTGCGGCAGTACGTCGGCAGCCTGGCCGCGCACGGCTTCGAGACGGTGCTGGTGGTGCCGAGCCACGGCGGCAACTTCGCGCCGCTGGCAGACCTGCTCGAGTCCACCGGCGGCGACGTCGGCGGCGCGCGGTTCGTGCCCTACACCGACCTCACCGCGTTCATCGCCGTCCTCGAACGGGTCGGCCGCGACGACGGCATCCCGCCCGAGATCGGCGGCGTCCACGCGGGCGAGGCCGAGACATCCATCCTGCTGGCCGAGCGGCCCGACCTGGTCGACATGAGCGCCGCCGTCCAGGGCTTCGACGGGGTCTTCGACGACGAGACCGCCCGGCGGGTGTTCACCGGCGGCACCGCCGCGCTGTCCGGCACCGGCGTCCTCGGCGACGCCCGGCCGGCCGACGCGGCCCGCGGGGCGCGCTACCTCGACGCGCTGACCGACCTGTTGGCCGCGCACTTCGCTCCCGTGCTGGCGGGCCGCTCGTGAGGACCGCCTACGACCACATCGTCATCGGCGCCGGTGCGCTGGGCTCGGCCGCGGCGTACCGGCTGGCGGCGGCCGGCCACACGGACGTGCTGGTGCTGGAGCAGTACGAGCTGGGCCACACCCGCGGGGCGTCGGAGGACCACTCGCGGATCATCCGGCACACCTACCACTCCACCGTCTACACCGCGCTCACCCCGGCCGCGTACACCGCCTGGGAGGAGGTCGAGGAGGAGACCGGACTGCAGCTGGTGTTCAAGGTCGGCGGCCTCGACCTCGCCGTCACCGGCACCCCGGGGGAACGCGAGCTGGCCGCCTACGAGGCCTCACTCGCGCCCCTGGCCGGCGCCGGCGTGACGTGGGAGCGGCTCGACGCCGCCGAGATCCGGTCGCGGTGGCCGCAGTGGCGCATCGACGACGACGTCGTCGGGTTGTTCCAGCCCGACGGCGGCATCCTCGACGTCCGCCGGGCCACCGCCGCGCACATCGCGCTGGCCCGCGCCCACGGCGTCGAGTTCGCGCCCGGCACCGCCGTGCTCGGGCTGTCCTCGTCGGACACCCACGTCACGGTGTCGACCAGCCGCGGCTCGTTCACCGCGGGGTCGGTGGTGCTGTGCGCCGCGTCCTGGACCCCCGAGCTGCTGGTGAGCCTGGGCGTCGACTGGCCCATCACGCTCAGCCAGGAGCAGGTCAGCTACTTCGCCACCCCGAACCTGCGCGACTTCGCCCCGGACCGGTTCCCGATGTGGATGTGGCACGGCGACCCGTTCTTCTACGGGTTCCCGGTCTACGGCGAGGTCGCGGTGAAGGCCGCGCGGGACCTGAGCGGCCGCTTCGTCACCCAGCAGACCCGCAGCGAGCTGCCCGACCCGGCCGCGACCGAGGAGGTGGCGGCGTTCCTGCGCCAGCGGCTGCCCGGCGCGGCCGGCCCGGAGCTGGTCAGCAAGACCTGCGTCTACGACCTGCCGCCGGACCGCGAGTTCGTCCTCGACCACGTCCCGGGCCACCCGCGCATCGTCGCCGCGATCGGCGCCGGGCACGCCGCCAAGTTCGCGTCGCTGCTCGGCGGGATCCTCGCCTCCCTGGCGACGACCGGCGTCAGCGAGCACCCGATCGAGGCGTTCCGCGCCGACCGGCCGGCGCTCACCGACCCGGACTTCATTCCGTCGTTCCGGCTGACCGGCGAGCCTGACGTCACTCCCGGCTGAGGCCGAGCGTCGCGACCAGGTCCTCGTGCAGCTCGAACCAGACCCGGTGGCACGAGTCGGCGTCGGTGTCGTCGATCCGGCCGTCGTCCAGCGCGGCGGCGAACCTGGTGTCGTAGCCGCCGAACCTCGGGCGGACGGCGCTGAGCCGGGCGGCCAGCGGGGCGAGCCCGGCGCCGACGGCGGCCAGCTCGGCCCGCGCGCCCGCGTCCGCGCTCGCGGCGCCGAGCTGCCAGTCGGTGACGGCCCGCAGCAGCCGTGCGTTGAGCGGCAGGAACGCCGCGTGCACCGCTTCGACCTCGGCCGCGGCGCCGGCTTCGGTCAGCTCGGCGGCCAGCAGGCGCTCGTTCTCGGCCCGGCCGGACTCCGTCAGCGACCAGCCGCCGAGCCCGGCGAACTCGGCGTGCGTCACCCAGCCGCGGGCCCGCGCGTCCTCCAGCGCCTCCGCTGCTTCGGCCGGGTCCAGGCCGAACCGGGCGGCCAGGTCCGGCGTCTCGGCGAACCCGCGGAGGCGGACGGCGTGCAGCACGAGCAGGGTGGTCACGCGCCGCTCCCCCGCCGTGCGGCCAGCCGGGTGAAGTGCTGCTGGCAGGCCTGCGGCGAGTTGAAGCCCATCGCGGCGGCGATGTCGGCCCAGGTCAGGCCGGCGCCGCGGGCGACGAACAGCAGGCCGGCCTCCAGCCCGTCGACCTCGGCGCGGGCGGCCGCCAGCAGCGCCAGCCCGGCCCGCAGGTCGTCGGGCTCCAGCTCGCCGGCCCGCCAGAGCGCGTAGTGGGCGAGGTCCACGTCCGACGGCGGCACCGGCGGCGGCCGCCACGGGCGCGGCTCCAGGGCGTCGGCGCCGAGCGCGAGCAGCCGGTGCCGGGCCGCGGTCTCGCGACCGGCCTGGCTGTGGTCGGGGTTGCGGGTCATGGCCCGATCGTGTTTCATCAACGGAACGTTGTCAACAACTCGTTGAAGGGGTGGCGCGTGATCGTGCCGTTGGCCGAGGCCGTCGCGGGCACCTGCGGCGGCAAGGCGGCCGGGCTGGGCGCGCTGCTGCGGGCCGGGCTGCCGGTGCCGGACGGCTTCGTGCTGCCGTTCGCCGCGACCGGCCCCGGCGTCGACCTCGACGCCGCCGTCCGGGCCGGGCTCTCCGGGCTGTCCGGGCTCGTCGCCGCTTCGTCACCTGATCGTTTTGCCGAGAACGATCAGGTGACGAAGACGGCGGCGGCCCGGCCGGTTTCGTCACCTGATCGTTTCCAGAAGATGATCAGGTGACAGTGGCGGTCCGGTCGTCGGCGGCGGACGAGGACACGGCGCATGCGTCGGCGGCGGGCCAGTACGAGACGGTGCTCGGGGTGCGCGGGGCCGCCGCGGTGACGAAGGCGGTGCGGACCTGCTGGGCGTCGGCGCACTCGGACCGCGCCGTCGCCTACCGGGACGGCGCCGCGGCGGCGCCGATGGCCGTCATCGTGCAGCGGCTGGTCGAGGCCGACGTGTCGGGTGTGCTGTTCACCGGCGACGACGTCGTGATCGAGGCCTCGTGGGGGCTGGGCGCCGGCGTCGTCGGCGGCACCGTCACCCCCGACGCGTACCGGGTCGGCGCGGACGGCGTCGTCACCCGGGCCGCAACCCACCAGCGCGGCCGCCCGGTGCTCGACGACGGCACGGCCAACGCCCTGGCCCGGCTCGGGCGGCGGGTCGAAGCGCTGCTCGGCGGCCCGCAGGACGTCGAGTGGGCGATCGCCGGCGGCGAGCTCTGGCTGCTGCAGGCCCGTCCGGTCACCGTCGCTCCCCCGCCGCCGGCACCAGCCGCGACGGTCGCCGCATTGACCGGCACGCCGGCCAGTCGAGGCGTCGCCACCGGACCGGCCCGTGTGATCGACGGCCCGGACGGGTTCGGCCGGGTCCGCGCCGGCGACATGCTGGTCTGCCGGTTCACCGACCCGGCGTGGACGCCGCTGCTGCGGGTCGCCGCCGGCGTGGTCACCGAGACCGGCGGCGCGCTCTCGCACGCCGCGATCGTCGCCCGCGAACGGCGCATCCCGGCCGTCGTCGGCGTCGACGGCGCGACCACCCGCATCCGCGACGGCGCCACCATCACCGTCGACGGCGCCGCCGGCACCGTCACGACCGAGGAGTGAGATGAGCGTCAGACACCTCTACGTCGCCCGGCACGGCAGGGCCGACGCGCTCGGCGTCCTCACCGACGACGGCCGCCGCCAGGCCCGGCTGCTCGGCGAACGCCTGGCCGAGGTCCCCGTCGCCGCCGTCTGGCACTCACCGCTGCCGCGGGCCACCGACAGCGCGCAGGAGCTCGCCGCGCACCTCGCCGGCGTGCCCGTCGCACCCGCCGAGGAGCTGGTCGACCACGTCCCGTACGTCCCCGCACCGGCCGAGCTGCCGCCGTCCTGGGCCGGCTTCTTCGACGGCTACGACGCCGCCGAGACCGCCGAGGGACACCGCCTGGCGGCCGCGCTCGTCGCCCGGTTCGCCACGCCGCCGCCGGGCGACGACATCCACGAGGTGCTGGTCACCCACGCCTTCCAGGTCGCCTGGCTGGTGCGGCACGCGCTGGACGCGCCGCCGCTGCGCTGGCTCGGCCTGAACAGCGCCAACACCGGGCTGACGCTGATCGAGTACCGCACCGGTCTGCCACCGGCGGTCGCCTTCTTCAACGACCTCAGCCACCTCCCGGACGAGCTGCGCGATCACGCCTAGGGGGTGTCTGACGGATATTGGCGGATGCGGTCGGCGTCTGGGCGTCGATCCGCGCCGCCGAAGATCCGTCAGCCACCCCCTAGCCGCGACGGGCCCGGCGGACCTCGTGCGCCAGCGCCCACGCGTCGGAGAGCGGTCCGAGGTGAGCGAGCTTGTCCGGGTTGACGACGGACCGGATCGCCTGGATCTTCCCGTCCAGCACGTCCAGCGTCATCGTCCCGATCAGCGCGCCGTCCTTGTCACGGACCACCGCGCCGGGCTGGCCGTTCAGCGTGCGCGGCTCCAGCACGGCGCCGATCTGCGTCAGGACCGGGAAGAACCCGGCGGTCAGCCTGGCGACGTTGTCGGCGCCGACCACGCCCTTGGCCAGCGCCGGCGCCTTGCCGCCGCCGTCGCCGACCATCTGCACGTCGGCCGCGAGCAGCTCGCGCAGCTGGTCGACGTCGCCGTCGCGGACGGCGTCGAAGAAGCGGGCGGCCAGCTCCTCGCGCTCGCGCCGGTCCGCCTCGAACCGCGGCCGGCCCTCGTCCATGTGCCGGCGGGCCCGGACGGCGAGCTGGCGGCAGGCCGCCTCGGACCGGCCGACCGCTGCGGCGATCTCCGGGAAGCCGAACGCGAACACGTCGCGCAGCACGAACACCGCGCGCTCCAGCGGGCTGAGCCGCTCCAGCAGCAACAGCGCCGCCATCGACACCGAGTCGGCCAGCTCGGCGGACCGGGCGGGGTCCTCGTACGGGTCGTCGGCCAGCGGCTCGGGCAGCCACGGGCCGACGTACTCCTCGCGGCGCACCCGGGCCGAGCGCAGCACGTCGATCGACACCCGGGTGACGACGGCGGACAGGTACGCCTTCACCGACACCGGCCGCGTCGCCGTGCCCTGGTAGCGCAGCCAGGTCTCCTGCACCGCGTCCTCGGCCTCGCTCACGCTGCCCAGCAGCCGGTACGCGATCGAGAACAGCAGCGGCCGCAGCTCCTCGAACTCCTCGGCGTCCCTCATGCCGCCTCCTCCTTGAAACCCTCGCGCCAGGACGGGTAGCGCGGCTCCCAGCCGAGCTCGCGCCGGGCCTTGGCATTGGCGAACGGCCGCCCCTGGGTCATGATCGCCACTCCCATCTCGCCGGCCAGCGGCCGGACCAGCCACGCCGGCAGCCGCAGCGGCCGCTTCGCGCCGACGCACTCGGCCAGGTACGGCAGCCACTCGCGCACCTGGGCCGGCTCGTCGTCGACGATGTTGAACACCCCGCTCGCCCGTTGCTCCATCGCCAGCACGGTAGCGTCGGCCGCGTCGTCGATGTGCACCCAGGAGAAGTACCCGGCGCCGCCGCCGATGACGGGCATCCGCCGCTTGCGGACGAGGTCGATCTGCTCCTCGATGCCGCCGCCGGGTCCGTAGAAGCCGCCGTAGCGCAGCGCGGCGCCGCCGGCCATGACCACCGCCTCCTCGAGGTAGCGCAGCGGCCGGCTGACGATTCGCAGCCTCGGCGGCAGGTCCTCGGTCACCAGCGGCTCGTCCTCGGTCACCGGGCCGGCCGCGCGGTTCGCGGGCCAGTTGGCGAGGCTCTGTGCGACGACGTACGTGACGCCGATCGCCTCGGCGGCGGCCAGCAGGTGATCCGTGCCGGACGTCCGCAGCCGGTTGGTGATGGCGGCGAACCGCTCCGGGTGCCGGAAGTCGGGCTTGCCGATGTGCTCCGGCGACAGCGCGGTCATCTGGTGCACGATCGCGTCGGGCCGGGCGCGCGCCACCGCCTCGCCGACCGACGCCGGGTCCAGCCCGTCCATCAGCACGCCAGTGGCGCCGAGCCGGCTCAGCATCCCCAGCCGGCCCGGGCTCGTCGTGGTCGCGGTGACCTCGTGCCCACGTGCGACCAGGCGCGGCACCAGCCGCCGCCCCATCGCCCCGCTGCCGCCCGCCACGAACACCCGCATGACGTCACGCTCCTCGTCCGGTGTCTACTCCCTTCACCCGAGACGAGACAGCCCGGCGTGCCGTGACATACGCGGCGGCCAGTGTGAGCGCGACCAAGGTCAGGACCGGCCAGTCGCCGGTGCGGGCGTACGGCGTCAGCCCGGTGCGCAGCGGCACCTCCCGCTCCAGCAGCTCCTGCGTGCCCAGCCCGCTGAGCTGGGCCACCGACCCGTCCGGCAGGACGATCGCGGAGTAGCCGGTGGGCGCGGCCTGCAGAACGGTGCGGCCGAACTCGCGTGCCCGCAGCCGGGACGCGGCCACCTCGATGGCCGGCACCTCCTCGCCGACGTATGACGACGCGTTGGTCGGCGCCAGCACGAGCTCGCCGCCGTCGCGCACGCCCTCGGCGACCCGGTCGGCGAAGAACACCTCGTAGGAGATGACGATCGCCAGCGGCCGCCCGGCGGCCTCCACGTCGGCGTCGCCCGTACCGACGATCGCGTCGCGCGGCACGAACCGGGTGTCGTCGCTGAGCGCCTCGAACAGGCCGCGCAGCGGGATGTACTCGCCGAACGGGACCCGGTGCTCCTTCTCGTACCGGTCGACGACCTCACCGTCGGGCCCCCACACGACGGAGGCGTTGCGGAACCCGTCGTCCTCCCCCTCGGTGACGCCGACGATCAGCGTCGTGTTCAGCCGGCGGGCCTGCTCGGCGAACGCCTCGTCCAGCGCGGTGCCGGCGATCGGCCCGTCGGTGTCGGCGACGTTCTCCGGCAGCAGCACGACGTCGGGCTCGCCCTCGACCTGCTCCAGGGTTTCCAGATGCCGGTTGGTCGCGTCCATCGAGTCGACGAAGATCGCCCGCAGTCCGCGCGGCCCGCCGCCCTGCACGATGACGGCGTCCATGCTGCCCGCCCCGTCCGTCGCGTCGAGGCCGCTCAGCGCGAGCGGCGCGCCGACGGCGACGACGGCCGTCCCCGCGGCGGCCAGCCGGGCCCGGTTCGACCCCGCGACGAGCGCCGCCAGCGCGCCGCCGGTGAGCGCGGCCAGCGCCGTCACCAGCAGCGCCCCGCCCAGCGGCGCCGCGGCCAGGAACGGGCTGTCGGTGAGACCGAGCCCGAACGCCGGCAGCGGGAAGCCGCCGAACGGGAACCGGTACTGCACGGCCTCCAGCAGCACCAGCAGCATCGGCGCGACGAGCCACCAGCCGGCCCGCTTCCCGGCCGACAGGCCCGGCGACGCCGCCGCGACCAGCGTCAGCAGCACCGTCTCCAGCACCGCGACCGCGACGTAGCCCGCCGAGTTGAAGTCGATCAGCCACCGCAGCGCGACGACGTAGTGGACGGCGCCGCCGAGCGCGCCGAGCCAGAGCCGGTCGCGCAGCCGGTGCCCGGCCAGCGCCAGCACGAACCCGGCCACACCCAGCGGGAACAGCACCCACCAGTCGCGCGGCGGCAGCGCCAGCCACCACAGCAGGGCGACCACCAGCATCAACGCGGCGCTGACGATGCGCCGCTGCCGGACCGGACGGCCGGTCCAGGCGGCGAGCGTCGGCACCCGGCCACCCCTTCCTCACGGTGCCCGCCATCCTACGAGCCGGCTCAGAAGGGCTGGCACCCGGCGGCGTCGACCGGTCCTTCGCAGAGCACCAGCTCGAACCAGATCCGGTGCACGAACGACTGCCCCGCCGAGTCATAGGTCAGCGCGACGACCGCGCCGCGCGCCGTCGCGTCGGACGGCTTGGAGAACTGCAGGCCCAGCTGCATCAGCGGCGCGTCGGGGTCGGTCTCGTCGGCCGGGCAGACGGTGTCGATCGTGCGGTCCGCCGGGTCGAACCCGTAGTCCTCCAGCGTCGCGACGCCGGAGCCGTCCGCCGGCGCCGGGTACCTGGTCCCGGTCCAGTCCGCCTCCCGCACCGCGAACGCGTCCAGGCGCAGCCCGTCGCTGTGCTCCAGCGTCGCGCCCGTGAGGGTGATCTCGCCGGGCCGGTCGATGCACAGCCCGAGGTCGGGCATGGTCCACGGCGTGTCCGCGGGCCAGTCCGGCAGGCTCGCCCCGCCGCCGCCCTCCATCGGCGGGAGGCGCGGCGGGCGCTCCCCGATCCCGCCCAGTACCAGTCCGGTCGCGGCCAGCAGCCCGGCCAGCCTGACGAACGCCCCCATCGCCGCCCCTTCCGATGCCGGGGTCAGTCGTAGCTGACCCGGTAGCGCAGATGGGTGACATTCTTGCCTTCCACGAGCTCGATCAGCTCGAGGTGCGTGTGCTCGTTCTGGAGGTTGTCGAAGTAGCGGACGCCGGCCCGCATGAGGATCGGCACCAGGTCGACCCGGACCTCGGTCAGCACGCCGAGGTTGAGGCACTGCTGGGCGATGTCCGGCCCGGCGACGTTGATGTCGCGGCCGTCCGCCACCACCCGGGCCTGGTCCAGCGCGCTCTCCAACGAGTCGACGAAGGTGAACGGCGCGTCCGGGACCGGCGGCCAGTTCGCCGGCGGCGGCCGGTGCGTGACGACGAACGTCGGCGAGTCGTTCGGCGGCCGGCCGCCCCAGCCGTTGGCGTGGTCGAAGATCCGGCGGCCGCAAACGAACACGCCCTCGGTGTCGTTGCGCCGCCAGTAGTCGGCCGAGGCGGCGGACATCCGGAACGTGATCGGGTACCCGGCCGGCGTCACCTCGACGTCGCCGTTGCGGTACCAGTCGAAGAGATCGCCGACCGAGTCGTCCGGGTAGGCGACGAAGCCGTCGAGGGACATGGTGAAGCTGGAGAAGATGCGGCTCATCTAGCCCTCCTGGTCGCGTCCTGCACAGGCTACGGACCCGGCCCGGCGCCGGAACTCATCGCCGGCGGCAGCACCGTCTACCATGGCACCGCGTGGGGCTGACCTTCACCGCCGTCGCCGGCGAGCTCCCGCTGGTCCAGCGGGTGTGGTCGGCGAGCTGTCATGCGACGACCGGGTTCGCCTCGGCGGTCAAGGCCTCGACCATGATCTCGTTCTCGCGGAACGGCGGCGTGGTGCAGGTGCATCTGCACGGCCCGGAGACGGTCGGCACGTCACTGACCTGCCCGGAGGGCTGGGAGTTCTTCGGCGTCGAGCTGCGCCTCGGCGCGTATCTGCCGCTGCACCCGCCCTCCGGGCTGACCGACCACAGAGACGCGTTGGTGCCGGTCCTGCCGGGCAGGCGGATGCTGCTGGACAACCGGGAGTGGGAGCTGCCGACCAAGCAGAACGTCGACGTCTTCGTCGGCCGGCTGGTGCGCACGGGCCTGTTGCGCTTCGACCCCCTCGTCGACGAGATCCGGCACGGGGAACGACCACGCGGCATGTCGGAGCGGACGGCGCAGCTCCGGTTCCGCCGGTCGGCCGGCATCTCGCACCGCAAGCTCGTCGCCATCGAGCAGGCACGGCAGGCCGCGCAGTTGCTCACGGCGGGACGAGCGATCGCCGACGTGGTCAGCGCCTGCGGGTACTACGACCATCCGCAGCTCACCCGGGCGATGCGGTGGGCGACGGGTCAGACCCCGGCCGAGCTGAGGGCCGGCGTCTCGTTCCTGGCGCTGTGAGGCGGCTTCGGTTCGATACAAGACGGGCCGACCGGCCGGATGATTCACTCCGGGCATGCGGCAACAGGGTACGTACGCCTCGGTGAACGGCATCGACCTCTACTACGAGATCCTCGGCGCCGACCGGCCCGGTCCGCCGCTGATCATGCTGCACGGCGGCATGCTCACGTTCCACGGGAGCTTCGACGCGTTGCTGCCGACGCTGACCGCCGAGCGCACCGTCATCGGCGTCGAGTTGCAGGGGCACGGGCACACGGCCCTCGGCGACCGGCCGTTCTCCATCCGGCAGTGCACCGAGGACGTGATCGCGCTGCTCGACCGGCTCGGCATCGAGCGCGCGGACTTCCTCGGCTACAGCCTGGGCGGGCTGGTCTCGACCGACGTCGCCGTCGTCGCGCCGGAGCGGGTCGGCCGGCTCGTGGTGGCCGCCTCACACTTCGGGGCGACCCGGTCTGAGGCCTACTACCCCGAGATCACCGCGCTCGACCTGGACTCGCCGCGGATGCCGACCGAGGCGGAGGGGGCGGCCATGATCCGCGCCTTCGAGGACGTTGCGCCGCGCACCGAGGACTTCTTCGCGTCCGTGGGAGTGGTCCAGCCGGCGGTGCACGACTTCGACGGGTGGACCGACGAGGAGCTGGCCCGGCTCACCATGCCGGTCCTGATCATCATCGGCGACACCGACTTCGTCCGCCTCGAGCACGCCGTCGAGATGAAGCGGCTGGTCCCGGACGCGCAGCTGGCGATCCTGCCGGGGACGCCGCACATGCAGGTCATCCGGCCCGACCTGATGCTGCCGATGGTGACGGCGTTCCTGCAAGAGTGATCACCGCCGCCGCGTCAGCGACGCGCGGTGACGATCCAGGCGCGGGCGTCGAACCGCACGCCCGCCGGAGTGGCGTGCGCGGCGAGCTGCGCGCGCAGCCGCTCCCGGGCCCGATCCAGGCCGGCGCCGGCGAACCGGCCGAGCACCTCCCGCACGTCCTGCAGCTGGACCACCGCGTCGAACGCCTCGTCGACGTCGGCGCCGTACCAGACCGGCCGCGCGACCTCGGCGAACTCGACGTCGCGGAACCCGGCGGACGTCAGCAGCGCCCGCGTCGCGTCCGGGTCGGCGAGTGAGAACGCGCTGTCGTCGGCCGGACGCTGCTCCGCCCCGCCCAGGACGGCGTCGATCAGCGGGCCGGCCCACTCGTTGGCGGCGCGGTCCTGCCAGACCATCATCGCCAGCCGGCCGCCGGGCCGGGACGCCCGCGCGAGGTTCGCGAACGCCGCCGCCGGGTCGGCGAAGAACATCGTCCCGAACCGGCTCATCACCAGGTCGAACCCGGCGGTGACGAACGGGTGCGACTGGGCGTCGGCGACCTCGAACGCGACGTTCGCCACGCCCTCGGCGGCCGCGAGGCGGCGCGCGTCCTCGACCCGCGCAGCGGAGACGTCGACGCCCAGCGCGCCGCCGTCGGCGGCGATCCGCGCGGCGTCGAGCGTCGTGCGGCCGCTGCCGCACCCGACGTCCAGCACCCGGTCGCCGGCGCGGATGCCGAGCGCGGCCCGGAACGGCGGGTCGAGGTCGCGCAGCTCACTGTCGTAGTCGAAGGCCACGCGCCGACGCTAGCGGCTGAGCGAGCCGATCACAGGTCGTAGCCACCGGACGCCTCGATGTCCTGGCCCGTGATCCAGCGGGCGTCGTCGGAGATCAGGAACGCGATGACGGCGCCGACGTCGTCCGGTTCGCCGATCCGGCCGAGCGCCGTCCGCGCCGCCAGCGGGGCGATCAGCTCCGGGAACCGCTCGAACGCGTCGTCGCTGAGGCGGGTGCGGGTCGGGCCGGGCGACACCGAGTTGACCCGGATCCCGCGGCCGGCCAGCTCCTTGGCCAGGTAGCGGGTCAGCACGACCAGGCCGCCCTTCAGCGATCCGTACACCGAGTAGCCGGGGGTGAGCCCGGCCGCCTTGGTGGACGAGCTGCTGGTGTTGACGATCGCGGCGCCGTCGGCGAGCAGCGGCGCCAGCGCCTGGGTGAGGAACAGCGGCCCCTTCAGCAGCACCCGGTGCAGCCGCTCGTACAGCTCCTCGGTGATGTCGCCGAGCATCGCGCTCTCGCCGATGCCGGCGTTGTTGACCAGCGCTTGGATCCGATCCGTCTGCCAGGTCGCGGCGACGGTCTCGCGCAGCCGCTCGGCGAACCCGCCGAACGAGGCCACGTCGCCGACGTCGAGCGGCAGCGCGACCGCCGTCCCGCCGAGCTCCTTGACCGCTCGCAGCGTCTCGTCGGCGCCCTCCGGATGCTGCCGGTAGGTGACGACGACGCCGAACCCGCGGCGGGCTGCCGCCACGGCGGCAGCTTGCCCGATCCCGGCGCTTCCCCCGATGATCACTGCGACGCTCATACTCTTCCCTCTTTCCGTACACTGGCTCTGACGTGACAAGTCAAGCCGGTACGGGCCGCTCAGAGGTAGAGCATTCGTCGCGACCTCTTGCCCGATCCTGCTCAGTCGGACGGAATCGAACCATGGACGAACTGCGCGAGCTGATCCGGCGGCACACCCGGCACGCGCCGGGCGAGGTGCCGATCGGCGAGAGCGCCGTGATCTCGGCGATCAGCAGCGCCGGCCCGCCCGAGTTCTCGATGACGGGCACGCTGGCCGTGCTGCTCGTCCAGGGCGCGAAACGGCTCGCCGTCGGCGACCAGGTGTACACGTACCGGGCCGGCCAGTCCCTCGTCACGTCGGTCGACCTGCCGACGACCGGCCACTTCATCGGGGCGAGCCGCGAGACGCCCGCGCTCGGGTTCGCGCTGACGCTGCGGCCGGCGCTGATCGCCGAGCTGCTGCTGCATCCGGCGGCCGCAGCGCTCCCCCGGGCCACCGGCGCCACGCCCCCGGCGGTCATGGTCGGCGACGCCGGCGACGACCTCGTCGAGGCGGTCACCCGGATGGTGCGGCTGCTGGACCGGCCGCGGGATCTTCCGGTGCTCGCGCCGCTGGTCGAACGCGAGCTGACCTGGCTGCTGCTGCGCGGCCCGCACGGCGCCTCCGTCGGCCAGCTCGGCCTGGCCGGCAGCCGGCTCAACCGGGTGGCCCACGCGGTGCGCTTCCTGCGCGAGCGCTACGCCGACCCCGTCCGCGTCGACGAGCTGGCCCGGATGGCCCGGCTCAGCCCGTCCGCCTTCCACCGCAGCTTCCAGGCTGTCACGTCGCTGAGCCCGATCCAGTTCCAGAAGCAGCTGCGGCTGCAGGAGGCGCGGGTGCGCGTCCTCGCCGACCACGGCGACATCGCCGGCATCGCGCACGCCGTCGGCTACGAGAGCCCGTCCCAGTTCAGCCGCGACTACAAGCGCCGCTTCGGCGCCTCCCCCCGCCACGACGCCCAGCGCTTCCACGCCACGGCTGTCACGCCGGACGCAGGTGCTCGACGGTGACGCCGTGCCGCTCGGCCAGCCGCCGGGCGATCAGCGAGCGGTGACAGGCCTCCGGGTCGCGCTCGACGCAGAACAGGGCGGCGGCCGCGTCGTCCGGCAGCGCCGCCACGATCGGCGCGAGGTCGGCGCGGTCCAGGATCTCGGCGGTGTAGCGGCGGGCGTACTCCGCGGCGAGCTCCCGGCGCGAGCGCTTGCCGACGCCTTGCCGGTCGTCCTCGGCGTACTGGAGCTGCCGCAACCGCGTCGTCGGGGCCAGCTCGGGGTGGTGCGCGTAGGCGATCCCGGCCCCGGCCAGCGCCGCCTGCAGCCGGAGCGAGTTCGCCCACGCGTACTCCGGTCCGCGGACCGCCCGCCGCTGGCGCACGTCCAGCAGCAGGCGGACGTCCGCGTCCCGGAGCCGGCGCAGGAACGACTCGGCGTCGAAGCCGTAGACGCCGATGGTCACGATCACGCGACAGCCGTTCCCTCCAGCTCGACCAGCAGGGCCGGCACTGCCAGCCGGGTCACCCCGAGCATCGTGGTCACCGGCGCCACCCCGGCGGCGCCCAGCCGCGCCGCCAGCACACCGTAGTGCTCGAACAGCCCGTCGACGTCGGTGGTGTAGACGTTGAGGCGGACGAGGTTCGCCAGCGACATGCCGGCCTCGTCGAGCACCGCCTCCAGGTTGTCCAGGCTGAGCGCCAGCTGCGCCGCCAGGTCGCCCGCGTGCTGGGGGGTGCCATCGCCGCTCATCGCGGTCTGCCCGGCGAGGTACAGGGTGCGGGCCGGCTCGGTGACGAGCTCGCCCTGATTGAAGCCGAGCGCCGCCGACCACGTCCACGGGTTGATCGCCGCTCGCTGCGTCTGTGTCGTCATGGGACCAGCCTCGCAGCGAATCACGACACCTTCTGTCGTGTATTCAGTAGGCTCTTCCGCATGCGCGCCGACCGGCTGGTCTCGCTGGTCCTGCTGCTCCGTCAGCACGGGCGGCTGTCCGCGACCCGGCTGGCCCGCGAGCTGGAGGTCTCCACCCGGACGGTGCTGCGCGACATCGAGGCGCTGTCCGCCGCCGGCGTCCCGGTCTACGCCGAACGCGGCCGGCACGGCGGGTTCGCGCTGCTGCCCGGCTTCCACACCGAGCTGACCGGGCTGAGTCACGACGAGGCGCTGGCGCTGCTGGTCGCGGGGTCACGGCGGGGCGCGCACGCGTTCGGCCTGGGCTCCGCGCTCGCGTCGGCCATGCTCAAGGTCGTCGACGCGCTGCCGGAGGGCCAGCGGGCGACCGCGGCCGGCGCGACGCAGCGGCTGCTCATCGACCCCGAGACCGACCTGCTCTCGCGCCGCCTGGTCGCCGACGAGGCGCCTGACGCCGTCGTGGCCGAGGTCCGCCGGGCGGTGTTCTCCGGACGCAAGCTGCGCCTGCACTACGCGGCGGCGGGCCGGGCGCCGACGTGGCGGACGGTCGACCCGATCGGCCTGGTCACCGTCCGCGACCAGGGCTACCTGCTGGCGACACGGTCGGGTGCGGACCGCACCTACCGGCTGTCGCGGATCCTGGCCGCCGAGGAGCTGCCCGAGCCCGCCCAGCGAGCGGACCGGGTCGACCTGGATCAGGCCTGGCTGGAGCGCAGCACCTTGTTCCGCACCGGCGGCGACCAGGTCACCGTCGTGGCCGGGCTGAACCCGGCGCGACGGGAGGAGCTGGCCGGCACCGCGCTGGCCGTCCTGACCGAGACGACGGACGCCGACGGCCGGCTGCGGCTGGAGGTGACGTTCCAGGACGCGCGGCACGCCGAGTGGGCGCTGTGGCGGCTCGGGACGGACGGGGAGGCGTTGACGCCGCAGTGGTTGCGCGACTCCCTCCGCGACCGCGCCGCCGCGCTCGTCAGCCAGTACGCTCGCGGCTCATAGGCGCCGTCGGCGTAGTCGAAGAAGGCCAGGATTTCGGGCTCTTCTGCTGCTTCCCGTGGGTCGCCGGGCCCGAGCGATGCGAGGTCAGTACGACAACGGTGTGAGACCGCTGTGGCCCCGACGACAGCGATGCCGCAGCGTTCTCGTAGCGATCCCACACCATCCCTGCCGCGCTGTCCCGGCGGTGCTCACCGGCACACGTCCATCTCTTCGGCCGGAGGCGCCGTCGATCGCGGCGACGATGGCGGTGACCTCGGCCGCGCCACGCACGACCTCGTCCCCGGAGCGCGCGCCGACATCGTCCTGCTCGACGCCGAGAACGTCCAGGACGCGCTGGTCCGCTGCCCGCCGCGCGCCCTCGTCATCGCCGGCGGAGAGGTCGTCCACGCCGGCTGGCCGGTGGAAGATCGCGGCGCTCCCGGACGTTGGCCGCAGGTGTGAAGATCGGCGAGGCGTCCAGGGTCAGCGGCGTGAGTGCGCGATCGCTGCGGCACTACGAGGATGAAGGCCTGATCGTCCCCGGTCGTTTCGGCAACGGATTCCGCGACTACTGCCAGTCCACTCTCGACCGGGTGCTCGTCATCCGCTCGCTGCTGGAGTCCGGGCTGCCCGTGCGGTTGATCAGGGAAGTCCTGCCCGGCCTCGCTGACGGATCCGATGCCGGCGCCGACGTGGCGTGCACGGAGTTCCTGCACGAGGTGCAGAGCTATCGCGATCGACTCGCTCTTCGCATCGCCGTTCTCAGCGATCAGCAGGCGGCACTCGACGCCTACCTGCAGGCGGCCCGCCGTACTGATCTCTGAGCACCGCTTGACCTTGACGCAAGTGTCAGACTCCTACGTTCGGCGCATGGAGATCGACGAGCAGCAGCACGCCATGCGGGCACTGGTCCAGCGGTCGCACCGGGGACCGAAGGATCTAACCCTCGCGACCGATCACCGCCGCCCGGCCGCCGGACCCGGCGAGTACCTGATCCGCGTCGGCGCCGCCGGCGTCAACTTCGCCGATGTCATGCAGACCCATGGAACGTACGGCGCAGGCCCGCAGGCGCCCTATGTGGCAGGCTTCGAGGCCGCCGGTGAGATCATGGGCGTCGGCCCGGATGTCGACAGCCCGCTGCGGCTCGGCACCCACGTCGTCGGAACCGGCCCGGGCGCCTTCGCGCAATACATGACGATGCCGGCCGCAGGCGTACGTCCCGTGCCGTCCGGCTGGAGCGACGCCGAAGCTCTCGGCCTGGTCCTGAACTGGGGCACCGCCCTGGCGGCGCTCACGTCGCTGGGCGGGATCCAGACGGGTGAGGTGGTGCTCATTCATGCCGCGGCCGGCGGCGTGGGGCAGGCCGCTGTCCGCCTTGCCCGCCACTATGGTGCGCGTGTGATCGCGACAGCATCACCAGCCAAGCACGACGCAGTCGAAGCGCTCGGCGCCGACGAGGTCCTGGACAGCCGACGCCCCGACCTGGCTGAGGTGATCACGCGCCTGACGGGCGGAGTCGATCTGGTCCTGGAATCGGTCGGCCAGGCCACGTTCAGGGTGAGCCTGTCGGTGACCAAACCCTTCACCGGACGTGTTGTCGTGCTCGGTGCCGCTTCCGGCGATGCCACTCTGACCACGCACGATCTGGTGTTCACCCACCGGGTCCAGGTCAAGGGTCTGCACATCGGGGCGCTGGCGCTCGCGGCCCCGTCCCTCTACCAGTCGTTGCTGGTCGAGCTCGAGGCGCTCATCGCCGACGGCGTGTACCCGCCCGGCACCCCCCATGTCCATCCGCTGGCCGAGGGACCAACAGTGCTGCAGCGACTCGAGGCGGGCCGGACCCATGGCAAGCTCGCCCTCGATCCCTGGCGCTAGGAACGCCTGGACGTCCTGCCTCATCCAGCTGGGCCCGACGGCGCTGTTCGAGCCGTTCCTGCTCGTCGAGCGTGGCGTGCTCAGCGCCCACGACGTCGTCCTCGGCGCCGTCGGTGGCGTGCATCAGCTCGCCGTCCTCGTGGGTCATGTCGACGAGCTCTCCCGGTCCTCCAGGCCGACCGCCTTGCGCAGCTCGGAGATGTCCTCGTCCAGCTCCGACGAGTGCCGGGTCGACGAGGCCATGAGGAACGACGGGGCCCACACCACCACGAGCAACACGCAGAAGGCGAAGAACCAGGCCTGGGAGAACCGGGACGCGCGATCGGCGAACCGGTCGAACCAGCCCAGCCCCGGTCGCACATCCGACGGCATGTGCGGACGGGCAGAACCACTGGTCACGGCCATGCCACGTCCGTACCCGGCGGCGACGTACGCATGACCTGGCCCCGCGCGCACCGTGTCGGGCGTGGCCTCGCTGGGTACCGGTACAGCCGTGAACGGGGTGGCGGCAGAGGCGGCGCGAGCCGGCGTCGAGCACATGGTGTTCGGATCGCTGTCGATCGCCTTCGACGCGACGGTGTTGCGGCCCCGGCCGTGGACGGTCCACCAGGCCCGGTGGGCCGCCGAGTTGATCCGCGCCGCCCCGCCCGGGCCGGTCCTGGAACTGTGCGCCGGCGCCGGGCAGATCGGGCTGCTCGCCGTCGCCGGCAGCGACCGCCACCTGGTCCAGGTCGACGCCGACCCCGCGGCCTGCCGCTTCGCCGGCGTCAACGCCGCGCGGTCGGGCCGCTCCCGCCGCGGCCGCGTCGAGGTGCGCCGGGCCGGCGTCGATGACGCGTTGCGGCCCGGCGAGCGGTTCGCGCTGATCCTCGCCGACCCGCCCTGGGTGCCCTCCGACGCCGTCGGCCGGTTCCCCGACGATCCGGTGCACGCCATCGACGGCGGCCCCGACGGCCTCGACGTCATGCGGCGCTGTCTGACGGTGATCGGCCGCCACCTCGCGCCGGGCGGGTCCGCCGTCGTCCAGCTGGGGACGCCGCGCCAGGCGCTGACCGTCGGCGCGGACTCAGGGCCGCTGCGGCTGCAGGCGCTGCGCTCCTACCGGCCGCGCGGCGTGCTCGCGTTGCTGGGTGGTCGCGATGGCTGACCGCGACGCACTGCTGCTGCCGGCGCTCCGGGAGCAGCTGGCCCTGCGACAGGCCGCGCTGGACGGCGGCGCGACGCGGGTCGGCTGGAAGCTCGGGCTGGGCGATCGGGAGCGGATCGGGCCCGGCCCGGTCGTCGGGCACCTGACGTCGCGGACCGTGCTCACGGCCGGGTCGGGGTGCTCCGTCGCGGCCTACGCCGTGCCGCGCGCCGACGCGGAAGTGGCGGTCCGCTTCACCCGGCCGGTCGACCCGGACGGCGGACCCGACGAGGTGCGGGCGGCGGCCGGCGCGTTCACGACGGCGCTGGAGCTGTGCGACCTCGGCGGCGTCGACGATCCGGCGGCCATCGTCACGGCGAACCTCTTCCACCGCGCGGTCGCGTTCGGCGCGTGGACCCCCGGGTTCCCGCGGCCCGCGGCGCGCGTCGCCGTGACCGTCGACGGCCTGGTGCTCGCCCAGGGCTGTGTCCACCGCGATCTCGACCGGCTGCTGCTGCGGGCGGCCTGGCTGCTGGACGCCGTCGACGAGCGCATCGACGCCGGCGACATCGTCATCACCGGATCGGTCGTCCAGGTCGCGGTGCGGGACGGTCACCGGGTGGGCGCGCACATCGACGGGTGCGGCGCCGTCAGCCTCGACCTCGGCTGACGACCGGCGGGTGTCGCTCGCCGCGGACCGGGTACGGGATCGTCACCACCGAAAGACGGGGAGGTCGCCATGCCTGGCAAGTCGGCGAACGTGAAGAACGAGAAGCAGTACGAGGCCCTGAAGGACAAGGGCATGTCGAAGGAGCGGGCGGCGCGCATCGCCAACTCCCCCGGCGCCTCGAAGCGCGGCGGGAAGCAGAGCGGCTCCGGCGGCAACAGCTCGCAGGGCGGCACGACCGCGCAGAAGAAGGAGGCCGGCCGCAAGGGCGGCAAGGCAGCCAGCAAGAAGAGCTGAGCCGGACGCGACCGCGTGACGGGTCCGGCCCGCGAGGCCGGGCCCGCACGGCGTCCGGCGGCCGCCGTCTTCGTGCTGACGGCGGTCCTGTCGGCGACCTGGGCCACCCGGATCCCGGCGATCCGTGACGGACTCGGCCTGTCGGTCGTGGAGCTCGCCGCCACCGCCGCGTGCCTGGAGGGCGGCCGTCGCGGGACTGCCGGTCGGCGCCGTCGTGGTCGCCCGGCTGGGCAGCCGCCGCGCGACGACGATCGCGTTCGCCGTGTTCGCGGCCGCGCTGGTCGCCGCCGGCGCCGCCGGGACACTCGCCGTGCTGCTCGCCGCCGTCGCCGTGTTCGCGCTGGCCAACAGGTGCTCGACGTCGCGATGAACGTCCAGGGCGTCGAGATCGAGCGGCGGTGCTCGCGGTCGGTGCTCCCCCGCCTGCACGCCTGGGGCTCGCTCGGCCTGGTCGCCGGCGGGGTCGCCGGGACGCTGGCGGCGACCGCCGTGACCGTTCCGGTGCACTTCGCCGCCGTGGCGGGCGCCGGCCTGGTGCTCGCCGCGCTGGCCGCGCGCCGCTTCGTCCGCGAGCAGACGGTGCCGGCACGCCGAGCGCTGGCCCGTCCCGGCCGCGGCCTGGCCGTCCTCGGGCTGATCGCGTTCTGCGCCTTCCTGATCGACGGGACCGCCTACCAGTGGAGCGCCGCCCAGCTGAGCACCGACAAGGACGCCGGGCCGGCGCTCGCCGCCGCCGGCTTCACCGTCTTCGCCCTCGGGCTCGCCGCCGGCCGGCTCGCGGCCGGCCGGCTGCTGGATCGGCACGGCCCGCGCCGGACGGTGCAGGCGGCCGGGCTGGTGTGGTCGCCGGGACCGTCGTCGCCGCGGTGCCGACGTCGGCCGCGGTCAGCCTGACCGGCTGGGGCGTCGTCGGCCTGGGCGCGGCAGCGCTGGCACCGGTCGTGCTCGGCGCGGCGCCGGACGCGGGCCGGGTCCCCGCACCCGTGGCGATCGCCGCCGTCACCACCGTCGGGTACCTCGGCTCGTTCAGCGGCCCGCTCGTCGTCGGGCCGGTCGCGGACGCCACCAGCCTCTCCGTCGCCATGGGGGTGGTCGCCCTGGCCGGACTCGCCGTCGTCGCGCTGGCCCGCGGCACGACGGCGTTCCGGCCGTGAGCCGTCAGCCCTCCTCGTTGCCGGACGCGTCGATGGCCCAGAACGTGCTGGCCGTGCCGTCGGCCTCGGTCTCGCGGTAGGCGAAGCGCAGGTCGTGCCGGTCGAACGACTCGAACCACTGCTCCCAGGAGAGTCCGTCGCCGCCCGGGTCGCCGGGCAGCGCCAGGCCGAGCGTGCCGGGTGGCGCCACCGTCGTGCCGTCCGCGTTGCCGATCGGCGTCGCGTCCCGCGACTCGGCCCAGCGGCGGATCACCTCGTGGTCCCTGGTGATGAGGGTCTGACCAGCATGGTCGGCCGACGTGCCGGGCTCGGTGACGGCCTTGTGGGTCGGATCGGTCATGTCGCGCTCCCTTCCCCCTGATCGGGCCGTACCCACGAGCCGCCGGTCGAACACCGGCGACGTGTGCGCCCTGCCCCGGCCGGGTAGTGGCCGTCCATGGCCGACTCCCCCAGCCCGCGGATCCGGGTGGCGACCCTCAACGTGTGGGGACGCCACGGCGACTGGACGGCGCGGCGGGCGGTGCTGCGCGACGGGTTCGCCCGCCTGGCGCCCGACCTCGTCGCGCTCCAGGAGACCGTCGTCACCGACGACTACGACCAGGCAGCGGACCTCTTCGGCCCCGAGTACACCGTCGTCCACCACGGCACCCGCACCGCCGAGGGCGTCGGCTGCACCATCGTCAGCCGCTGGCAGCCCGGCCGTGTCGACCAGACCGACCTCTGGGTGACCGACCGCGTCGACCCGTCGGATTTCGTCGGCCAGTGCGCGGCGGTCGAGGTGGCGACGCCGCTCGGGCCGCTGCTGTTCGCCAACCACAAGCCCAGTTGGCGGGTGGAGCTGGAACACGAGCGCGAGCTGCAGGCCGTCCGCGGCGCCGCGTTCGTCGATCACGTCGCCGGCGGCCGTCGCCTGCCGGTCGTCGTCGCCGGCGACATGGACGCCCGGCCGGAGTCGGCGAGCATGCGGTTCTGGACCGGCCGGCAGTCGCTCGGCGGGGCCGGCGTCGCCTACCAGGACGCCTGGGAGTTCAGCCATCCCGGCGATCCCGGCCTCACGTTCACGCCCGCCAACCCGCTGGTCGGGCCGGACTGGCGCGGCATCTCCGGCCGCCGGATCGACTACGTCCTGCTGCGTTGCCTCGACCGGTCGCCGCCGCTCACCGTCGACTCGTGCCGGCGCCTCTTCGACGAACCCGTCGACGGCACCTGGGCCAGCGACCACTTCGGCGTCGTCTGCGACCTGACCACGCCGGCGAGCCGGATGACAGTGGGATGACAGGCGGGGCGGGCACCGTGGGGGCATGACGCTGCGAGCAGAGCTGGGCCGGGTGGAGC
>NZ_POTW01000094.1 GCF_003236295.1 Jiangella anatolica
CTCCAAGCCCACCCCCGCCTCGTCCATGATCATCAACCTTTTGCGGCGTCATAGCACCCCAAAAGGTTGATGATCATGGGAATCGGCGCCGCCCCGTCGCCGTCATCACCACAGCGGACCCGATCAGAACGGCGCCGGCCAGACCGGCGAGCCCCAGCCGCTCGTCCAGGACGATCGCGCCGAGCACGGCCGCCGTCAGCGGCTCCAGCAGCGACATCAGCGCCGCCGACCCGGTCGCGACCGACCGCAGGCCGGTGAAGTACAGCCCGTACGCGAGCGCCGTCGGCGCCAGCCCCAGATAGAGCAGCAGCCCCAGCGTCGAGGCGTCGGGAGCGACGGCCATGTCGCCGGTCAGCACCGCGACCGGGAGCAACAGCAGGCCACCCGCGGCGAACGACAGGCCGGCCGTCGGCAGCGGGCCGAGGTCGTCGACGGGGCGGGCGCCGAGCATGGTGATGGCGGCGAAGCCCGACGCCGAGGCGAGGGCACAGGCCATCCCGGCCAGCACCGCCGCCGGGTCGCCCGTGGCCGGTGCGCCCACCAGCAGCGCCAGCCCGGCGATGGCCGTCGCGATGGCGAGCAGGATGCGCCGGTCCGGACGGCGCCGGCCGGCGACGCTCTCGGCGGCGACGACGAGGACGGGCGACGCGCCGAGGGTGACCAGCGTGGCGAGGCTGACGGAGGTGAGCTGGACGGCCGCGAAGTAGCAGCTCTGATACAGCGCGGCCAGCGCGCCGAGCGTCAGCAGCCGGCGGACGCTGCGGCCGGACGGGCGCAGCCGGTGCAGCCGGCCGCTGGCCAGCAGCCAGGCGACGACCAGCCCGCCGCCGACCAGCAGCCGGAACGAGGCCACGCCGAGCACGTCGATGCCGGTGCGGTCGATGAGCAGCGCCCCGGTGAGGCCGCCGGTGCCCCAGAGGACTCCGGCGCCCATGACGGACAACAGGTCGGTGCGCGCCGAGGATGGCGCGAGCGTACGAGTGTGTTCCACGGATGAGCTCCTGCGACTGGAAGAGGTAAAGGCGCGGGAGCGGGACACGCAGGAGTGCGCGAAGAAGCCGGCCACCCAGCACAGAAGGGGCGACCGGCGCGCTGAGAACGCGCCCCGCTAGAAAGCGGGGGGCGGGGTGATCGGGAACGTCCGATGCATGAGCGGGATCATACGGGAACCGCCGACATACCGCGCCGTTCCGCCACCAGCTGGGACGGCGTGCAGCCGGCCAGCGCGTGGAACTCGCGCACCAGGTGGCTGTGGTCGGCGTAGCCCGCGTCGGCAGCCACATCGCTGAGCGACGGCGACGGCGACGCGTCCAGTAGCCGCACCGCCCGGGCGAACCGCAGCACCCGCGCCGCCTCCTTCGGACCGAGGCCCACCGCCCGGCGGAACCGACCGGCCAGGTGCCGCCGGCTCCAGCCGACCTCGCGGGCCAGGCCGTCGATCCGCAGCCGTCCGCCGGACCGCCGCAGCCGGTCCCAGACCCAGCCGACCTCAGGGTCCACCACCCGCGCGGCCGCCAGCCGACGCAGCAGGAACGCGTCGGCCAGCGCGAACCGGGCGGCCCAGTCCGGCGCTTCGACCAGGCGCGACGCCAGCTCGTCGGCCGCCGACGAGCCCACCACGTCGGCCAGTCGCAGCGACCCGTCGCGCAGGTCGTCGCCGGCCAGGTCGAGCAGCCGGTGCGCGCCCAGCGGCGTCAGGTCCACCTGCAGGCCGGCCTGCGCGCCGACGAACTCGGTGACGGCGGCGCTGTCGTGGAACCCGGCGACGAACGACGTCAGCTCACCGGCGATCCCCGCTGAGCGCACCGACAGCGTCGCGCCGAAGCTGACGATGACCGGCACCCGCGGGCCGGGCAGCTCACGCCGTCGCACCGGGACCGCCGAGTGCTCGACGTACCCGCAGTACCCGGCGACGTCCCCGGCCAGCGCCGGATGCGCGGCGCCGGTCGGGTACTGGCCGAGGCTCATGCCCCTATTCTGCGACGATCTCCCGCAGCCGGTCGACGGCGGCGCCGACGGCGACCTCCTCGCGCTCGCCGGTGGCCCGGTCCTTCACCT
This sequence comes from Jiangella anatolica, assembly GCF_003236295.1. Classification (GTDB taxonomy): domain Bacteria; phylum Actinomycetota; class Actinomycetes; order Jiangellales; family Jiangellaceae; genus Jiangella; species Jiangella anatolica. The sequence goes on from NZ_POTW01000094.1 coordinate 2,059, forward strand.
CGACGACGCCGTCGGCCAGGCCGCGGCCCACCACGACGATCGTCGGCACGCCGATCAGCTCGGAGTCCTTGAACTTCACCCCGGGGCTGACGCCGCGGCGGTCGTCGAACAGCACCCGCACCCCGGCCGCGTCCAGCTCGTCCGCCAGCGAGGACGCCGCCTCGAAGACCGCGTCGTCCTTCCCGGTGGCGACGATGTGCACGTCGGCCGGCGCGACCTCGCGCGGCCAGACGATGCCGGCGTCGTCGTGAGAGTTCTCGACGATGGCGGCGACGGCGCGCGACACGCCGACCCCGTAGGAGCCCATCGTGACGGTGACCAGCTTGCCGTTCTCGTCCAGCACCTGCAGGCCGAGTGCCTCGGAGTACTTGCGGCCGAGCTGGAAGATGTGCCCCATCTCGATGCCGCGGGCGGTCTCCAGCGGGCCGGAGCCGTCGGGCGCGGGGTCGCCGGCGCGCACCTCGGCGGCCTCGATGGTGCCGTCGGCGGTGAAGTCGCGCCCGGCGACGAGGTCGATGACGTGCTGGCCGGGCGTGTTCGCGCCGGTGACCCAGCGGGTGCCCTCGACGACGCGCGGATCGACGAGGTAGCGGATGCCGGACGCGTTCTTCTCCCCCAGCACGCCCGGCCCGATGTAGCCGCGGACGAGCGCCGGGTGCGCGGCGAAGTCGGCCTCGGTGAACGGCTCCAGCTCGGCCGGCTCGACCTGCGCCTGCAGCCGCTTCTCGTCCACCTCGCGGTCGCCGGGGACGCCGACGGCCAGCGGCTCCCGGGTGCCGTCCGGGTGATGCAGGATGACCAGCACGTTCTTCAGCGTGTCCGACGCGTGCCAGGGCCGGTCCGCGCGCGGGAACCGCTCGTTCAGGTGCGCGACGAGCGTCTCGATGGTCGGCGTGTCCGGGGTGTCCTCGGCGTGCGCCGCGGGCTCGTCGTCGTAGGGCAGCGGCGGCGGGACGGGGGTCGTCACGGCCTCGACGTTGGCCGCGTAGCCGCCGGGCGAGCGGACGTAGGTGTCCTCGCCGTTCTCGGCCGTGGCCAGGAACTCCTCGCTGGCCGAGCCGCCCATCGCGCCCGACGTCGCCTTGACGATGACGTAGTCGAGGCCGAGCCGGTCGAAGATCTTGATGTAGGCGGCGCGGTGCGCCAGGTAGGACGTCATGAACGCCTCGTCGGAGACGTCGAACGTGTAGGAGTCCTTCATGACGAACTCGCGGCCGCGCAGGATGCCGGCGCGCGGCCGGGCCTCGTCGCGGTACTTGGTCTGGATCTGGTACAGCGCCAGCGGGAGGTCCTTGTACGACGAGTACAGGTCCTTCACCAGCAGCGTGAACATCTCCTCGTGGGTCGGCCCGAGCAGGTAGTCGCCGCCCTTGCGGTCCTTGAGCCGGAAGAGGTTGTCGCCGTACTCCTCCCAGCGGTTCGTCGCCTCGTAGGGCTCGCGCGGCAGCAGCGCCGGGAAGTGCACCTCCTGCGCGCCGATCGCGTTCATCTCCTCGCGCACGATCGCCTCGACGTTGCGCAGCACCGTGTAGCCCAGCGGCAGCCACGAGTAGATGCCCGGCGCGGCGCGGCGCACGTACCCGGCGCGGACCAGCAGTTTGTGGCTCGGCACCTCCGCGTCGACCGGATCCTCGCGCAGGGTTCGCAGGAACAACGTCGACATGCGCAGGATCACGGGGTTCTCCAGGGGCGTCGGGCCACGAAAGGACGAGGATAACCGGCCGCTCAGCGGGCGGTCACGGGGATTCCAGCATGGTCAGCCCGGCGGCGGCGCCACCGCGGCTCTGCACGACCTGCGTGGTGCGCTCCAGCGCCTCCTGCAGCCGCGCCGCCGTCGCCGTCCCGGTGTCGCCGCTGGCCAGCGCGGCGGGGACGTCGAGCACCTCGACCGGCGGCTGGTAGGTCTGGTACAGCGGCAGGAACTCGGCGTCCGTGACGGCGAACGTTCCCGCGCCGCCGGCGGACTCGGTGAAGGTGAACCGGGTGAGCAGGCCCTCCGCCTTCGGCCCCTCCGGCTCGGCGTGGTTGGCCATCAGGTTGCCCATCCCGTACACGACCCACTCGCCGCCGATGTTCTCGATCGGCTGGACGACGTGCGCGTGGTGGCCGAGCAGCAGGTCGATGTCCGGCGACGCGATCAGCTGCGGCGCCAGCTCGGACTGCAGCGCGTTCGGCTCGTGCACGTACTCGTCGCCCCAGTGCAGCGCGGCGACGACGACCTCGGCGCCCTCGGCGCGGGCGGTGGCGGCGTCGGCCAGGATCCGGTCCGGGTCGATCTCGTTGCCCCGCCAGGTCTCACCGTCCGGCGCCGGGATGCCGTTGAAACCGAACGTGTACGAGAGCAGCGCGACGTCCACGGGGCCGCCCGCGCTCTCGACCTGGACGTGCGTGATGACCTGCGACTCCGCGGGCGTCCGCGCCGAGCCCGCGTGCGCCAGGCCGGCGGCGTCGAGCGCCTCCAGCGTCCGGTCGACGCCCTTGGCGCCCTGGTCGTAGGTGTGGTTGGACGCGGTGGTGCAGGCGTCGTAGCCGGTCTCGGCCAGCGCGGTGGCGACCTGCGGCGGGCCGGAGAACGTCGGGTAGCCCTCGTACGGGCCACCGGTCGGCGCCAGCGGCGTCTCCAGGTGACAGACGGCCAGGCCGGCGCCCTGCACGACCGGCGCGATGTTCGCCAGCTGCGGTGCGAAGTCCATCTCCTCGCCCGGCCCGGCGTCGTTGCGGGCCTGTGTCCACAGCCGCTCGTGCAGCAGCACGTCGCCGGTCGCGACCAGCGTGAACGTCCGCGGCTCCGGCGTCGGCGTGGGTGTCGGCTCCGGCGACGGGGCCGTCGTCGGCGTGGACGGGGTGCTGGGCGGGGCCGCGCCGGGCTCGTCGTCGCCACCGCACCCGGCGACGGCGAGCAGGCCGGCAACGGCGGCAGCGGCGAGGGCGGTCAGGCGGCGGCTCATCGCGGTCAAGTGTGCCCGCGGTCAGAACATCACGGTGGCGAAACGGCCGACCTCGGTGAAACCGACCCGGCGATAGGCGCCGCGGGCGGCGACGTTGAAGTCGTTGACGTAGAGCGTGACGGCCGGGGCGATCTCGCGCAGCGCGTGCTCGACGACCGCGGCCATGCCGCCGACGGACAGCCGCTCGCCGCGTCGCTCCGGCCGCACCCACACGCCCTGCACCTGGCAGGCGTGCGGCGTGACGGCGCCGATCTCGGCCTTGAAGACGATCTCGCCGTCCTCGAACCGGGCGAACGCGCGACCGGCCCGGACCAGCTCGGTGAGCCGCGCCTTGTAGTACGCGCCGCCGTCGGTGGCGGTCGGCGAGACGCCGACCTCCTCGGTGAACATCGCGATCGCGGCCGGCAGCAGCACGTCGATCTCGTCCGGCCGGACCCGGCGGACCAGCGGATCGGGCGCGACGGCGGGCGCGCTCGCCAGCGCCATCACCGGCTGGCAGGCGCGCACCTCGCGGGCCGGCCCCCACTCCGGGCGCAGCAGGTCCCACATCGACAGCACCGCGTCGGCCGGCCCGACGATGGACGAGCAGCGGCGGCCGCGGCGGACGGCCAGGTCGGCGAACGTGCGCGCGGCCCGGGCGGTCGCGGCGACCGGCACCAGGTTCGCGCCGGAGTAGCACAGCGACCGCAGCCGGTTCTCCTCGTAGTAGCCCCACAGCTCACCGGCCAGGCGGGTCGGGGCCAGCCCGGACGCGTGCACGCGGGCGCCGACGAACACGTCGAGGCAGGGGTCGCGGTCCAGCAGCGCGACGGTGTCGTCCAGGTCCGCCTGGCTCAGCGGCCGCACCGCCGTCGACGTACCGATCACGTCGCCCCTCCTCCCCCGAAGCTCCCCCGAGACGCCGCGGTCAGGCGACGGTGACCACCGGCCCGCCGTCGCCACCGGCGTCCTCCATGGTCTCGGCGATCCGCATGGCCTCCTCGATCAGCGTCTCGACGATCTCGGACTCGGGCACCGTCTTCACCACCTCGCCCTTGACGAAGATCTGCCCCTTGCCGTTGCCGGATGCTACGCCCAGATCGGCCTCCCGCGCCTCACCGGGACCGTTCACCACGCAGCCCATGACGGCGACCCGCAGCGGCACCTCCATGCCCTCCAGGCCGGCGGTGACGCGGTCGGCGAGCGTGTAGACGTCGACCTGGGCGCGGCCGCAGGACGGGCAGGACACGATCTCCAGCTTGCGCGGGCGCAGGTTCAGCGACTGCAGGATCTGGTTGCCGACCTTCACCTCCTCGACCGGCGGCGCGGACAGCGAGACCCGGATCGTGTCGCCGATGCCCTTGCTGAGCAGCGCGCCGAACGCCGTCGCGGACTTGATGGTGCCCTGGAACGCCGGGCCGGCCTCCGTCACGCCGAGGTGCAGCGGCCAGTCGCCGCGCTCGGCCAGCAGCTCGTAGGCGCGGACCATCACGACCGGGTCGTTGTGCTTGACCGAGATCTTGAAGTCGTGGAAGTCGTGCTCCTCGAACAGCGACGCCTCCCAGACCGCGGACTCGACCAGCGCCTCCGGGGTCGCCTTGCCGTGCTTCTCCAGCAGCCGCGGGTCCAGCGACCCGGCGTTGACGCCGATGCGCAGCGAGATGCCGGCGTCCTTGGCCGCCTTGGCGATCTCGCCGACCTTGTCGTCGAACTTCTTGATGTTGCCGGGGTTGACGCGGACCGCGGCGCAGCCGGCGTCGATGGCGGCGAAGACGTACTTCGGCTGGAAGTGGATGTCGGCGATGACCGGGATCTGCGACTTCCTCGCGATCGCGGGCAGCGCCTCGGCGTCGTCGGCGCTCGGGACGGCGACCCGGACGATGTCGCAGCCGGCCGCCGTCAGCTCGGCGATCTGCTGCAGGGTGGCGTTGACGTCGACCGTCGGGGTCGTCGTCATCGACTGGACGCTGATGGGCGCGTCGCCGCCGACCTCGACCTTCCCGACGCGGATCGTGCGCGACTTCCGCCGCGGCGCGAGCACCGGCGGCGGCAGTTGCGGCATCCCGAGGGCGACGTTCATGTGGTTCTCTCTCCTAGCCCAATAGCCGGACGGGGTTGACGAGGTCGGCGTAGATCAGCAGCGCGCTCATCCCGATCAGCACGACGGCGACGCCGTAGGCCAGCGGCAGCGCCTTGGCGACGTCGACCGGCTGCGGCTCGGGCCGGCGGAACACCTTCGCGAAGGCGCGCTTGATCGCCTCCCAGATCGCGCCGGCGGCGTGCCCGCCGTCCAGCGGCAGCAGCGGCACGAGGTTGAAGATCGCGATGGCCATGTTGAACGAGGCCAGCATCATGATGAACGTGGCCACCCGCTGGCCGGTGGTGAGCCCGTCGGCGGACGCGATCTCGCCGCCGATGCGCCCAGCGCCGACGATGCTGACCGGCGTCTCCGGGTTGCGCTCGGCGCCGCCGAACGCCGCGTCCCACACGTCGACCATCCGCTGCGGGATCCGCGACATCGCCTCGGCGGTGTTGCTGATGAAGCCGCCGGTCCAGGCCAGCGTGCCGCCGATGTCCTCCTGCTCGAAGTGGTCCAGCGTCGGCGCGATGCCGAGGAAGCTGGTCTCGATGGTGGCGCCCTCGGGGCCGTCCGGGTCGGGCCGCTCGGCCAGCCGGAGCACGGGCGTGACGTTCATGGGCTCGCCGTCGCGCTCGATGACCATCGGCATCGGGCCGGGGCCGGCCGCCTGGATGGCGTCAGAGACCTGCGTCCAGCTGGTCATCGTCGTGCCCTCGATCTCGAGGACGCGGTCGCCGGGCAGCAGGCCGGCCGCGGCGGCGGGCGCCGCGGGGTCGGTGTCGGTGCACTCGGTGCGGTTCTCCGACGCCGGGATGACGCACTCGTTCACGACGCTGACGACCGGCGCGAACACCGGCTTGTCGGGGTTGCCGAACGTCATCAGCACGCCGCCGGCCAGGACGATCGCCAGCACGATGTTCATCGCCGGCCCGCCGAGCATGATGATGAGCTTCTTCCACCACGCCTTGCGGTAGAAGACGCGGTCCTCGTCGCCGGGGCCGATCTCCTCGCGCGAGGCGGTGCGGGCGTCGCGGGCCATCGTCTGGAACAGGCCCGTGCTGGACTGGCGCAGCGTGCTGCCGTCGCCGCCGGGCTCGGGCGGGAACATGCCGATCATGCGGACGAAGCCGCCCAGCGGGATCGCCTTGACGCCGTACTCGGTCTCGCCGCGCCTGCGCGACCAGACGGTCCGGCCGAAGCCGATCATGTACTGGCTGACCTTGACGCCGAACAGCTTCGCCGGCACCAGGTGGCCGATCTCGTGCAGCGCGATCGAGACGATCAGCCCGGCCGCGAACAGCAGGATGCCGACGACGGCCAGCAGGTCCATCAGCGTTCCTCTTCCGATCCGGCGAGCTCGCGCGCCCGGGCCCTGGCCCAGTGCTCCACGGCCGCCACGTCGTCGACGCTCCGTGCGTCACCACCACCGTACTCGTCAAGGATACGGGCGATGGCGTCCACGATGCCCACGAACGGGAGCCGGCCGGCGACGAACGCCGCCAGGCACTCCTCGTTCGCGGCGTTGTAGACGGCCGGGGCCAGGCCGCCCCTCAGGCCGGCCGCCCTGGCCAGCTCGACGGCAGGGAACGCCTCGTTGTCCAGGGGCTCGAACTCCCAGGTCGACGCCTTCGTCCAGTCGCAGGGCGGCGCGGCGTCGGGGACGCGGTCCGGCCAGCCCAGCGCCACCGCGATCGGGATGCGCATGTCCGGCGGGCTGGCCTGCGCGATCGTTGACCCGTCGACGAACTCGACCATCGAGTGGACGATCGACTGCGGGTGCACGACCACCTCGATGGCCTCGAAGGCGACGTCGAACAGCAGGTGCGCCTCGATCAGCTCCAGGCCCTTGTTGACCAGGTTGGCCGAGTTGATGGTGACGACCGGGCCCATGTTCCACGTCGGGTGCGCGAGCGCCTGCTCCGGTGTGACGTCTTCCTGTTCCTCCCGGGACCGGCCGCGGAACGGGCCGCCGCTCGCCGTCAGGACCAGTTTGCGGACCTCCTGCTCGCTGCCGGACCGCAGGCACTGGGCCAGCGCGCTGTGCTCGCTGTCGACGGGTACGATCTGGTCCTTCTTCGCCCGGGCCTTGACCAGCGGCCCGCCGGCGATGAGCGACTCCTTGTTCGCCAGCGCCAGCGTCCGGCCGCTGTCGAGCGCGGCCAGCGTCGGGCCCAGCCCGATCGACCCGGTGATCGCGTTCAGCACGACGTCGGCCGGCTGGGTGGCGGCCAGCTCGGCGGCCGCGTCCGGGCCGGCCAGCACCTTGGGCACCCGGTACTGCCCGGACTCGTAGCCGCGCTTGCTCGCCTCGGCGTAGAACGCCAGCAACAGGTCCTCGGCCGCGCCCGCCTTCGCGACGGCGACGGAGTCGACGCCCAGCTCCAGCGCCTGCGCCGCGAGCTGCCCCGGGTCGGACCCGCCGGCCGCCAGCCCGGTGATCCGCAACCGGTCCGGGTTACGTCGAGCCACGTCGATGGCCTGGGTGCCCACCGACCCGGTCGAGCCGAGGATGACGACGTCGCGGACGCTTGGCATGCGCCCATTCTCCCCCGCGAACCTGAGAGCACGGTGACCGCGTCCGCGGCCCGTCCCCAGGATGGGCGCCACAGGCCGGACGTCACCGTTTCCAGTCGTTTCCGCGCGACGCCGTTGAATGTCCTGGATGTTACGGGCGATACCGGAAGATCTGCCGATCGGTCTCGATCCCGCAAAGGCCGCTGGAGGTTCGCCGGCACGACAGGTCCAGACCATTGACGGTAGGTCTAGTCCAGTGGTAGACCAACCGGCCAACAGATCCCTGGCGCGGCCTGCGCGCGTGTCGAATGCGAGGTACCCCATGGCGACATCCGTTCCCCGCGCCCGAGCGCACCGGACGCCGCGCTCACGCCGTTCCCTGACGGCCCGGTTCGCCGCCGGCGTGGCAGCCGCCGCGCTGGGCGTGTCCGGCCTGGCCGCAGCGGGGCTGCCCGCGAACGCGAGCACCGACGACGCGGAGCCCACGTCGCTGACGATCGCCGTGTCGCAGGAGGTCGACTCGCTGAGCCCGTTCATCGCGGTGCGGCTGCTCACGACCAACATCGGCCGCTGGATGTACGACTTCCTCACCAACTATGACCCGAAGACCGGTGAGACGATCCCGGCACTGGCGGAGTCCTGGGACACGTCCGACGACGGGCTCACCTGGACCTACCACATCCGCGAGGACGCGACCTGGACCGACGGCGAGCCGGTCACCGCCGAGGACGTCGCCTGGACGTTCAACACGATGATGACCGACCCGGCCGCCGCCGAGGCGAACGGCAACTTCGTCGAGAACTTCGCCTCCGTGACCGCCACCGACGAGCACACCGTCGAGATCGTCCTCAACGAGCCGCAGGTCACCATGCTGGCGCTGGACGTGCCGATCCTGCCGGAGCACATCTGGTCGCAGGTCGACGACTTCGGCACGTTCAACAACGACACCGACTTCCCGATCGTCGGCAGCGGGCCGTTCATCCTCACCGACTACCAGCCGAACGTGGCGATCACGCTGGAGGCCAACCCGGACTACTGGCGCGGCGAGCCCAAGTTCGACCAGCTGATCCTGCGCTACATCGACGACTCGGACGCGCAGGTGGAGGCGTTGCGCACCGGCGAGGTCGATTTCGTCTTCGGCCTGACGCCGGCGCAGTACCAGGCGCTGCAGAACGAGGAGAACATCACCGTCAGCGCCGCGCAGGGCAAGCGGTTCCAGGCGATCACGCTGAACCCCGGCGCCAGGCTGCAGGACGGCACCCCGTTCGGCGACGGCCACCCGGCGCTGCAGGACCCCGTCGTCCGCGAGGCGCTGGTGCGCACCATCGACCGCGACGCCATCTACGAGGTCGCGTACGGCGGCCTCGGCGAGGCCAACGGCGGCTACATCCCGTCGCGCTACGACACCTTCCACTGGGAGCCGTCCGGCGACGAGGAGATCGGGTTCGACATCGACGAGGCGAACCGGCTGCTCGACGAGGCCGGGTACGCGCCGGGCGGCGACGGCATCCGCGTCGGCCCGGACGGACGGGCGCTGTCGTTCCGGTTCAACGTGCACGGCGACAACCCGCAGTACGTCCAGGCCGCCGAGATGATGGCCGAGTGGGCCCGCGAGGCCGGCATGGAGCTGCGCGTCGAGCCGGTGTCCGAGGTCGGCTCGCTGCTCGACGAGGGCACCTACGACATCCTCACGACCGGCTGGAACGTCAACCCGGACCCGACCTACATCCTGTCGATCAACCTGTGCAGCGGGCTCCCGACGGAGCTCGGCGGGCCGTATCTCTCCGACGCGTACTACTGCAACGACGCCTACGACCAGCTCTACGCCGAGCAGCTGTCCGAGCTCGACCCCGACGCCCGGGCGGAGATCGTCAAGGAGATGCAGCAAACGCTCTACGAGGACAACATCTTCGTGGTCTGGGGCTATGCCGACCAGTTGGAGGCCTACCGCAGCGACGTCATCGCCTCGATGACCCCGCAGCCGGACCCGGGCGGCAACTACTACGGCCAGGACGGCTACTGGAGCTGGTGGTCCGCGGTTCCCGTCGGCGAGGAGGACGATGCGGCGGCCGGCTCGGGCGACGACGGCAGCAGCGATGACGGCGGCTCGAACACCGGCCTGATCGTCGGCATCGTCGCCGCTGCCGTGGTGGTCCTCGGGCTGGCCGTCCTGCTGCTGCGGCGTCGCGGCGCCACCGCCGACGACCGCGAGTAGGAGTCAGATGGCTGATTCGGCACTGCCGACCGCGCCGGTCCCGCAGCTCGCGCAGAGCGTGCGGGACCGGTCCGGCGTCCGCAGGCTCCGGTACTACGGGGAGAAGCTGGGCGGTTCGCTGGTCTCGCTGTTCGCCGTCATCCTGACCAGCTTCTTCCTGTTCCGCATCATCCCGGGCGACCCGGTGCGGACGATGACGCACGGCCGCCCGGTCAGCATCGAGCAGCAGGAGCAGCTGCGCCGCGACTTCGGCCTGGACAAGTCACTGGCCGAGCAGTTCTGGACCTACCTGACGGGCGTACTGCGGTTCGACCTCGGTGAGTCGTTCCAGTACAACCGGCCGGTCACCGACCTCATCGGCGACCGGATCTGGCCGACGGTGCTGCTGGTCGGCACCAGCGTGATCGTGTCCGCGGCGCTCGGCCTGTGGCTCGGCGTGCGCGGCGCCTGGAACCACGGCAGCCTCGGCGACCGTGTCAACACCGGCGTCGCGCTGACATTGTGGTCGGTGCCGAGCTTCTGGCTGGGCCTGATCCTCATCGTGATCTTCGCCTCCGGCCTCGGCTGGTTCCCGACCAGCGGCATGGAGAGCACCGGCGTCGAGGGCTGGGAACGCATCCCCGACGTCGCACACCACATGGTGCTGCCGCTGGTCACGCTGGTCGCCGTCGTGTACGCGCAGTACCTGATGATCATGCGCTCGTCGCTGCTGGACGAGATGGGCAGCGACTACATCGTGACCGCGCGGGCGAAGGGGCTGCGCGACGTGATCGTGCGGCGCCGGCACGCCGTGCCGAACGCGCTGCTGCCCACCGTCACGCTCATCTTCGTCAATCTCGGCTTCGTCGTGTTCGGGGCGGTGCTGGTCGAAACGATCTTCTCCTGGCCGGGCCTGGGCCAGCTGTTCTACTCCGGCCTCAGCGTGCCGGACCTGCCGCTCGTGCAGGGGCTGTTCATCCTGTTCTCCGCGGCGGTGATCCTCATGAACCTGGTGGCCGACCTGCTCTACCCCGTCCTCGACCCGCGGGTACGGCCGTGAACGGGCTGGTGTGGGCGCGACGCCGGCGGACCGCGGCACGGTTCTGGTCGCAGTACCGGCAGAACCGGGCCGGCGTGTTCGGGCTGGTCGTGCTGGCACTGTTCGTGCTGACGGCGCTGCTGGCGCCGGTGCTGACGGCGGACAACGCGCTCAGCGTCACCCGGCCGCCGGGGTCGCCGCTGCAGGGCCCGAGCGCGGACTTCCTCCTCGGCACCGACCGGTCCGGCCGCTCGATGATCGACCTGATCATCTGGGGGTCGCGGGTCTCGCTGACGGTCGGGTTCTGGGCGACGTTCATCTCGATCGCGTTCGGCACGCTGTTCGGGATCCTGGCCGGGCACTTCGGCGGCTGGGGGTCGAGCCTGCTGATGCGGGTGACCGACTGGTTCCTCGTCATGCCCTCGCTGGTGCTGGGCGTCGCGCTGGCCGCGGTCCTGGGCCGCAGCCTGACGACGATCATCGTCGCGATCGGCGTGACGTCCTGGCCGACGACGGCCCGCCTGGTGCGCGCGCAGACGCTCGCCGTCGAGGCGCGGCCGTACATCGAGCGGGCCCGTGCGCTGGGCGGCGGCCACCTGCACGTCATGTCCAACCACGTGCTGCCCAACGTCATGCCGATCGTGCTGGCGCAGACGACGCTGATGGTCGGGTCGGCGATCCTGACGGAGTCGACGTTCGCCTTCCTGGGCCTCGGCGACCCGACGACGGCGTCCTGGGGTGCGACGATTCAGGCGGCCCGCGACGTCGGCGCCGTCAGCTCCCGGATGTGGTGGTACATCCTGCCGCCCGGCATCGCGATCGTGCTGGTCGTGCTCGCGTTCACGCTGGTCGGCCGGGCCATCGAGGGTGTGCTGAACCCCAAGCTGAGGGAGCGCTGATGGCCCTGCTCGAGGTGTCGGACCTCACCGTCACCTACCGCACCGCCGGTGGCGACGTTCCGGCCGTCCGCGGCGTGTCCTTCGCGCTCGACGCGGGCCAGAAGCTCGGCCTGGCCGGAGAGTCCGGCTGCGGCAAGTCGACGATGGCGCTGGCGCTGCTGCGGTTGCTGCCGAAGACCGCCCGCCTCACCGGTGAAATACGGTTCGACGGTGAGGACCTGCTGACCATGTCATGGGGCCGGCTGCGCGCGGTCCGCTGGGCCGGCGCGTCGATCGTCTTCCAGGGCGCCATGCACTCGCTCAATGCCGTCCAGCGGATCGGCGCCCAGATCGCCGAGCCGATCCGGCTGCACAGCCGCGCCGGCGAGGCCGCGGCGCGAAAGCGCGCCGGTGAACTGCTGGAGCACGTGGGGCTGCCGGCCCGGCGCGCCGACGCCTACCCGCACGAGCTGTCCGGCGGGCAGCGGCAGCGGGTGATGATCGCGATGGCGCTGGCCTGCGACCCGAAGCTGATCGTCGCCGACGAGCCGACGACCGCGCTGGACGTGATGATCCAGGCACAGATCCTCACGCTGATCGAGTCGCTGGTCGCCGAGCAGGGCATCAGCCTGCTGATGATCAGCCACGACCTGTCCGTGCTCGCCGACACCTGCGACCGGCTGGCCGTCATGTACGCCGGCCGGATCGTCGAGGAGGGCCCGGCCGCCGCCGTGTTCGGCGCCGCCCGGCACCCGTACGGCCAGGCGCTGGCCGCGGCGTTCCCGCGGATCGGCGACCCGGCGTCGCGGCGACGGCCGCAAGGGCTGGCCGGCGACCCGCCCGACCCGGCCGAACTGCCGCCGGGCTGCGCGTTCCACCCGCGCTGCGCCGTGCGCCTGGACCACTGCGACGCCGTCGACCCGTCGCTCTGGCCGGCCGGGTCCGGCGAGGGCGCCCGCGCCGCCTGCGTGCGCGTCCTCCCCGACGACGGTCTCAGCCTCGTTCCGGCGGCGAAGGAGTCCGCGTGAGCGAGTCGATTCAGAGCGCACCGATCCTGTCCGCCGAGGACGTCCACGTCGAGTTCGAGGCCCGGCGCGGCGGCGGCCGGGCGCGCGCCGTCGACGGCGTCAACCTCGACATCGCGCCGGGCGAGATCGTCGCGCTGGTCGGCGAGTCCGGCTGCGGGAAGACGACGCTGGCGCGCACGCTGCTGGGGCTGGAGCGGCCGACGTCGGGCCGGGTGCTGCACCGCGGCGCTCCCCTGGCGTACACGTCGAAGGCGCTGAAGCGTTTCCGCCGCGACGTGCAGCTCGTCCTGCAGGACCCGAGCGGGTCGCTCAACCCGCGGCACACCGTCTACGACGCGGTCGCCGAAGGGCTGCGCATCCACGGCGACGTCCCGGACGAGCGGGAACGCGTCGCCGACGCGCTGTCGCGCGCCGGGCTGCGGCCGCCGGAGCGGTTCTTCCTGCGCTTCCCGCACGAGCTGTCGGGCGGGCAGCGCCAGCGCGTCGTCATCGCCGGCGCGCTGGTGCTGGAGCCGAACGTCATCGTCGCCGACGAGCCGGTCGCGTCGCTGGACGCGTCGGTCCGGGGCGAGATCCTGGCGCTGCTGCTGCGGCTGCGCGACGACCTCGGGCTGGCCGCGCTCGTCGTCACGCACGACCTCGGGCTGGCGTGGAACATCGCCGACCGGGTCGCGGTCATGTACCTGGGCCGGATCGTCGAGACCGGGCCGGTGGAGAAGATCCTCACCGCGCCGGAGCACCCGTACACGCAGGCGCTGCTGTCGGTCCTGCCGGAGGCGCCCGGATCCCCCGTCGTGCTGCAGGGCGAGCCGCCCGACCCGACCCGGATCCCGTCCGGCTGCCGGTTCCACCTGCGCTGCCCCGTGCTCGCGTCGAGCGCCGCGGCTGCCGCCGGTGTCGACGACGCCTGCCGTGGCACGGATCCGGGCGTCCTCGCCGGCGGGACCGCCACCCAGGTGGCCTGCCACTACGCCGTCAGCCTCGCGCCGTCAGAGCAGTCGCCGTAGCCGGTCCTGGTCGCCGAGGATGTCGATCTCGACGATCCGGTCCCGCCGGACGGTGAACGCCAGCACGGCGAACGGGCGCCCGCCCGGCGCGACGAGCAGGCCCGGCGCGCCGTTCACCAGCACGCGCCGGGGGTACGGGTCGAGCCGGCCGAAGCTGGCCGCCTGCTCGGCCACGGTGCGCGCCCCGCGCACCGTCCGGGACGCGGGACCGCCGAAGTCCGCCCGCACGACGACGTCGGGGTCGAGCACGGCGAGCAGTGCCTCGAAGTCGCCCGTGCGCGACGCGGCGAGGAACGCGTCCACGATCGCCCGCTGCTTCGCCGGGTCGGCGCCGGGCTCCGGCTCGACGCCCCGCACCCGCCGCCGGGCCCGGCTGGCCAGCTGCCGGGCGGCGACCGGCGAGCGGCCGACGATCGGGGCGATGTCCTCGAACGGCACGCCGAACAGGTCGTGCAGGACGAACGCCAGCCGCTCGGCCGGCGCCAGCGTCTCCAGCACCACCTGTAGCGCGACGCCGACGGAGTCGCTCAGCAACGCCTCGTCCTCGGGGTCGACCCGGCTGTCGCGGCTCACGATCACGTCCGGCAGCTGGGTGTCCAGCGGCTCCTCGCGGCGGGTCAGCCGGGACTGCAGCATGTTCAGGCTCACCCGCGAGACCACGGTGGTGAGCCAGCCGCCGAGGTTCTCGACGTCGTCGGCGCCGGCCCGGCTGACCCGGACCCAGGCCTCCTGGACGGCGTCGTCGGCGTCACCGAGCGAGCCGAGCAGCCGGTACGCCACGGCGCGCAGCCGCGGCCGGTGATCCTCGAACCGTCCGGCCAGCCAGTCGTCATCGTTCATCGGTCACGTTCCCTCGTCGCGTCCTGTCAACACAGTGACCGGTGAACCGGCCCCGATGTGACGAGGAGCGCGAACCATGACGGCCGCCGACCACCCGCAGGCCCCCGATCGACGCCGCTGGCTGGCGCTGGCGGTCGTCCTGACCGCCGGTTTCATGGACCTGCTCGACGTGACCATCGTCAACGTCGCGCTCCCCAGCATCCAGCGCGACCTCGGCGCCGGCTACGCCGAGCTGGAGTGGATCGTCGCCGCGTACGTCCTCGGGTTCGCGGCGACGCTGATCACCGGCGGGCGCCTGGGCGACATCGCCGGACGCAAGCGGATGTTCCTCGTCGGCGTGGCCGGCTTCACCGTGGCGTCCGCGCTGTGCGGCCTGGCCACCGGACCGGCGACGCTCGTCGCCGCGCGGTTCCTCCAGGGCGCCGTCGCCGGCCTGATGGTGCCGCAGATCCTCGCGACCATCCATGTCACGTTCCCGCCCGCGGAGCGCGCGAAGGCGTTCGGGCTGTGGGGCGGTGTGATGGGGTCCGCGTCGGCGGCCGGGCTGATCTTCGGCGGCCTGCTCGTGGAGGCGGACCTGCTCGGACTGGGCTGGCGCCCGATCTTCCTGGTCAACATCCCTGTCGGCGTCGCGGCGCTGGTCGTGGCCTGGTTCGTCGTCCCGGAGTCGAGGTCGCCGGCCGCGCCCCGGCTGGACCTGCCCGGCGTCGTGCTGGCCGTGACGGCGGTGCTGATGCTGGTCTATCCGCTCACCGAGGGCCGCCGGCTCGGCTGGCCGCCCTGGACGTTCCTGGTGCTCGCCGGCGGCGTCGCACTGCTCGCGGTGTTCGCCGGCTACGAGCGGTGGCGGACGAGGACGGCGGGATCGCCGCTGGTGGACCTCGAGCTGTTCCGGCGCCGCGGCTTCACTGCCGGCATGCTGGCCTGGCTGATCTTCTGGATCGCGCTCGGCGGGTTCTTCCTGGTGTGGACGCTCTACCTGCAGGTGGGGCTGGGCTGGCCGGCGTTGCGCGCCGGCCTGACGGCGGTGTCGTTCGCGCTGGGCGCGATGGCGGCGGCGGGGCTGTCGGTGCAGGTCCTCACCCCGCGGTTCGGCCGGCGCGTGCTGATGGCGGGCGCGCTGCTCAACGGGGCGGGGTTCGGGGCGTACGCGTGGGTGATCGCCGGCCGCGGCCCGGACGTCGAGCCCTGGCACATGATCGCGCCGCTGGTCGTCGCCGGCGTCGGGTTCGGCCTGATCGTCGCGCCGATGATCGACCTCGTGCTCACCGGCGTGCCGGTACGCGCGGCGGGCTCCGCGTCGGGGCTGCTGAACACGACGACCCAGGTCGGCATGGCGTTCGGGGTGGCGCTGGCCGGCGTCCTCTACTTCGGGCAGATCGACGACCACTCCGGTCACGGGGTCGCCGAGGTCACGCCCGCTCTGCAGGACGAGCTCGCCGCGGCGGGCGTTCCGGCGGCCGAACGGGACGGCATCGTCGCCGGGCTGGCCGCGTGCGTCCGGGACTGGTCCGCGGCCGTCGATCCCACCGAGCCGCCGGCCAGTTGCCGATCGGACGCGGCGGCCGGACCGGACGAGGTGCGCGACGTGGTCGCGCGTGCGGCCGAGCGGGCCAACGCCTACAACGCGGCCCGGGCGTTCGGCGTCACGCTGTGGTGCGCGGCCGGCATCCTGGCCGTCGTCCTCGCCGCGCTGTTCGCGCTCCCCCGCCGGGTCCGCCCGCGCGACCTGGGCGCCGAGCTGGCGGCCGACGTCGCCGGGCCGCCGGTCAGGACCGGCCGGGCTCCGGGAGACCGGCCCTGACGAGCGCGAACGCTTCGGCAACCAGGTCGCGCAGCAGTCGGTCGTGCTGGCCCAGCGCCCAGAGGTCCATAGCGGTCTTGACCGCGTGGCCGGCGGCGCCGGCGATGAGGTGCGGGTAGAGGTCGCGGCTCGCGTCGGTGCCGGTGCGGGCCGCGATCGTCTCGGCGAACCGGCGGCGCATGGTGTCGAGGGCGGAGAGCTGGCTGGCAATGACCGCGGGGTTCGCCTTGATCATCTCGAGCTGGCGAATCAGGCGGGCGTGGCCGTCGGCGCTCTCGTCGACGGAGTCGAGGAACACGTGCTGCAGGCTGTCCCACATGGGCTCGTCGGCCGGTCGCTTCTCGAGCTCGTCGGTGAGCCGCTCGGCCCAGTCGATGATGGAGGCGACGATGGCCTCCTCGCGGCTGGAGAAGTAGTTGTGGAATGTCCGGGGCGACACGTCCGCCGCCGCGGCGATGGCCTCGACGGTGACGTGCTCCACCCCCAGCTCGACGGCGAGCCGGTTGGCGGCCGCGGCGAGCGCGGCGCGGGTGGCCGCCTTCTTGCGCTCGCGCAGGCCCACTTCTACTGTCATGGCAACGACCTTAGCGAAAATTTGCAGAGTCAGCAAAACTGCCGACTGAGAAAAGTTGCATCCCGGCGCCGGACAGGCGGACGGGCGGCCGGGACCTCTCCGTCCGGCCGCCCGTCCTCTTTCACCGGGGGGTCTAGCGTTGCGCCGGCTCCGGTTCCGGCGCCGGCTCGGGCTCGTCGCGCAGCTGCCGGGCCAGCTTCTCGCCCTCGACGTCGACGTTGGGCAGCAGCCGGTCCAGCCAGCGCGGCAGGAACCAGGCCCGCGCTCCGAGCAGCGTCATGACCGCCGGGACGATCGTCATCCTGACGACGAACGCGTCGAACGCGACCGCCACCGTCAGCGCGAGGCCGATCTGCATGATGACGTCGTCGCCGCCGAAGATGAACGCGGCGAACACGCTCATCATGATCAGTGCCGCGGCGGTGACGACGCGGGCGCCGTGCTGGAAGCCGATGACCACCGACTCCGTCGGCGCCGCGCCGTGGACGTGCTCCTCGCGCATCCGGGTCACCAGGAACACCTGGTAGTCCATGGCCAGGCCGAACACCGTGCCGATGATGAAGATCGGCAGCATACTGATGATCGGGCCGGTCTGCTCGATGCCCAGCAGGCTGTTGAACCAGCCCCACTGGAACACCGCGACCATCGCGCCGAACGTCGCGCCCATGGTGAGCAGGAAGCCCAGTGCGGCCTTCAGCGGCACCAGCACCGACCGGAACACCAGCATCAGGAGCACGAACGAGAGCCCGACCACGAGCGCCAGGTACGGCAGCAGCGCGTCGCTCATCCGCTCGGAGAAGTCGATGTTGATGGCCGTGCTGCCGGTGACCGCCACCTCCGCGCCGGCCTCCTCGCCGACCGGGCCGAGCTGATCGCGGATGTCGCCGACGAGTTCCTCGGTCTCGGAACTGCCCGGGCCGAACTCGGGCACGACGTTGATGATCCACGTGTCGCCGGCCTCGTTGGGCATCGGCGGCGACACGTTGACGACGCCGTCCATGCCCTGCAGCGAGCCGGCGACGGTGTCGGCGGCGGCCTGCGGGTCGGGGCTGTCGACACCGTCGACGACGATCGTGAGCGGGCCGTTGAAGCCGGCGCCAAAGCCCTCGACGGTGAGGTCGTAGGCCTTGCGCTGCGTGGTGTCGGGCGCCGAGCTGCCCTCGTCGGGCAGGCCGAGCCGCAGGTCGAGCAGCGGCGCGGCGAGGGCCAGCATCGCGACGACGGCGACCGTGAGCACGGCGACGGGCCGCCGCGTCACCATCGTCACCCAGCGACGGCTCAGCGTGGGCCGGTCGTCGTCGGTCCGCTCCTTGATGCGGCGCAGGCCCGGGATCTTGCCGCCCATGACCCGATGCTTGGCGAAGCCGAGCAGCGCCGGCAGCAGGCTGAGCGCGATGATCACGGCGACGCCGACGGTGAGCGCGGCGGCCAGGCCCATCTGCGTCAGCATCGGGATGTTGACGATGAACAGGCCCGCCAGCGCGATCATGACGGTGAGGCCGGCGAACACGACCGCGGACCCGGCGGTGCCGACGGCGCGACCGGCCGCCTCCTCGGGTTCCCGGCCGACGGCCAGCTCGTGGCGGTACCGCGAGACGATGAACAGCGCGTAGTCGATGCCGACGGCCAGGCCGAGCATGAGCGCCAGGATCGGCGTGGTGGACCCGATGTCGATGAAGCCGCTGGCCGCGGTGATGGCGGACATGCCGATGACGATGCCGAGGACCGCGGTGAGCAGCGGCAGTCCGGCGGCGATGAGCGAACCGAACGTGATGATCAGCACCACGGCCGCGACGGCGATGCCGATGAACTCGGTGGCCGGCGGCTCCTCCTCGCTCATGGCCGCGTCGCCGCCCAGCTCGACCGTCAGGCCGGCGTCGCGGCCCACGTCAGCGGCGGCAGTGAGCCCCTCGCGCGCCTCGTCGGTCAGCTCCTCGAACGGGACGGCGTAGGTGACCTGCGAGAACGCGATCGTGCCGTCCTCGGACACCGTCCCGGACTCGAACGGGTCGGGCACGTCGGCGACTTGCGGGGCTGCCGTCACCTCGGCCAGGACGTCCTCGACGATGGCCTGGTTCGCCGGGTCGGTCAGGGTCTCACCCTCGGGCGCGGCGAACACGACCCGCGCTTGCACGCCGTCCGTGTTGCCGCCGGGGAAGCGCTCCTCGAGGAGGTCGAACGCCTCCTGGGACTCGGTGCCGGGGATGGAGAACGAGTCGGACGTGGGCCCGGACAGCGTCGAGGCGCCCACCCCGAAGATCGCCACGAGGCCCAGCCAGATGGCCAGCACCAAGCCACGGCGCCGGAACGCGAACCGGCCGAGCCGGTAGAGGAATGTCGCCACCGAAGACTCCAAGCGTGTGTGGAAGAGCAACGTCAGAACAGCACGGCGAACCTGTGAGCAGCCTGAGAGCGACGTGTGCCGCGCCCCACTCCGGTGTGAGACTGCGACTACCAGCCTGCCCCATCCGCAATCTGACACTAACTTACTTCTTGCGGATCGCGCAAATCTTCTCGCCAGGCAAGTTTTCTCGACGGGTGCTCGTCATCTCCCCTTTGCCCGATTCCGGACCGCTGGTCATCTCCGGCTCCTACGGTCCGGCCATGACGATCCGAGCGCGCAGACGCGCAGGGGTGACGGCGGCCCTGATGAGCGCCGCGGTGGCCGCCCCGCTGGCGGTCATGGGGACGACGGCGGTCGCCGAGGAGACGCGGGTGGGTCAGCAGACCCTCTGGCGCGAGAGCTTCAACAGCCTGTCAGGCGAGGCCGGCGACGGTTACACGCACCAGCCGCCGCGCGGCTGGTCGGTCGAGGTCACGCCCGAGATGGAGGCCGGCGGCGTCGACGACTGGCGCGGCTGGTCGTTCACGACGCGTGAGTACTGGACCGCCGCCGAGGACCAGATGCGGTTCCGGTTCGGCCGCGCGGACGACGTCATCGCCGTCGCCGACTCCGACGAGTACGACGACGCCCCCGGCGCCGCGGGCCGGTTCGACACGACGCTGGTCTCGTCGCCGGTGCGGGTCTTCGGCTACGACGAGCTGGAGCTGACGTTCGACTCGCACCTGCGGCCGTGGACCGGGCAGTCGGCCACCGTCACCGTCGCGTTCGACGGCGGCGAGGAGACGACGCTGCTGCGCTACGACTCCACCAACACCGCCAACGACTACGACGCGGATCTGGCCAACAGCACCGAGGCGCTGCGCTTCGCCGTCCCGTCCGGCGTGCGGCAGGCGGTCTTCCGGTGGCGGCTCGACGCCCCGCGCAACTCCTGGTACTGGGCGATCGACAGCGTCGCGGTGCGCACCACGGCGACCGCGACCCCGTCATTGGACGACGCCACGCAGCTCTGGGTGGTCAGCGACATCCAGGGTCATCCGCGCGACTTCGCCCACGGCCTGCGCGACCTCGACGCCGTCCGCCCGGACGCCGCCGGCCTGCTGATCGCCGGCGACATCGTGCCCACCGGCACGACCGCCGAGTGGCGCCAGATCGACGACGTCGTCGCCGGGGCCACGTCCGCCGGGATCATGCCGGACCAGCTCGTCGCGGCGATCGGCAACCACGAGAGCTACGCGGCCGCGTCGTGGGAGACGCTGCGCGACCGGTTCCTCGACTTCGCCGGCCGGGACAAGGTCTACGGCGAGTACGTGCTGTCCGGTGGCGGCGGCGAGGTGCCGGTGCTCGTCATCGGGCAGGAGTTCCCCCGTCCGCCCGAGGTCGGGATGTCCGACGAGCAGGTCGCGTGGCTGGACGAGCGGCTGGACTACTGGACGGAGCGGAAGAAGCAGGTCCTCGTCATCGCCCACTTCCCGCTCGGCGACACGGTCTCCGCCTCGTGGATCCCCTGGTACCACGAGTCCTACGACCGCAACGACGAGCTCACGGCCATGCTCGGCGACCACCCGAACGCGATCTTCCTCAGCGGGCACACCCACTACCCGTTCGAGCTCGGCGACTGGGCCGTCCGGCGGCGGGTCCCCGGCGGTCACCCGGACGGGTTCCTCGCCATCAACACCGGCGCGATGCACATCGAGTGGGACGCCCGCGGCGAGTCGACCAGCAGCATCACCGAGGTCACGACGCGGGACATCAACCGCGGCCTCACCATCGACGTCTACGCCGACCGGGTGATCATCGAGGCGCGCGACTTCGGCCTCGCCGGTCCGAGCGGCGACAACGAGGTCAACGAGGTGCTGCGGCATCTCGAGGTCGCGAACCCGCTCCTGCACGGCCGGCGGCGCTGATCTGCTCCGAGTCCCTCAATCAATCCATTACCGTGAGCCTATGCAGGGCGGCAGCGACGGCGACGGCGTGCGACACGCCGCCGAGTCGCTGCGCGCCCTGCGCGACGAGCTGCCCACCGCGGCCGAGCACGTGGACGGCACGGTCCGCAAGCGGATCGAGGCCGTCACCGGCGCCGTCGAGCAGGCCGCCAAGGGCGTGGGCGCGGAACTGCGGGGCGAACTGCTGTCGAGGGCGCACGAGATCCGGCTGATCGGCACCGAGATGGCGGCGGCGCGCGAGGACGCGTTCGCCGCCGTGTCGCATGTGCTGTCCGGCTACGCCGACGAGATCGAGGCCCTGCTGCGCCCGACCGACGGCGGCGGCCCTCCGGCGATCGCGGTCCCACCAGCGCTGACCCCGCCGCCGGGTGTGATGACCACGGCCGAGGAGACCGCCGCCGTCCAGCAAGATCTCCCGGACGATGACGCCCATCAGGATGCGATCGCCGCTGTGGTCGCGTCCTGCCCGGTCGACTATCGGCTGCTGGTCGGGGAGTTGCTCAGCGATCGCTCGGCGCACGCGGTCGAGCGTCACGGCCACCATCTCACCTCCGCGCAGATGATCGCCCGGCTTCAGTGGCTCCTGGATCCGGCCGGCATCGACGGCTGGCGTCTCAACGCAGATGGTTCCGTCGAGTCCTGGCGCAAGCACAAACACGGGACGCATCAGGTCGGCGCCGCAAGTGGCCACTACACCTCGCCGCAGGCGGTTGCCAAGCCGCTCGTCGCGCTCCTCCGCGCCGCCGGTGGCACGAGGGCAGGGCTCGATGCCTTGCTCGACGCCGAGGCCGACGGAGAGACGATCGCCAAAGTGTTCCTCCGAGTAACCGACACCGGCGTCACGGCACAGGACGTCCACACCCAACGGGCACCGGGCACGGACACAAAGGACGGCAAGAAGATGTGGCAACGGGCACGCCGGGGCGCCATGGCCGGTATGGGCGACGCGCCCGACGTGCGTGCGTACGACATGGTGAGCGGTGGCAAACGTCCAGGTAGCCTGATCGTCTTCGCGAAACGCCCGGATGGGCCGTGGCGGCTGCTCACGAGCTACTTCGCAGACGATCCGCAACGAGTCGAGTACCTGGAGCCGTGATGGAGCAGACGCCTGAGTTCAATCGGTGGATGAAGGTCTTCAGCCACGACCAGGACGAACTCCTCGACTACTACTACGAGGCGTGCGAGAGCGTTCCTCAGTGGCTGGAGACGAATCACAACGACATCCAGCGCTTCCGTGACGAACTGGCAGCGCACATCCGCGACTCGTCCGAGGGACCCTACGCGTCGGAGACACAGTGGACCACGGATGAGATCCTGCGGGATCTGTGGTTCGACGTGTTCGGGGCGGAGCCGCCGCCGGATGACCCGTACCCGGTTCCGGGCGAGCGCTGGGGGCGGCATCGCATGACCACGTATATGGAGGACATCCCGACGAAGGACACGGCGAGGGTGCCCGAGTCCACTCGTCGTTGGCTTGCAGCGCGAAACGTCACGTTCGAGGACCTGGCGGCGTACCACGAGCCGGGCGCGGAGGTGGAGTACTCGCGGCCGGAGCCGCCGGGATTCCGGCGCCGGTTGGAGGAGCTCACCGCCGCCGGGAAGCGGCAGGGGCCGGCCGAGGGCGAGCGGGCCGCGGAGGCACGGGCCGATCTCCTCGATGCGCAGCGGAGCTACCGCGAAACCGGCCACGAGGAGCAGGCGGCCGCCGTCGACAAGATCCTGGCCGACCGGGAGCCACGCGACGACTGAGCGGTCAGGCGAGGGTGCTCAGCCCGAACGCCACGCTGAAACCGAGCACCGTCACCAGCCCCGTCGACGGGCCGCCGAACTCGTAGGCCTCGGGCACCATCGTGTCGGTCAGCATGGTGAGCAGGGCGCCGGCCGCGAACGCCTGCACCAGCGCGACCGTCTCACCGCCCGCGGAGCCGACGAAGTACCAGCCGGCCCAGGAGGCGGCCCCCGCCACGATCGTCGTGCCGATCCAGAGCAGCAGCACCGACCGGGCCGGGGTGCCGGACTTGAGCAGCCCGGCGGTCGCGGACATCGCCTCGGGCAGGTTGGACAGGAAGACGGCGGCCAGCATGGCCACACTGACGCCGGCGCCGCCGGCCAGCGTGGTGCCGAGCACGACCGACTCCGGGACGCCGTCGAGCACCGTCCCGAACGCGATCGCCGCGCCCGCGCCGCCCGCCTGCGCCCCCGTCGAGCGCTTCCGGTCCGCGCCGCCGAGCCGGTCGATCAGCAGGTCACCGGCGTAGAACGCGACGGCGCCCGCGGTCAGTCCGGCCAGCAGCACCCAGCCGCTGCTGTGCTCGAACGCGTCCTGGACCAGGTCGTACGCGACCGCGCTGATGAGGACGCCGGCGCCGAACGCCATGACCAGCGCGACCACCCGCTGCGGCAGCGGGCGCACCATCACCAGCAGCGCGCCGACGATCAGCGACGAGCTGGCCAGCAAGCCCCATAGCAATGCGCTCACAGCATCGGACGATAGCGACCGCGGCCGCCGCCCGAATCAGATTTCGATCACCTCGACGACACGGACGACATCGACGAAGTCAGCCGGGTTGCGGGTCAGCAGGGGCAGGCGATGGGCCGCGGCGGTCGCGGCGATCTGCAGATCGAGGCGCCGTGGACGTGGGTTGCGCCCGTTGTGCCGGACGAGCGAGGCCAGCGTTCCGTACAGCCGGGCCGCGTCGACGTCGAAGGGCAGGATCTCGAACGCGGTAAGCGCCCGTTCCAACCGCCTCGACCGCGCCAGCCGCTCGACCGGGTCGTCGACATCGAGCCCGTAAGACAGCTCGGCGATGGTGACCGTGCTCAGCGCGGCAGGGGCGGAAGCGTGTGCCCCGAGGTCTACCGAACCCATGTCGATCACGACCGAAGTGTCGAGCAGGATGCGGGAGGTGGCGGTCACCGGCGCTTGGCCCGCTCCCACTCGTCGGTCAGCGGATCGTCGGGCCCGAAGATCTCGTCGTCCGCCCGGCGCTCGGCGGCCCATCGCTCCGCATCGATCGGCGGCAGCCGGCGGAACTCCTCCTGCAGTTCGCCGAGGGTCGGACGGGCGACGGACGGCGCGTCTCGCTGGTGGGGGATCAGGTCTGCCACCGGTACCCCCCGCCGAGTGACGACGAAGCTCTCGCCGGCCTCGACCCGGCGGATGATCTCCGCGTTGTCGTTCCGCAGCTCCCGCTGCCCGATCACCTCAGTCATGGCACGACTATAGCGCTGGTGCTACATATGTGCTACATCAGCGCATCCGCACTGAGGGTGAGCGTGCCGGCGGAAGCGTCCAGTGTCGCCCGCACCCCCAACGGCACGGTGATCGACGACGGGCCGTGGCCGAAGCCCAGCTCGGTGACGATAGGCACCCCAAGCGGGCCCAGCCGGTCGAGCATCAGGTCCTCCACCGGCTCGCAGTCGTGCCAGGAGCCGAGCGCGATGCCGGCGACCCCGTCGAACCAGCCGGCCCGCAGCAGGTGCGTGACGAACCCGTCCAGCCGGTACGCCTTCTCCCCCACGTCCTCCAGCAGCACGATCGCCCCGGCGGCGGACGGCAGCCCGGACGGCGTGCCCAGCTCGGCGGCCAGCAGCGCGAGGCAGCCGCCCGCCGTCACGCCGGACGCCACGCCGGGCACGAGAGCCCGCGCCGACGACGAACCCAGCACCCGCGCGGCAACAGACGACGGCGAGAACAGCAGCGCCCGCAGCCCCTCCGCCGTCGACGAAGACGTGACGAACGCCTCCGTCGCGACCATCGGCCCGTGCACCGTCGCCACCCCGAGGAACCGGGCGAACGCCGCGTGCAGCGCGGTGATGTCGCTGTACCCGACGAACACCTTCGGCGGGACAGCCGCCATCGCGGACCAGTCCAGCAGCGACGTGATCCGCTGCACCCCGTACCCGCCGCGGGCACACAGCACCGCCGCGAACGACGGGTCGCACCAGGCCGACTGCAGGTCCGCCGCCCGCTCCGCGTCGGTCCCCGCCAGGTAGTCCAGCGACGGGTGGACGGAGAGCACGTGCGGCATGACGACGACGTCCAGGCCCCAGGAGCGCAGGATCGCGCAGCCGGCGTCGAGGCGGTCCTTCGGCACCGGCCCGGCCGGCGCGACGACGGCGACCCGGTCGCCCGGGACCAGCCGGCGCGGCCGCCGCAGCGGGGCCATCGCGGCCTCCGTCACGACGGCGTGAACCCGAAGACCTTGCCGTACAGCGCGAGCTCCTTCTCCAGCGCGGTCACGATGGTCTCCTTGCGCCGGAAGCCGTGCTGCTCCCCCTCGAACGCGACGTACTCGTGCGCCGGCCCGCCCACCTCGTCGATCCGCTCGACGAACCGGGCCGTGGCGGCCGGCGGGCACACCTCGTCCTCCAGGCCCTGGAGCAGCAGGAACGGCGCCGTGAACTTCTCCGGGGCGTTGATCGGCGACCGCTCCCGGTACCGGTCCTCCGTCTGCGGCCACGGCCCGACCAGGCTCTCCAGGTACTGCGACTCGAAGTCGTGCGTCTCGCCGGTACGGAACGCGACGAGGTCGAGGACGGGGTACATGATCGTCGCGCAGGCGAACACGTCGGTGAACGCCAGCGCCGCCGCCGCGGTCCAGCCGCCGGCCGACCCGCCGCGGATCGCCAGCCGCGCGCCGTCAGCGATGCCCTCGTCGGCCACCGCCTTCGCCGCAGCCACGCAGTCCTCGACGTCGACGACGCCCCACTGCTCGCGCAGCCGCTCGCGGTACGGGCGCCCGAACCCGGTCGAGCCGCCGTAGTTGACGTCGACGACGCCCAGGCCGCGGCTGGTGAAGTAGGCGATCTCGAGGTCGTGCACCATCGGCACCCGGCCGGTCGGCCCGCCGTGCGCGAACACGACGAACGGCGGCTTCTCCCCGCCCACGCCGCCGAACCGGGACCCCGACGGCGGGTAGACGACGG
>NZ_POTW01000095.1 GCF_003236295.1 Jiangella anatolica
GGCTTGGAGAATGGGCAGCGGGGGCGGCCAACGGTGGCAGCCCCTCAAGGCCAACGGCAGACCCCCGGCGAACGAGGCGGCCAGCATGGACGAGCCCGGGTACGACTACGACATTCTCGTCATCGGCTCCGGCCCGGGCGGGCAGAAGGCGGCCATCGGGGCGGCGAAGCTGGGCAAACGGGCGTGCGTCGTCGATCGACGGAACATGATCGGCGGCGTGTGCGTCAACACGGGCACGATCCCGTCGAAGACGCTGCGCGAGGCCGTCCTCTACCTCACCGGCCTGTCCATGCGCGAGCTGTACGGCCAGTCGTACCGGGTGAAGCACGAGATCACCGTGCAGGACCTGCTGGCCCGGACGCAGCACGTCATCGGCCGCGAGGTCGAGGTGGTGCGGGCGCAGCTGTTCCGCAACCACGTCGACCTCGTGGTCGGCTCCGCCCGCTTCGTCGACCCGCACACCGTCGCCGTCGAGGGACCGGGGGAGCGGCGCCAGATCACCGCCGCGAACATCGTCGTCGCGACCGGTACCTCGCCGGCCCGGCCGGCCCACGTCGAGTTCGACGAGGGCCGGGTGGTCGACTCCGACGGCATCCTCACGCTGGAGCGGATCCCCGACTCGATGGTCGTCGTCGGTGCCGGCGTCATCGGCATCGAGTACGCGTCGATGTTCGCCGCGCCCGGCACCCGCGTCACCGTCGTGGAGAAGCGGGCGCACATGCTGGAGTTCTGCGACCCCGAGGTGGTCGAGTCGCTGAAGTTCCACCTGCGCGACCTCTCGGTGACGTTCCGCTTCGGCGAGGAGGTCGAGAAGGTCGAGATCGGCGCGCACGGCACGGTCACGACACTGGCCAGCGGCAAGCGGATCCCGGCCGAGACCGTCATGTACTCCGCCGGCCGGCAGGGCATGACGGCGGGCCTTGACCTGGAGAACGCCGGCCTCGAGGCCGACAAGCGCGGCCGCATCACCGTCGACGCGCAGTACCGGACGACGGTGCCGCACATCTTCGCCGTCGGCGACGTCATCGGGTTCCCGGCGCTGGCCGCGACCAGCATGGACCAGGGCCGCCTGGCGTCGCTGCACGCGTTCGGCGAGCCGGCCAACGAGCTGCGCGAGATCCAGCCGATCGGCATCTACACGATCCCGGAGATCTCCTACTGCGGCCGCACCGAGGTCGAGCTGACCGAGGACGCCGTCCCGTACGAGGTCGGCATCTCCCGCTATCGCGAACTGGCCCGCGGGCAGATCGTCGGCGACTCCTACGGCATGCTGAAACTGCTGGTCAGCCCGGCGACGCGGCATATCCTCGGTGTGCACGTGTTCGGCACCGGGGCTGCCGACCTGGTGCACATCGGGCAGGCGGTGATGGGCTGCGGCGGCACCGTCGACTACCTCGTCGACACCGTGTTCAACTACCCGACGCTGTCCGAGGCCTACAAGGTGGCCGCGCTCGACGTCACGAACAAGCTGCGCGCATTGGAACGATTTGATCTGTAGGCTTCCGCTGAGAATAACCAGTGAGTGGCTGGGTACGGTTACGGCCATGAGACACGCAGCCAGGACCAGACACCTGTTCCGCGACGTCGGCGGGCTGCGACTGCACTACCGCGAGGCGGGCGTTCCGTCCTCGACGGCGGTGCTGCTCCTGCACGGCTTCCCCGCCTCGTCGCACTCGTTCCGCGCGGTGCTCCCGGTGCTCGGCGAGCGCTTCTACGTCGTCGCGCCGGACATGCCCGGGTTCGGGTTCTCCGACGCGCCGCCGCCGGACGAGTACGAGTACACCTACGAGCAGCTGTCCGAGGCGATCGAGGCGCTGGTCGACGACCTGGGCGTGCGGCGCTTCGTGCTCTACGTGACCGACTACAGCACGCCGGTCGGCTACCTGATCGCGCTGCGGCACCCGGACCGGATCCTGGGGCTGGTCGTGCAGAACGGCAACACGCACGAGGCGGGCCTGGGCACCATCTGGGACACCGCGCGGCAGTACTGGGCCGAGCCGACGGCGGAGAACCGGGCGAAGCTGCCGGACTGGCTCACCTTCGAGGGCACCCGCGACCAGTACCTCAGCGGGCTGTCGCCGCGACTGCAGGCCCTGCAGCCGCGCGAGACGTGGCACCTGGACTGGGAGCGGCTGACGCGGCCGGGCAACGTCGAGGCGCACTTCCAGCTCTTCGTCGACTACCAGCACCACGTGGCCCGGTTCCCCGAGATCGCGGCCTACCACCGCGAGCACCAGCCGCCGTGCCTGGTGCTGTGGGGCCGGCACGACGTCTACTTCGACATCGCCGAGGTGCTGGCCTACCACGAGGAGATGGAGACCTTCGAGGCGCACCTCTACGACGGCGGGCACCTCTTCGTCGAGACGCACGCCGCGGAGGTCGCGGACCAGCTGGTCGCCTTCGCCGGGAACGTGCTCGACGACGCCGGCCGCTAGACCCGGCCGTCCAGGCCGGGGAACGCCGACGGCGCTCCGCCCCAGGTCAGCGCCTGGACCGACGAGGCCACGACGGCGCGCACGGCCAGCTCGCGCAGTTCCGGGGTGGCGGCCGCGCCGACGAGGTCCGCGTACAGCGCGCCGAGCCGCTGCTCCAGCAGGACGGCCAGCGCCTGCGCGGACGCCGGGTCGGTGACGGGGGACGGCAGCGCGTAGCCCGGTTCGGCCGCTCCAGGTTCCGCGCCGGCGGCGACGATCAGCGCGGTGAGCGCGTCGCGGCGGGACCGGTGCGCCGTCAGTGCGCCGAGCGCCTCCTCGGCCCGGTCCGGCAGGTGCGCACCGGCGACGCCATAGCCGTAGACGCACGCGTGCTCGCCGGCCAGGGCCGCCTGCGCGGCGTCCAGCCCAGGGCCGGCCGAGGGGGAGGGCGCCGGCGTGGGCGCCGGTGTCGTCGTCACGCCAGCACCACCCCGTGACCGGCCTCGGAGCCGGCGATCGTCGCGAGGACGGCGGCCAGCCGCGGCCCGGCGGCGGCCAGCGAGGCGGCGACACACGTGTCGGCGGCGGCCCGTTCAGCGGCGGCGACGGCGGCCAGCGCGCCGGCCGCGTCCCCGGCCACCTCCGGCGCCGCCACGACCGCGTCCGGTGAGAAGCCGTACGGCAGCGGCCCGTCCGCCACCAGCGCGGCCAGGTGCTCGTCGTGATGCGCCGTCAGCGGCTGCAGCGTCGCCGCGAGGTCCGGATGTGCCGCCGCCACCGCGGCGTGCAGCGCCAGCAGCGTCTGCTCCGAGCGCACCGCCCGCCAGCGCAGCTTCACGTCCGCGTCGAGCGCCGAACGCGGCCCGGGCGCGGCCTTCGGGCGGGGGTCCGCGGCGCACGCGGCCAGCGCCGCGCCGAGCACGGGAGCCCCGGCCACCAGCGCGAGCAGCCGCCGCCGGCCCTCGTCCACCCTCTGCGTCACGGACCACACCGTAACCGGTGCGAACGTGCCCGTGGATGACTGGTCCGAGCTGTAGTCTTGGCTACTCTTGGCCGCAGGACGTCAAGAACGCGGCCAGTCCATGAGACAACTCGAGATCGAGGAAGGGGCAACCGATGACATCGGCCACTCATGACCTTCTGCAGCAGGTCATCGAGCCCGTCGTGGTGTCGGAGGGGCTCGACCTCGAAGAGCTGGAGCTGTCCCAGGCCGGCCGGCGCAGCCGGCTGCGCATCATCGTCGACGCCGACGGCGGGGTCGACCTCGACCGCTGCGCCGAGGTGTCCCGGCACATCTCCAAGGTGCTCGACGAGTCCGACGTCATGGGCGACCGCGCCTACACCCTCGAGGTCAGCTCGCCCGGCGTGTCCCGGCCGCTGACGTTGCCGCGGCACTGGTCGCGCGCGACCGGCCGGCTGGTCCGCGCCATCCTGCACGAGGGCGGCGAGGTGACCGGGCGGGTCGTGTCCGCCGGTGACGACACCGTCGTGCTCGACGTCGACGGCGCCGGCCGCGAGCTGGCCTACGGCGACGTCCGCAAGGCCAAGGTGCAGGTCGAGTTCCGCAAGACCGCCGACACCGATCTCGACGACTTCGAGGAAGAGGACTGAGAGCGTGGACATCGACCTTTCGCTCCTGAGAGCACTGGAGCGGGAGAAGGACATCTCCTTCGACCTGGTCGTCGAGGCGACGGAGCGTGCCCTGCTGCTCGCCTACCAGCGCTCCGAGACGCACCAGCCGCGCGCCCGCGTCGAGCTGGACCGCCGGACCGGGCACGTCACGGTCTGGGCGCAGGAGCTCGACGACGACGGCGCCGTCGTGCGCGAGTGGGACGACACACCCGACGGCTTCGGCCGGATCGCCGCGACCACCGCGAAGCAGGAGATCCTGCAGCGGCTGCGCGACGCCGAAGACGAGAACACCTTCGGCGACTTCCTCGACCGCGAGGGCGAGATCGTCTCCGGCACCATCCAGCAGGGCCGCGACCCGCGCACCGTCATGGTCAGCCTCGGCAAGGTCGAGGCGGTGCTGCCGCCGGCCGAGCAGGTGCCGGGGGAGCGCTACGAGCACGGCAGCCGCATCCGCTGCTACGTCGTGCAGGTCCGCAAGGGCCAGCACGGCCCGATCATCACCGTCTCGCGCACCCACCCGAACCTGGTGAAGAAGCTGTTCGTGCTGGAGGTGCCCGAGATCGCCGACGGCACCGTGCAGATCGCCGGCATCGCCCGCGAGGCCGGCCACCGCACCAAGATCGCCGTCTACTCGACGGTGCCGGGCGTGAACGCCAAGGGCGCCTGCATCGGGCCGATGGGCTCGCGGGTACGCGCGGTGATGACCGAACTGCACGGCGAGAAGATCGACATCGTCGACTGGTCGGAGGACCCGGCGGAGCTGGTCGCGAACGCGCTGTCGCCGGCAAGAGTGCAGCGGGTCGACATCGTCGACGCCGACGCCCGGTCCGCGCGCGTGACCGTGCCCGACTTCCAGCTCTCGCTGGCCATCGGCCGTGAAGGGCAGAACGCCCGGCTGGCCGCGCGGCTGACCGGATGGCGCATCGACATCCGGCCCGACACCGAGCCCGAACCCGCCGATTCCGGCGCCGACACTCCCGCGTGACCGTTCAGGCCCGATAGACGCTAAACTGTTCGAGTGAATGACCGCGCGCCCGGCCGGTCACCTGTGCGCACCTGCGTAGGTTGCCGGTCCCGCGTGGTGAAGTCCGAACTGCTCCGCGTCGTCGCGGGCGGTGCCGGCGCCGAACGGGCGCTGGTTCCCGACCACGACGGCCGGCTCCCGGGCCGCGGTGCGTACCTGCACCCGAACCTGGGTTGCCTCGACCAAGCCGAGCGTCGTCGGGCGTTCTCGCGCGCATTACGCGCCGAGGGGCCGCTCGACGATCTAGAGCTGCGTCGATGGCTCGCCGGGCACGAGGATCGACCCGGACGGCCGCACCGGCCGGACGGAGAGGAAGAAGGAGACACGACGTGACGCTCACGAGCGCTCGATGAGCACGCAGCGATGAGCACGCGCACCACCTAGCCGGTCCGAGCCGACACGCCCGGGCCGAGAAGGAGAGCAGTGGCAAAGGTCCGGGTACACGAGCTCGCGAAAGAGCTCGGTGTGACGAGCAAGGACGTCCTCGGCAAGCTGGGCGACCTCGGGGAGTACGTCAAGTCGGCATCGTCGACTGTCGAGGCCCCCGTCGTCCGTAAGCTTCGCGACGCGTTCGCCAACCAATCGACGGGCAAGGGAACCAAGCGGTCTCCCGGCAGCCCTGGCCCGACGGCCAGGCCGGCGGCCCCTTCCCCCAGCCCCAGCGGCCCGCCCAGTGCGGCCGCACCGGCGCCGGCACCCGCCGCGCCGACGGCTCGGCCTGCCCCGCGCCCGGCCTCGCCGGCGCCCGCGGAGCAGCCGGCCGAGCCGGCGACCCGTCCGGCGACCCGTCCGGCGCCCGGCCCGCGGCCGGGTCCGGCGCCCAGCCCGGGCCCGCGTCCGGGTGCGCCCGGCGCCGGCCAGAGCGGCCCGAGCCAGGGCGGCCCGAGCCAGGGCGGTCAGGGGCAGCGCCCCGGCTCCGGCCAGGGCCAGCGACCCGACGGCGGCCAGCGTCCAGCCGGCGACCGGCCCCGCCAGGGCGGCGGCGACCGGCCGCGTCAGGGCGGGCCGAAGCCCGGCCCCGCCGCGCCGCGTCCGGCCGGTCCGCGTCCGGGCAACAACCCGTTCGGCGGCGAGAGCACCGGCATGGGCCGGCCTCGTCCCGGCGGCGGCCCGCGTCCGGGCAACAACCCGTTCTCGTCCGGTGGCTCCACCGGCATGCAGCGTCCGCGCCGTGACGGCGACGGGCGTGGCGCCGCCGGTCCGGGCGGCCCGCGGCCCAGTAGCCCGGCGCCGCGTCCGGGCGGCTCCGCCGGTCCCGGCGGCCCGCGGCCGAACCCCGGCATGATGCCCCCTCGTCCGTCCCAGCGGCCCAGCGGCCCTGGCGGCGAGCGCGGTGGCCGTCCCGGCGGTGACCGTGGCGGTCGTCCCGGTGGCGGCGGTGGCCGTCCCGGCGGCCCCGGTGGCGGCGGTGGCGGCGGTCGTCCCGGCGGCTTCGGCGGCGGTGGCGGCGGCGGTCGTCCGGGTGGTCCCGGCGGCGGTGGCGGCGGCTTCGGCGGCGGCCCCGGTGGCGGTGGCCGTCCCGGTGGCGGCGGCGGTCGCGGCCGCGGTGGCACGGCCGGCGCGTTCGGCCGTCCCGGTGGCCGGCCGGCGAAGAGCCGCAAGAGCAAGCGGCAGAAGCGCCAGGAGTACGACAACATGCAGGCGCCCACCATCGGTGGTGTGCGGCTGCCCCGCGGCAACGGCGAGGCCGTCCGGCTGCCGCGCGGCGCGTCCCTGGCCGACTTCGCCGAGCGGATCGACGTCGACCCCGCGCAGCTGGTCCAGGTGCTGTTCGGCCTGGGCGAGATGGTCACGGCCACGCAGTCGGTCGACGAGGACACCTTCCGGCTGCTGGGCGAGGAGCTCGGCTACGAGATCCAGATGGTGTCGCCGGAGGACGAGGACCGCGAGCTGCTGGAGTCGTTCGACATCGACTTCGACGCCGAAGAGGGCGACGAGGACGCGCTGGCGGCCCGGCCGCCGGTGGTCACCGTCATGGGCCACGTCGACCACGGTAAGACGAAGCTGCTCGACGCGATCCGCAAGGAGAACATCGTCGAGTCCGAGGCCGGTGGCATCACCCAGCACATCGGCGCCTACCAGGTCTCGGTCGAGCACGACGGCGAGCAGCGGGCGATCACCTTCATCGACACCCCGGGTCACGAGGCGTTCACCGCCATGCGTGCCCGTGGTGCGCAGGTGACCGACATCGTCATCCTCGTGGTGGCGGCCGACGACGGCGTGATGCCGCAGACCATCGAGGCGCTGAACCACGCCCAGGCGGCCGGCGTCCCGATCGTCGTCGCGGTCAACAAGATCGACGTCGAGGGCGCCAACCCGGCGAAGATCCGCCAGCAGCTCACCGAGTACAACCTGGTGGCCGAGGAGTACGGCGGCGACACGATGTTCGTCGACGTCGCGGCGAAGCCGGGGCTGAACATCGACAAGCTGCTCGAGGCCGTCCTGCTGACCGCCGACGCGGCGCTGGACCTGCGGGCCAACCCCGACATGCCGGCGCGCGGCGTCGCGATCGAGGGTCACCTCGACCGCGGCCGTGGCCCGGTGGCCACCGTCCTGGTGCAGCGCGGCACGCTGCGCCCGGGCGACGCCATCGTCACGGGTCAGTCCTACGGCCGGGTCCGCGCCATGCTCGACGAGTACGGCAAGCCGGTCGAGGAGGCCAAGCCGTCGCGGCCGGTCCTGGTGCTCGGCCTGACCGCGGTGCCCGGCGCCGGCGACAAGTTCCTCGTCGCCGACGACGACCGCACCGCGCGCCAGATCGCCGAGAAGCGCGAGGCCATGGAGCGCAACGCCGCCCTGGCCAAGGCCCGGAAGCGGGTCACGCTCGAGAGCTTCATGGCCGAGAGCAAGGTCGAGACGCTGAACCTGATCCTCAAGGGCGACGTGTCCGGCTCGGTCGAGGCGCTCGAGGACGCGCTGCTCAAGATCGACGTGGGCGACGAGGTCAACCTCAACATCATCCACCGCGGCGTCGGCGCCATCACGGCCAACGACGTCAACCTCGCCTCCATCGACCAGGGCATCATCATCGGCTTCAACGTCCGGCCGCAGAGCCGGACGGTCGAGGACCTGGCCGACCGCGAGGGTGTGGAGATCCGGTACTACTCGGTCATCTACGCGGCGATCGAGGAGATCGAGGCGGCCCTCAAGGGCATGCTCAAGCCGGAGTTCGAGGAGGTCCAGCTCGGCACGGCGGAGATCCGCGAGGTGTTCCGGTCGTCCAGGATCGGCAACATCGCCGGTTGCATGGTCACCGACGGCATCATGCGGCGCAACGCGTCGGCGCGGCTGGTCCGCGACGGCGTGGTGGTCGGCGAGGGTCTCACGATCGTGTCGCTGCGGCGCGAGAAGGACGACGTCACCGAAGTGCGCGACGGGTTCGAGTGCGGTATCAGCCTCGGCTCGTTCAACGACATCAAGGTCGGCGACCGGATCGAGACCTACGAGATGAAGGAGAAGCCGCGCGGCTGATCCTCGGCGCCAGCCGAATGATCACGTCAAGGAGGGGTGCTCCCGCTTCGCCAGGCATGCAGTCCTGGCGGAGCGGGAGCTCACCCGCCGTGGCCTCTCAGGAGAACGAGTGTTCGTCGGAACGATCACGTTCGACCTGCTGCTCGGCGATGTCCACTCGCTGAAGCAGAAGCGCGCCGTGGTGCGGCCCGTCGTGGCCGAGCTGCGGCGCCGTTTCGACGTCGCCGCCGCCGAGGTGGGTCACCAGGACCTGCACCGACGTGCGGAGGTGGGCGTCGCCGTCGTCGCCGGTGACTCCCGGCAGTGCATCGACGTGCTCGACGCCGTCGAGCAGCACGTCGCGGACCGCCCGGAGATCGAGCTGCTCTCCACCCGGCGGCGGATCCACAACGATGAGGACGAGGAGTAGTGCCATGGCCGATCCAGCGCGGGCACGCAAGCTGGCCGACCGGATCCGCGAGATCGCGGCCGAGACGCTGGAGCGCAGGGTCAAGGATCCCCGGCTGGGGTTCGTGACGGTCACCGACGCGCGCATCACCGGTGACCTGCGCGACGCGACCGTCTTCTACACCGTCTACGGCTCCGACGAGGAGCGCTCGGCCACGGCGGCGGCGCTGGAGAGCGTCAAGGGCCTGGTGCGCTCGGAGGTGGGCCGGCGCACCGGCGTCCGGTTCACGCCGACGCTGGAGTTCGTCGCCGACGCGATCCCGGAGAACGCCGCGAACATCGACGAGCTGCTGCGCAGCGCCCGCGAGTCCGACGAGCGGGTGGCCCGGGCGGCGGCCGAGGCGGAGTACGCCGGCGACCCCGACCCGTACCGCAAGCCGGCCGAGGACGAGGACGACGAGGACGAGGCGGACGACCCGGCCGATCACTCGACTGGGGACGAGAGCGACGACGACGCTCGTGGCTGACCCCGACGGCCTCGTCGTCGTCGACAAGCCCACCGGCTGGACGTCGCACGACGTCGTCGCCCGGATCCGCAGGCTGGCCGGCACCCGCCGCGTCGGCCACGCCGGCACGCTGGACCCGATGGCCACCGGCGTGCTGGTCGTCGGCGTCGGCAAGGCCACCCGGCTGCTCGGCCACCTGGCGCTGACGGCGAAGGAGTACGACGCCACCATCCGGCTCGGCGCGACCACCGTCACCGACGACGCCGAGGGCGAGGTGACGGCGCGGGCCGACGCGTCCGCCGTCACCGACGACGCCATCGCCGCCGGGGTCGCCGCGCTGACCGGAGCGATCCAGCAGGTGCCGAGCGCCGTCTCCGCCGTGAAGATCGACGGCGTCCGCTCCTACCACCGGGTCCGGTCCGGCGAGAACGTCGAGCTGCCGCCGCGCGACGTCGTCGTCACCCGGTTCGACGTGCTGGCCACCCGCCGCGACGGCGCGCACGTCGACCTCGATGTCTCCGTCGCCTGCTCGTCCGGCACCTACATCCGGGCGCTGGCCCGCGACCTCGGCGCGTCGCTGGGTGTCGGCGGCCATCTGACCGCGCTGCGCCGCACGGCGGTGGGTCCCTATCGCCTGGACCGCGCGCGGACGCTCGACGCGCTGGCGGAGCAGTTCGCCGTGCTGCCGCTGGCCGAGGCGGCCGCCGCGGCGTTCCCGCGGCTGGACGTCGACGCCGAGACCGCCGGCCGCGTCGCGCACGGGATGCCGCTGCCGGCCACCGGGCGCGGACCGGGCCCGGTCGCCGTGTTCGGCCCGGACGGTACGCTGCTGTCCCTCGTCGAGGACCGGGGTTCCCGGGCGAAGCACCTGGCGGTGTTCGTATGAGCGATCGGCAGCAGGTCAACGAGCGGCTCGAGGCCGAGCTCTCGGTGCTGTGGCGGCGGGTGCGCCGGCTGTCCATCGACCTCGCCCGGCAGGTCGACGACGGCCTGGAGCTGGCCGCGTACGGGCTGCTCGGCCTGCTCCTCGACGGTGGCGACGTGCGCGCCGCGGACCTGGTCGAGCGGCTGGGGCTGGACAAGTCGACCGTCAGCCGGCAGATCGCCCAGATGGAGTCGATGGGGCTGATCCAGCGGGTGCCCGACCCGCAGGACGGCCGCGCACGGCTGCTGCACATCACCGACGCCGGCCGCGCCCGCGTCCAGCAGCTGCGCGAGGCACGCGGCCGCTGGTTCGGCGCGGCGCTCGAGGACTGGCCGGTCGCCGACGTCGACACGCTGGCCGTTCTGCTCGAACGCCTGAACACGTCCCTGGCCCAGGAGTAGGCTCGGCGGAATAAAGTTGGTTGCTGCAACCATTTACCCATATAGTTGCAACAGCCAACCAACCGAGGCGGTGACGCGCGCGATGAGCGGCGATGTCTGGAGCGAGCTGGTCGACCAGGGACGGCTCCTGGTCCGGCTGGGGAAGCTCCTCACCCACCGCCACGTCGAGATCTACGAGGGCGTGGGTCCGACCCTGGGCGGCATGCTCGCCGCGCTGAGCAAGGGCGGACCGATGCGGCTGACGGCACTGGCCGACCAGTTGCAGGTGGACCCGTCCGTCGCCAGCCGGCAGGCGGCCGAGCTGGTGGAGCGGGGGCTGGTGGAGCGCCGTCCGGACCCGGACGACGCGCGCGCCGGCATCCTCGACCTCACCGCCGACGGCCACGCCGTGCTCCTGCGGGCCCGCGACCGCAGCGGCGAGATCGTCGCCGCCGCTCTCGCCGACTGGGACGAGGCGCAGGCCCGGCAGCTGGTCGAGCTGCTCACCAAGCTGAACGGAGATCTCCGCGAGGAACTGTGCGGAGGAAGGGAACGCGTCCGATGACGACTGTGGATGCCGCGCCGGCGCCGATGAGCCACCGGCAGGTGCTGGAGGCGATGTCCGGGCTGCTGCTCGCCATGTTCGTGGCGATGCTGTCCGGGACGATCGTCGCCAACGCGCTGCCGCGCATCATCGGCGATCTCGGCGGCAACCAGGACCAGTACACGTGGGTCGTGACGGCGACCCTCCTCGCGGCCACGGCCACCACCCCGATCTGGGGCAAGCTGGCCGACCGCATGAACAAGAAGCTGCTCGTCCAGCTCTCCATCACCGTCTTCGTGCTCGGCTCCGTCCTCGCCGGGTTCTCGCAGAGCACCGAGCAGCTGATCGGCTTCCGAGTGCTGCAGGGCCTGGGCCTCGGCGGCCTGCAGGCGCTGGTGCAGATCGTGATGGCCTCGATCGTCAGCCCGCGCGAACGCGGGCGGTACATGGGCTACTTCGGCGCCGTGATGGCGGTGGCGACGGTCGGCGGCCCGCTGCTCGGCGGGTTCCTCGTCGACTCCAGCCTCGGCTGGCGCTGGTGCTTCTGGGTCGGCGTCCCGTTCGGCGTCGCCGCGCTCGTGCTGCTGCAGCGGACGCTCAAGCTGCCGGTGCTGACTTCGGACACGAAGATCGACTGGCTGGGCGCGCTGCTCATCCCCGGCGGCATCAGCGTGCTGCTGATCTGGGTGACGCTGGCCGGCAAGGACTTCGCCTGGGCGTCCTGGCAGAGCGCGGCGCTCGTCGCCGGCGGCGTGCTGCTGATCGCGCTGGCCGTCCTCGTCGAGCGGCGGGTCCAGGACCCCGTCGTGCCGCCGCGGCTGCTGCGGCAGCGGACGATGGTGCTGGCCATCATCGCCAGCGTCGCGATCGGCATCGCGATGTTCGGCTCGGCGGTCTTCTTCGGCCAGTACTTCCAGATCTCCCGCGGCTACTCGCCGACGGCGGCCGGCCTGCTGACGCTGCCGATGATCGTCGGCCTGCTGCTCGCGTCGACGATCACCGGTCAGCTGGTCACCAGGTTCGGGCGGTGGAAGCGGTTCCTCGTGCTGGGCGCCGGCGCGATCGTCGTCGGGCTCGGGCTGCTCGGGACCATCGACCACACGACGTCGCTGGTGCGGATCGGCGTCTACATGGCCATCCTCGGCGTCGGCGTCGGGTCGAGCATGCAGAACCTGGTGCTGGCCGCGCAGAACGGCCTCGACTACCGCGACCTCGGCGCCGGGACGTCGACGGTGACGTTCTTCCGCTCGCTCGGCGGCGCGGCCGGCGTCTCCGTCCTCGGCGCGATCCTGGCCACGCACGTCACGGACCTCATCTCCGAGGGGCTGGCCGGCATCCCGGGCGCGGGCGACGCGACGCAGAACGGCGGCTCCACCTCGCTGGACCTCAGCGGGCTGCCGGCGCCGGTGCGCACGATCGTCGAGCACGCGTACGGCGACGGGACCGCGCTGGTGTTCCTGATCGCCGGCGCGATCGCGCTGGTGGCGTTCGTCGCCGTGCTGTTCATGCGGGAGACCTCGCTGCGCACGACGGTGGGCGACGCCGAGGCGGCGGAGCTGGAGGGGATCGCCGCGCGGGCATAATGGCCTTGTCGATCGACAGGCCTCGAACCCGGGAGAACGCGCGTGCACCGCTGGACCGATCTGGACCAGGTCCCTCCCGGGTTCGGCCCGTCGGTCGTCACCATCGGCAACTTCGACGGCGTCCACCTCGGCCACCGGCAGGTGCTCACCCGCATGGTGGCCGACGCCACGGCGGCCGGCGCCCGGGCCGTCGCCGTCACGTTCGACCCGCATCCGCGGGTCCTGCACCGTCCCGAGGACGCGCCGGCGCTGATCACCGGCGTGCGCGACAAGCTGGAGCTGCTCGCGTCGACCGGCCTGGACGCGGTGCTCGTCCAGCCCTACACCTGGGAGTTCGCCCGGCAGTCGCCGGAGGAGTTCGTCCGCCGCTTCCTCGTCGACGGCCTGCGCGCCGTCACCGTCGTCGTCGGCCACGACGTCCGGTTCGGCTGGCAGAACGCGGGGGACCTGTCGACGATGCTGGCGCTGGGCTCGGAGTACGGGTTCACCGTCGAGGTGATCGACGACGTCAGCACCCCCGACGGCGCCCGCCGCTGGTCGTCGACCTGGGTGCGCGAGCTGCTGACCGCCGGCGACGTCGCCGGCGCCACCGAGATCCTGGGCCGGCCGCACCGGCTGCGCGGCGTCGTCGTCGAGGGCGACAAGCGCGGCCGCGAGCTCGGCTTCCCGACGGCGAACCTGGCCGCCGACGCCGACGGCATGGTGCCCGCCGACGGCGTCTACGCGGGCTGGCTGGCGCGCACGTCGGACCGGGAGCGGCTGCCGGCGGCGATCTCGATCGGCACCAACCCGACGTTCGCCGGCGAGTCGCGGCGGGTGGAGGCCTACGTGCTCGGCCGCACCGACCTCGACCTCTACGGCGACGAGATCCTGCTCGAGTTCGTCGAGCGGCTGCGCCCCACCCTGAAGTTCGACTCCATCGACGACCTCGTCGCCACCATGCACGACGACGTCGCCAAGGCCCGCGTCGTCCTCGGTGTCTAGGTGACGTCGGCGGGGACCCGGCTCGGGCCGGGGAAGTCCGCGCGCACCGCGTCCATCAGCAGCCCGTCGCACGGCTCGCCGCGCCACCAGCCGGCGTCCCGCAGCCGTCCGGCGGTGCGGAACCCGGCCCACTCGTAGGCCCGGATCGCCGGCACGTTCGGCTCCAGGATCGTCAGCCACACCATCCGCAGCGCCGCCGCGTGGAAGGCCCAGTCCAGGGTCAGCACCGCCGCCTCGGTGCCGAGCCCCTGCCCGCGCGCCGCCGGCGCCAGCAGCATGGTGAACTCCGCCGTCCGCGCCGCCTGGTCGATCCGCAGGACCGACAGGCCGACCGGCGCGGAGTCGGACAGCCGGACCAGCTCGAACCGGCCCCGTCCGGCCCGTGCCGGCGACTCGCACGCCGGGCGCAGCCGGGCGCCGTGTCCGTGGATGGTCGCCGGGTCGTTCTCCCAGCGCTGGTACGAACGCTGGCCCTCGGCCCGTGGCAGGCCGAGGGCCAGCCGCTCGCCGCTGAGCAGGACATGCGGATCGTTCATGGACGTCTCCAGGCACTCGGGCGGTCGTGGGGTCATGACGTCAGTCCGGCCGGGACCCAGGCCGGCGGCCGGTCGTGCGCGACCTGACGCAGCCAGGTCTCGGTGGCGATCACCCGGGCCAGCCGGCTCCAACTCACGTCCAGGCCGAGCGCGGCGCGGGTGAGCTGACGGCGCAGCCAGTCCGGCCGGACCAGCCGGCGCCGCACCAGCTCGCCGTCGGCCAGCTCCAGGAGGTCGCCGAGGTCGTCGTGCACGCCGCGGTGACGGTCGGCGGCGGAGGCGAGGGGCGGCCCGACGACGTCTGGCAGGGCCCGGCGGTGCGCCGGCACGGCCAGCATCGCGTCGAGCAGGCGGGCGTCGAGGTACGGGTGCTCCAGCGCGACGCCGAACGCGTCGGCCAGCTGCGCCTCGGCCCGCGCCGTCCGGGCCGCGCGGCGGACCCCGTCGAGCAGGAAGCGGTTCGCGCCGCCGCGGTCCCGGGCGGGCGCCTCCCGGACGAGGGCGGCGACCCGCTCGCGTGCCTCAGGCGTGAGCGCGGCGGCGGGGGAGCGGCCGGCCCGGACCAGCTGGGCGAACCGCGCGGGCGACGCGACGAGCGTGTCGGCGCCGTCCGCGGAGAGGCGGCAGCCGGCGCCGGCCGCACGCAGGGCGGCGAGCTCGGCCGCCACGCGGCCCCAGGCGAGGGCGGACGGCGCCGGCTCGTCGGTGGGCGGGAGCTCGACGAGCGTGCCCGGCTCACCGGGCGTGCCCGGCTCACCGGGCGCGGCCGGCGAGCCGTCGAGGCGGCACGCGACGCCGTCGGCCAGGATGTCGCGGATCCGGCCGGCGGCGGACCGGTTCCGCGACGTGCGCGGCGGGCGCCAGGCCGGCTCGGTCGTCGGCGTCCGGCCGGCCAGGATGCGCAGCCGGTGCCCGGGCGGGACCAGCCCGACGCCGGTCCATGCCGACCGGCCCGGCAGCGTGGCCCGCGGCAGGGCGAGGCTCGCGGCCACCCAGGACTCGTCGACGTCCGCGTGGGTCAGGCCGGCGAGGGCGCGGGAGCTGGACGCCCAGACGACGGCGTTGCTGACGGTCCGGGTGAGGTAGACCGGACGGGCGCAGGCCGGGTCCGTCAGCACCGTCACCGAGCCGTCCACCGACGTGAACACCAGCGTGTAGGCGCCGGACCAGGCGACCGCGGCCCGGTCGGGCAGGTCGTCGGGCAGCCGCTGCAGGTCCCACGTGCTCGCCGAGCAGGGGCCGAGCACGAGCAGCGTCCCCGTGGGGCGGCGCAGGACGCGCACGTGCCCGGCCGGCCAGTCGCCGACGATCCACGTCGCGGGGTAGGTCGTCAGCAGGCGCGAACCCGCCGGGCTGCGAGCCGTCCCCAGCAGCCCGGTGGCGCCGCCGAACCAGCGCGTGTTCACCGTCGGCCTCCTCCCATCGGCTGGCAATCGACGATCCCTGGTCGGCGCGGTGAGGGGAAGGTGTCGAGTCGGTGACGCGCGCTCGTCACCCTGGTGCGTCACCGGCCGTCATGTGAGACTTGACCGCATGGCAGGGGACTCCGCGCCCGCGTGGGCCCAGCGCATCCGGCGCGAACGGCACCTGCGCGGCTGGTCCCAGGCCGACGCGGTGCGGGCGCTGCTGGCGCACGGCGACGCGTCGCTGCCGGGCCGCGAGCACGTCCTGCGCCGGTGGAAGTCGTGGGAGGCCGGCGACGCCCTGCCCAGCGGCCGGTACCAGGCGCTGATCGCGAAGACCTTCGGCACCACCCGCTACGCGATCTTCCCGGGCCCGTCGCGGCCGGCCGAGATCGCCGGCACCGGCATGGACACGCTGGAGATCGTCACCCGACTGCAGCGCTCCGACGTCGACGCCGCCACCCTGGAGGCGCTGCGGATCACCGTCGACCGGCTGTGCTGCGAGTACTCCTACCTACCGGCCGACCAGCTGCTGTCCGAGGGCCGCGAGTGGCTCACCCGCGTCGCCGACCTGCGGCAGCGCCGGCTCACGCTGGCACAGCACCAGGAGGTGCTGGCGCTGGCCGGGTGGCTCGCGCTGCTGGTCGGCTGCGTCGAGTACGACCTGGGCCAGGCGCGCGTCGCCGAGGCCACCCGGCGGGCCGCGCTGGGCCTGGGCGCCGAGGCGGGCAGTGCGGAGATCCAGGGCTGGGCGCACGAGATGCGCGCCTGGTTCGCGCTGACCTCCGGCGACTACCGCGGCGTGATCGAGGCCGCGCGGGCCGGGCGCGCCGTCGCGGGCGAGTTCGGCGTCGCCGCCCAGCTGGCCGCGCAGGAGGCCAAGGCGTGGGCCCGGATGGGGGACCGGCGCCAGGTCGAGGTCGCACTGGACCGCGGCCGCGATGCGCTGGACGCGCAGCCGTACCCGGACAACGTCGCGCACCACTTCGTCGTCGACCCGGCCAAGTTCGACTTCTACGCGATGGACGTCTACCGCATCGTCGGGGTCGACTCGGTCGCGCGCAGCCTGGCCCAGGAGATCGTCGCCTCCGGCGCCGCGCACCGCGCGCCGATGCGGGTCGCGGAGGCGCGGATCACCCTCGGCGTCGTCGCCGCGCGCTCGGGCGAGCTGGAGCAGGCGGTCGACGAGGGGTCGAGGGCGATCTCGGCCGGCCACCGGCGCTCGCTGCCCTCGCTGCACCTGGCCGCGGACGAGCTGGCCGCGGAGCTGCGCGCGCGGTTCCCGGAGGAGGGCCCGGCGGGCGA
Source organism: Jiangella anatolica (assembly GCF_003236295.1). Classification (GTDB taxonomy): domain Bacteria; phylum Actinomycetota; class Actinomycetes; order Jiangellales; family Jiangellaceae; genus Jiangella; species Jiangella anatolica. Next base: position 17,095 of record NZ_POTW01000095.1, read on the forward strand.
CTATCTGGAGCGGGTGCGCGACCTCGGCGCCGCGGGGTCGATTGGGTCTTGACAGGGGCGCGCTGGTATCCTTGGCGCCGCCGTCAGAACGGCCGCGGTTAGAGAGTGCACCGGTGGACATGCCCGGATGCGCCGCGCAACGAGTCAGAGATGGAGTCCCGTGCCGACCGACACGAAGACCAAGCAGACGATCATGGCCGAGCACGCCCGCGTCGAGGGCGACACGGGCTCGCCCGAGGTGCAGGTCGCGCTGCTCACGCACCGCATCAACCACCTCACCGAGCACCTGAAGGTGCACAAGCACGACCACCACAGCCGCCGCGGGCTGCTGCTGCTGGTCGGCCAGCGCCGCCGGCTGCTCAAGTACCTGCAGCGAGTCGACATCACGCGCTACCGTGCGCTGATCGAGAAGCTCGGCCTGCGCCGATGAGCTGACGCCGAGGGAGCGGACCCCCGCATGGGAATCCGCTCCCTCGGCATTTCAGCCGCCGGCACCAACTGAATATCGCCCGACCGATCCGGGCGGCCGCCTTGAACGCAGCAGGCCGGTCCTCGGTTGTGGCCCTCGGGAACGGCTGACCCGCGGGCTTCCATCGAAGACCGGCGCGTAAGAGATCTCATTCGAGCGGCCTCCCGCCACGCTCCAGGAGGACGACCCATGACGGGTCCCCAGATTCACACCGCCGAAGCCGTCATCGACAACGGCAAGTACGGCACCCACACCGTTCGCTTCGAGACCGGTCAGCTCGCCCAGCAGGCGGCCGGCTCCGCCGTCGTCTACCTCGACGACGAGACCATGCTGCTCTCGGCGACCACCGTCTCGAAGAACCCGAAGGAACACCTCGACTTCTTCCCGCTGACGGTCGACGTCGAGGAGCGGATGTACGCCGCGGGCCGCATCCCCGGCTCGTTCTTCCGCCGCGAGGGCCGCCCCAGCGAGGAGGCCATCCTCACCTGCCGGCTCACCGACCGGCCGCTGCGCCCGTCGTTCGCGAAGGGCCTGCGCAACGAGGTCCAGGTCGTCATGACGGTCATGTCGCTGCACCCGGACCACCTCTACGACGTCGTCGCGATCAACGCCGCGTCCGCGTCCACCCAGCTCGCCGGGCTGCCGTTCGCCGGCCCCGTCGGCGCCGTCCGGGTCGCGCTGATCGAGGACCAGTGGGTCGGCTTCCCGAACCACTCGCAGCTGTCCGAGGCGGTCTTCGACATGGTCGTGGCCGGCCGGGTGCTGCCCGACGGCGACGTCGCGATCATGATGGTCGAGGCCGAGTCCACCGCCGACACCTGGAACCTCGTCCAGTCCGGCCGCACCGCGCCGACGGAGGAGGTCGTGGCCGCCGGCCTGGAGGCCTCGAAGCCGTTCATCACCGCGCTGGCCACCGCGCAGCAGCAGCTCGCGGACGCCGCGGCGAAGGAGACGGCGGAGTTCCCCGTCTTCCTCGACTACACCGACGAGATCTACGCCGCCGTCGAGGCCGCGGCCCGCGACGAGCTGGCCAAGGCGCTCACCATCGCCGCCAAGCAGGAGCGCGAGCAGCGTCTCGACGAGCTCAAGGCCGAGGTCAAGGACCGGCTGGCCGAGCAGTTCGAGGGCGCCGAGAAGGACATCAGCGCCGCGTTCCGGTCGCTGACCAAGTCCGTCGTCCGCGAGCGCGTGCTGCGCGACCAGGTCCGCATCGACGGCCGTGGCCTCACCGACATCCGGACGCTGTCCGCCGAGGTCGGCCCGATCCCGCGGGCGCACGGCTCGGCGCTGTTCGAGCGCGGCGAGACGCAGATCCTCGGCGTCTCCACGCTGAACATGCTCAGCATGGAGCAGAAGCTCGACACGCTCTCGCCCGAGACGTCCAAGCGCTACATGCACAACTACAACTTCCCGCCGTACTCCACCGGCGAGACCGGCCGCGTCGGCTCGCCGAAGCGGCGCGAGATCGGCCACGGCGCGCTCGCCGAGCGGGCGCTGCTGCCGGTCCTCCCGGCCCGCGAGGAGTTCCCCTACGCCATCCGGCAGGTCTCCGAGGCGCTGGGCTCGAATGGCTCGACGTCCATGGGCTCGGTCTGCGCGTCCACGATGTCGCTGCTCAACGCCGGTGTGCCGCTGCGCGCGCCGGTCGCCGGCATCGCCATGGGCCTCATCTCCGGCGAGGTCGACGGCGAGCAGCGCTACGTCACGCTCACCGACATCCTCGGCGCCGAGGACGCCTACGGCGACATGGACTTCAAGGTCGCCGGCACCCGCGAGTTCGTCACCGCCCTGCAGCTGGACACCAAGCTCGACGGCATCCCCGCGTCGGTGCTGGCCGCCGCGCTGCAGCAGGCCCGCGACGCCCGGCTCACGATCCTCGACGTCATGTCCGAGGCCATCGCGGTGCCGGACGAGATGAGCCCCTACGCGCCGCGGATCATCTCCATCAAGATCCCGGTCGACCAGATCGGCGCGGTCATCGGCCCCAAGGGCAAGGTGATCAACCAGATCCAGGACGACACCGGCGCCGAGATCGCCATCGAGGACGACGGCACCATCTTCATCGGCGCCACCGACGGCCCGTCCGCCGAGGCCGCGCGCACGCAGATCAACGCCATCGCCAACCCGACGATGCCCGAGGTGGGCGAGCGCTACCTCGGCACCGTCGTCAAGACGACGAGCTTCGGCGCGTTCGTCTCGCTGCTGCCGGGCAAGGACGGCCTGGTGCACATCTCCAAGCTGCGGACCCTCGCGGGCGGCAAGCGGGTCGAGAACGTCGACGACGTCGTCTCGGTGGGGCAGAAGATCCAGGTCGAGATCACCGAGATCGACGACCGCGGCAAGCTGGCCCTGACGCCGATCGTCGAGGACGAGGCTCCCGCCGCGGCCGGCGAGGCGAGCGAGTCCTGACGGTCGCGTGACAACCCCGTCGACGCGGACGTTGCTGGGGGAGGACGAGGGCGGACTGGTCCGCCGCACCGTCCTCCCCGGCGGACTGCGCATCGTCACCGAGGCCGTCCCGACGGTCCGGTCGGTCGCCTTCGGCATCTGGGTCGGTGTCGGCTCGGTGGACGAGCAGCTCGCCGAGGCCGGCGCGACGCACTACTTGGAACACCTGCTGTTCAAGGGGACGCCGAAGCGCACCGCCCTGGACATCTCCTCGGCCATCGAGTCCGTCGGCGGTGAGATCAACGCGTTCACCGCCAAGGAGTTCACCTGCTACTACGCGCGGGTGCTCGACACCGACCTGCCGCTGGCCGTCGACGTCGTGGCCGACATGGTCACGTCGTCGGTGGTCGCGCCGGTCGACGTCGAGAGTGAGCGCGAGGTCGTCCTCGAAGAGATCGCCATGCGCGACGACGACCCGTCCGATGCCGTGCACGACCTGCTGGCCGGGCACATGTGGGGCGACAGCCCGCTCGGCCGGTCCATCCTCGGCACGGTCGAGAGCATCACCGGGATGTCCCGCGACACCGTCAACGACTACTACCGGCGCCACTACCTGGCCCGCACCATGGTCGTCGCGGTGGCCGGGAACGTCCGCCACGACGACGTCGTCGCGCTGGTCGAGAAGGCGTTCGGCTCGGCGGGCTTCCTGGACAGCGACGACGAGCCGGCGCCGCCGCGCACCGGCGGCGTCGCACCGTCGTCCGGCCGTGGCGTCACCCTGCTGCACCGGCCGACCGAGCAGGCCAACGTCGTGCTGGCCGTCCCTGGGCTGGCCCGCAACGACGAGCGGCGCTTCGCCCTCGGCGTGCTGAACGCCGCGCTCGGCGGCGGCATGTCGTCGCGGCTGTTCCAGGAGGTCAGGGAGCGGCGCGGACTGGCCTACTCGGTGTACTCGTACGCGTCACAGCACGCGGCGGCCGGGCTGCTGGGCGTCTACGTCGGCTGCCAGCCGAAGAAGGTCGACCAGGTGCTGGAGCTGTGCCGCACCGTGCTGGCCGACGTCGTCCGCGGCGGCATCACGATCGAGGAGCTGGAACGCGGCAAGGGCCAGGCCCGTGGCGGGCTGGTGCTCGGGCTGGAGGACACCAGCGCGCGGATGAGCCGGCTGGCCAAGGCCGAGCTCGTGTACGACGAGCTGCCCAGCGTCGACCAGCTGATCGCCCGGGTCGACGCCGTCACGATCGACCAGGTCACCGACCTGGCCCAGACCCTGCTGGCGGCCACGCCGTCGCTCGCGGTCGTCGGGCCGTTCGAGTCGGCCGGGCGGTTCGAGGCCGTGCTCGGCTGATGCCGTCGTCGCCGCGCGCACTGCTGTACCAGTGGTACGCGCGGCGGCTTTCTCGTGCGCTGGGCGCCGCGCCGTCGCTGCTGCCGCGGCACGTCGCCGTCGTCATGGACGGCAACCGGCGCTGGGCCCGGGCGGCCGGCTACGCCGACCCGTCCGTCGGCCACCGGTTCGGCGCCGAGCACGTCGACGACCTGCTGGCGTGGTGTTCGGCGATCGGCATCGAGTACGTGACGGTGTACGTGGCGTCGGCGGACAACCTGCGCAAGCGGGACTCCGACGAGGTCGATCACCTGATGCGCATGATCGAGGAGGTCGTCACGACGCGGCTGGCGGCGCCGTCGCACCAGTGGCGGCTGCACGTCGCTGGGCGGCTGGACCTGCTGCCCGACAGCACCCGGTTCGCGCTGAAGGAGGCCGTCTCGGCGACGTCGTCGCGGGCGGCCGGGCCGCTGCTGACGGTCGCGATCGGCTACGACGGCCGCCAGGAGATCGTCGACGCCGTCCGCTCCTACCTCGACGACGGCGGGGCGATCGACGACCTGACGGCGGAGGCCATCGGGGCGCACCTCTACACGCGCGGGCAGCCGGAGCCGGACCTCGTCATCCGGACCAGCGGCGAGCAGCGGCTGTCCGGCTTCCTGCTCTGGCAGTCCACGCAGTCCGAGCTGTACTTCTGCGACGCGTACTGGCCCGGCTTCCGGCAGGTCGACTTCCTGCGGGCGCTGCGGACGTACGCCCGCCGGAAGGCCTAGCCTGCCCCGTGCAGCCGGCGGCCGTGCGCGACGACGTCGTCGACCAGCGCCTCGACGTGCTCGGCCTCGGTGCGGTAGCTGATCAGGCAGGCCCGGATCGCGTACCGGCCGGCGACGACGGCGTTCGACGGGTACACCCGGCCGGCCCGCTGGACGGCGTAGAGGATGCGCTCGTTGAGCTCGTCGAGGTAGGCGTCGGTGTGCGGTCCGCCGGGCGGGACGTAACGGAAGCAGACGATCGACAGCTCCGGGTCGGCCAGCGCCTCCAGCTCGTCGTGCTCGTCGACGAGGTGGTGCAGCCAGCCGGCCAGCTCGACGTCGTGCCGGATGCGGCGGGCGCTGGCGTCCCAGCCCTGCGCGAGCAGCGACACCCACACCGGCAGCGCGTCGAACGGCCGGGTGAACTGCGGCGTCCACTGGTAGCGCAGCATCATCTCGCTGCGCACCTGCTCGTCGAGCTTGGCGTAGTCGGGCTGCAGCGTGAACGCGGCGACGTGCGCGGCCGGGTCGCGGAACAGCACGAGGCTGGCCGAGATCGGCATGTTGAGCCACTTGTGCGGGTCGCAGGTGATCGAGTCGGCCCGCTCGATGCCGGCGAACGCCGGCCGCAGCTCGTCGACCATCGCCGCCGGCCCGCCGTACGCGGCGTCGACGTGGAACCAGCAGCCGTACTTCGTCGCGACGTCGGCCAGCGCGTCCAGCGGGTCGATGGCGCCCAGCTCGGTCGTCCCCGCCGTCCCGACGATCGCGAGCGGCTTGACGCCCTCGGCGCGATCGTGCTGGATGGCGGCCTCGACGGCGTCCGAGCGGAGCCGGAACCGGTCGTCGGTGGGGATCCGGCGTACCGCCGACGTGCCGAGTCCGAGCAGGTCGGCGGCCCGGTCCACGGTCTCGTGGACGTCGTCGGAGGCGTAGACCGCGAGCCGGGGCCCGGCCGCCGTTCCGTCGCGGCGGACGTCCCAGCCGGCCCGGGCGTCGCGCGCCACCGCCAGCGCCATCAGGTTCGCCGTCGCGCCGCCGGTGACGAACGCGCCGGAGGACTGCTCGGGCAGGCCGAGCCGGCCGGTGAACCAGGCGAGGACGTGGTTCTCGATCTCGGTCGCGGCCGGGCCGAGCGGCCAGCCGCCGAGGTTCTGGTTGATGCCGGCGGCCAGCAGTGCGGCGGGCGCGCCCGGCACGGTGCCGGCGCCGCTGATGAACGCCATGAAGCCGCCGTGGCCGGTCTGCGCGCCGTGCTCGAACACGACGGTGCGCAGGTGGTCGAGCAGTTCGTCGTCGCTGAGCGGCTTGTCCGGCACGTCGCGGCCCTCGATGACCGCCGCGCGCGTCTGCGCCGGGGTGTGCGGGTGCGTGACAGGCAGGCCGGGCAGCCGGCGCAGGTACTCCGTCCACAGGTCCAGGGCGGCCGCGCCGAACTCGGCGGCGCGGTCCGGCGTCCAGTCCAGGTCGGGAAGGGGCTCGGGTCGCTGCATGGCCCGACGGTACTCCGCGGGGCGTGTGACCGGCCGGGTGACGTCAGGCGCCCTGGTAGTCGTGCTGGCGCCAGGCCTCGTAGACGGCGACGGCGGCCGAGTTCGACAGGTTGAGCGAGCGCCGTCCGGCCAGCATCGGGATGCGGACGCGGTCGGTGATCCGCTCGTCGTCGAGCACCTCGCGGGGGAGTCCCGTCGGTTCCGGGCCGAACAGCAGCACGTCACCCTGCTGGTAGGCGATGTCGCTGTGTCTCGTGGTGCCGGTGGTGGCGAAGGCGTAGACGTGCTCGGGGTTGATCGCCTTCCACGCCGCCGGGAGGTCGTCGTGCACCGTCACGTTCGCGAGGTCGTGGTAGTCCAGGCCGGCCCGGCGCAGCTTCGCGTCGTCGAGGTCGAACCCGAGCGGCCGGATCAGGTGCAGGTGCGCGCCGGTCGCGGCGACCATGCGGATCGCGTTGCCGGTGTTCGGCGGGATGCGCGGCTCGTAGAAGACGACGTGGAACACGTGGGGACGATCTCACGTCCGGAACGTGCGGCGGTAGCCGGACGGCGACACGCCGAGGCTGGCGCGCAGGTGCTGGCGCATCGACGCCGTCGTGCCGAAGCCGCAGCGGCGGGCCACCTCGTCGACGGGGAGATCGCTGTCCTCGAGCAGGTGGCGGGCGCGGTCGACACGCTGCTGGATGAGCCACTGGCCGGGGCTGACGCCGTTCTCCTGGCGGAACCGGCGGGTGAACGTGCGGACGCTCATCGCCTGCTGTCTGGCCAGGTCGTCGAGGGAGAGGGTCTGGTCGAGATGGCTCAGCGCCCAGCTGCGGGCGTCGGCCGTGCTGGGGGCGTCCGCCTCGGGGACCGGCTGGTCGACGTACTGCGCCTGGCCGCCGTCGCGCCACGGCGGGACGACGCAGCGGCGGGCGGCCCGGTTGGCGACGGCGGCGCCGAAGTCGCGGCGGACGATGTGCAGGCACAGGTCGATCCCGGCGGCGACCCCCGCGGAGGTCAGGATGTCGCCGTCGTCGACGAACAGGGCGTCGGGATCCAGTTTGACCTGCGGAAACAGCTCCGCGAAGCGCTGGGTGCTGCGCCAGTGCGTCGTCGCGCGGCGGCCGTCGAGCAGGCCCGCTGCGGCCAGCGCGAACGCGCCGGTGCAGATCGAGACCATTCGGGTGTGGTCGCTGATCCGCTCGAACGCCGCTTCGAGGTCGTGGGGGAGGGCGCCGTCGCGCGAGATGCTGGTCGTCTCGTACGAGGCGGGGATGACGACGGTGTCGGCCGCTGCGAGCGCCTCGGGACCGTGCTTGACGACGACGTCGAAGTCGGCGTCGGTGCGGACCGGTCCCTGGTCCAGGCCGCAGGTGCGCACGTCGTACAGGCTGTGGCCGTCGGCCGTCCTCGCCGCGCCGAAGATGCGGGCCGGGATGGACAGCTCGAACGGGATCACGCCGTGCCGCGCCAGCACGACGACGCGATGGGGCGTCGCTGTCATGGCCTTGACCGTCATGGCCGGATTCTTTCACAGTGTGGCTGTCGGGCCACTGGCGTCGGTTGGCGTTGGTCCCGCACCATCGTCGGGTGACGCAGACCGTGCCGGCCCGCCCGCCGATCTCTCGCCGGGTCGGCCGGGTCCATCGCGCCTGGTGGGTCGCGCTGGTGGCGTTCGTGGCCCTGGTCGGCGCGGCCGCGTTCCGGGCGACGCCGAGCGTGATGATCGAGCCGTTCCGCGAGGAGTTCGGCTGGTCGCACGGCACGATCTCGTTCGCGATCTCGGTCAACATCATGCTGTACGGCCTGACGTCGCCGTTCGCGGCCGCTCTGATGGAGCGGTTCGGCATGCGCCGGGTCGTCGCAGGCGCGTTGTCGCTGGTGGCGGTCGGCAGCGGGCTGACGGTGTTCATGACGGCCAGCTGGCAGCTGGTGCTGTGCTGGGGTCTGCTGGTCGGGTTGGGGACCGGCTCGATGGCGCTGGCGTTCGTCGCCACGGTGACGGATCGGTGGTTCGTGGCGCGGCGCGGGCTGGTGTCGGGGATCCTGACCGCGGGGACCGCGACCGGGCAGCTGGTGTTCCTGCCGCTGCTGGCGGTGCTCGTGTCGGACCACGGCTGGCGCCCGGCCTCGCTGCTGGTCTCCGGGGTGGCGCTGGCCGCTGTGCCGCTGGTGTGGTTCCTGCTGCGCGACCGCCCCGAGGACGTCGGCGTCCTCCCGTACGGAGCGGCCCCGCCCGCCGTCGACGCCCATGCCGCCGGTGCGCCGTCCGTCGCGGGTGCAGCGCCGGTCGAGCCCGGCTCCGGGGCCGGTCGCCGCGCGATCACCGCCCTCACGGCGGCCGCCCGCACCAAGGCGTTCTGGCTCCTGGCCGGCACCTTCGCCATCTGCGGCGCGTCGACCAACGGCCTGGTCGGCACCCACTTCGTCCCGGCCGCCCACGATCACGGCATGCCGGTGACAACCGCGGCCGGCCTGCTCGCCGTCATCGGGATCTTCGACCTCGTCGGCACGGTCGCGTCGGGCTGGCTCACCGACCGGTTCGATCCGCGCCTTCTGCTCGGCGTCTACTACGCCCTGCGCGGGGTGTCGCTGATGGTGCTGCCGCTGCTGCTGGCGGACGCGGTGCATCCGCCGATGCTGTTCTTCATCATCTTCTACGGCCTCGACTGGGTCGCCACCGTCCCGCCGACCATTGCTCTGTGCCGCGAGCACTTCGGCGCCTCCGGCCCGATCGTGTTCGGCTGGGTGCTGGCGTCGCATCAGATCGGGGCGGCGCTGGTGGCGTTCGGCGCGGGCCTGACGCGGGACGCGTACGGCAGCTACGACGCGGCCTGGATCGGCGCCGGCGCCCTGTGCGCGATGGCGGCCGCCATGTCCCTCGCCATCCGCCGTCGCCTCCCTCGACGTCCGGCGGTGGCCGCGCCCACTTGACGGCTTGCCAGCAACCCCCGCCCATCGGCGGCTGCGCCTGCGTGACGGCTTGCCAGCGCCCCCGTCCGTTGGTGGCCGGGGCCCGCGTGACGGCTCGCTAGCGCCCCGTCGGTCGGTGGCCGGACCCGCGTGACGGCTCGCCGGCACCCTGTCGGTCCGCGGCCGCGTGCACGTCGCGGCTCGTCGGCGCCCCGTCTGTGAGCAACCCCCAGTCGCGCGGCGGGCCCCGGACGTGGTGGCGGTGTCTCACTACCGACTCGCCGTGGGATCGTCGGCCCGGACCGCCTCCGCGATGCGCCGGGTGGCCCGGCTGGCTCGCTGACGAGCGGCGGCCCAGCTGATCCCGCGACGCTCGGCGGCGGCCTTCCCACCCGGGCACCCGGGAGCCGGCGCGTAGATGTCGACCAGGAGGAGCGCGTCGTCCCGGCTGATGGTCGCGTTGCCGACCGCCCAGGCCAGGAGCTCGTACAGCTCCAGGTCGGGCGCGCCGGCCGACCCGGGGCCGTCGCCGCTGCCGGGCACACCGACCGGATCACGGTCGCCAGGACGACCGGACGCCCCACCTGATCCAGCCGCACCGATCGCCCGGCCGGTACCGGCGGTCCTGTCTACGCCGCGGCCACCGGCGCCCTCCGCTGTGCGGTTCCCGCTGGCCGAGCCGGCCGTGCCAGTGGTGTCAGACGCGCCGGATCGTCCTCGTACGTGGGCCGCTGCAGCCGGCACATCGGACTCGGCGGCCGCGTGCAGCTGCTCGGGATCGGCCGGCGTCTCGTGCCGCTGGTACGCGAGCTCGTCGACTGTGAGCCGGAGCGTGTCCATCGCGATGTTGGCCGCCACCTTCACCGGCCGCCGCTCGACCGGATACCCCGCGACGACCGTCCAGAGCGCCGTGACCGCGGCCTGCTCGAGGCTCGCCCGTGAGTCGCGGCCGACGTGGCCGGCGGCGATGCGGACCGCCTTGCCGAGCATGAGCTGCAGGACAGACCGCGACGCCAGCGCGTCGCCGGATCGGCCGAGCCGCAGCAGCGCCAGCAACACTCCGTCGGCGTCTCGCCGGACCGCCGCCTCGAGGTCGCTCAGCGCACCGACCCCGCCGATCCGCCACCGCTCGACAACTGCCGCGCTCGACGGGTCGGCGCATAGCCGGATCCACTCGGCGTTCAGTTGCCCGACGACGCTGTCGTCGCTGCGCCGCGCCGGACCCTCGGCGCGCCCCGCCGCGCCCGCCGGAGCCGGTCCGGTCGAGGCCGCCCGCACGGTGCGCCCCTCCGCGGAAGCCCGCGTCGCCCGGGAAGCATCGGCAGGCTGCGCGTAGCTGGCGTCCGCGGGTTGCGCGGTGGTGGCGTCCGGCTGGGCCGGAGAAGCGTTGGCGGGTTGGGTGGTGCTGGTGGCAGTCGGCTGGGCCGGGGAGGCGTCGGCGGGTTGCGCGGTGGTGGCGTCCGGCTGGGCCGGAGAAGCGTTGGCGGGTTGGGTGGTGCTGGTGGCAGTCGGCTGGGCCGGGGAGGCGTCGGCGGGTTGCGCGGTGGTGGCGTCCGGCTGGGCCG
>NZ_POTW01000096.1 GCF_003236295.1 Jiangella anatolica
ATCGACGGCGGCAACAAAAACGCCTGGTCACGATCCACCGACCGGTACTCCTTCGCCACGACCGCCACCCTCTCAAACCACGATCAACCAGGCCAGACGCCACACCGAGCCAAAACGCAACAGGCTCGATAGTGGGTTGGATCATTGATGATCATGGGGGCGGGCGGCGTGGCGCGTGGTGCGCGGTAGTGCGCAGTGCATAATAGTGCGCCATGGACACCAGTCAGCTGCTCAAGGGTGTGCTCGACCTCGCCGTGCTCGCCGTGCTGCGCGAGGACGACGGCTACGGCTACGACGTCGTCCGGCGGTTGCGTGCGGCCGGGCTGACCGAGGTCGGCGACGCCTCCGTCTACGGCACGCTCCGGCGGCTCTACCACGCCGGCGCGCTGACCACGTACGTCGTGCCCTCCGAGGAGGGCCCGCACCGCAAGTACTACAGCCTCAACGGCTCCGGCCGCGACCTGCTGCGACGCTCGGCCAAGACGTGGCGCGAGTTCGCCGGGGTGCTGACCGAGCTGGTCGACCACGCCACCAAGGAGGCAGCGTGAGCACCACCCGGGCCACCGCCCACCCGGCCGTCGCGACCTACGTCGCCGCGGTCCGCGACGAGCTCGGCGACCTGCCGGCCGACGAGCTCGCGGAGATCGCCGAGGACGTCCGGGACCACCTGGACCACGTCGCCGCCGAGTACGGCGACGACGTCACGATCGCCGTGCTGATCGACCGGTTGGGCGCGCCGGCTGCGTACGCGGCCGAGCTGCGCGCCGCCGCCGGGCTGCCCGAGCCGGAGCCGGAGGTCGCTCCGGAACGGGCCGGCTTCGGGCGCCGGCTGCTGCGGTTCATGGTCGCGTTCTTCGGCTGGGGCACGGTCGGCCTGCTGGCCATCGCGTTCCTCGACACGTTGTTCGGGCTCAGCGGCGCGCCGGCGATGTTCGCGGTGCCGGCGCTGGTCTTCGCGATGCTTGCCGTCGGCGGCGCGTTGCTGCTGGTCGTCGGCCGGGAGGACGCGACCGCCGAGCTTCGGCAGCTGCCGACGGCGACGCTGCTGGCGCAGGTGGAGGAGTGGGTGCGCAGCATGCCATGGGGCCGGCCGCTGATCGACCTGATCGTGTCGCTGCGGCCGGCCTGGTGGCTGGCCCGGGCGGCGGCGCTGGGGCTGATCGTCGCGTTCGTCGCCGGCAGCATCCCGTTCGGCATCGTGGTGTTCCTCGTCGCGGCGGTTGCCTCGGTGTGGCTGGGCCGGCGGGCCGTCGCCGGCGAGATCCACGGCCCGCGGCTGGTCGCGGTCCAGCTGGCCAACGCGGGGCTGGCGATCGGCGGGCTGGTCGCGGTGGGCTCGGCGGCGAGCTTCGCCGCGGGCGACCACGTGCAGTACGTCGACGGCGGCTACGGCTACGACTACCCGGGCCCGGGCTTCTTCGACGAGAACGGCGCACACATCAGCAACATCTTCCCGTACGGCGCCGACGGCACGCTGCTCGAGAACGTCCGGCTCTACGACCAGGACGGCAGGCCGATCGACCTCGGCTGGTTCGAGGAGTGCTACGACGGCGGCTACGACGAGCAGTCGTTCACCGCCGCCAACCCGTGGGGCGACCACGTCTTCCCGCGGCTGACGGTCGAGGTGAGCGCGAACGGCAACTGCCAGGCGCCGCGGCTCGACCCGCCGTTCGGCGAGCAGCTCCCGGGCACGACGCCGGCGCCCGTCGCGACCGTCGCGCCGGAGAAGTGACCGGTCAGACGCCGACCGGGTGCCAGACGGTCTTCGTCTCCAGGTAGGCGGTGACGCGCTCCAGGCCGGGCTCGGCCAGCCAGTCGGGCTCGGCCGCGGGCGCGCGGACGACCCGCTTGAGGTTGTCCGCCGCCGCCAGCTCCAGCGACGTGGCCAGCTCGGCGTCGCCCGCCGCGCCGGCCAGGTCGACGGCGTTGACGTCCATGTGCGCGGCCAGGATCGGCGCGGTGTCGGACAGCGTGCCGGTGAGGACGTTCACCACGCCGCCCGGCACGTCCGACGTCGCCAGCACCTCCGACAGCGTGATGGCCGGCAGCGGCCGCTCGGCCGAGGCCAGCAGCACGGTCGTGTTGCCGCCCACCAGCGCCGGCGCCAGCACCGACACCAGGCCCAGCAGCGACGAGCGCTGCGGCGCCAGCAGGGCGACGACGCCGGTCGGCTCGGGCACGGAGAAGTCGAAGTACGGCCCGGCGACCGGGTTGCTCGACCCGACCACCTGGGCGATCTTGTCGGCCCAGCCCGCGTACCAGACCCACCGGTCGATCGCCTCGTCGACCAGCGCCGACGCCTTCGCCCGGGCCACGCCCTCGCCGGCCGCGACCTCGTCGGTGAACTGCGCGTGCCGGCCCTCCATCACCTCGGCGACGCGGTAGAGCACCTGGCCCCGGTTGTACGCCGTCGCGCCGGACCAGCCGGGCACCGCCTTGCGGGCGGCGACGACGGCGTCGCGGGCGTCCTTGCGCGAGGCCCAGGCGGCGTTGGCGAGGAACCTCCCCTTCGCGTCGGTGACCTCGTAGGACCGGCCGGACTCCGAGCGCGGGAACTTCCCGCCGACGTAGAGCTTGTAGGTCTTCTTCACAGCCAGCCGCTCGGCCATCAGTGCTCGCCCTTCAGGTATGCCAGCAGTCCGTGCCGGCCGCCCTCGCGGCCGTAGCCGGACTCCTTGTAGCCGCCGAACGGTGACGTCGGATCGAACCGGTTGAAGGTGTTGGCCCAGACGACGCCGGCCCGCAGCTGCTGCGCCATCCACAGGATGCGCGAGCCCTTGTCGGTCCACACGCCGGCGGACAGCCCGAACGGCGTGTTGTTGGCCTTCTCGACCGCCTCGGCCGGGGTGCGGAACGTCAGCACCGACAGGACCGGTCCGAAGATCTCCTCGCGGGCGATGCGGTGCGCCTGGCTGACGCCGGTGAACACCGTCGGCGGGAACCAGAAGCCGCGCTCGGGCAGCTCGCACTCCGGCGACCAGCGCTCGGCACCCTCGGCCTCGCCGACCTCGGACAGCTCGCGGATCCGGGCCAGCTGCTCGGCGGAGTTGATCGCGCCGATGTCGGTGTTCTTGTCCAGTGGGTCGCCGACGCGCAGCGTGCCGAGCCGCCGCTTGAGCCGGTCCAGCACGTCGTCGTAGACCGACTCCTGCACCAGCAGCCGGGAGCCCGCGCAGCACACGTGCCCCTGGTTGAAGAAGATGCCGTTGACGATGCCCTCGACCGCCTGGTCGATCGGCGCGTCGTCGAAGACGATGTTCGCGGCCTTGCCGCCCAGCTCCAGCGTGGCCTTCTTCGCGGTGCCGGCGACGCTGCGGGCGATCTGCTTGCCGACCTCGGTGGAGCCGGTGAACGCGACCTTGTCCACGCCTGGGTGCTCGACCAGCGCGCGGCCGGTGTCGCCGGCGCCGGTGAGGATGTTGACGACGCCCGGCGGGAGGTCGGCCTGCTGGCAGATCTCGGCGAACAGCAGCGCCGTCAGCGGCGTCGTCTCGGCCGGCTTCAGCACGACGGTGTTGCCGGCGGCCAGCGCGGGGGCGATCTTCCAGGCCAGCATCAGCAGCGGGAAGTTCCACGGGATGACCTGGGCGGCGACGCCGTACGGCTTCGGGTCCGGGCCGGCGCCGGCCCACGACAGCTTGTCGGCCCAGCCGGCGTAGTAGAAGAAGTGCGCCGCCACCAGCGGGATGTCGACGTCGCGGGACTCCCGGATCGGCTTGCCGTTGTCGATGGACTCGAGGACGGCCAGCTCGCGGGCCCGCTCCTGGATGATCCGGGCGATGCGGAACAGGTACTTGCCGCGGTCGCGCCCGGAGAGCCTCGACCACGTGCGCTCGTAGGCGCGACGGGCCGCCTGGACCGCCTTGTCGACGTCGTCGGCGCCGGCCGCCGCGATCTCGGCCAGCACCTCCTCGGTGGCGGGGTTGACCGACTTGAACATGGACCCGTCGACCGGGTCGACGAACTCGCCGTTCACGAACAGGCCGTAGGAGCTCTGGATGTCGACGATGGCCCGCGACTCGGGCGCGGGGGCGTACTCGAACTTCGTCATGGCGATCAGTCCACGGTCACTCGGTCGGCCTGCACGGTACCCAGCGTAGGCGCTGCGGGCCGCGGCCGTTTGTCCGTACCGGTGCTTGCGCGAGCAGGGTCACGGTGCCAGCGTCGGGAGGCGTGTGAATCGACCTCGGGGGGCGATCATCATGCCGAGCCGACGAGCCGTCACGTTCATCGCGGGCACCGCACTCATCGTCGCCGGCGCGATCCCGGCGATCGCCGGGCCGCTGACCACCGGGCCGCTGGTCCAGGTGTCCGGCACCAGCCCGTTCCTGGACTGCACGGCGGACGCCGTCGAGGACCAGTCCGGGACGGTGTACCTCAACAGCGAGGTCGAGCCGTGGATCGACGTCAACCCCACCGACGCCGGCAACGTCGTCGGCATCTGGCAGGCCGACCGCTGGGACAACGGCGGCGCCCGCGGCCTGGTCGCGGGCGTCAGCCAGGACGGCGGCGGCACCTGGCAGCAGGTGGTCATCCCGGACATCACACTGTGCTCCGGCGGCACGTACGACCGGGCCACCGACCCGTGGGTCTCGTTCGGGCCCGACGGCCGGCTGCACCAGCTGGCGCTGTCGTTCAACGACGTCGCGCCGCCGTTCGAGCCGCGCGACTTCGACCACGCCCTGCTGGCCAGCTACTCCGACGACGGTGGCCTGACCTGGACCGACCCGGTCGAGGTGATCCGCGACCTGGACGCCAACGTGTTCAACGACAAGCAGACGATCACCGCCGACCCCACCGACCCGGACCTGGTCTACGCGGTCTGGGACCGGCTGGTCTTCCCCGGCAGCGAGCGCGCCAGCGTGATCGCCGGCTTCGTCACCCAGGCGTTCACCGGCCCATTCTGGTTCGCCCGCAGCACCGACGGCGGTGTGACCTGGGAGGCGCCGAAGGAGATCTACGACCCGGGCATGCGCGACCAGACCATCGGCAACCAGATCGTCGTGCAGCCCGACGGCACGCTGGTGAACGTCTTCAACGAGATCCGCAACGACAACCGCGGCGGCCGGCGCGGCAACAACGTCGCCGTCATGATCTCCGAGGACCAGGGCGTCACGTGGTCCGAACGGATCTTCGTCAGCCGGCTCGGCACCATCGAGATCACCGATCCGGACACGGGCGACCCCGTCCGCACCGGCGACATCATCCCGGAGGTCGCCGTGGACCGCACGACCGGCGCCCTGTACGCCGTGTGGCAGGACGCGCGCTTCAGCGGCGGGCAGTTCGACAGCATCGCGTTCTCGCAGTCGCTGGACGGCGGGCTGACCTGGTCGCAGCCGATCAAGGTCAACGCCACGCCCGGCACCGTGCCTCCCGGCAACCAGCAGGCGTTCACGGCGTCGGTGCACGTGGCCGACGACGGGACTGTCGGCGTGACGTACTACGACTTCCGCAACAACACGCCGTCGCCCACGACGCTGCCGACCGACTACTGGATGGTGCACAGCCACCCGACGACGCCGACGGCCTGCGCCAGCGCGGCGAACTGGGGCAACGAGGTCCGGCTCACGAACACCCCGTTCGACATGCGCCAGGCGCCGTTCGCCCTCGGGTTCTTCGTCGGCGACTACGAGGGCCTGTCGAACATCGGGTCGGACTTCACGGCGTTCTTCTCGCAGTCGCACGGCACCGACCCGGCGAGCACGTTCTTCCGCACGGCCGGGTGAACCGGAAGCGTCAGTCGAGGGTGAAGTAGTCGGGGCCGGCGTAGCGGCCGGTGGCGATCTTCTGCCGCTGCATGAGCAGGTCGTTGAGCAGGCTGGACGCGCCCAGCCGGAACCAGTCGGGGTCGAGCCAGTCGTCGCCGGCGGTCTCGTTGACCAGGACGAGGTACTTGATGGCGTCCTTGCTGGTCCGGATGCCGCCGGCCGGCTTCACACCGACCTGGCGGCCGGTGGCCTCGCGGAAGTCGCGAACGGCCTCGAGCATGACGAGCGTGACGGGGAGCGTGGCGGCCGGCGCGACCTTGCCGGTGCTGGTCTTGATGAAGTCGCCGCCGGCCAGCATGGCCAGCCAGGACGCCCGCCGGACGTTGTCGTAGGTGGCCAGCTCGCCGGTCTCGAGGATCACCTTGAGGTGGGCGTCGCCGGCGGCCTGCTTGACCGCGACGATCTCGTCGAACACCGCGCCGTAGTGGCCGGCCAGGAACGCGCCGCGGTCGATGACCATGTCGACCTCGTCGGCGCCGGCGGCGACCGCGTCGCGCGTGTCGGCCTCCTTGACCGCGAGGCTGGTGCGCCCGGACGGGAACCCGGTGGCGACGCTGGCCACCTTGATGCCCGACCCCTTCAGAGCCTCCTTCGCCGTGGCGACGAGGTCGGGGTAGACGCAGACGGCCGCCACCTGGGGGACGGTCCGGTCCGACGGGTCGGGGCGCAGCGCCTTCGCGCACAGCGCCCGCACCTTGCCCGGGGTGTCCTGGCCCTCCAGCGTGGTGAGGTCGATCATCGAGATCGCGAGGTCGATGGCGAACTGCTTGGCCGTGGTCTTGATCGACCGGGTGGCCAGCGTCGCCGCCCGGGCCTCGGCGCCGGTCTGGTCGACGCCCGGCAGGCCGTGCAGGAAGCGCCGCAGCGACGCCTCGGAGGAGGCGATGTCGGACAGGCGGGCGTCGTCGAGCAGTGTCACGCGTCGAGTCTAGTCGCGCAGGCGGTGGCGGTAGCGCAGCGGCGACTCGCCGACCTCCCGCTTGAACGCGGTGCTGAACGCGCTCTCCGACGCGTAGCCCAGGCCGGAGGCCAGCGACCCGACGCGGACGTCGTCGTCGCGCAGCGCCCGCTGGGCCAGCAGCATCCGCCAGCGGCCGAGGTACGTCAGCGGCGGGACGCCGGCCACGCCGCGGAACCGTTCGGCGAACGACGTCCGCGACATCGCCGCGGCCCGGGCCAGCTCCGCCAGCCCCCACCGCCGGCCCGGCTCGGCGTGCATGAGGTCCAGCGCCGGCCGCAGCCGCTGGTCGGTCAGCAGCCGCAGCCAGCCCGGCGGCAGCTCGGCCTGACCGACGTAGGCGCGCAGCACCTCGAGCAGCAGCAGCTGGCCGTGCTGGCGCACCGCGAACGCCGAGCCGACGCGGCGCTCGGTCAGCTCGTCGAGCAGCCGGTGGAGGCTGCCGCGCAGGTTCGCCGCCGCGGCGCCCGAGCCGCGGACGTGCGCGACCGGCGGGAGCGCCTGCGAGAGCAGCGCGCGGCCGGCCGGGTCGAGGTCGACGTGACCGCCGACGACCACGTCCGCGCCGGCGCCGAAGCCGCTGGTGAGGCGGAACGAGGAGAAGTCGGCGTCCGGTGTCACCTCCTGCGGGGGGCCGTCGCCGCTGCCGCCCTCCGCCGTCAGCCAGGCGCGGTCGTTCAGGACCGCGACGTCGCCCTCCTCGAGCTGGAGCGGTTCGTCCAGGCCGTCGGCGTTGAGCCGGGCCCGGCCGCTCACCACCGCGAAGAACTTCAGGCCCTCGATCTTCGCGTGCGTGACCCAGGGACCGCGGGACACGAAGCCGCCCGACACCACGCCGCGGACCTCGACGAGGTCGAACACCTCGGACAGCTGGTCGTCCACCACCTCCGTACTATCGCGCAAGAAATACGGACCGACAAGTATTCAGAGTCCGGCCGGGCGAGCGCAGCCTGGAGGCATGACACATCAGCAGCACCCTCTCGGAACCGGCTTCACCGCCGCCTCGACCGCCGACGACGTCCTCAAGGGCATCGACCTGACCGGCCGGAACGCCGTCGTCACCGGCGGCCACGCCGGACTCGGCCTGGAGATCACCCGTGCGCTCAGCCGGGCCGGCGCCGCGGTCACTGTCGCCGCACGCAACCCCGATCGCGCCGCGGCCGCGGTGACCGGGATCGAGCGCGTCGACGTCGGCCGGCTCGACCTGATGGACCCGGCATCGATCGACGCGTTCGCCGCCGGGTATCTCGGCTCGGGCCGGCCGCTGCACTTCCTGCTCAACAATGCGGGGATCATGGGCGGCCCGCTGGTCCGCGATGCCCGCGGCTACGAGTCGCAGTTCGCGACCAACCACCTCGGCCATTTCCAGCTCACGCTCGGCCTGCTGCCCGCGCTGCGCGCCGCGCGCGGCGCCCGGGTCGTCAACACCACCTCCGGCGGGCACCGGCTGTCGGACATCCGCTGGGACGACCCGCACTTCACCCAGGACTACGACGACCTGGGCATGCTCGGCTACGGCCAGTCCAAGACCGCCAACGTCCTGTTCGCGGTCGAGCTGGACCGGCGGTGGGCCGGCGACGGGATCCGCGGCTACGCGGCGCATCCGGGCATCGTCGTGACGACGAACCTGGGCCCGTTCCGGGTCGAGGGCGAGGCGCGGCCGGACTTCCTCGGCGACGACCAACTGCGCGCCATGGGGCTGCTGGACGCGTCCGGCCGGCCGGTCCTCGACCCCGAGCGGGAGATGAAGACGCCGCAGCAGGGCGCCAGCACGCCGGTCTTCGGCGCGACTAGCCCGCTGCTGGCGGACATCGGCGGCGTCTACCTCAAGGACAACGACGTCTCGCCGCTGGACGAGGAGCCCTTGCCGATCGACTTCGGCACCGGCGAGGTCTCTTCGGAGGTCGTGCCGCACGCGATCGATCCGGAGTCGGCGCAGCGCCTGTGGGCGCTGAGCGAGCGGCTGATCGCTGGCTAGCTGGCCTGGTCGGCGATGGTGTATACGTATACACATGCTGACGCTCAAGGATCGTTCCGCCGCCGTGGACCGCAGCGCCGAAGCCGCCGCCGTCACCGCCACCGTCGCCCGCATGCTGGCCGACATCGAGACCGGCGGCGACGCCGCCGTCCGCGCGTACTCCGAGAAACTGGACTCCTGGTCGCCGCCGTCGTTCCGGCTCGGCGACGAGGAGATCGAGCGGATCGTCGCGACCGTGCCGGAGCAGGCGCTGGCCGACATCCGGTTCGCGCAGGCGCAGGTCCGCGGCTTCGCCGAGCGGCAGCTCGCATCGATGCACGAGTTCGAGATCGAGACGCTGCCCGGCGTGCGCCTCGGCCAGAAGCACCTCCCGATCGCGTCCGTCGGGGCCTACATCCCGGGCGGGCGCTACCCGCTGACGGCGTCGGCGCACATGACGATCGTGACGGCGAAGGTCGCCGGGGTGGAGCGGGTGGTCGCGTGCACGCCGCCGATCCGCGGCGAGATCCCGGCGGCGACGATCGCGGCGATGTCGCTGGCCGGCGCCGACGAGATCCACCTGCTCGGCGGCGTCCAGGCGATCGGCACGCTGGCGCTGGGCACCGAGACGGTCGCGCCGGTCGACCTCATCGCCGGGCCTGGCAACGCCTACGTCGCCGAGGCGAAGAAGCAGCTCTACGGCCGGGTCGGCCTGGACCTGTTCGCCGGGCCGACGGAGATCCTGGTGCTCGCCGACGAGACCGCCGACCCGTTCACCGTCGCCGTCGACCTGCTGTCGCAGGCCGAGCACGGGCCGGACTCGCCCGCCGTCCTCATCACCACCATTGAGGCCTTGGCGCGTGCGGCGATGGCCCACATCGAGGAGATCCTGCCCGGCATGCCGACGAAGGACATGGCCGAGCCGGCCTGGCGCGACCACGGCGAGGTCCACGTCGCCGGGTCCTTGGAGGAGGCGTACGCGCTGGTCGACGAGCGGGCGTTCGAGCACGTCGAGGTGCTGACGGCGGACCCGCGGGCGGCGCTGGCGCGGCTGCGCAACTACGGCAGCCTGTTCCTCGGCTCGCTGACGACGGTCTCGTACGGCGACAAGGTGATCGGGACCAACCACGTGCTGCCGACGCGCGGCGCGGCCCGGTACACCGGCGGCCTGTGGGTCGGGAAGTACCTCAAGACCGTCACGTACCAGGAGATCACCGACCCGGCGTCCAGCGCGCTGCTCGGCGAGGTCTGCGGCCGCGCGTCGCGGGTGGAGCTGTTCGAGGGGCACGCCCGCTCCGGCGACATCCGCTGGGCCGCGCACACGGGCGCGTCCCTGCCGTGGACGGACCGTGTCTAGGCCACCGACCAGCGTCGACATCGCCCGCGCGGCGGGCACGTCGCAGGCGACGGTGTCGCGGGCGCTCAACGGCGGGCGGGTCGCGGCGGCCACCCGGGACCGGATCCTGGCGATCAGCCGGGAGCTCGGCTACACCCCGAACGCGGCCGCCCGAGCGATGGTGACCAGCCGCACCGGCCTCGTCGGCGTCGTCGTCTCGGACCTCACCAACCCGTTCTATCCGGAGTTCCTGGAGGAGATAGCCGCCTGCCTCGGCGCCCGGCGGCAGCACATGCTGCTGCAGAACGCCGGCGAGTCGGTGGAGCTGCTGTTGCAGCAGCGGGTGGACGGGATCGTGTTCACCGCCGCGGTGGAGGGGTCCGCGGCGGTCGAGGACCTCGTCGCGCGCCGGTTCCCGGTGGTGCTGGCGAACCGGGTGCTCGACGCCGGCTGCGACACCGTCGAGGGCGACCACGCGGCCGGCGCCGCCGCGGTCGTCGACCATCTGGCGTCCCTCGGGCACCGGCGGATCGCGGTGCTGGCCGGCCTGGCCGGCGCGAGCACGTCGGCGAAGCGGCTGGCCGGTCTGCGCACCAGCCTGTCATCGCGCGGGCTGCCGCCGGCCGACGTGGTGGAGACCGGCTTCGACTACGACCGCGCCGTCGAGGCGGCGACGGCGCTGCTGACCGGGTCGCGTCCGCCGACCGCGATCGTCGGGCTGAACGACCAGGTGGCCTTCGCCGCGCTCAACGCCGCCGCCGCCCTGGGGGTGCCGGTGCCGTCGCGGCTGTCGGTCGTCGGGTTCGACGACGTGCGGCAGGCGTCGTGGCCGGTGCTCGGTCTGACGACGGTGCGCCAGCCGCTCGCGGGCATGGCGGCCCGGTCGGTCGCGCTGCTGAACGAGCGGATCGACGACCCAGCGCTGCCGCCGCGGCACGAGGTCCTGCCGGCCGATCTGATCGTCCGCTCGACGACCGGGCCCCGGCGCAATCCCTGACGCCTCCTCCGTCGTACACCAGGCGGGGCCGGATCCCGATCGAGGAGGATCGTCATGCACGTCCGCAGGCGTCTCATCGCGCTCGCCACAGGACTCGCCGCCGGCCTGGCACTGGGACTGACCGGCCCGGCGCCGGCCACGGCGGGGTCCGCGCCGCCGACCCCGTTCAACTTCTACGTCAACAACGTCACCGCCACGCAGGTGTCGATGCAGTGGTCGCCCGGATTCCTCACCGAGCCGACCCGGTGGCGGGTCTACCAGAACGACGTGCTGGTGACGACCAGTCTCGGCAGCGCGTACGTCGCCCGGAACCTGGTGGCGGGGCAGACCTACGCGTACCGGATCGTCGCCGTCGACGCGTCGGGCGACGTCGCCGCGCCGACCCGGACCATCACCGTCACGACGCGGGGGCCCGGCGTCCAGCCCGGCGCGCCGTCCGGGCTGCGCGCCACCGAGGTCTCGCCGGCCCGGGTCCTGCTGGAGTTCGACCGGCCCGGCGACGAGTTCGACGTCTGGTCGTATCAGGTGTTCGACGGATCGACGCTGGTCGGCACGGCCGTCGCCCCGTTCGCCCAGCCGACGGCGACCGCGACGATCCGGCAGCTGACGCCGGGCGGCACGCACAGCTACACCGTCCGGGCCGGCCGGAGCAGCGGCCTGTCGGCGCCGTCGAACACCCTGACGGTGACGACGCCGACGACCACCGACGCCACGCCGCCGAGCGCGCCGTCCGGTCTCGCCGGCCGGATCGTGCGCTACACCTGCGACAACGCCGCTCTCACCTGGACGCCGTCGACGGACGACCGGGACGCGGCCGCCGCGATCGACTACGAGGTGTTCGGCAACGGCCGGCTGATCTCGGTCGCGCGCGGCACTGGTGCGGCGACCGTGTGGCTGCCCGACCAGGGCCCGAACACGCTGACCGTACGGGCGGTCGACAGCTCCGGCAACGCCTCCGCCGCCAGCAACGCGATCACGCTGACGGTCGACCCGGCCTGCGAGCCCTGACGTCTACTTCGCGCGGGAGGCCTCCACCCGGAGGCTCCCGCCGAACGTCGCGCCGGTCACGACGATCACGTGCGTCACCGGCGTTCCCGGCGTCGCGTGGCGGGCGGCGTGGTCGCGGATCCGGCCGCCGGTCGCGGCGACCCCGCTCAGGTCGACCGCGACACCGGGCGGGACGATCAGCCGGACCCGGCTGCCGGACGCCGCGAGGCGCAGCGTGCTCTGCCCGCCCTCCGGCAGCCGCGCCTGGGTGTAGTCCAGCCGGGCCGAGCCGCCGATCACGCCGAGCTCGATCACCTTCGGCACCGTCCACGCGCCCTCGCGGCGGAACCGCTGGCCGGCCGCCTGCCAGTGCACGACGTGGTCGTCGGCCACGCCGGGCGCCGCGACCGGCAGGCCCTCGGTCAGCGGCTCCAAGTCCGCGAACGTGCGCGCGGTGAGCGCCCGCTCGACCCGCTCTTCGAGCTCGTCGGTGTCCAGCCGGCCGTCGGCCGCCGCGTCGCGGAGGATCTCGACCATCCGGTCGCGGTCGGCGTGCGAGACCCGCATCAGCTGCTTGTCGGGCTCTTCGGCGCTCATGACGACAACCCTAGAGCGGCGCCGACGTCCGCGCGGACCGCGGCCAGCCGGTCCGCCGCGACCGCTCGCGCAGCCGCGACGTCGCCGCCGTCCACCGGGACCACGACCTCCAGGTAGCACTTGAGCTTCGGCTCGGTGCCGCTGGGCCGGACGACGACGCGGGTGGCGTCGGCGGTGAGGTAGCGCAGGCCGTCGGTCGGCGGCAGCCCGCCGTCGCCGGCCAGCAGGTCGTCGGCCGTGACGACGTCGGACCCGGCCAGCGACGACGGCGGCGCCGACCGCAGCCGGGCCATCGCGGTTCCGATCAGCGACAGGTCGTCGACCCGGACGGAGAGCTGGTCGGTCGCGTGCAGGCCGTGCGCCACCGCCAGGTCGTCGAGCACGTCCCACAGGGTGCGCCCCGACGCGGCCGTCGACGCGGCCAGCTCGGCCACCAGCACCGCGGCCGAGATGCCGTCCTTGTCGCGCACCGACTCAGGGTCGACGCAGTAGCCCAGCGCCTCCTCGTAGCCGAACGCCAGGCCCGGCACCCGGGAGATCCACTTGAACCCGGTCAGCGTCTCCTCGTGCGCCAGCCCGTGCGCCGCGGCGATCCGGCCGAGCAGGCGCGATGACACGATCGAGTTGGCCAGCACGCCCGTCGCGCCGCGCGCCGCCAGGTGCTCGCCCAGCAGCGCGCCGACCTCGTCGCCGTGGAGCATGGTCCAGCCGTCGCCGGAACGCGACGGGAGCGCCACCGCGCACCGGTCCGCGTCGGGGTCGTTCGCGATCACGAGGCCGGCCTCGACCCGCTGCGCCAGCGCGAGCGCGAGGTCGATCGCGCCGGGCTCCTCCGGGTTCGGGAACGCGACGGTGGGGAAGTCGGGGTCCGGCTCGGCCTGCTCGGCGACGGTGTGCAGATCGGTGAAGCCGGCCCGGATCAGCGCCTCGCCGGCCGTGACGCCGCCGACGCCGTGCAGCGACGTGTGCACGATCCGCACGTCGCGCGGCCCGCCGGCCGCGGCTACCCCGGCGGCGGAGGCCAGGTACGCCGTCACGACGTCCTCGCCGATCTCGGCCCAGCCCTCGTCGGCCCGCGCGACCGCCGCGACGGACTCGACGGCGTCGATGTGCGCCGCGATCTCCGCGTCGGCCGGCGCCACCAGCTGCGAGCCGCCGTCCGGACCGCCGAGGTACACCTTGTAGCCGTTGTCCTGCGGCGGGTTGTGGCTGGCCGTGACCATGACGCCGGCGTCGGCGGACAGGTGCCGCACCGAGAACGCCAGCACCGGCGTCGGCAGCAGCCGCGGCATGACCAGCGCCTCGATCCCGGCCGCCGTCAGCACCGCTGCGGTGTCGACGGCAAAGTCGTGCGACCGGTACCGCGCGTCGTAGCCGATGACGACGCGGTGCCGCGTCCCGTTGACCGGCGTACGAGTGCCGAGCAGGTACGCGGCCAGGCCCGCGGCGGCGCGGATGACGACGGCCCGGTTCATCCGGTTCGGGCCGGCGCCGATCGCGCCGCGCAGCCCGGCGGTGCCGAACTGCAGGATGCCGGCGAACCGGTCGGCGAGGTCGGTGGCCGCAGCCTCGTCGCCGGACTCCGCGCCGTCCAGCACGGTCTGCAGCTCCGCCCGGGTGACCGGGTCGGGGTCGTCGGACAGCCAGGCGCGGGCCCGATCCAGGACGTCGGTCATCGCACAAACCCTTCCCTTCTCCCGGGGCGGCACGCTGCGCCGGTCCGTGTTCAGGAGATCCTAGGAGCATGCAGGTCTCCATCCTCGGACCGGTGCGCGTGGGAGCGGCCGGCGAGATCCCGGGCGCGGGCGTGCGCGCGCTGCTGGCCCGGCTCGCGGTCGGCCGCGACGACGTCGACGCCACGGCGGCGGACGTGCTGCTGGCCGCCGCGACCGCCGCGCTGCGTGACGGCGACCCCGTCACCGCCGCTGCCGAGGCCGGCCGGGCGCTGGCGCTGTGGCGGGGCGAGCCGCTGGCCGACGTCGGCGACGCGCCGTTCGCGGCGGTCGAGGCGGCCCGGCTGGGCACGCTGCGGCTGGACCTGCTCCGCGTCCGCATCGAGGCCGACCTGCGCCGTGGCGCCCACGCCGACCTGCCGGCCGAGCTGACGGCGCTGGTCGAGGACCATCCACTGGACGAGGCACTGCTCGGCCAGCTGCTGCGCGCGCTGGTCGCGACCGGGCGGCCGGCCGAGGCGCTGGCGGCCTACGAGGACGGGCGGGAGCGGCTGGCCGACGCACTCGGCGCCGACCCCGGGCCGCAGCTGCGCGACGTCCACCTCGCGGTGCTGACGCACGACCGGGCGGCGCTGGGCGTCGGGACACCGGCGCCGCCGGACGACGGCGCCGTCCGGGCGGCGCCGCGGCTGCGCCGGTCCGCGACCCCGCTGCTCGGCCGCGACGAGGAACTGGCGCAGGTCGAACGGCTGTTGGACGAGGCCCGGCTGGTCACGGTGCTCGGACCGGGCGGTGTCGGCAAGACCCGGTTCGCCACCGAACTGGCGCTGCGCCGGCTGGGCCGCACCGGCCGCCCGGTGCACCTCGTCGAGCTGGCCGGCCTGCGCGACGAGGCCGACGTCCTGCCTGCGGTGCTGGCTGCGCTCGGCGTCCGCGAGGTCAGCCTGCTGGACC
Source organism: Jiangella anatolica (assembly GCF_003236295.1). Classification (GTDB taxonomy): domain Bacteria; phylum Actinomycetota; class Actinomycetes; order Jiangellales; family Jiangellaceae; genus Jiangella; species Jiangella anatolica. The sequence goes on from NZ_POTW01000096.1 coordinate 15,228, forward strand.
GCGGCACGTCCCCGTTGTGGCGGCTGCCGATCGAGCGGCTGCGCGACCTGCTGGCCGACAGCGACGCGCTCATCGTGGTCGACAACTGCGAGCACCTGGTCGACGCGGTCGCGCCGGTCGTCCACGAGATCGTGACGGCGTCGGCGCAGGTCCGGGTGCTGGCCACCAGCCGGACGCCGCTGGCCGTCGACGGTGAGGTCGTGCATCCGCTGCCCACGCTGGCGCTGCCGGACGGCGCCGGACCGCTCGACTCCCCGGCGGTGCGGCTGTTCCACGACCGCGCGACGGCGGCCCGGCCCACCGTCCGGCTCGACCCCGCCGTCGTCGCCGAGATCTGCCGGCATCTCGACGGGCTGCCGCTGGCGATCGAGCTGGCCGCGGCGAAGGTGCGGTCGATGTCGGTGGAGCAGCTGGCCGCGCGGCTGGACGACCGGTTCGGGTTGCTGGTCGGCGGCCCGCGGTCGGCGCCGGAGCGGCACCGCACGCTGCTCGCCGTCGTCCGGTGGAGCTGGGAGCTGCTGAACCCCAACGAGCAGGCGGTGCTGCGCCGGCTGGCCGTGCTGCCCGGCGGGGCGGACGCGGCGACGGCGCCGGCGGTCTGCGGGTTCGGCGGGGTGGACGTCGAGCCGGCGCTGGCGGGGCTGGCCGACCAGTCGCTGCTGGTGGTCGACGAGGCCGGCGGCGCGGTCCGGTTCCGGCTGCTGGAGACCGTCCGCGAGTTCGCCGACGCCGAGCTCGACGCGGCCGGCGAGCGTTCGGCGGCGACGGCGGGGCTGGTCGCGTGGGCCGTCGACTTCGCCGTCCGGGCCGAGCCGAACCTGCGCGGGCAGACCCAGGTGACCTGGTTCGGCCTGCTGGCCGCCGAGCAGGACAACCTGGTCGCCGGGCTGCGCGCGGCCATCGACGCCGGCGACCGGCGTTCCGCGTTCACCATCGCGCTGACGATGTGCTGGCACTGGGCCGCGCTCGGCCTGCACTTCGAGGTGGCCGCTTGGGGCGAGCAGCTGATCCGGCTGGAGGGACCGGTCGACCCCAGCACGGCCGCCCTGCTGTACGCGATCCTCATCCCGAACTCGCTGGTCGCCGGGCCGACCCGGACCGGGGTGCGGTTCATCCGGCGGCTGCGCCGACTGGTCCGCGACGAGACCGGCCTGAGCCCGCTGGCCCGGGCCTTCGGTGAGCTGGTGCTGGCCACGATGGGCGGCCGGCCGGCCCAGCTCGTGCAGGCCCGCGCGACCGCCGAGGCCTCCGGCGACCCGTGGGCGCGTGCCGTCGCCGCGCTGTTCTACAGCATCCTCGCCGACAACGAGGGCGAGCGGGAGCAGTCGCGGCAGCTGGCGCGGGAGGCGCGCGAGGGATTCGCCGCGCTCGGCGACCGCTGGGGCCTGGCCATGACCGCGATGACGCTCGGCCTGACCGAGGCGGCCGACGGCGACAGCTCCACCGCCATCGAGCTGCTGGACGAGGCCGTGCTCAGCTTCGACCTGCTGGGCATCGGCGACGACGGCCGTCAGGTCCAGCTGCTGCGGGCGATCGTGCGGGTCCGCGCGGGCGACGTCAGCCGCGGGGTGGCCGAGCTGACCGCGATGCTGGAGCGCTACCCGAACGACCCCGAGGTCTCCACCATGGCCGAGACCGGGCTGGCCGAGGCGGCGGCGCAGCTGGGCGACGTCATCTCGATGCTGGCGCACTACGACGTCGCGGTCGCGGCGGCGCGGTCGGAGGAGACCGGCGGACCGCCGCAGCTGCGGGTGATGGCGCTGGCCGGCGCGGCCATCGCCCGGCTCCGGGTCGGCCGCGACGACGACGTCGACGACCTGCTGGCCGACGCGTACGGCCTGGCCGTCGCCGACGGCGACCGGCCGGTCATCGGCATGGTCGCCATCGCGCACGGGCGGCTGGCTCAGACCCGCGGCGACGGCGAACGGGCGGCCCGGCTGATCGCGCTGGGCCGCCGCGTCGGCGCCGTCGAGCTGCTGGGCAACGTCAGCCATCCCGCGCTCGCCGACCTTCCCGAGCCGGACGAGAAGCTGCTGGCCGCCGAGCGGGACCGCGTCCGCGACTTCTCCTCCGTCGCCGCCGTCCGCGAGATCGCGACGCTGCTGCGCCCTACGACTTGCGGCGATACGCCCGGACGGTGAGCGGCGCGAACACCGCGACCAGCACCGCGCAGCCGACCAGCGACCAGCCGATCGCTCCGGCGTCGGGGTTGCCGGCCATGATCCCGCGGACCGCCGTCACCAGTTGCGATACCGGGTTGACGTCGACCCAGGCCTTCAGCCAGCCGGGCATTGTCGACGGGTCGACGAACACGTTGCTGGCGAAGGTCAGCGGGAACATCGCCAGCATGCTGACGCCCTGCACCGCGCCGGCCGAGCGCATCGTCAGTCCGAGGAAGGCGAAGATCCAGCTCAGCGAGAACGCGAACACGAGCACCAGCAGGCAGGCGGCGACCACGGCGGCGACGCCGCCACCGGGCCGGAAGCCCATCGCCATGCCGACGGCCAGGCAGACGACCGCCGCCACGACGTAGCGGATGCTGTCGGCCAGCAGCGCGCCGACCAGCGCCGCCGGGCGCCAGATCGGCAGCGACCGGAACCGGTCGAAGATGCCCTTGCCGATGTCGGTGTTCAGCGAGATCCCGGTGTACAGCGACGCCATCACGACGGTCTGCACGAGGATGCCGGGCAGCACGAACTGCAGGTACTCCTGGGTGCTGCCGGCGACCGCGCCGCCGAACAGGTAGACGAACATCAGGATGAAGATCACCGGCTGGAACGTCACGTCGAACAGCTGCTCGGGGATGCGGCGGATCTTCAGCACGCTGCGCCAGCCCAGCGTCAGGCTGGCCGACAGCGGGCTCGGCGGGTTCGGCCGCTCCACGCGGGTGGCGACGGTGCGGACGGGCTGGTCGAGGGTCGTCGTGCTCATGCGGCGCTCCTTTCGGTGTCGTCGTCGGCCGCGTGGCCGGTCAGGGTGAGGAAGACCTCGTCGAGGCTGGGCCGCTGCACGCCGATCTCGTCGATGCCCACGCCCTCGGCGCGCAGCCGGATCATCAGGTCGGCGACGAGGTCGGGGTCGGCCACCGGCGCGGTGATGACGGCGGCCTCCGGCGTGCGGTGCGGGATGGTGTCGAGCGTCTGCGCGACCAGCCGCTCGGCGAGGTCGCGCTGCGCCTCGTCGGCCAGCCGCAGGTGCAGCGAGCTGCGGCCCACGGACGCCTTGAGTTCGGCGCTGGTGCCCTCGGCGATGACGGTGCCGCGGTCGATGACGGCGATCCGATCGGCCAGCTGGTCGGCCTCGTCGAGGTACTGCGTGGTGAGCAGCACGGTGGTGCCGCCGGCGACGAGGTCGCGGACGATGTCCCAGACCTGCCCGCGGCTGCGCGGGTCGAGGCCGGTGGTCGGCTCGTCCAGGAACAGCACGTCCGGCGTGACGACGAGGCTGGCCGCGAGGTCGATGCGCCGGCGCATGCCGCCGGAGAAGTGCTTGACCGGGCGGCTCGCCGCCTCGGTGAGGTCGAAGCTCTCCAGGAGCTCGGCCGCTCGGGCTTTGGACTGCGAACGGCTCAGTCCGACCAGCCGCGACTGGAGGACCAGGTTCTCGGTGCCGGTGAGGTCCTCGTCGACCGACGCGTATTGGCCGGTCAGCCCGATGAACTTGCGCACCTCGTCGGCGTCGTCGACGACGTCGTGGCCCAGCACGCGCGCGCTGCCGCCGTCGGGGCGCAGCAGGGTGGTGAGCATGCGCACGGTGGTGGTCTTCCCGGCGCCGTTCGGCCCGAGGACCCCGTACACGGTGCCGGCGCGCACGGCGAGGTCGACGCCGTCGACGGCGCGGTTCTCGCCGAACGTCTTGACCAGGCCGTGCGCCTCGATGGCCAGTGGGGTCATTGCGTCCTCCTGAGTTCGGTCGTTCTCAGGATTCAGCGTCGGGGGAGCGGCTGACCGGCCGCTGACGGAGTGCTGACGGTCGCTGTCAGAGGGCGGCGACGACCTGCGCGAGCAGCGCGCTGATCCGCGGACCGGCGGCCTGACCGGCCTCGATGACCTCGGCGTGGCTCAACGGCGCCGGGCTGATGCCGGCGGCGGCGTTGGTGACCAGCGAGATGCCGAGCACCTCGAGGCCGGCCTCGCGCGCGGCGATCGCTTCTAGCGCCGTCGACATGCCGACGAGGTCGCCGCCGATGCGCTGCGCCATCCGGACCTCGGCCGGCGTCTCGTAGTGCGGGCCGCGGAACTGGACGTAGACGCCCTCGGGCAGGGTCTCGTCGATGCTCCTGGCCGCCTCGCGCAGTCGGCTCGAGTACAGGTCCGTCAGGTCGACGAAGTTCGCGCCCTCGATCGGCGACTCGGCAGTCAGGTTGATGTGGTCGCTGATCAGCACCGGAGTGCCGGGCGCCCACTCCTCGCGCAGTCCGCCGCAGCCGTTCGTCAGCACGATCGTCGTCGCGCCGGCGGCCGCCGCCGTCCGCACCCCGTGCACGACGGCACGGACGCCGCGCCCCTCGTAGAGGTGGGTGCGGGCACCGAGGACGAGGGCGTGCTTGCCACTGCCCTCGATGCGGATCGACCGCAGCGTGCCCACGTGCCCCTCGACGGCGGGCCGGGCGAACCCGGGGACGTCGGTGCTGGGGATCGTCGCCACCGTCTCGGCGACGAGGTCCGCGGCGCCGCCCCAGCCCGATCCCAGCACCAGCGCGATGTCGTGCCGCTCCACCCCGGTGGCGGCGGCCAGGTGCTCGGCCGCGGCTCGCGCGGCGGCGTGCGGATCGTCCAGCAGGTCGGTCACCGGCCGACTGTACCTCGCGGCGCCTTCGCCCTTCCGTCTCCCGCCGCCCCGCCCGCCCGGCCGCCCGGCCGCGGCTCCGCTTCTGCGGCCTTGGCACGCCGGGCTGCTCCGCAAAGGGTGCATTCCGGGCGCACGAGGTCGCCGCCGGCGTGCCAAGGGGGCGCGGCCGGCGTGCCAAGCCGCCGGGCCGGACGGTGCGCGCCCGCCTCGCCTCCATGCCCGAGAGGCCAGGCGGGCGCCCGGTCAGCCCTTCACACTGCCCGCCGTCAGCCCGGCGACGATGCGGCGCTGGAAGGCGAGCGCCACCACGACCATCGGGATCACGACGACGACGCAGGCGGCGGTGATGGTGCCGATCGGCCGCTGGAACTCGACCTGGCCGGTGAACGCGGCGATCGCGACCGGCACCGTCTGCGCGATCTCCGGGTTCCGCGGTGCGAACGTGCTGGCCAGCAGGAACTCGTTCCAGGCGGCGACGAACACGATGATCGCGGCGGCGAACACGCCGGGCGCCGCCAGCGGGAACACCACCTTATAGAACGCCTGGAACGGCGTCGCGCCGTCGACCCGGGCCGCCTCCTCCAGCTCCTTCGGGATCGCCGCGTAGAACGTCGTCAGGATGAAGATGGTCAGCGGCAGCTCGAACGCCGTGTACGGCAGGTACAGGCCCTCCCACTTGTTCAGCAGCCCGATCGACCGCCACACCTCGTACAGCGGCGGCACCAGCGCGACCGGCGGGAACAGCGAGACCGCCAGCACGCCCGTCAGCAACAGCAGCCGCCGCTTCAGCGGCAGCCGGGCCAGCGCGTACGCGGCCAGCGACCCGACCACGACGCAGATGATCGTCGTCATCGCGGCAATGGCCAGCGAGTTGCGCAGGTTCAGCTGGAAGTCCTGCTCGAACACGTTGCGGTAGTTGTCCAGGCCGAACGGCCCCTGGAACAGGTCGGGGCTGTTCAGCGCCCGGTCGCCGAGCTTGAGGCTGGTCATCACCAGCCACAGGAACGGGAACAGGCACCAGGCCAGGATCACCAGCAGCAGCGCCGCCTTCAGCCACGTCCGTCGCCGGGTCATCGGGTCTCACCTCGTCCGATCGCGAGATCCCGGCCCAGCAGCCGGACGAACACCAGCCCGATGCCGAGGATCAGGATGAACGTCAACGTCGACAGCGCCGAGCCGTACCCCGGGTCGGGCGTGCGGACGACGTACTGCTGGACCAGCACCGACAGCGACTCGGTGTCGAACGCGCCGCCGGTCATCACCGCGACGAGGTCGTACACCCGCAGCGCGTCGACGGTGCGGAACAGCAGCGCGACGAGGATCGCCGGACGCAGCAGCGGCAGCGTGACGTACCACAGCCGCTGCCACCGCCCGGCGCCGTCGACCAGCGCGCTCTCCGTCAGCTCCGACGGGATCGTCTGCAACCCCGCGAGCAGCAGCAACGCAACGAACGGCGCCGTCTTCCACACGTCGGCGAAGACGATCGCGAACGTCGCCCAGCCGGGCTGGCCGAGCCAGGAGAAGTCGCCCAGCCCGAACACGCTGTTGATGAACCCCGGCGTCACGTTGAACATGAAGAACCACATCTGCGCCGCGATCACCGTGGGGATCACCCACGGGATCAGGATCGCCGCCCGGGTCAGCCCGCGGCCGCGGAACGCCTGGTTCATCAGCAAGGCGAAGCCCAGGCCGATGACGAACTCCGCCGCCACCGACGTCACGGTGAACACCAGCGTGAACCACAGCGCCGACCAGAACCGGTCGTCGCCCAGCGCCTCGGTGTAGTTGCTAAGGCCGGCGAAGCTCTCGCGCCGGCGCCGGCTGTACTCGAACAGGCTGAGCCCGACTGCGTACAGCACCGGGAACAGCGCCACCAGCGCCATCAGCAGCAGCGACGGGGCGACGAACACGCGGGCGAGGGCGCGCTCGGAGAGGCCGGACCCTCTCTGCGTCATCGCGGCCGCCTAGCCGATGGCGTCCTCGAGGACGGTCCGCACCTGCTCGACCGCCTCCTCCACGTCCGCCTGCCCGTTGACCGCCGGGAACAGCGCCCGCTGCAGCTCGACGCTGATCTCGTTCCACGACGGCGCCGGCGGCCGCGGCTTCGCGTCGGGCAGGATCTGGCCGAGCACGCTCATCACCGGGTCGTCGGCGAGGTCGTCGTACACCGAGGCCATGGTCGGCGGCACCGAGCTCTCGGTGGCGAGCATGGTCTGCACCTCCTCGTTCGTCGCGGCCCAGACGACGAAGTCGCGCGCGGCGTCGGCGTTGTCGGAGAACGCGCTGACGGCGTTGTTGAAGCCGCCGAGCGCGGAGATGGTGCCCTCGCCCTCGAACGTCGGCAGCGGCGCGATGGCGAAGTTGCCGTTCGCCGGGCTGGCGGTGTCCTCCTCGATCAGCGAGTACACGTACGGCCAGTTCCGCATGAACACGGTGCCGCCCTGCTGGAACTCGTTGCGCGCCTCTTCCTCCTGCGCGGTGTTGTAGCCGGGCGCGTAGCAGCCGTCGGCGATCGCGTCGGCCATGAACTGCGTGGCCCGCGCCGCGATCTCGGTGTCGAACAGGACCTCGCTCTGGTCGTCGTTGAACAGCTCGCCGCCGGCGCTCCAGTAGTACTCGAGCCAGTTGACGACGAAGCCCTCGTACTGCGCGCCCTGACCGATCAGCCCGCCGACGCCGGCGCTGGCCCCGGCCGACGCGGCCGTCTGGCACAGCTGGTCCCACGTCGTCGGCGGCGTGTCCACCAGGTCGGTGCGGTAGTACAGCAGCCCGGCGTTGGTGTTGTACGGCGCCGCCCACAGCTCGCCACCCCAGGTGGCGGACTCGAAGGCGCCCGGGATGGAGACCTCCTCGATCTCGCCGCGGACGTCCTCCAGGCTCTCCAGCCAGCCGTTCTCGGCGTACTCGCCGGTCCAGATGACGTCCATGCCGAGCACGTCGAACGTGCTGCCCTCGGACTGCAGCTCCAGCGCCTGCTGCTCGCGTTGCTGGTCGGCCGCCTCCGGCAGCAGCTCGATCCGGATCGGGTTGTCCGGGTTCTGTTCGCTCCACAGCTCCGCGACCTGCTGGTGGACGCCGCCGGGTTGCGCCTCGGCGCCCCCGATCGCCCAGACCAGCTCGCCGCCACCCCCGCTCGCTCCGTCGCCGCCCCCGTCGCCGTCGTCGCCACTCGGCGTGCACGCCGCCATGATCAGGGCGAACGTGCCGCCGGCCACCAGCAACCTCGTGGGCATCCTCATCCGGTTCCGCCTCCTCGCGGGCACAGTGTGTGCCCGTGCCCGTTCCCAAGCGTTGGAACGCTCAAACGGGCGGAACGGGAATCCGCGGCGAAACGGCGTCAGGCCTCGGTGGTGGGCGCGGCGCCGCGGCGAACCCCGTCGATGCTGACGCCGCGCCAGGTCAGCAGCGCGATCAGCACCGCCGCGGCGGTGATGGCGATGTCCGCGACGTTGCCGACGAACAGGCCGCCGTAGTCGATGAAGTCGACGACGTGTCCCTCGGGAAAGCCGGGGTCGCGGAACAGCCGGTCGATGAGGTTGCCGAACGCGCCGCCGAGCAGCAGGCCGAGCGCGACCGCCCACGCCGTCGAGCCCAGCTTCGCCGACGCCCGGATCACTGCCGCGATCACGATCACGACGATCAGCGTGAGCAGCCACGTCATCCCGGTCGCCAGCGAGAACGCCGCGCCGGAGTTGTAGAGCAGCCGCAGCTGCAGCAGGTCGCCGACCAGCTCGATCGGCTCGCGGCCGGCGAGCTCGGATTCGGCCCACCACTTCGTCAGCTGGTCGATCCCCGTGACGACGACGGTGATCGCGGCCAGCCGGCCGATCAGCCGCCAGTTCGTCGGCGCCGGCTCGCTCTCGCTCTCGCCGGCGGTCGCGTCGCCGCTGTCGGGGTCGGGTGTGGTCGGCACGGGAGCAAGCGTGCCATGCGTCCGGCCGTAGGCGACAATGGCCCGGTGACACGTGTGGCGATTCTCGGCGGCGGACCCGGTGGTTACGAGGCGGCGCTGGTGGCCGCGCAGCTCGGGGGTGAGGTCACGCTGGTCGACCGCGACGGTGTCGGCGGCTCGGCCGTCCTCACCGACTGCGTGCCCAGCAAGACGCTGATCGCGACCGCCGAGGTCGTCAGCGACGCCGCCGAGTCCGCGGAGCTGGGTGTCGAGCTCGGCCACGATTCCGTCGGCGTCGACCTGCGCCGGGTCAACCAGCGGGTGCTCGCGCTGGCCAAGGCGCAGTCCGCGGACACGACGGCGGCCGTCGAGAAGGCCGGCGTGCAGATCCTGCGCGGCACCGGGCGGCTGGCACCCGGCGACCGGATCGTCGTCGACGACGGCGCCCACGAGTTCGTCGCCGACGTCGCGCTGCTGGCCACCGGCGCGCGGCCGCGGATCCTGCCCGAGGCCGAGCCCGACGGCGAGCGGATCCTCACCTGGGAGCAGGTCTACGACCTCGACGAGCTGCCGTCGCACCTGGTCGTCGTGGGTTCCGGCGTCACGGGTGCGGAGTTCGCCAGCGCCTACAACGCCCTCGGCGCCGACGTCACGCTCGTCTCGTCGCGCGACCGCGTTCTGCCGGGAGAGGACGCCGACGCCGCGTACGTCCTGGAGGAGGTGTTCGCGCGGCGCGGGCTGAACGTGCTGTCGAAGTCGCGGGCGGCCTCGGTGCGGCGCTCCGGCGCCGACGAGGTCGAGGTCGCGTTGACCGACGGGCGGACGGTGCGCGGCTCGCACTGCCTGATGGCGGTCGGCTCGGTGCCGAACACCGAGGGCCTCGGCCTGCCCGAGTGCGGCGTCGCGCTGGACGAGCGCGGCTTCGTCAAGGTCGACCGCGTCTCCCGCACGTCCGCCCGCGGCGTCTACGCGGCCGGCGACGTCACCGGCGTGAACATGCTCGCGTCGGTGGCGGCGATGCAGGGGCGGACGGCGATGTGGCACGCGCTCGGCGACGCCGTGTCGCCGCTGGACCTCAAGACCGTCGCCGCCAACGTCTTCACCGACCCCGAGATCGCCACCGTCGGCTGGTCCCAGGCCGCCGTCGACGCGGGCGACATCGACGCCGTCGCCGTCAAGCTGCCGCTGGCCACGAACGCGCGGGCGAAGATGCAGGGGATCCGCGACGGTTTCGTGAAGCTTTTCTGCCGGCCGGGGACCGGGATCATCGTCGGCGGCGTGGTCGTCGCGCCGCGGGCCAGCGAGCTGATCCACCCGATCTCGCTCGCCGTCGAGGCGTCGCTCACCGTCGACCAGATGGCCCGCGCGTTCACCGTCTACCCGTCACTGTCCGGCTCGGTCGCCGAGGCGGCGCGGCAGTTGCACCGCCGCGACTGAGCCCGCCCGTCCGGCGCCGGGCCGCTGTCGAGTTGATCTTGTCGGTAGAGGCTGGGTAGACTTGGGCGCATGTTCGAAAGAGCGTCGCTGTCTGCTACGTTGCCGGGGGTCGACCCGGCGGCGTGGGACTGGGACGTGCTCGGCCGGGAGATCGAGGCGGGGTTCGCGGAGCGGTCGTCCGGGGTGTTGCCCGCCGACGCTGCGGAGACGCCGGCAGGGCCGGAACTGGCCGCCGTGGTGGCCGGGTTCGACCCACACGCCGCCACCGGGTACGACCTGGTCGAGGCCGCCGCGGCGGTGGAGCGGCTGACGGCGTGGGTCGCGGCTCGGCGGACCGCGGTGCTCGCCGCGCTCGCGTCCCGGCCGGAGCTGCGCCCGGAGCTGCCGGGTTGCCGGTCGGTGAGCCCGGTGACGAACACCGCGGTGGAGGTGGCCGGACGGTGCCGGCTCACGGTGCGGCAGGCGGAGAACCAGGTCGGTCACGCGGTGCAGCTGGTGGCGGATTTCCCCGATACGCACGCGGCCTTGTCGGCCGGGATGATCGATGAGCGCCGCGCCCGCGTGATCACCGACGAGCTCGGCGGGCAGGACCCGGCGGTACGGGCCCGGGTGGAGGGCGCGGTGCTGCCGGTCGCGCCCGAGCTGGACTCGGTGGCGCTGCGCAAACTGATCACCCGGCTGCTGCACGAGCTCGCCCCGGTCGAGACCGCCGAACGCCACCGGGCCGCCTGCGAGCGCCGCTACGTCGCCGTCACACCGGCCTCGGACGGGATGGCATTTCTGGAGGCGCTGCTGCCGGCCGAGGCCGCCACCGCCCTCGACACCGCGCTGAACGCCGCGGCTGCGGACGCCAAACGGGCCGACGCCGCCGCGGGGACGCCGGCCCGGACCCGGGCCCAGCACCGCGCCGACGCGCTGGCCGAGCTGGGCTGGGCCGCCCTCGCCGTCTGCGCCGACGCTGCCGCCGGCCCGGCGACAGCGACCGCTCGCCCGGGCGGTGCGCCCGTGACCGTCGATGCAGCGGACGCCGGATGTGCCCCGGAGGCCGGCCCCCGGACGCCGCTGCGATCCGCCGGGGCACCTGCACCGCGGCGGCGGCCGGTCAGCGTGCACGTCACCGTCCCGTTCGCCACCCTGGCCGGGCTCACCGACCGGCCCGGCGACCTCGACGGGTACGGACCCATCCCCGCCCACGTCGCCCGCGCCCTCGCCGCCGAGGGCGTCTGGTCCTGGCTGGCCACCGACCCCGGCAGCGGACAGCTCCTCGACGCCGGCCGCACCCGGTACCGTCCCAGCACAGCGCTGGCCGAGTTCATCACCGCCCGCGACCACACCTGCCGGGCACCCGGCTGTCACCGGCCCGCGCGCTCCTGCGACCTGGACCACCTGGTCCCGTTCGCCGCCGGCGGCGGCACCGACGTGGCCAACCTCCACGCCCTGTGCGAAACGCACCACCTGCTCAAACACCACGGCCGCTGGCGCCCCGGACGGGAGCCCGACGGCACCACCCGCTGGCACAGCCCCACTGGGCACCAGTACCTGAAGCCACCGGCTCGGGCGGGCTAAGACCTGACGAAGTACGGCGCCGGCTCGTCCTTGAGGGCGTGCGTGAGCCGCTCCAGCTGGTCGTCGTCGAGCTCCGGCAGCTCGTCCGGCGCGAACCACGCGACCGCCAGCGACTCGTCGTCGTTCACCCTTGCTTCGCCGCCGACCGGGCGGCACCGGAACGCGAGGTCGAGGAACTGGACCCGGTCGCCGTTCGGGTAAGCGGCGGGCGGGCCCGTGACGACGCTGCTGAGCCGCTCCACCTCGACGTGCACGCCGGTCTCCTCCCACGCCTCCCGCACGACGGCGACGGCCGGCTGCTCGCCGGGTTCGAGGATGCCGCTGATCAGCGCCCATCGCCCGGTGTCGGAGCGCTGGTGCAGCAACACCCGCCCCTCCCCGTCGACGACGACCGCCGTCACGCCGGTCAGCCACAGCAGGTCGTGGCCCACGCGCTCGCGCAGGGCCACGATGAACTCAGGAGTCGGCACGGTTCGAGACGCTACCGTCAGTCCCCGCCGAACCCGCCGCCGAAGTCACCACCACCGAAGCCACCGCCCCAGTCGCCACCGCCGTCGAAGCCGCCGCCCCAGTCGTCTCCACC
>NZ_POTW01000097.1 GCF_003236295.1 Jiangella anatolica
GGCCCTGCTCAACACCACCACCAACGATCAACAGGTAGCACCAACAGCACTCCTCACGGCATGATCAGCACAACTCGCTGACCCACACACGTGGACGACCACCTACACCACGTCACGGGACGTCACCGTGGAACGCCTCAGCGTGCCAAGCGGCACTCCACGGCGGGGATCACGACACCGCTCGCCGCGCGGGCGCCGGAGCGCGTGGGCCGCACCGGTGCGAGTGCGGCTCCAACGCCTGCTAGGCACGCCGCAGGCGACTCGTCTCGGCGTCGGCGCTTGGCACGCCGCAGGCGACCCGTCGCGGCGTCGGCGCTTGGCACGTCCCGGCGCCGCTTGGCACGTCCCGGCGTCGCGCTTGGCACGCCGCAGGCGACCCGTCGCGCCGGATATGCGGCGTTTGTGGAACGCCCAGGCGTGCCAAGCCGCAGGTGACGAGGGGGCGGCGCCCTTAGCGGACGGGGCTGAGCTCCGGCTCGGACGGCGCCGGCTCGGCCGGAGCACCGGGACGGCGGGCGCCGGCGGCGGCCAGCAGCAGGCCGACGACGATCCAGCCGGCGAGGACGAGCAGCGGCCCGCCCGCCGCGGCGCCGTCGAAGAAGGCGGTCGAGCGCAGCAGCGTCCCGCCGGCGCCCGGCGGGAGAAGCTGGCCGAACGTCCCCCAGCCGGACGGCAGCAGCTCCGGCGCCGACGTCACGCCGGACAGCGGGTTGCCGACGATCAGGAAGAGCAGCGCGCCGAGCCCGACGCCGGCCTCGCCGATCAGGGAGTGCAGCCCGATCACCGTCAGCGACACCGCCGCGATCGTCAGCGCGAACGCGCCCGCGTTCGCCACCCATGAGCCCTCGAGCACCCCGAGCCAGGTCTGCATGACCAGCACGGCCGCCGCCGCGCCACCCACGGCCGCCAGCGCCGCGCCCAGCACCCGGCGCCAGACCCCGGCGATCGCGAACGACATCGCCACGCCGACGGCCAGGCCGCCCATGACCATCGGTAGCGCGCCGGCGTTGAACCCGGTGCCGCGCGGGTCGTCGGACGGCAGCGGCGCGACGTCCTCCACCGAAGCCGACTCCCCCGGCGAAGCGGAGGCCATCGACCGCGCGACGCCGTCGAGCAGCTGCGCCACCACGGGCCCGGCGGCGGACGCCGTCAGCACCGCCGGTGGGCCGGACGGCGAGACGACGATGGCGCCGTAGACGTCGCGGTCCGAGATGGCCGAACGGGCCTCGTCCTCCGACGCCACCTCGTCGACGGAGAAGCCGCCCGGCACCGCCTCGTCCAGCTGCGCCGTCACCGCGGCGACGGCCTCCGGCGGTCCGGCGACGGCGATCGGCACGTCGCGCGGCGCGACCTCGGAGCTCGGCCACACGAACGCGGTCACCAGCACGCCGAGGACGACGGACAGGCCGAGCGCGATCCCGATGACCCTGCGCATGGTTCCTCCAAAACGAACGATCATTCTCTTACAACCTCGACTCTGCGCCACAACGCCACGACGTGTCAAGAACGGCCGTTCGTTTTATGATGAATTCGTGCCCAGAGTCTCCGAAGCCCACCTCGCCGCCCGGCGGCAGCAGATCCTCGAAGCCGCCTGGCGCTGCTTCAGCCGCCAGGGCTTCCACGCGACGTCCATGCAGGACGTGTTCGCGGAGTCGGGGCTGTCGGCCGGCGCGGTCTACCGGTACTTCCCCAGCAAGGCCGCCCTCGTCCGCACGACGGCCGAGGGGATCGCCGACATCGCCGAGGACGCCTTCCAGGAACTGCTCGCGCTCGACCCGCCGCCCCACCCGGACGAGTCGCTGCGCCACACCCTGGTCAACATCACCCGGCGCGTGACGACCCAGCAGCAGGACCGGACGAAGATCGCGCTGCACGTGTTCTCCGAGGCGCTGCGCGACCCGGAGATCAGCGACGTCGTCACCGGCGTCGCCAGCCGACTCATCGACCGGTGGACCGAGCTGGCCGAGCGCTGGCACGAGGCCGGCTACCTCCCGCCGGACGCCGATCCGCGGAAGGTCGCCCGCACCATGTACGGCGTGATGATCGGCTTCGTCATGCAGCGGCACATCCTCGGCGTCGAGACCGAGGACTACCTCGACGGGTTCAGCGCGATCAGTCGGTGAAGTCGCCGGCGGCCACCCGCAGCCCGCGCAGGATGTCGAAGACCTGCTTGCGGTCGTCGCCACCGAGGGCCCGCAGGCCGAACTCGGCCTCCATCAGCTCGGTCGTGACCCGGCCGACGGCGTCGCGGCCGGACTGGGTGATCCGCGCGAGCGTGCCGCGACCGTCGCGCGGGTTCGGCTCGCGGGTGACGAAGCCGGCGCCCTCCAGCCGCTGGATCGTGTTCGTGACGCTGGTCGGGTGCACCATGAGCCGCTCGCCGATCTTCGCCATCGGCAGCGCACCGGTGCGGCTGAAGCTGAGCAGCACCAGCGCCTCGTAGCGGGCGAAGGTCAGCCCGTACGGGCGGCAGATGCGGTCGAACTCGCCGATCAGCAGCTGCTGGACGCGCATGATCGACGTCGCGGCGGCCATGGCGTCGGACGGGCCGAACCGCTCCCGCCAGATCGACGCGGCGCGCTCGATCGGGTCGAAGTCCAGGTCCAATGGCTCCGCCATAGGCACCGACCCTAGTAGACGCCCTGACGGCGGCGGGCGGTGACCGGGCCCGGATTGCGCGGATGGTCCGGCCGCCGCGCGTTCTTCTTCGCCGGCTCCTCCGCCGCCGGGGCCGATGCGCCGGTGGCCTCGCGCCGCAACGCGTGGATGACGCGGGCGACGTCGTTGGGCCGCGGGATGTAGTGGATGTCGCGCACACCCTGCTCCTGTGCGGCGTTCTCCAGCACCAGGTGGCCGGAGCGGAACGGCCGCAGCCACCACGGCCGGACGACGGTGATGTCGAGCAGCCGGACGATCTCCATCTCGGCCTCGTTGAGGGAGAACAGCCCCCACACGCGGAACACCCGGGAGTCGGTGACGACGAACCGGTCGCGAGCGATGTACAGCGACTTGATGAGCGCGTAGCCGAGCAGCCCAGCGGCGCCGGCCAGCGGCAGCCAGGCGGTGCGGGCCTGCATGAACGGCGCGACGACGAGCAGCAGGATGCCGCCGAGCGCGGCCAGCGCCGGCAGCGCGTAGAGGATCGCGCTGTGCTTGCACTCGGCGACGATCTCCTCGCCGGCGACGAGCTTGCGCTTGACCAGCCGGTGCCCGAACCAGGAGGTGAAGTTGCGCCAGAACAGCCGGATCAGGCCGTCCTCGGCGACGCGGTCGAGCCACCGGACGAACCCGTCGGTCAGCCCGTCGACAGCTCTCCTGGGCGTCCACATGGCGCCGGACTCAGAACAACTCGGTGAAGAACGTCATCATGGCGTCGAAGAAGTCGGCGATGCCGTTGCCGATCTCACCGAGCAGGTCGGCCAGCCCTTCGGGCTCGGTGAGCACGAAGTACACCAGGAATGCGATACCCAGGATGATGAGCGCCTTCTTCACCGCATCATCCTCTCGTACCGGGGCACGCGGACGAGGCCCGCCGCGCGCGCTGCTTCCTGACTTTGTACCTCAACTCGGGTCACGGTCCCCAGCGCCACGCCGGATCATGACACAGCGGCGACGATCTTCTCCGCCGCGGCGTACGGATCCAGCTCGCCCGCGAGCACGCCGCGGGCGAGGTCGTCGAGCCGTTCGTCACCGTGCAGGGCGGCGAACCGGCGGCGCAGATCGGTGACGGCGATCGCCTCGATCTCGTCGCGGGCCCGGCGCACGCGACGGCGCTGCGCCTCGCCGCTCTCGTCGGCCCAGGCCATGTGCGCCGCGATCGCCTCGACCACCTCGTCGATGCCCTCGCCACGGGCGGCGACGGTGCTGAGGATCGGCTGGCGCCAGTCCCCCGGCGCCCGCTCGGCCAGCCGGACGGTGCTGCGCAGGTCGCGGACGACCTGGTCGGCGCCGTCGCGGTCGGCCTTGTTGACGACGAACACGTCGCCGACCTCGAGGATGCCCGCCTTGGCCGCCTGCACGCCGTCGCCCATGCCGGGCGCGAGCAGCACCAGCGTGGTGTCGGCCAGCGCGGCGACGTCGACCTCGGACTGGCCGACGCCGACGGTCTCGACCAGCACGACGTCGCAGCCGGCCGCGTCGAGCACCCGCACCGCCTGCGGCGTCGCCCAGGCCAGCCCGCCGAGGTGCCCGCGCGTGGCCATGGAGCGGATGAACACGCCGCGGTCGGTGGCGTGGTCCTGCATGCGGACGCGGTCGCCGAGCAGCGCGCCGCCGGTGAACGGCGAGGACGGGTCGACGGCCAGCACGCCGACCTTCCTGCCCTGCGCGCGATACGCGCCGACGAGGGCGGACGTGACGGTGGACTTGCCGACGCCGGGCGACCCGGTGATGCCGACGACGGCCGCCGACCCCGCGTGCGCCACCAGCCGCGCGGTGATCTCGCGCAGGTCCGGCGAGCCGTTCTCGACCAGCGAGACCAGCCGGGCGACGGCGCGCGGGTCGCCGCCGACGGCGCGATCGACCAGGTCCGTCACGGCGCCCGCAGGATCAGCGCGTCGCCCTGGCCACCACCGCCGCACAGGCCGGCCGCGCCGACGCCGCCCCCACGCCGCCCCAGCTCCAGCGCCAGGTGCAGCACCAGCCGGGCGCCGGACATGCCGATCGGGTGGCCCATCGCGATGGCGCCGCCGTTGACGTTGACCAAGGCCGGGTCGACGCCCAGCTCGCGGGTGCTGGCGATGCCCACGGCGGCGAACGCCTCGTTGATCTCGACCAGGTCGAGCGCGGCCGGGTCGATGCCCTCCTTCGCGCAGGCGGCCCGGATGGCGTTGGCCGGCTGGCTCTGCAGGGTGGAGTCGGGGCCGGCGACGACGCCGTGCGCGCCGACGTGCGCGATCGGGGTGACGCCGAGTTCGGCGGCCTTCTCCTCGCTCATGACGACGACCGCGGCGGCGCCGTCGGACAGCTGCGACGCCGAGCCGGCGGTGATGGTGCCGTCGGGCCGGAAGCTGGGCTTGAGCCGGGCCAGCGTCTCGGCCGTGGTGTCGGCGCGGATCCCCTCGTCGCGATCGACGACCAGCGGGTCACCCTTTCGCTGCGGGACCTCCACCGGCACGACCTCGTCGGCGAACAGGCCGTTCTTCCAGGCCGCGGCCGCCCGCTGGTGCGACGCGGCGGCGAACTCGTCCTGCTCCTCGCGGGTCAGCGTGCGGTTCGCCGACTCCGTCAGCGCCCCCATGGCCTGGTCGGTGAAGACGTCGTAGAGGCCGTCGTACTGCATGTGGTCCAGCAGCGTGACGTCGCCGAACTTGTAGCCCTGCCGCGACTTGGGCAGCAGGTGCGGCGCGTTCGTCATCGACTCCATGCCGCCGGCGACGACGACGTCGAACTCGCCGGCCCGGATCAGCTGGGCCGCCAGCGCGATCGCGTCGAGGCCGGACAGGCACACCTTGTTGACGGTGAGCGCGGGGACCGTCATCGGGATGCCGGCCTTGACGGCGGCCTGGCGGGCCGGGATCTGGCCGGCGCCGGCCTGCAGCACCTGACCCATGATCACGTAGTCGACCTGGCCGGGCGCGACGCCGGAGCGGTCCAGCGCGGCCTTGATGGCGAACCCGCCGAGATCGGTGCCGGAGAACCCGGCGAGCGAGCCCAGCAGCTTCCCGATCGGGGTGCGCGCCCCACCGGCGATGACGGCCATGTGTCCTCCTCGACTCGTGGTCACTCCGAGCGTACTTGGACCAGTTCGACGAGCACGCCGCCGGCATCCTTGGGGTGCACGAAGTTCACCAGCGACCCGCCGGTGCCGCGGCGGGCGGTGTCGTAGAGCAGCCGCAGCCCGCGCTCGCGCAGCGTCGCGGCGGCCGCCTCGACGTCGTCGACGCGGTAGGCCAGCTGCTGGATGCCGGGGCCGCGGGTGTCGAGGAACCGGGCGATCGCGGAGTCGGGGGTCAGCGGCGCGAGCAGCTGCAGCCGCGGCCCGTCGTCGCCGTCGGACACCCGCAGCATGGCCTCGCGGACGCCCTGTTCCTCGTTGCGTTCCTCGTGCTCGAGCACCATGCCGAAGTGCTCGCGGTACCACTCGACGGCGGCGTCGAGGTCGGCGACCGCCACCCCGACGTGGTCGATCGTCGTGAACAGTCCCATGTCCGAAACATTACGGGTGGGGTCCGTGCGGACGAGAATTCGGCGGATCTGTCCCAACCGGTGGTGAGTTCGCATTTGGACAACTAACGTGTGCACCTTGGAGGCCAGAGGTCGACCTCCGGAGGGATGCCCACAGCCCGACTCACCCACCGAACCCTTCTCAGCCATCAGCCCGCGGTGTGCGGACGTCCACCGCCATCGGCAACGGCGCAGTTTCGGAGTAATCTGCCGCCATCAGAGGGGCTCGGCGTCCGTGACGGGGAAGACCCGGGCAAGCACCTCGACGGATTTCGACAACCAATGACGTGTGCCTGCCCCACGGGGTGGCACCCCCGATGAGGGAGAACATGAGCGAGGTAAGGGAAGTAGCGGTCAGGGAGACGGGCGCGGACGGCCTGTCGATCTTCGACGGCTCGCCGACGGGCGGGTTCACCATCGCGATGCGTGGCTACGACCGGGTCCAGGTCGAGCAGCACGTACGGCAACTTGAGGCGACGCTCGCGCAGACGCGCGGCCGTGCCAACGAGCTCGACAAGCAGGTCGTCCGGCTCCGTCAGGAGCTCGCCGAGGCCAGCACCGAGCTCCGCGAGGTCGAACGGCCGACCTACTCCGGCCTCGGCGCCCGGATCGAGCAGCTGCTCCGCCTCGCCGAGGAGCAGGCCAGCGAGCTGATCGCGCAGGCCGACGCGGAGGCCAGCGAGACCCGGGCCGAGGCCCAGGTCATCGCGACCGAGCTGCGCACCGCCGCCGAGAACGAGGCGAGCGAACTGCAGGCCAACGCCAAGCGGTCCGCCGACGAGCTGATCGACGAGGCGCGCATCGAGGCCGAGGAGGTCCGCTCGGCCGCGAACCGCGAGGCGTCGAACCTGGTCGAGACCGCCAAGCGCGAGGCCGCCAAGGTCCGGTCTGCCATCGACCACGAGACCAGCGAGCGCCGGGCGCAGGCCGAGCGCGAGCTCAGCCGGCTGCGCGCCGTCGCCGAGCGCGAGGTCACCGAGCTGCGCGCGACCGCCAAGCGCGAGGTCGAGGACCAGCGCACGACCGCCAAGCGCGAGGCCGAGTCCATGCGCGCGAAGGCCCAGGCGATCCTCGACGAGGCGTCGCTGAAGGCCGAGAAGGAGAACACCGAGCACGAGCTGCTCCTGGTCGCCAAGCGCGAGGAGCTCGAGCGCGAGATCAACGAGCGCTACGAGGCCTCCGTCGCCGAGACGCAGAAGCTGGTGCACGACGCCGAGAACCGCGCCACCGACGCCGAGTCCCGCGCGGCCGCCGCGCACGAGCGGGCCGAGAAGGTCCGCCGCGAGGCCGACGAGCAGGCCAAGGCCCTGGTCGCCGGCGCCAAGCGCAACGCCGAGCAGTTGGTCGCCGAAGCGAAGGCGCACGCCGAGAACACGGTCTCCGAGGCCAAGTCCGAGGCGACGTCCACGCTGACCGCCGCGAAGCGCGAGGTCGCGGAGCTGAACCGGCAGCGCGACAGCATCACCGCGCACCTCAGCCAGCTGCGCAGCCTGCTGGGCGGCCTGGCCCCGGCCGACCCGACCCCCGCGGTCGGCGGGTCCACCAAGTCCGACGACGTCGTCGACGCCGAACTGGTCGACGACCCCGCCGCGGACAAGTAGTCACAGCACGACACCGACGGCCGGTCGGCGCCCTCTCTCGAGGCAGGGCGCCGGCCGGCCGTTCGTCGTCTAGAGGTTCCGGCACTCACCGCCAGCCGGGCCGCGGGTGTCGTTGCGGGCGCCGGTGACGGCGGGATCGTTGCCGGTGCAGGTGAGCGGGCCGGTGATGGCCGACGCGACCAGCCGGTTCGGCGCGCCGTTCGTCACGTTGCCGGTGAGCCGTAGCGGGCCGGTGATCGTGACGTGGTCGAGGTCGACCTCACCCGTCGTGCCGCCGATGTCGACCGGCCCCGTCACGCGGGCGCCCATCATCACCACGGACACCGCGCCGGACGAGCGGATCGGGCCGGTCACCGTCCCGCCGGACACGTACAGGGAGCCGCCCGGCCGCACGTCCACCGGGCCGGTCACCACGGCGTCGTCGAGGCAGGTGACGCCGTCGACGGTGACCGGGCCGGCCACAGGCCCCTGCAGCACCGTCGCGTCGGCGGCCTCGCACGGGCCGTGGACCGCCACCGCGGCCGTGATCGGGCCGGCGGGCTGCACCGTCCAGCCGTAGTCGCTCTCGAAGCCGCCGTTGGCGAGGTCGAGGCCGATGGTGCGGACGGCGTCGACGCCGTACTCGATGTCGAGCTCGGGGACGGCGTTCTTGGTGCAGAACCGGAACTCCAGCTGCACCGAGTCCTTGCCCCGCACGAACTCCGTCACGTCGATGGCGCCTTGGTGGTCCGAGCCCTGCATGTAGAACCACGGCCACCAGTCGCCGGCGTCGCGGTCCCACAGCACCTGCCCGTCGATGGCGATCTGCTTGAAGTACTGGTCGTACTTCACCTGGTAGGGGTCGGCGTGCCAGAAGTCGATCTCGTAGCGAGGCAGGCCGGGCTCGACGTCGACCCGCTGCCACGCCGACGCGCACGTCCCGGCCGGCACCGGAGTGTTCGCCGGCACCGTGAACTCCAGCCGGCCGTTGCCGTACATCGCGCGGTTCTCGGGCGACGTGCGCAGGCTCGGCCAGTCGCCGCCGCGGACCGGGGTGAACGGCAGCCCCTGGTAGCGGGCGTAGCCGGCCGAGATCTCGTTGAACACGCGCGTCGGGCGGTCGGGGTGGTAGACGTCGATGTAGGGCTGCAGGTTCGGCCCGCTGCGGTCCAGCGTCCAGTCCGACGGCGTCTCGAACCCGCCGTTGACCACCGTCAGGCCGGAGCCCGTCACGTCGTCGATGCGCAGGTCGTGCGGCCACCACCCGATGCCGGTCTGGTGGAAGAGCCGGAACGTGACGGTCGCCTCCGTCAGCCCGGCCAGCGCATCGGTGAGGTCGACGGTGGTGTCGATCCAGGTGTCGTGCGCGTCGGCGACGATGTCCTGGTTCCACACCACCTCGCCGTTCACCAGCACCTGCTTGAACTGGTAGCCGGGCAGCCCGCCCTCGTCGGGGTCGCGGTGGCTGAAGGACAGCGTCTTCGTCGCCGCGGCGGGGTCGACGGAGACGACCTGCGACGCCGCGGCGAAGCTGCCGCTCGCCGTGCTGACGTGGTTGCTGACGCTCAGGCTCAGGCTGCCGTTCCCCGACCTTCCCCAGAAGTCCCAGCTCGGCGCATGCTTGTCCAGTTCCATGGGCCCGGCGTAGGCGATGACGCCGGTGATGCGGCCGTCGCGCACATACGGCTCGGCGCGGTCGAGGACGGCGGCCGCGTACCGCTCGTCGGGATGGATGGTGCCGTCGAGGAAGCGACCGTTGTAGACCAGCAGCACGAGCTCCTGACCGGCTGGCTGCGTCACGTCGAGCGCTGTGTCGAGCCGGTACTCCAACTCCGTCGGGTCGATCGTGTTGGCGATGGAGTTGTACGGATAGATGACGCCGTCGAGCACGCCGTCGATGCGCGCCATGCTCTCGGGGTTGATCTCGCCGTGGTAGAGCGTGACGTACCACTTCAGGTCCGGGTTGACGGCGTCCTGCGCGGCCCGCACCTCGGCCAGGTACTCGGGCGTGAACAGCGCCTGGTTCACCGGGCCGGACAGGAAGTCGTCGATGCCCCACGACTTCACGTTCGGGAACTCGACCGACAGCTCGGCGATCGCGCGTGCCCACGCCACGTAGTCCATGTTGAAGGGGCGGGAGCAGCGGCCGTCGAGGTGTGGCTCGGGGCGCAGGAAGCACTCCGACGGCGGGACGATGTAGACCATGATGTCGATGCCGGCGGCCTGGGCGGCCGGCGCGAACTCCTCGGTCAGGTCCTCCCAGTCGGTGGCCTTGTCCCAGACACCGTAGGTGTACATGGTGACGTTGAGCTGCTGCAGCCGCTCGATCATCGCCGGGGTGTCGAGGTGGCGGAAGCCGTCGGCGCGCGGCTCCTCCTCGCGGATCAGCGACGCGACGGTGTTCCCTCCGGTCATCGCCGACAGGAAGGTGTCCGGCGGCAGCGGCTGGGTGGCGACGGGTGCGGCCGCGGCTCCGCTCGCGGGCAGCAGGCCGAGCGCCAGCACGATCGTGGTGAGCAGGGCGGTCAGACGGGCCGATCGAGTCATCGGGGCTCCTCGGGTCGGTGGGTCGTCGGGACTGGTCAGAGGAGGAGGGCGGAGGCCCAGGCGAAGCCGGGGCCGGCGGGGCGGCGGGTGGTCCAGGGGTCCGACGTCGTGGCGCCGTCGTGCGGATGCAGCCAGAGGTCGCCAGCGGCGTCGCGGCTGACGAGGTCGGGCCGGCCGTCGCCGGTGACGTCGCCGGTGGCGAGCACGTCCGTGTCCGACCAGTCGCCGCCGACGCGGATCGGCGCGGCGCCGTTGGTCGCGTAGATCCAGAGGGTGCCGTCGCGCTCGTGGTCGACGAGGTCGGGGCGGGCGTCGCCGTCGACGTCGGCCAGCTTCAGCGTCAGCGCCGTTGACCAGCCGCTGCCGGCCCACCGCCGCCCCTCGGTCCACGGGTACGACGACGTCGCGCCGCCGTGCGGGTAGATCCACAGCTCGCCGCGGCGGTCGCGGGCCAGCAGGTCCGGCCGGCCGTCGCCGGTGAGGTCGCCCAGGATCAGCTCGGTGACGGTGTTCCAGCCGGTCCCGCCGAAGTAGCGCGGCGCCGTCCACGGGTTCGACGACGTCGCACCGGTGTTCGGGTAGATCCACAGCGTGCCGTTGTCCGCGGCCCGGTCCCGCGCCAGCAGGTCCGGCCGGCCGTCGCCGGTGATGTCGCCGAGCAGCAGCGCGTTCTCGAACGCCCACCCCGAGCCGGCGGCGAACCGCTGCGACCACGGCCCGCCGGCGGCGCCGGTCGGGTACACCCACAGCTCGCCGGCGTGCGCCCGGCCGAGCACGTCGTCACGGCCGTCGCCGTCGACGTCGCCGGCCAGCAGCGTGTCGGCCGCGTCCCAGCCGGTACCGGCGGCGTACCGGGCGACGGTGTACGGGTTGGTCAGGGCAGTCGTGCCGTTGTGCGGGTACACCCACAGCGCGTTGGCAGCGTCGCGGATCACGACGTCCGGGCGGCCGTCGCCGGTCGCGTCGGCGGTGGTCAGCAGGCTCGCCAGGTTCCAGCCGGTGCCGGCGCCGTGGCGCGACGTGTACGGGTTGGCGCGGAGGTTGCCGTTGTGCGGGTACACCCACAGCGCGCCGCCGCCGTCGCGCACCAGCAGGTCGGCGTTGCCGTCGCCGGTGATGTCGGCCGGGGTGAGGACGGTGGCGAGGTTCCAGCCGGTGCCGGCCCAGTAGCGCGGCCGGGTCCACGGGTTGCCACTGGTCACCCCACTGTGCGGGTGGATCCACAGGGTGCCGGACGCGGCGCCGGGCTCGCGGGCGAGCAGGTCCGGCCGGCCGTCGCCGGTGACGTCGCCGAACACGATCTGGTCGTAGCCGTTCCAGTTGGTCCCGGCGGCGTACCGCGTGGGCCAGCCGGACCCGTCGTTCGGGTAGATCCAGAGCGTGCCGTTGCCGGCGTCGGGGTCGCGGGCGACGACGTCGGGCCGCCCGTCGCCGGTGACGTCGGCGAGCTGCAGCACGTCGGCGAAGTCCCAGTCGCCGGCCGCGACCGTGAACGACGGCCACGGGTTGGCGCCGGCGGCGCTGCCGTCATGGGCGTAGACGCGCAGGCTGCCGCTGTCCGGCCCGGGGTCGCGGACGACGGCGTCGGCCAGGCCGTCGCCGGTGACGTCGCCGGGGACGGCGGCGGCGAGTGCCCGGGACGACTGCGCCCGCAGCGGCGGCTTCCACGCGACGTCCAGGTCGACGACCCGGTGCGGTTTCGGGCGGGGCGCGGCGGACGACGGTACGGCGGCGGCGCCCAGACCGGCGACCAGCGCGGCGACCAGCGTCAACGGGATGAGACGTCTCATGTCGGTTCCCCTAACGGCCGGGCTTGAGGACGATGACATCGCCGGCGGCGTAGCGCTGCCGGTTGACCAGGACCCACTTCAGGCCGGGCAGCGCCGGCGGGTGCAGCAGCGTGCGGCCGGGGCCGCGATCGACCCAGTCGCCGTCGTACGACACGGAGAGCGACTGGCCGTCCGCCGACAGCCGCAACCGCAGCGTGACCGGGCCGTGCAGCGTCGGCATCCGCTCGAACGTCGTCTCGTGCTCGGCGCTGATCCAGGCCAGCGGGCACAGCCGGAGCAGCTGGATCTCGTCGTCGACGAGGGTGTCGTCGACGACGGCCTGCCGCGCGGCCCAGGTGATCAGCGGCTGCACGAACAGCGTCCCGTACATCGCGTTGCGGTGCTCGCCGGAGATGAACGTGTCCGGCGAGACGGCGCCGCTGAGCAGGCCGTACATGCCCTCGAGGAAGCGGTCGCGGTCGCCGAGCTGCCAGCTGTGGAACAGGTTCCAGCTGTAGCAGGGCTCGCCGCTGCTCTGCTCGTGGTCGAGGACGACGCGGTCCAGCGCGGTGTGGTGGTGCGGGTCGAAGACGCGGGTGTTCGGGCCGACCCGGAAGTAGTCCACGTACGAGCGCATCAGCGGGTCGTCGGCGGGCAGCAGGCCGGCCCAGACCGCCGTCAGCGCTCCCGTGTCGAACGCCTCCAGGAACGGCCACGGGCTGGCCGGGCCGGCGAACTTGGTCGGCAGGATCGGGTGCTCGGCGCCGTCCGGGCCGGTCCACGTCGGCGCATCCGCGGCGGCCGCCCGCAGCGCGTCGCCGAACGCGGCCCGGAACCGGTCGGCGACGGCGCCGAACTCGTCCGCCCGCGGGTGCCCCAGCCGGCGCAGCAGCCGGACGGAGCTGGCCAGGCCCTTGTAGTTCCACACCTGGATCCAGATCGACTGCTGCTCGACGCCGGTGTCGTTGGACGCCGCCGCCGGCATCAGGCCGGGCACGCCGTCGTGGCCGGTGTACTCGCAGGCCCGCTTGATGAAGTCGCAGGCGGCGACGATCGGGTCCAGCCAGCGCTCGAGGAACGCGTCGTCGTGGCTGAGCAGCGCGTGCTGGGCGGCGCCCTCGAGGATCGCGCCGTGGTCGCCGAGCCAGTCGAACGACTGCAGGCTGAGCGGGGTGGCGAAGAAGCCGTCGGCGCTGAAGTTCCGGTAGGCGGCGCCCGGCGGCTGGCGGACACCCTGCACGGCACGGAACAGGTCGGTGTGCCGGTCGACCACCTCGTGCCGGCCGAGCAGGTCGAGGAAGAGGTGGCTGATCATCGACGTCGGAGTGCTCCACAGCAGGTCGTAGCCGAACGACCCGGTGAGGAACGTGTACTGCCCGGTGTCCGGGCTCTTCTCGGCGATGATCTCGGCCAGCTGGACGCTGCGCCGGAAGAACTGGTCGACCTGGTGCTCCCCCGTCGAGATGACCGACGCCGTCTCCGGCCGCGGCGACCAGAACGTCTCACACTCGGCCAGCGCGCCGTCCCAGCCCAGCGCCCACTCGGCGTCGGCCTCGGCCACGGGCTGCGCCAGCATCGGCAGCAGCACGTCCAGGTGCGTTCCCTCGGCCGCGGGCATGGACAGTCGCAGGTCGTAGACGCCGGGCTGTTCCTCGGCCTCGACCAGTGCGATGGTCGCACCGGCCGGCGTGCCGACGACCAGACGCACCGCGCCGGTCTCGTCGTAGACGCGGACGGTGAGCGGGCGGCCGTCGGGGTTCCAGATCCGGTCGGTGCGCAGCGACCCGGCCAGCGGTGCGGCGGACGGCGTCGCCTGGATGGTGACGAACGCCTCCTGCTGCTCCGGCGGCCCGATGAAGTGCTGCAGGTAGACCCGGCTCAGCCGCAAAGCGAACTGGAACGTCTCAGGCCGGTCGTGCGCGTCGGCCCACTCGACGGCGTAGCGCTGCCAGGCGTAGATCGGTCCGCCGGGCTCGTCGATCGGCTGCCCGCCCGGGACGTGCGCGAACGTGTACTGGCGCAGCACCAGGCCTTCCTGGCGGCGCCACTCGGTCCACAGCATCGGCGTCTCGACGTCCTCGCGCCAGCCCTGGATGCCGACGCCGAAGTCGGATCGGTGCAGGTAGAACGGCTGCTCAGGGAGCGGCGGGAAGCCGCCGCCCTGCGGCATGACCGGCGTCACCTGGAAGTCCAGGCCGCGGTACTGCGCGAGGTACGGCTTCAGCGTGGCCGCGCCGCTCGGCGGCAGCGCGATGGCCGGCTGGCACACCATCGTGCCGTTGTAGAACACGTCGAACCGGAAGAGGTGCCCCTTCCAGCCGATCGGGGTCCAGACCTGGCGCTGCGGCGTCCACCAGGTCCGGGCGAGCTCGGCGGTCGGCTCGCCGGAGCCGTGCGGCCCGGCGGCCGCCGGGGTGACGGATCCGGGGGCGGCCGCGGCCACCCCCGGATGCGCGATCAGCCCACCGGCGAGAGCGCCGCCGAGGGTCAGAGCCGTTCGTCGGGTCAGGTGTGCCGCCACGGCGTCTCCTCAGAAGTCGAATCGATCTTTCGAAATATCGAAGTTATCTTCTGAATAATCGAGACAATAGCGGCGCGGGCCTGACCCGACAAGAGGCCGGCAGTCAGCTCAGGCGGATGACCGCCTCCACCTCGACCGGGCTGCCGGTCGGCAGCTCGGCGACGCCGATGGCCGAGCGGGCATGCGTGCCGGCGTCCGCACCGAGCACGTGCTGCACGTACGCCGTCGCGCCGTCGGCGACCAGGTGCTGCTCGATGAAGCCGGGCGCGCTGGCGACGAAGACGGTGAGCTTGACGACCTCCGCGACCGGCTCCAAGCTGCCGAGTTCGGAGCGGACGGCCTCGAGCACGTTGGCGGCGCACTGCCAGGCGCACCGCCGTCCGGTCTCGAGGTCGATCTGGTCGCCGAGCCGGCCGGACGCGATCAGCACGCCGTCCGGCCCGACCGCCGTCTGGCCGGATGTGAAGAGCAGGTCGCCCTGCCGGATGGCCTTGGCGATGGTCGGGCGCTGCGGGCCGGCCGGCGGCGGGACGGCGGGCGCGGACGCGTGACGGTCGTCGCTGGTCACGTAGGCATCTCCTTCGGACTGTCGAACTTGACTACGGCAAACAGAAGATAGAGTGACACAGGTGAGATCCCGTAGGCTCGGGGCCTCTGACGCAGGGAGCACGCATGTCCGGCAATGACGTCACCGAGGGCCCCGCGGGGCAGGACCGCGCACCGTCGCCGGCGGTCGCACGGGCGTTGACCGTGCTGGAGACGCTGGTCGAGTCCGACGAGGGCATGACCCTCACCGCGCTGGCCAAGCGCACGAACATCCCGCTGGCCACGTGCGCCTCCATCGTCTACACGCTCGAGCAGCGCGGCTACGCGCAGCGCCGGGTGGTCGGCCGCAGCCACTTCTGGCGCCCGACGCTGCGGCTGTACGGACTGGCGACGCAGCTGGTCCGCAAGGTCGACCTGTCGTCGGTGGCGCAACGCGAGCTGCGCGAGCTGGCCGACCTCGTCGGCATGCCGGTGCACATCGGCGTGCTCACCGGCGACTCGGTCGTGTACGTCGCGAAGGCGGCCACCCCCGGCTTCATCCAGTTCGACACGTACCCCGGCAAGGTGGCGCCGTACAACCTCACCGCGCTGGGCAAGGCGATCGCCGCGCACCTGCCCGAGCGCGACCTCGAGCCGCTGCTCGGCCAGCTGACGCCGGGCCGCGGTCCCCGTGCCGCGGAGCCGACCCGCGAGGCGTTCCTCGCCGAGCTGGCCGGTGTGCGCAAACGCGGCTACGCACTGGAGGACGAGGAGGAGCAGGCCGAGATCGCCTGCGTCGCCGCTCCGTTCTTCGACGCCGGCGGCCTGGTCGCCGGCGCCGTCGGCGTCACCGGGTTCTCTCGCGACCTCACCGGTCAGCGCCGCAAGGAGGCCATCGCCGGCGTCGTCGAGATCGGCAAGACGGTCTCGCGCAAGCTCGGCTTCGACGACCTGCGCTGACGTCGCGGCCTCTTGCGGGCGCGCGATCGCGTGCCCTATCTTCATATTCGCGTTTCTAATTTCGATATTGCGAAACTTGAGGAGCGGGATGGTCTCGGTGGCCCTGGTGGGTCTCGGCGACATCGGCCGGGGCGCGCACCTGCCCGCGCTGCTGCGCTCCCCCGGCGTGCGGCTGGTCGCGGTCGCCGACCCGGTCGCCGCGCATCGTTCGGCCGCCGCCTCCCTGGTGAGCGACAAGGTGGCGGTCGGCTCGAGCCTGGACGACGCACTGGCCGCCGGGCCGGACGGCGTCGTGCTGGCGACACCGCCGTGGGCGACGCCGGAGCTGGCCATCGCCGCGCTGCGGGCCGGCCGGTTCGTCCTCGCCGAGAAGCCCGTCGCGACGTCAGTCGCGGCCGCATCGGTCTACCTCGGCCTCACCGACGACGAGCGGGCCCGGCTGCAGATCGGACTCACCTACCGGCACGACCCCGCGATCGCGCGGCTCAAGTCCTGGATCGACGACGGCGTGCTCGGCGGGCAGCTGCTGGTCCGGGCGCACGTCTACGACGAGGCCCGGATGGCCGGCGATGCCGAGCACCTGGAGCGGATGCGCCGGACGCTGGCGCACGGCACGCCGGTCGTGCACGAGGGCGCGCACGTCTTCGACTGGCTGGCGCACCTGCTCGGCCCCGGTCTCGCCGTCGACGACGCGTGGGCGCTGCGCACGGACGACGATCTGCCGGCGCCGAACCTCACCGGGGCGCGGCTGAGCCATCCCGGTGGGCATCAGGTGCTGGTGGAGTTCGGCTGGCTGACCGACGCGCTGCCGCGGTGCGAGCTGACCTTCCTCGGCCCGCGCGGGCTGGCCACGCTGGACGGTGCGACGTTCGCGCTGCGGCTCTCGACGGCGGCGGGCTCGGAGAACGTGGAGTTCCCCGGCGACCGGTCGACCCGCGACTTCGACCTGCAGGTGGATCGGTTCACGGCGCTGATCCGCGGCGACACGGACCGGCCGGATCCGGACCTCGCCGCCGGCCTCGCCGCGCTGGCCCTGGCCGAGCAGGTCGCCGAGCAAGGAGTCACCGCATGACGCTCATCCGCTGGGCCGACGTCTCCCGCGAGACGCTGAACGAGGTGCTGCCGGAGGCGCTGGTAGTCCTGCCGGTCGGCGCGACCGAGCAGCACGGCCGGCACCTCGCCACCGGAACCGACGCGCTGCTGGCGACCACCGCCGTGGAGCGGGCCGCGACGCTCGCCGCCGAGCGAGCGGCCCGCCGGCTGGTGCTGGCGCCGACGCTCGCGTTCGGCGCATCCGACCACCATCTGGCCTTCGGCGGCACCCTCTCGCTCACCCCCGAGACGCTGCTCGCGGTGCTGCTCGACCTGCTGCGCTCCGTCGCCGAGGACGGCGGGCGGAGAGTGGTGCTGGTCAACGGGCACGGCGGCAACGTCGGCGTCTGCCACGCGGCCGCGGCCGCCGCGTCGAGCCGGTACCCGCTGGCCGTCGCGCACGTCGACTACTGGCGGTTCGCGGGCGACGACGCCAACGCCCCAGGGCACGCCGGAGAGTTCGAGACGTCGCTGGTCAGCGCCGTCCGCCCGGAGGCCGCGACCGGGCCGGTCCCGGCCCGGGAGGACCCGCAGCCGGCGACGCGCGTCGCCGGCGCGACCGTCCACGACGCCGCGCTGTGGGCGTCCATCGACGGGTACACCGACCACCCCGAGCGGGCCACCGCCGCGGCCGGCGCGGCCCGGCTGGACACCGTCGTCGCCGGCCTGTCCGACTGCCTCGCCGGCCTGACCGAGACCCTGTGAGGACCGCGTGATCGACTTCCACACCCACACGCCGGCCTGGAACACCGTCAGCTGGCTGGGCGGCGCGACCTTCGGCGCCGACGAGTTCGTCGCGTTCATGGACGCCACCGGCATCGACCACGCGGTCGTGCTCAGCCACGACGGCCTGTTCAACCCGACGCCGGCGGCCAACGACGACCTCGCGGCGTTCGTCCGCCAGTACCCGGACCGGCTGACCGGCTTCGGGACCGTCACGCCGCGCGACGCGAACGCCGTCGCCGAGACCGAGCGGATGTTCGGCGAGCTGGGCCTGAAGGGCATGAAGCTGCACCCGTGGTTGCAAGGATTCAGCCTGCACGAGCCGGCGCTGGACCCGATCTGCGAGATCGTCCAGTGCGCCGGCGGCATCCTGCTCAGCCACGACGGCACGCCGCCGTACTCGACTCCCTCGCAGATCGCCGCGCTGGCCCGGCGGCACCCGCGGCTGCCGGTCGTGCTCGGCCACGGCGGCCTGCACGATCTGTGGCGCGAGGCGCTGGCGATGATCCAGGAGACGCCGAACCTGTACCTGTGCATCTGCGGGACGCCGCCGTACGCCGCCCGCACGATCCTGGCCGAAGCGCCGCCGGAGAAGGTGCTGTTCGGCACCGACGCCGGGCTGTCGGACCAGGCCAGCCAGGACTACGCGGTCGCGCGGGTGCGCGAGATCGACGGCTGGGGCATCACGGACGCGCAGAAGCGGGCGATGCTCGTGGAGAACCCGGCCCGGCTGCTGGACGCCGCATGACGCCGGCGATCGCAACGATCCAGACCGCCGCCGTCAGCCTCGAGGCGCACCCGGACCTGGTGGTCCGCGGCGCCCGCGGCCCGCACGACCGCTCCGACTTCCTGCTGGTCAAGGTCGTCACCA
Source organism: Jiangella anatolica (assembly GCF_003236295.1). Lineage (GTDB taxonomy): Bacteria > Actinomycetota > Actinomycetes > Jiangellales > Jiangellaceae > Jiangella > Jiangella anatolica. Next base: position 18,754 of record NZ_POTW01000097.1, read on the forward strand.
GCGACGGTGTCGAGGGCTTCGGCGAGGTCAGCGCGACGCCGATCTGGAGCGGCGAGGACGGCGTCACCGCGCGGCACTTCGTCGAGACGATCCTCGCGCCGGCGCTGATCGGGCGGCCGCTGACGCCGGTCGGCGGGCTGGAGCGGCTGATGGACGTCGTCCTGGCCGGCAACCCGTTCACCAAGGCCGGCGTCTCGATCGCGCTGTGGGACGCGTGGGCGCGCACGCTCGGCGTCCCGCTGGCGGTGGCGCTGGGCGGGCCGTACCGGAGCGAGGTGCCGGTCAAGCTGTCGCTGTCCGGCGACGGGGAGCAGCTGGAGCGGGCGCACGCGGCCGCCGTCGCCGCCGGGTTCGGCGCGTTCAAGGTGAAGGTCGGGCTCGGGGTCGACGGCGACGTGGAACGATTCAGGCACGCGCGGTCCCTGGTCGGCGACAAGGCCTTCCTCGGCATGGACGCCAACGGCGGCTGGTCGCGGTCCGACGCGGCCCGGGCGATCCGGGCGCTGACGCCGTACGGGCCGGCCTTCGCCGAGCAGCCGGTCCGCCCGGACGACCTCGCCGGCATGCGCGCGCTGCGCGACCTCGGCCTGCCGGTCGTCGCCGACGAGTCGGTGTTCGGGACGGCCGACCTGAGCCGCGTGATCGACGCCGGCGCCGCCGACGTCGTCAGCCTCTACGTCGGCAAGAGCGGCGGTCCCGGCCGGGCGGTCGCGATGGCGGCACAGGCCGACGCTGCCGGGCTGGACGTGCTGATCGGCTCCAACGGCGAGCTCGGTCTCGGCGCGGCCGCCCAGCTGCACGTCGCCGCCGCGCTGCCGAAGCTGTCGGCGATCCCGTCGGACATCATCGGCGCGCACTACTACGCCGAGGACGTGCTGGCCGAGCCGTTGGCCGGTGACGGCGGCGTCGTCCGCCTCGGCGACGCGCCAGGCCTCGGCGTCACCCTCCGCGACGACCTGCTCCGGGAGTTCCGATGATCGTCGACGTCCACGCGCACACGCCCACGCACCGCGACGCCGTCCCCGACGGCGAGCGGCGCGCGTACACCGGCTGGCGCACCGACCGCCCGGTCACGACGACGAACTCGTGGGCCGACTACGAGACCGCGATGGCCGACGCCGACGTCTCGATCGTCTTCAACATCGCCGTCGACGACCCCGAGGCGGCCACCGGGCTGCCGTACCGGCCGGAGGACACGAACACCTCGACCGCGGCGTTCGTCGCCGCGGACCCGGCCCGCCGGATCGGCTTCATGTCCGTCGACCCGACCAGGGCCGACGCGATCGAGGAGGCGCAGCGCTGCCGCGACCTGGGCCTCGTCGGCGTCAAGCTCGGCCCGAACTACCAGGACTTCGACCCGCTCTCGCCGCGCGCCACCGCGTTCTACGGGTACTGCCAGCGCGAAGGGCTGCCGATCCTGTTCCACCAGGGCGCCTCGCCGATCCGGCACGCGCCGCTGAGGTACACGTATCCGCTGGTCACCGACGAGATCGCGCTGGCCTTCCCGGAGCTGCGCATCGTCATGGCGCACATGGGCCACCCGTGGGGCAAGGAGACGGTGGTGACGATCCGCAAGCACCCGCACGTCTACGCCGACGTCTCGTCCATCTACCTGCGCCCGTGGGTCTGCTACGAGTCGCTGCTGGCGGCGGTCGAGTGGGGCGCGGCGCACAAGCTGCTGCTCGGGTCGGACTTCCCGATCGCCACCACCGGCGAGGCGATGGCCGGGCTGCGCCGCGTCAACGCGATCGCCGAGGGCACCGCGCTGCCGCGGATCCCCGCCGAGGTGGTCGAGCAGATCATCCACGCCGACGCGCTGGGCGCGCTGGGCCTGTCGATCAAGGAGACATCGTGATCATCGACGCGCACGTGCGGCTCGGCCCGGGCCGGTCCGCCTCGCTCGACGTCGCCGAGCTGACCGCGACGATGGACCGGCTCGGCATCGACCGCGCCATGATCGCGCCCGGCGAGTACGCGACCGCCTGGGACAACCGCGGCGGCAACGACGAGGTGACGGCGGCAGCGGCGGCGTCGGACGGGCGGCTGGTCGCGTACGCCGTCGCGAACCCGTGGGCCGGGGCCGGCGCCGTCGCCGAGCTGGACCGGGCCCGCGACCGCGGCGCCCGCGCGCTCGCCGTCGACCCCTCGCTGCAGGGCTTCGACCTGCTCGACGGCCTGGTCGACCCGCTGCTGGCGTTCGCGCAGGAGTCCGGCTGGCCGGTCTACGTGCGGACCGGGTCGCCGCCGCACGCGGTCCCGCTGCCGCTGGCGTCGCTGGCCCGGCGCTGGCCGTCGCTGGCGTTCGTCATGGGTCGCAGCGGCGCGACGGACTTCTGGATCGACGCCGCGCCGGCGCTGCGGCACGCGCCGAACCTGTACGCCGACACGAGCTACGCGCCGTGGGACACGGTGCTGTCGGAGTTCGCCCGCGACCCCGAGATCGGCGCCGGCCGGGTGGTCTTCTCCACCGACGCGCCCTACACCGCGCCCGAGGCCGAGCTGGCCCGCGTCACCGACTGGCCGATCCCGGCCGACGACCGCGCCGCCGTCCTCGGCCGCACCCTGGCCCGGCTGCTCGGCTGAGCTCTCGACAGCCCTCACTGTGTCAACTCTCTCTATATTCAGAAGATGATTTCGAAATACCGAAATATGCGGAGGACGGCATGGCAGTACTGGACACTCGGCCGACGCCCGAGGGCGGGCCGGCGACCGGCGACGCGGCACTGCTGGTGCGCGGCGTCTCGCCGGTGCTGGCGGTGCCCTTCCACGCCGACGGCGCCGTCGACGTGGCCGGCTTCGGCCGGGTCGTCGACCACGTCCTGGGCACCGGCGTCAGCAGCGTGATGTTCCCCGGCTTCGCCTCGGAGTACCACAAGCTCGCCGAGGCCGAGCGGGCCGAGCTGACCGACGTGCTGCTGGCCCGCACCCGCGACCGGGCCGGCGTCGCGGCGATCGTCGCGGTGCAGGACCACGCGACCCGGCTGGCCGTCCAGCGGGCCCGGTCCGTCGTCGACGCCGGCGCGGACCTGATCAACCTGCTGCCGCCGCACTACCTGTCGCCGTCGCGGCAGGCGATCAAGGAGCACGTCGGCGCCGTCCTGGCCGCCGTCGCGCCGACACCGGTGGTGCTGCAGTACGCGCCGTCGGAGACCGGCACCAGCCTCGACGCGGCGACCCTGCGCGAGCTGGCCGAGGAGCACCCGAACCTGCGGCTGGTGAAGGTCGAGTCCAGCCCGCCCGGACGGCTCATCGCCGAGCTGGCCACCGGGCGGACGCCGCTGCCGGCGGTGGAGGGCTACGCCGGCGTGCAGCTGCCCGACGCGGTCCGCCGCGGCGCCGTCGGCACCCAGCCGGGCTGCTCGTTCACCGAGATCTACGTGGAGATCTGGCGCCGCTACGAGGCCGGCGACCATGCGGGCGGCGACGAGCTGCACCGCCGGCTGCTGCCCTACATCTCGTACTGGATGCTCGACACCGAGCTGATCATCGCCGCCGAGAAGCTGATCTCGGTGCGCCGCGGGTTGTTCGCCGACCCGTACTGCCGCGAGCCGGGCCACCGGCTCGATGCCGAGGAGATCCGCATGGTCGACCGGTTCCTCACCGAGTTCGACGCCATGCTTCCGCATCTCGGCTGATCGGAGTATATTTCTCCGAATTCGTGTATCTATTTTCGAAATATTGAAGCTACACGGAAGGCATCGCCCATGAAGACGCGACGAATCGTCGTACCGCTCGCCGCCGGGTGCCTCGCGCTCGCCGCGTGCAGCGGTGGCGGCGACGACGACACCGCCGGCACCGGTCCCGAGGCGGCCGGCTGGCACGACGAGATCGAGGGCGGCCCGCTGGAGGTCGGCGTGCTGTCCGCCGAGGGTACGCCCGGCCTGGGCATCCTGCGCGAGCTGGCCGACGGCCTGCAGGCGGACTACGAGGGCACCGACGTCACGCTGACGTTCGCCAACACCGACGCCCGCCCCGGCATCGAGCAGCGCTGGCGCTCCGGCGACCCGCTCGACGTCGACTACGGCATGTTCGACGGCACCAACCCGGCGCTGACGGTGTGGGCCGACGACGGCGCGCTGCTCGACCTGCGTCCGTACCTGGAGCAGGACGACCCCGACACCGGCGAGCCGTGGCTGGACCGCTTCAGCCCGGCCGTGCTGGAGTTCATGGAGAACCCCTCCGACGGCGGCATCTACGGCGTCCCGTCCGAGCTGTCGCTGCACGTGCTGTTCTACAACGCCGGCCTCTTCACCGAGCTGGGCATCGAGCCGCCGCGCACCTGGGACGACCTGCTGGCCGCGAACACCGCGCTGCAGGCCGGCGGCGTCGACCCGATCGCCGTCACCGGGCTGTTCGAGCCGTACATGGGCATGTGGAGCGACCACCTGTGGCTGCGCACCGTCGGCTACGACAAGGCGCGGGCGGTGCTCACCGGCGGCGAGGGCCACATCACCGAGGACCCCGGCTTCCTCGAGGGCCTGGAGATGCTGCAGCAGCTGCGCGACGACGACGCGTTCCTCACCGGCTTCGAGGGCACCGACTTCACCGCCGCCCAGGCGCAGTTCTTCCAGGGCGACGCGGGCATGATCCTCATGGGCTCCTGGCTGGTCAGCGAGATGGCCGACGTCATCCCCGCCGACTTCGAGCTCGGCGTCGTCGCGTTCCCGACGGTCGAGGGCGGCGCGGGCGACCAGGGTGCCGTCATGGCCGCGCCGCAGGTGATCTCCATCGCCGCGGAGAGCGAGCACATCCCGCTCGCGCTGGAGTGGGCCCGCCGGCTGACCAGCGTCGAGACGCAGACCCGGCGCGCGGAGGAGATCGGCGAGGTCTCCGCCGTCGCCGACGTGCCCAGCCCGCCCGGCATCCCCGGCATCGACCAGGTCATCGCCGACGCCGAGTCGCTGGAGCCGCGCGACTACGGCATCACGCAGAGCCCGGCGATGGAGGTCATCTACCCGGAGATCGCCCGGCTGCTCTTCGGCGAGCAGGACGCCCAGCAGACGCTGGAGCGGCTCGACGAGGGCCTGCGCCGGGTCCACGGCAACTAGGGTTCAGCGGGCGGCAGGGAAGGAGTCACGATGCATCGAGCCGCGCAACGTCGCATCATCATCCCGTTCCTGCTGCCCGCGCTCCTGCTGCTCGGGGTGTTCTTCCTCTATCCGCTGGTGCGCACGGTGGACATCTCGTTCACCGAGTGGACCCGGACCGGCAGCTCCAGCTACGTCGGCGTGGAGAACTACACCCGGCTGTTCGACGACCCCGGCTACGTCAACGCGCTGAAGAACGCGTTCCTCTTCACGCTGGTCGGCGGCTGCATGCTGTTCCCGGTGGCGATCGCGATCGCGTGGGCGCTGAACCAGCGCATCCACGGCGAGCGGTTCTTCCGGTTCGTGGTGTTCGCGCCGGTGGTGCTGAGCGCGGCCGTCGTCGCGCTGATGTGGAAGTTCGTCTACCACCCGACGCTCGGCCTGATCAACCCGGCGCTGGAGGGCCTGGGCCTCGGCGCGCTGGCCCGCACCTGGCTCGGCGACGCGTCGACGGCGCTGCCGGCGGTCGCGTTCACCACGGTCTGGCACGGCATCGGCATCTGGGTGGTGCTGCTGTCGGCCGGGTTCGAACGGCTGCCACCGGACGTGCTCGAGGCCGGCCGCATCGACGGCGCCGGCGAGTGGCGGCTGTTCCGCAGCGTCATGCTGCCGATGATGCGCGACCTGTTCCGGATCCTCGTCGTGCTGTGGATCGTGCAGTCGATGCAGGCCTTCGCGTTCGTGTTCATCATGACCAACGGCGGTCCCTACGGCTCGACGGACATCGTCGGGACGCTGATGTACCGGGTCGCGTTCGAGCGCTACGAGTTCGGCTACGCGGCCGCCATGGGCGTCGCCCTCGTCGTGATCATGCTGGTCGTGACGCAGATCGTGAACAAGGTGATGAAGCGCGATGAGCTCCAGTACTGACGTCCGGCCGGCGCCGGCCGCGGGCCCTCCGACGCCGCCGACGGCCCGTCGCCGTGGCCGTGGCGGTGGCCGCCGGCGGGGCAGTGACCGCGCGCCGTTCCGCCGGTTCCACCTGATCATCTACCTGCTGCTCGGCGCGTTCGCGTTCTCGACGGCGGGCGCGTTCGCCTGGGTCTTCAACGTGTCGATGAAGACCAACAACGAGTTCATCGGCACCCGCCCGTGGACGATCGCCGAGGACTGGCGCTGGGAGAACTACTCCGACGCCTGGTCGGCGGCCAACGTCGGCTCGTTCTTCGGCAACAGCGTCATCGTCAGCGTGTCGGCGACGGTGCTCGGCGTCGTGCTGGCCGCGTTCGCCGCCTACCCGCTGGCCCGGGTCCCGTTCCGCGGCAGCGGCGTGGTCCTCAGCGTCTTCCTGCTCGGCCTGATGGTGCCGTGGATGGTGACGTTCATCCCGCTCTACATGACGATGCAGGACCTCGGGCTGCTGGACAGCCGGCTCGGGCTGGCGCTGGTCTACGCGACGTACAACCTGCCGTTCAACGTGTTCGTCCTGGTCGGGTTCATGCGGACGCTGCCGGGCGAACTGGAGGAGGCCGCCGCCGTCGACGGGGCCGGGCCGGTGCGGACGTTCCTGCGGGTGATCCTGCCGCTGATGGGCCCGGGGCTGGCGTCGGTGTCGATCATCAGCTTCCTGCAGAACTGGAACGAGTTCTTCTACGCGCTGGTGCTGATCCACTCGCCGGAGCGGATGACGCTGCCGCTCGGGCTGTTCCAGCTCGGCCAGGCCGCCGACTACGGCACCAACTGGGTGACGCTGTTCGCCGGCATGATGATCACTGTGGTGCCGGTGCTGCTGGTGTTCGCGCTGCTGCAGAACCAGGTGACGAAGGGGTTGACGGCGGGGGCGCTCAAGGGGTGAGGATCGCCGCGACGGCGTCGGGATTCTCCAGTGGGCTGAGGTGGCCGGCTCGTGGGATGACGTGGACGCGGACGTCGCCGAGGGCGGCGGCCATCGCGTCGGCCTCGTCCTTGCCGGTGAGGGTGTCCTCGGCGCCGACGACGACGGTGCTCGTCGTGCCGCGGGCCGCCGCGTCGCTGAGCGTGCCGAACGACGGCGGGCGGGCGGCCATCGCCCGCTGCGCCCAGGCGACGGCGTCCGGCGGGGCTTCGTCCAGCCAGGCCGTCACGCGCTCGACGAGGTCCGGGCGGTCCCGGCGGGTGGTCTCGCCGAGCAGCGTGTCGAGCATCGGCCGCAGCGCCCGGCTGCCGTGCTGCTCGACGGCGTCGGCGATGCGCAGCCGGTTCGCCCTGGCCTCGTCGGTGTCGGCGCTCGCCTTCGTGTCGATCAGGACGACGCCGGCGACCAGCTCCGGGTGCCGGCGCAGCAGCGCCATCGTCACGTAGCCGCCCAACGACAACCCGCCGACGATCGCCCTCTCGACGCCGCGCGTGGCCAGGTCCGCGGCGACGTCGTCGGCGTACGTGTCCAGGGACGGCTCGGCGCCGGGATCGAGCGGCGGTCCGCCGAAGCCGCGCAGCGCCGGGCGGACCAGCGTCGTGCCAGGCAGCCGCTCGGCGAGGTCGTCGAAGACCGCCGGGGTGAGCGGGAACGCGTGGATCAGGACCAGCGGCAGGCTCATGGGCCCGACCCTAGCGACCCCCACCCCGTCAGCGGCGGCGCAGCCGGTTGGTCCAGCAGCCGGTGTGCCAGTGGCGGCGCTCGTCGATGCCCTCACCGGTGAACGAGCGGCTGACCACCGGCCAGGCGACGACGTGGGGCGTGGCGGGGCGGATCAGCTGGTCGCAGCCGGGACAGCGGTACGGCTTCGTCGACGCGCTGCCGGTGATCCGGCGCACCACCCATTCCTCGCCGTCCGGGCCTGACTCGATGCTCTCGTGCACGGCCCCATCGTCGCTCAGACCGGAACGGCGGTGACCACCACGTTCGAGCGGAACGCCGTCCCGTCCCAGTCGGCGCAGGTCACGAGCACCAGGCGGCCGGGAACGTCCTGCGCGAACAGCTCGTCCGCCCGAGCGGGGAGGTCGCCCGGCGCCATCGTCTCGACCGTGTCGACCCGGTACCGCTGCTCGACGCCGGAACCGCTCACCCGGACCTCGTCGCCGGGCTCGAGCCCCACGACGCTGTTGAAGGCTGCCTCACCGCCCTCGACGGCGTGCCCGACGACGACCGCCGCGCCCGCCTCGGCGCCCGGTGCGGCGCCGTCGCGCCACCAGCCGGCCAGCAGCGGGTCCTTCGGCGGCAGCAACACCCGGTCCGCGGTGCTGGTGATCGCGATCACCGGTGCCTCGAGGTCCGGAAGCCGCAGCGTGTACCGCCGCAGCCCCTCAGCCGCGCCGACCGGCTGGCCGGGGACGGCGGACTGCTCGGCCGGGTCGTAGCCCGGCGACGCCACAGCGGGGGGGTCGTCCGACGGGCCGTCCATCTGGGCGATCCCCCACCAGGCGGGCGGCACCAGGAGCAGCGGCGCGAGCAGCCACGGCAGCTTCGCCGGCCGCGGCCGGCGGTGTCGCGGCCCCGCCCGCCCTTCGGCCGGCTCTGCCG
>NZ_POTW01000098.1 GCF_003236295.1 Jiangella anatolica
ATCGACGGCGGCAACAAAAACGCCTGGTCACGATCCACCGACCGGTACTCCTTCGCCACGACCGCCACCCTCTCAAACCACGATCAACCAGGCCAGACGCCACACCGAGCCAAAACGCAACAGGCTCTAGAGCAACGCTAAAGGTTGATGATCATGGGAAGGCTCAGTTCATCGACGGATCGGCGGGGAACGTCGCCATCAGGGCCAGCTGTCCGCCCTGCCGACGCAGGACGACGGGCCAGAGGTCCTCGGCGTCGGTGCGGAACGCGTCCCCCGGCTCGGAGTCGACGACGTACCAGGAGCCCTCGTCGATCTCGCCCTCGAGCTGGTCCGGCGCCCAGCCCGCGTAGCCGGCGAACACCCGCATCGCCGTCACCGCCGGCTCGATGATCTCCGCGGGCGTGTCCAGGTCGACGACGCCCAGCCGGCCGCGGACCCGGCGGATCCCGAGCGGCTCGTCCGACCCGTCGACGGCGACCAGGCCGAGCGCGCTGTCCAGGCTGACCGGCCCGCCCTGGAACACGACGCCGGGCTCGGACACGACCGACATCCAGCCAGGCAGGACGTCGCCGACGAGGACCTCGGTGGGCTTGTTGACCATGACGCCGAGGGCGCCGTCGCCGTCGTGGGAGAGCATGAGGATCACCGCGCGGTCGAACGTCGAGCCGCGCAGCGACGGCGCCGCCACGAGCAGCTTCCCGGTCAGCTTCTCCGAGCTCATGCCCACAGGTTCATCGTGCATCAGACCGGTATCGCAGGGAACTCGCCGGTCTCCTCGGCGACCCGCCGGATGGACTCGACGCTGCCGCGCACCGCCGCCGCCACCGTGTCCGCGACGCCGGAGTGGAACACGCTGGGGACGATGTACGACGGGTTCAGCTCGTCGTCCTTGACGGTGGCGGCCAGCGCGGCCGCGGCGGCCAGCATCATCTCCGTGGTGACGGAGCGGCTGCGGGCGTCGAGCAGGCCGCGGAAGACGCCGGGGAACGCGAGCACGTTGTTGATCTGGTTCGGGTAGTCCGACCGGCCGGTCGCGACGACGGCGGCGTACTCGCCGGCGGCTCGCGGGTCGATCTCGGGCTCAGGGTTGGCCAGCGCGAACACGATCGCGTTCGGCGCCATCGTCGCGACGTCGGCGGCGGCCAGCACGTTCGGCGCGGACACCCCGACGAACACGTCGGCGCCGGCGACGGCGTCGCGCAGGTCGCCGACGACGCCGCGCGGGTTGCAGTGCTCCAGGTACCAGGTCGGGACGCCGGTGAGGTCGGCCCGGCCCGGGTGGATGACGCCGTTGATGTCGGCGGCGACGATGTCGGTGACGCCGGCGGCGACGAGCAGCTGCGCGATCGCGTGCCCGGCCGCGCCGGCGCCGGACATCGCCACGCGAATCGAGCCGATGTCCTTGCCGACGACCTTGAGCGCGTTGTGCAGCGCCGCGAGCACCACGATGGCGGTGCCGTGCTGGTCGTCGTGGAAGACGGGGATGTCGAGCAGCTCACGCAGCCGCGCCTCGATCTCGAAGCAGCGCGGCGCGGAGATGTCCTCGAGGTTGATGCCGGCGAAGACCGGTGCGATGTGCTGGACGGTGCGGATGATCTCGTCGACGTCCTGGGTGTCGAGGCAGATCGGGAACGCGTCGATGCCGCCGAACCGCTTGAACAGCGCCGCCTTGCCCTCCATGACGGGCAGCGCGGCCGTCGCGCCGATGTTGCCCAGTCCCAGCACGGCCGACCCGTCGGTGACGACGGCGACGGTGTTGCGCTTGATGGTCAGCCGGCGGGCGTCGTCGGGGTTGTCGACGAGCGCCTGGGACACCCGGGCGACACCGGGGGTGTAGATGAGCGAGAGGTCGTCGCGGTTGCGGATCGGCACCTTCGACACGACCTCGATCTTGCCGCCGAGGTGGACGAGGAAGGTCCGGTCGCTGACCTTGCCGATGACGACGCCGGCCACCGAGCGCAGCGCCATGACCAGCTCACCGGCGTGCGCTGACGACGTCGCGGCGCAGGTCACGTCGACCTGGATGCGGTCGGCCCCGGACGCCGTCACGTCCAGCGCGGTGACCAGCCCGCCGGCCTTCTCGACCGCGGCGGTGAGCTGGCCGACCGACGTCCCGCCCGAGGGCACCTCGAGCCGGACGGTGATCGAGTAGGAGACGCTCGGAACGCTGACCACGGTGACCCTTCTCGCCGAAATGTGAGCACGACCACCGTAGATGATCCCGCACCGCCGCGGACCCCTTACTCACCGTGCTGACGGGGTAAGGCGCCGGCGCCGCGGAGTGTGCGCGGACGCCTGATGCCACGGGTCCGCCCTCAGCACGAGTCTCGATGGTGTCCAGACCAGTCACCCACGGGGAGGTCACCATGATCGACGGCATCCGCGCCGAGATCGACTACCGGCAGGAACGGGTCCGCCGCGACGTCGACGGCGTCAGCAAGCGCCGCGGCGCGAGCGCCAAGCCGGCGGCGGGCGCCCGGCGGCCCGAGGCCGCGAAGACGTGCGACGACCAGCCCGTCCGCCGGCCGCAACCAGTGTGCTGACCCGCCGATGGCCAGCACCTTGTCGGAGACGTATGGAAGCATCGGTATCGTGCCTCGGCTCGGTACCGGAGTCCCCTTCACCGCGCGCAGCATCGAACTGGCTCAGCTGCGCGCGGCGCTGGACCGCGCCCGCGGCGGCGCCGCCACGGCGGTCGTCGTCTCCGGCGACGCCGGGGTGGGCAAGAGCCGGCTGCTGACGGAGTTCACCGCCGCGGCCGGCGGCGCGCACGTGCTGCTGGGCCGCTGCCTCAGCGTCGGCGAGGCCGGCCTGCCGTATCTGCCGTTCAAGGAGCTCGTCGAGCAGCTGCGCCGGATCCGCCCCGACCTGGTCGACGCCCGGCCGGCGCTGTCCGGGCTCATCGGCCGGTCCGCCGCCACCGCGTCACCGTCCGGCGCGGAGAACGAGCTGGGCCAGCTGCAGCTGTTCGACGCCATGTTCACCGTGCTGGCCGAGCTGAGCGACGACGCGCCGGTCGTGCTCGCGATCGAGGACCTGCACTGGAGCGACGCCTCCAGCCGCGACCTGCTGTCGTTCCTGGTCTCCCGGCTGGCCGGGCAGCGGCTGCTGGTGGTCGCCACCTACCGCTCCGACGACCTGCACCGGCAGCATCCGCTGCGCCCGCTGCTGGCCGAGCTGGTCCGGCTGCCCGCCGTCGAGCGGCTCGACCTCGCGCCGTTCGGCCCGGCCGACGCGCTGGCCTTCGTCGAGGCGCTGGCCGACGGCGGCATCGACGCCGACCTGCTGGCCGGCGTCGCCGCCCGGTCCGAGGGCAACGCGTTCTTCGCCGAGGAGCTGGTCGCGGCCAGCGCCACCGGTCCGGCCGGCGGCATCCCGACCGCGCTGGCCGACGTGCTGCTGTCCCGGGTCGAGACGCTCAGCCCGGCCGCCCAGCGGGTGGTCGGCGCCATCTCCGTCACCGGCCGCCGGCACGTCCGGCACGCCGCTGTGCGCGACGTCCTCGACCTGCCCGACGCCGAGCTCGACGGCGCGCTGCGCGAGGCGCTGCAGCACCACATCCTCGTCACCGACGACGAAGGCGGCTACACGTTCCGGCACGCGCTGCTGCGCGAGGCCGTCTACGCCGACCTGCTGCCGGGCGAGCGGGTCCGGCTGCACGCCGCCTACGCGCGGCGCATCGTCGAGCTGCGCCAGGACGAGCTGGCCGGCGCGCTCGCGTTCCACAGCCTGCGCAGCAACGACCTGCCGACGGCGCTGGCCGCGTCGGTGAAGGCGGCCGACGACGCGATGCGGGTCGGCGCGCTGGCGGCCGAGCTGCGCCACGTCGAGCAGGCGCTGGAGCTGTGGCCGGCGGTCGCGGACCCCGCCGCGCACGCCGGCGTCGACGAGCTGGCGCTGACCCGCAAGGCGGCCTATGTCGCCGGCGCGGCCGGGCATCCGGAGCGCGCCCTCTCCTACGCGCAGGCGGCGCAGCGGCTGGCCGACGCCGGCGCCGACGCCGAGACGCGGGCCGACGTCCGCCACCAGGTCACCGAGTCCGCCCTGGCCGTCGGCCGCTGGGGCGAGGCCGAGCGGGCCATCACCGAGGCATGGGAGCTGCTGGCCGACGCGCCGCCGAGCAAGGTCCGGTCGTGGGTGCTGGCCATCCGCGCCCGCGCCTTCGCCGTCAGCGCCGAGGTCGGCCGCGAGTACGCCGAGCAGGCCATCGAGGACGCCCGCGCCAGCGGAACGATGAGCGCCGAGGCGGACGCGCTGATCTCGCTGGCCTTCCGCGACCTGCGGGCCGGCGCCATCGAGGATGCCTGCGCCCTGTTCGAAGAGGCCCGGCGCAAGGCGATCGAGTCCAGGGCGCCCAACGTCGAGCTGCGGGCGCGGTTCAACCTCATCACCACCCGCTACGAGCAGGGACTGCTCGACGAGGCGGCCGCCGTCGCCGACGCGGCGGCGGCCCGGGCCGTCGAGCTGGGCCTGATCTGGAGCCCGTACGGCCTGGAGGTACGCTGGCTGCGCGCCATGGTCCACTACGCGCGCGGCAGCTGGGACGACGCCCTCGAGGCCGCCAGCCCGCCGGGCGAGCAGGTCTCCGACACCATCACCGCGCTGCTGGCGGCGTCGGCGGCGATCATCAAGGTGAGCCGGGGCCGGTTCGACGAGGCGCAGCGCGACCTGGTCCGCATCCGCCCCGAGTGGCACCGCGACGGCCAGATCGCCCAGCTGGCCGGCATCGCCGGCATCGAGCTGGCCGGCTGGCAGGGCCGGCACGACGACGCCGTCCGGCACGCCGACGAGGCCATCGCCGCGATGCGCAAGAACGACGACGACCGCTGGCCGCTGGGCGCCATCCGGCTGGCGGTGCTGGCGCTGGCCTCGCTGGCCGACGTCGCCCGGCAGGCCCGGGTCCAGCACGACACGGAGGCCGAGGCGGCCGCCGTCGTGGAGGGCCGGCGGTTCGCCGAGCTCGCCCGGATGACCGCGCAGAAGGGCATCCCGCGCAGCGACCGGCTGGGGCCCGAGGGCGTGGCCTGGCTGGCCCGGCTGGACGCGGAGGAGTCGCGGCTGCACGGCTCGGCCGACGCGCGGCCGTGGCGAGCGGTCGTCGAGGCGTTCGGCTACGGCGAGCGCTTCCACGTCGCCATGGCCCGGTGGCGGCTGGGCGAGGCGCTGATCGAGGCCGGCGACCGCGACGCCGCCGCCGTCGAGCTGGCCGCCGCGCTGGAGACCGCCGCCGAGCTGGGCGCGCGGCCGCTCGCCGACGCCGTCCGCGACCTCGCCCGGCGCGCCCGCGTCGCGCTGCCGGGGACGGTGCTGCCGACGGCCGGGCTGCTGACGCCGCGGGAGCTGTCGGTGCTGGAGCTGGTGGCCCGCGGCTACACCAACCGCAAGGTCGGCGAGGAGCTGTTCATCAGCGAGAAGACGGTCAGCGTGCACCTGTCCCGGGTGATGACGAAGCTCGGCGCGGCCAGCCGCACCGAGGCCGTCTCCGTCGCCCACCAGCGCGGCCTCCTCACCGACCCCACAAATGATCACGTGAAGTAGGGGTGCTCCCGCTCACCCAGGCATGCACGCCTGGGGAGGCGGGAGCTCGCCTAGCCACGTGCCGCGGCGGACGAAATCCGAGTGACCGGTGGCCGGTCAGCCTGGCAGAGTGGCCGCCCGTGTCCAGCGTCTACCTGATCACCGGCATCATGGCGGCCGGCAAGTCCACCGTCGCGCAGGCGCTGGCCGAGCGGCTGCCGAAGTCGGCGCACGTGCGCGGCGACGCGTTCCGCAAGGCGATCGTGTCCGGCCGGGCCGACCCGGTACCGGGCGACACGGAGGGGATGGCTCAGCTGCGGCTGCGGTACCGGATCGCGGCCGGCGTCGCCGACACGTACGCCGCCGCCGGGTTCACCGCCGTCGTGCAGGACGTCGTGATCGGGCCGGTGCTGGCCGAGTACGTCGACCTGGTGCGCACCCGGCCCCTGCACGTCGTCGTGCTGGCGCCGTCGCCGGACGCGGTCGCCGCACGGGAGGCCGGACGGGGCAAGACCGGCTACGGCGCGTGGACCGTCGCCGACCTCGACACGTCGCTGCGGACCGAGACGCCGAGGCTCGGGCTGTGGCTGGACACGTCGGAGCTGACGCCGGAGCAGACCGTCGACGCGATCCTCGCCCGCCGCGACAAGGCCGCCGTCACTTGAGCCCCGTCGCCGACCCCGAGCGCATGAAGTAGCGCGAGAAGAAGACGTAGACGATCGCGATCGGGATGGTCGAGAGCGTCGCCAGCGCCAGCTTCAGCGGGAACTGCTGCGACCCCTGCAGGTCGCCTCCGGCGGTCAGCCGGGCGATGCCGAGGTTCATCGTCGCGAGATCGGGATCGGACGTCGCGATCAGGAAGTGGGTGAACTCGTTCCACGAGCCCTGGAAGGACAGGATCGTCACGGTCACCAGCGCCGGGCGGACCAGCGGCAGGATCACGCTCCAGAACGTCCGGAACACACCTGCGCCGTCGATGCGGGCGGCCTCGTCCAGCTCCGTCGGCACCGCCTCGAACGCCGTCTTCATCAGCAGGATCCCGACGGCGTCGCAGAACAGCGGCAGGATCATCCCAGAGTAGCTGTCGAACATGCCGAGCTCGTTCAGCACCAGGAACTTCGGGATCAGCAGCACCACGCCGGGCACGGCCAGCACCGCGACCACGCCGGCGAACACCACCGTCCGGCCCCGGAAGCGCAGCCGGGCCAGCGCGTAGCCGGCGAGGCTGTCGATGATCAGCCGCCCGAGCGTCACCGAGATCGTCACGAAGAACGAGTTGCCGAGCCAGCGGAACACCGGCACCGAGTACGCCGGGTTCGACCCGGCGACGATCTCCCAGGCGGCCATCGAGACCGGCGACGGAATCAGCGAGACGGGGTTGGCGACGGCGTCGGCGTCGGTCTTGAACGACGTCGCCACCTGGACGAGGAACGGCCCGAGGTAGAGCAGCGTCCCGAGCGCCAGCAGCCCATAGCCGATCACCCGCACAGCCACCTTGCGCGGCAGCGGCGAGTACCGGTCGGTCAGCACGACGGGGACGGCGTCGCGCGCCGGCCGGGCGGCCCGCCGATCCGGTCGCCGTCGCAGCGTCAGCCCGCTCATGTCCGCCGCTCCCTTCCGACCCACCGCTGCACGAGCGTGAGCACGATGATGATCGCGAACAGCACGAACGCGACCGCCGCGCCGACACCGAACTGGCCGTCGCCGAAGCTGCGCACGTAGGAGATGTAGGCCGGCGTCAGCGTCGTCTTGGCCGGCGCGCCCTGCGACAGGATGAACACCTGGTCGAACACCTGCCAGCTGCTGATCAGCGCCAGCGTGATGACCAGCACGATGCTGCGGCGCATGAGCGGCACTGTCAGGTGCCGGAACCGCCGCCAGGCGCCCGCGCCGTCGATCGCCGTCGCCTCCTCCAGCTCGACCGGGATGTCCTGCAGCCCGACCAGGAAGAACAGCATGAACGTGCCCGACGAAGCCCAGATGCTCAGCGTGATCAGCGCACACATCGCCACCGACGGACCGGAGAGCCACTCCCACAGACTCAGCCCGCCCATCGTCGTGTCCGCGAGAGCGGCCGGCGCGGCGTCGACGCCGAACCAGGACAGCACGATGTGCAGCACGCCGCGCGGGTCCCTGAACCACGTCGGCCCGTCGATGCCCACCCACGACAGCACGACGTTGACGACACCGGCCCCCTGGAACAGGAAGAGGAAGAGCACGCTGATCGCCACGGACGACGTGATGGCCGGGAAGTAGAAGATGGTCCGGAAGAACGACCGGCCGCGCAGCACGTACGAGTTGACCGCCATCGCCAGCGCGAACGACACCACGACCACGCCGGTCACGTTGAACAGCACGAAGTAGACGGTGTTGCGCACGCTCAGCATGAAGTCGCTGCGCAGCAGCCCGGCGTCGGTCAGCAGTGCCTGGTAGTTGGACAGCCCGACGAACTCCGCCTCGCCGGAGAACGGGCTGGACTGCCCGTTCCAGTCCAGCAGGCTGACCCACGCCGCCATGATGATCGGCGCGAACAGGAACACCACGAGCACGATCACGGCCGGCGCGACGAACAGCCAGCCGGCTCGCCGTTCCTGGCGCAGATGCCCGGAGGTCGCGCGGCGGCGGACCGGCTTGATCCGGCCCGCCGACGGCTCCCGGGTGACCGTCGAGGTCACGTCAGTCCTGCGCGAGCGCGGCTTCGCCGTTGGTCTGCAGCGCCTGCAACGCCTGCTCCGGCGTGACGGTGCCGGCCGCCATGCCCTCGAGCTGGGTCTTGAAGTCGGCCAGGACGGACTCGAACCCGGGGACGGAGACCTGGGTCCGGGAGTCCTCCATGCCCTCGGCGAACGCCGCCTTCTCGGGGAACGCCTCGGCGTTCCAGTCGGCGAGGCTGGCCCGCGACGGCGTCGGGCCGAAGGCCTCGGCGAACGCCTGCTGCTCCTCGGGGCTGACCAGGAAGTTCACCAGGTCGACGGCGCCGGCCTGGTTGTCGCTGTCCGCGGCGATGCCCCAGCAGTTCGTGAACGCCGTCGAGGCCTGCCCGCCGGGACCGGCCGGCATCGGGACGGCCACCCAGTTGCGGTCCGGGAAGTCGTTCTGCAGCGCGCCGACGATCCACGCGCCCTCGACGGTCATCGCCGACTTGCCACTGCCGAACGCCTCGCCGCCCCACGCAGCGTCGATGTTGGGCGCGAACGCGAACGTGCCGGCGTCCATGTTCTGCTTCAGGTACTCCAGCGTCGCCAGGTTCTCCGGCGTGTCCGCGGTGACCTCCGTCTGGTCCTCGTTCACGAAGAACCCGCCGCCGGCCAGCATGAACGTCCCGACCGGGTTGTAGTCGCCGGTGAACGCCAGGCCGACCCGGCCGTCGGTGGTCAGCGCCTGCGCCGCGGCGGCGAGCTGGTCCCAGTCCTGCGGGTAGTCGGCCTCGGTCAGCCCGGCGGCGGCCCAGGCATCGGTGTCGATGACCAGCGCGTGCACACCGCCGTCCTTGGGCGCGCAGTACAGCTCGTCCTCGTAGGTGAACGCGTCGCGCAGCGGCTGGTAGATGTCGTCGGCGTCCTCGATCTGGTCGCCGTACGGGTACAGCGAGCCGGCCTCGGCGAACATGCGGAAGCGGTCCGGGCTGACGTAGAAGACGTCGGGCGGATTGCCGCCGGCGAAGCCCTGCTGCAGCTGCTGCACCAGGTCCTGGGCCGGGATCACCTCGACCTCGGTGCCGGACTCCTCGGCCCACCGGGCGGCGGCCTCCTGGACGGCGACGGTCTCGGCCTCGCCGGACGAGCCGATCATGACGGTGAGCGGGCCGCCGCCGTCCGAGGCTCCGGTGGCCTCGGCGTCGCCGCCGTCATCGTCGTCGAAGCCGCTGCCGCAGGCGGCGAGCACGGTGGCGGCGGCCACGGCCGCGGCCAGCGCGAGTGGGGTACGGGCGAACTGACGCATCATCGAGCCTCCGTGGGTGCGGCCGGATCGGGTCCGGCGGGGCGAGTGCTGGCCCGGACGGCCAGCGCCGGGCGCAGCAGACGGTGCTCGGGGCCGGGCGGGAGCTCCACGACACCGAGCAGGCCGAGCAACATCTGGACGACTTCGCGGCCGATCTGCTCGATCGGCTGGGACAGGCTGGTGAGGTCGACGCCGGGCAGCCGGGCGGCCGGGGTGTCGTCGAAGCCGATGACGGCGACGTCCTCGCCCGGGCGCAGACCGCGGTCCGCGAGCGCCCGCAACGCGCCGTAGGCCGACTCGTCGCTGACGCAGACGAGCGCGGTCGGCGGCTCGGCGGCGTCGAGCAGCCGGCCGGCCAGTTCGCGCCCGGTGCCGGGCCCGCCCTCGGCCCGGACGATCCATGGGTCGAGGTCCAGGCGCAGGCAGGCCGCGGTGTAGCCGGCGACGCGGTCGTCGCCGACGCCGGACCCCTCCGGCCAGCCGATGAACGCGATGCGGCGGTGGCCGAGCGCGTGCAGGTGCTCGACCGCCTCGGTCATGCCGGCCGCGCCGTCGACGTCGACCCAGAGCCCGCGGTCCGGACCGGACCAGCTCCGGCCGAACGCGACGAACGGCACGCCCTGCTCGGTCAGCCAGCCCGGCCGCGGGTCGGCGACCACCGTGTCGGCGAGGACGAAGCCGTCGACCGCGCGCTGGGCGAGCAGCTCGGCGTAGCGGTCCAGCCCGGCCGCGCCGGCGGGCGCGGTGAAGAGCAGGACGTGGAAGCCGTGCTCGGCGGCGGCCTCGGTGACGGCGTGCACGAACCGGTCGAGGACGGGGTTCAGGTTCCCGGCCGCGGCCGGCTGGACGCAGTAGCCGAGCAGGTTGCTCATGCGGGTGCGCAGCGAACGGGCCGACCGGTTGGGGCGGTAGCGCAGCGCCTGGATGGCCTCCTCGACCCGCTGCCGGGTCTGCGGCGCCACCCGCTCGGGCGCGTTGAGGACGTTCGACACCGTCTGCCGGGACACCCCGGCCGCCAAGGCGACGCTCTCGAGCGTGGCGCCGCTCTCCGGTGCCGCCATGGCGTCCTCCTCGACGTGTTGAACGATCAAAATTCGGTTGCTACGGTGCTTTTGATCGTTCAAAGTGGGATCTGATTCAGAGTTAAGAACGCGTCGACTGTTCTGTCAAGTCACGGAAGGATCACCGTCGTGACCGCTTCCTCGGTCTCCGGCCCGGTGCCGCAGCCGTTCCTGCACGACCTCGTCAGCTGCGTCAAGGCGCCGACGGTGACGCTGTCCGGCGTCGACGGGCAGTTGCGGGCGTCCGGCGCGCAGGGCGTGCTCAGCCACGACCGCCGGGTGCTGTCCGAGCTGCGCGTCGACGTCGACGGCCACGAGCCGGAGCCGACCGGGCACGGCCTGCGCGGCGCCGGGCACGCGCACTTCACCGGCATCGTCCGGCACCTCGGCGACGACGGCGCCGACCCGACGGTGCGGCTGGAGCGGCAGCGGTTCGCCCGCGCCGACGGCGTGACCGACCGGCTGGAGCTGGTGAACAACGCGCGGGTCGCGATCGCGGCGACGGTGTGCGTGCACGTCGCGGCCGACTTCGCCACCGCCGACGCGATCAAGCAGGACGGCGCCCAGCACGGCGGCCGGCCGCCGGCGTCGTCCGGGCCGGGCACCGTCGAGTGGGACGGCGGCGAACTGCGGACGTCGCTGACGGCGCCCGGCGCCACCGTCGAGCCACACGCCGCCGGCGCCGTGCTGAGCTGGGACGTCGAGCTGCCGCCGCGCTCGTCGTGGACCGCCGACGTCGAGGTCACCGCCGCGTTCGCCGCCGGGCCACCGGCCAACGCGTTCGGCCCTGCTGACGGCGCCGGCTGGGACGCCGTCGCCGTCACCGGGCGATCGGACCTGGCCCGGCTGACCGAGCGCAGCGTCGACGACCTCGACGCGCTCGCGCTCGCCGACCCGCTGGCGCCGTCGGACACCTTCCTCGCCGCCGGCAGCCCGTGGTTCTTCACGCTGTTCGGCCGCGACTCGCTGTGGGCGGCCCGGTTCACGCTGCCGCTGGGCACCGGCCTGGCGCTGGGCACGCTGCGCACGCTCGCCCGCCGGCAGGGCCGCCGGCACGACCCGGACACCGCCGAGGCGCCGGGGAAGATCCTGCACGAGGTCCGGATCCCGGCGGCCGGCTCGTGGCTGCCGCCGGTCTACTTCGGCACCGTCGACGCGACCGCGCTGTGGGTCTGCCTGCTGCACGACGCCTGGCGCTGGGGGCTGCCGGCCGCCGACGTCGCGGACCTGCTCGACCCGCTCGAGGCGGCGCTGCGCTGGCTGACCACCGACGCCGACCCCGACGACGACGGCTTCCTCGAGTACGTCGACACCAGCGGCCGCGGGCTGACCAACCAGGGCTGGAAGGACTCAGGCGACTCCATCCAGTTCCCGGACGGGACGATCGCCGAGCCGCCGATCGCGCTGAGCGAGGCGCAGGCGTACGCGCACGAGGCGGCGCTGGCCGGCGCGGCCCTGCTCGACGCGTTCGGCCGGCCCGGCTCCGCCCCGCTGCGCGACTGGGCGACGGCGCTGCGCTCCCGGTTCGCGTCCGCCTTCTGGGTGGCCGACGAGAAGGGCCGGTTCCCGGCGATCGCGCTCGACGGCGCCAAGCGGCCCGTCGACACCGTCACGTCCAACCTCGGTCACCTGCTCGGCACCGGCCTGCTCGGGCCGGACGAGGCCGCCGTCGTCGCCGACCGGCTCGGCCGGCCCGACCTCGACGCCGGGTACGGGCTGCGCACGATGAGCGCCGACGCGGCCGGGTTCAACCCGCTGGGCTACCACGCCGGCAGCATCTGGCCGCACGACACCGCCATCGCGGTGCGCGGGCTGGTCGCCGACGGCTTCCCGGGCGTCGCGGCGTCGCTGGCCGGCGGGCTGCTGCGGGCCGCGCCGGACTTCGCCTACCGGCTGCCGGAGCTGTTCGCCGGCACCGACGCCCGCGCCGGCGAGCCGGTGCTCGCCTACCCGGCGGCGTGCCGGCCGCAGGCGTGGTCGGCGGCGACGGTGATCGCGCTGCTCCAGGCGGCTCTCGGGTTGACGGCCGACGTGCCCGCCGGTGTGTTGCGGGTCGCGCCGGATCCGGCGTTCGCCGCCTGGTTCCCGCTGCGGGTCGAGGGCCTGCGGGTCGCCGGTCAGCCACTGGCCGTGGCGGTCGGCGCGGACGGGCGGGCCGACGTCCGCACCACCGCCGCGCTGACCGTGGAGACGGTGTGAGCGAGCACCGCCCGAACCTCGTGTTCGTCCTCACCGACGACCACGCCGCCCACGCGATCTCGGCGTACGGCAGCGAGCTGATGCCGACGCCGCAGCTGGACCGCATCGCCGTCGAAGGCATGCGCTTCGACGCCACCTTCTGCACGAACGCCCTGTGCGCGCCCAGCCGCGCGTCGATCCTCACCGGCACGTACAGCCACGTCAACGGCGTGCGGACGTTGAGCACACACTTCGACGCGCGGCAGCCGACGTTCCCGCAGCTGCTGCGCGACGCCGGGTACCAGAACTGGCTGATCGGCAAGTGGCACCTCGGCCACGGCGGCGAGCACGACCCGCACGGCTTCGACTCCTGGGAGATCCTCGAGGACCAGGGCGAGTACTGGAACCCGGAGCTGCTCGGCGCGACCGGCCGGCGCACCGTCAACGGCTACACGACGACGGTGCTCACCGACCTCGCGCTGGAGCGGATCGCGCGGCGCGACCCGGACCGGCCGTTCTGCCTGCTGCTGTGGCACAAGGCGCCGCACCGCAGCTGGGACCCCGACGTCGCACACCTCGGCCTGTTCGACGGCGTCGACGTGCCCGAGCCGCCGACGCTGTTCGACGACTACGGCGGACGCGGCCGGGCGGCGCACGAGGCGCGCATGCGGGTCGGCCGCGACCTCAACGAGCGCGACCTCAAGGCGCCCTGGCCGGCCGGGCTGCCCGAGCCGGAGCGCACCCGGTGGGCGTACCAGAGCTACATCAAGGACTACCTGCGCTGCGTGGCGTCCATCGACGACAACACCGGGCGGCTGCTGGACGCGCTGGACGAGCACGACCTGGCCGCGGACACCGTCGTCGCCTACTCCTCCGACCAGGGCTTCTTCCTGGGCGACCACGGCTGGTACGACAAGCGGTTCATGTACGAGGAGTCGCTGCGGATGCCGCTCATGGTGCGCTACCCACGGGAGGTCGCGCCGGGCATGTCCACCGACGCGATCGCGACGAACGTCGACTTCGCGCCGACCTTCCTCGACCTCGCCGGGGTCCCCGTCCCGCCGCGCATGCAGGGCCGCAGCCTGCGTCCGCTGCTGCGCGGCGAGCGGCCGGCGGACTGGCGCACGTCCATGTACTACCGGTACTGGGAGCACCTGGACGGCAGCCACCACGTCCCGGCACACGTCGGCGTGCGGACGGCGACGCACAAGCTGGTGCACTACATCGGCGAGGGCTTCGGCGTGCCCGGGGCGTCCGCCGACCGGACGGAGCCGGAGTGGGAGCTGTTCGACCTGGTCGCCGACCCGGCCGAGCTGACAAGCCGGTACGACGACCCGGCCTACGCCGGCGTCCGGCGCGAGCTGCGCGACGAGTTGGAGCGGCTGCGCCGCGACGTCGGCGACGAGCCATGGGCAGGGCCTCGTCAGGATGTATGAAATGCCATAAAGTTCGCAACCATGGTCGAGTCATCCACCCCAGACGCCACCACCGCCGTCGTCTCGGTGGTGGTCGACGCCGACCCCGACGACGTGTTCCCGATGTTCACCGAGCCCCGCGGGCTGGCCGGCTGGTTCTGGCCGGCCTCGTTCGCCGCGATCTACGAGGTCGACCCCCGCGCCGGCGGCCGGTTCACGTTCCGCACGGCCGGCCTCGCCGCCGGGCACAACGTCTCGATCCGCGGCCTGTTCGGCGAGGTGCGGCGGCCCCGCCTGATCACCTACATCTGGGCGTGGGACGGCGACAGCGCGCCCGCCAGCCGGGTCACCGTCCGGCTGAGCCCGTCGGACGAGGGCGGCACCTCTGTCGTCGTCACGCACAGCCACAACCCCACCGAGGAACAGCGCGACGACCACCTCAAGGCCTGGCACGAGAGCCTCTCGCGCCTGGCCGATCACCTCGCGATCGGATAACCTCGATCCCATGCCAGGTCAGCGCTGGTTTAGCGGCCCCCGGTCGGCGAACGTCCGCCGCCCGGAGGGTGCGCACGCCTGACCCCTCCGCGGACGACCGGCCGGGGGAGCCTCCACCGCTTCCCGTCGCTTTCCCGCGAAAGGCCTGGTCATGTCCATCTCTGTCGTCACTTCCGACTCTCCGCCGCAGCCGCTGTCGCTGCCCGCCCTGGTCGACGCGCTCTCGCTGCGCGACCTCACCGATCCCACGCAGGGCCCGCACGCCCTGCAGCTCCTCGTCTCCGCCGCGGCTGCCGCTCTGGGTGAGCGGTGGGACGCCGACGTCCGCGTGCTGCGCTCGCGCCCCGTCGTCGCCGTCGAGGACAACTACGACCGCCTCGGCTACCAGCGCGACGCCGTCGCCCGCGACGTCCGCTACACCCGCTACGTCAGCGACACGGCGATGCTGCGCAGCCACACGTCGGCCGGGGTGCCGCCGGCGCTGCGGGCCCTGGCCGCCGGCCCGGCGCCGGGCGGCGACGTGCTGCTGGTGCTGCCCGGGATCTGCCACCGCCGCGACTCCATCGACCGGCTGCACACCGGCACCCCGCACCAGCTGGACCTCTGGCTGCTGCGCCGCGGCGGCCGCCGGCTCGACCACGACGACCTGCACGCGCTGGTGACGACCCTGGTGGCGGCGGTGCTGCCGGGCACGCACTGGCGCTGGACCGCGACGTCGCACCCGTACACGTCCGGCGGCCGCGAGGTCGAGGCCATCCACGACGGCCACCCGGTGGAGATCGCCGAGTGCGGGCTGGCCGCGCCCGACGTGCTGCGCGCGGCCGGCCTGTCACCGTCAACCTGGTCGGGGCTGGCGCTCGGCATGGGGCTGGACCGGGTGCTGATGCTGCGCAAGGGCATCCCAGACATCCGGCTGCTCCGGTCGGCGGACCCGCGGGTGGCCGCGCAGCTGCTCGACCTGACGCCGTACCAGCCGGTCTCCGGCCTGCCGCCGGCCCGCCGCGACCTGTCCGTCGCCGTACCGGCCGGCTCGGACGCCGAACTGCTCGGCGACCGCGTCCGCGAGGCCCTCGGCCCCGACGCCGACCTCGTCGAGGAGGTCGCGGTGCTCTCGACGACGCCGTACGCGGATCTGCCGGACGCGGCCCGGGACCGGCTGGGCATCCGGCCCGGGCAGGAGAACGTGCTGCTCCGGCTCGTCCTCCGCCCGGTCGACCGCACCCTGACCAGCGAAGAGGCCAACGTCCTGCGCGACCGCGTCTACACCGCGCTCCACTCCGGCGAGTGATCGTCGGCGGCCTCGCGCAGGCCGACGCGGGTGTGCAGGCGGCGGGCCCAGGCCGGCGCCCACCAGATCGCCGTCCCGCCGAGGCGCATGGTCGCCGGCAGCAGCGCGCCGCGGATGAGCGTCGCGTCGATCAGGACCGCCAGCGGCAGCCCGACGCCGAAGGCCTTCATCAGGGTGATGTCGGAGACGAGGAAGGCGAGGAAGACGATGGAGATGAGGACGGCCGCGGCGGTGACGATGCGGCCGACCTTCTCCAGGCCGAGCGCGACCGCCTCGGTCGGGGACGCACCGCGGTCGTACTCCTCCCGGATCCGCGCCAGCATGAACACCTGGTAGTCCATCGCCAGGCCGAAGGCCAGCGCGAACAGCATCACCGGCACGGTCGAGATGGTCGTGCCGGTGACGGTGAAGCCGAACAGGCCGGACAGGTGACCGTCCTGGAAGATCCACACCATCGCGCCGAACGTCGCGGTGAGGCTGAGCGTGCTCAGCACCAGCGCGAGGAACGGCAGCACGACGCTGCCGGTGAGCAGGAACAGCAGCACCACCATCGCCAGCCCGACGGCGCCGAGCGCCCACGGAAGGATGTCCAGCAGCGCCCGGTCCGCGTCCTCGGCGACGGCCGCGGTCCCGCCGACCAGCACGTCGTCCGGCGCGTCGACTGCGCGGACGGCGCCGACGAGGTCGCGGACCTGCTCGACGGTACCGGGCTCGGGCACGACGGAGAGGTAGACGGCGTCGCCGGCGGCGAACCGCTCGTGCAGTGGGCCGGCGGGCGCAACGGAGGCGCCGGCGGCGTAGCTGCCGGTGACGGTGTCGACGCGGGCGACGTGGTCCAGCGACGAGAGCCGCTCGGCGTACGTGTCCGGCGACGGCAGCCCGGACGGCGCCACCACCTGCAGCGCGTCCTGCTCACCCGTCGGGAACTCGGCCCGGATCGCCTCGGCGACGCCCCTGGCCTCGGACGACGACGGCATCACCCGCTCGTCCAGGTAGCCCAGTTTCATGCCGAGGAACGGCGCACCGAGCAGCAGCAGGACCGCGGTCACGACCGTCGCGATCGGCACCGGCCGGCGCATCACGACCATCGCCAGCCGGTGCCAGAACCCGTCACCGGACGGCAGGCGACGACGCGGCGTCCCCACCCGGGTCCCGAGCACGGCGAACAGCGCCGGCAGCACGATGAGCGACGACGCGGCGGCCAGCAGCGCCGTCAGCACCCCGGCGTACCCGATGGACCGGATCGCCGGCAGCGGCACCAGGATCAGCGTCGCCAGCGCGATGCACACGGTCAGCGACGCGAACGCGATGGTCCGCCCGGCCGACCGCAGCGTCGCGTCGATCGCTTCCGGCACCGCGCGCCCGGCGGCCAGCTCCTCCCGGTACCGGTTCACCATGAGCAGGCTGTAGTCGATCGCCAGCCCCAGCCCGGCCAGCGTCACGACGTTCGCCGCGAACACCGACAGCGACGTGACCTCGGCCAGCGCCCACAGCAGCCCCATCCCCAGCAGCGACGTCGCCGCCGCGACGGCCAGCGGCAGCAACGCGGCGACAATCCCGCCGAACACCACGACCAGCGCGATCAGCGTGACGGGGAAGACGATCAGCTCGCCGGTGACGACGTCGCGCTCGCTCTGCTCGGTCAGCTCGTGCTGGAACGCCGCATAGCCGCCGACCTCGACGGTGACCCCGTCGGCGAGCGACCCGCCGTAGGTGTCCGCGAGCGCGCCGACCCGCTCGTTCACCTCGGTCTCGTCGCCGGCGATGGTGGCGAGGACGAGCGCACGGTCGCCGTCGGCGTTGCGCAACTGCGGCTGCCCGGTCGTCCAGTACGAGACGACGTCGCGGACGCCGTCCTCTGCCGTGAGCGCCTCGGTCAGCCGGGCGCCGGCCTCGGCGGAGGCCACACTGTCGACGCCGTCAGGCGCCGTGACCAGCAGCGCCAGGTTGGGCGGCGACTGGCCGAACGTCTCCTCCAGCACGTCGGCGGCCCGCCCGGAGTCCGCCCCCGGGTCGTCGAAGCCGCCGGCCGACAGCTTGCCGAACAGCGATGTGCTGACCGCGCCGCCGAGCAGCGCCAGCAGCACGGCCACGATCAGCACCGCCCGTCGCCGGCGCGTCACGAATCCCGCCATCGTCTCTCCATCCAGGTGCGTCCCGATGTCCGTTCACTGGACACGGGCCGTCGGCCGGACGTGACAACGGCGGCGTGAAGGCGACGGAGCTCACATTCCGGCGAGCGGCAGGACGACCTCGTCGACGATCTCGACGATGGCTGTGTCGGTGATCTCGCCGTAGACCAGCAGCTCGTTGCGGACGAGATCGGGTGCCAGCCGCAGCAGGCGTGAGGTGAGGCGGGCCGGGTCGACCTCGCCGCGGCGCACCGCCCGCTCCATGACGGTGACCACCGGGCCGTTGTACTGCAGCTCGGTCAGCTTCTCGTGGACCAGCGCTGCGAGGTCGGGATCGCGCGCGGTCTCGGCGAGCAGCCCCCAGAGCGCGTCGATGCTGCGGGCCGACACACCGGCGGCGATCGTGCGCAGCAGCGCGAGCAGGTCGCCGCGCAGGGTCCCGGTGTCCGGCACGTCCTCGGCGGACGGCGCGTGCTGCGACAGCGCGGCGATCACCAGCGCCGCCCGGCCCGGCCAGCGCCGATAGAGGACGGCCTTGCTGGTGCGGGCCCGCTCGGCGACGGCGCCGACGGTCAGGCCGGCGTAGCCGGACTCGGCCAGCTCGGCCCAGACGGCGTCGACGATGGCCGCCTCGAGCGCCTCGCCGCGTCGCCGTGTCTCCGCCATCGACTCTCCAGGGAACGTTGCGTTTCTTATCGCGGTAGCCTACAGTCCCGACTCATAAGATACGCATCGTTTCTTATCTGGAGGACGAGATGCCCGAACCGACTCCCCCGCCCGCCTGGCGGCAGCTCGCCCTGCTGGTCGCGGCACTGACGGCACTGCTGATCGCGCTGCTGTCGGCGTTCGCGCTGCCGCCGCTGCACTCCGGCCCGAACGACGTCCCGATCGCGGTCGCCGGCGGCGACCTCACCGCGGAGCTGGACACGCGCGCACCCGGCGCGTACGCCGTCACGCCCGTCGACGACGCCGAGGCGGCCCGCGCGCTGATCCTCGACCGCGAGGTGTACGGCGCGATCCTGCTCGACGCCGCCGGCCACCCGGACGAGCTGCTGGTCGCGTCCGCCGCCGGCAACGCCGTGGCCACGCAGCTGCGGGCACTCGGCGCGGAACTGGGCGCGCGGACCGTCACCGACGTCCGGCCGTTCCCGGCCGACGACCCCATCGGCGCCGGACTGTCCGCGGGCGCGCTGCCACTGGCGCTGGGCGGCTGGATCGCGGCGGTCGTGCTGCTCATGACCGTGCGCGGACCGGCCCGGCAGGCCGCCGGCGCCGCCGCGTTCGCCGTCGTCGCCGGCCTGGCGCTGACCGCGCTGCTGCGGTTCGGGTTCGGCACGTTCGACACGGCGTACTGGGCGACGGCGGCCGCGGCGGCCCTGGGCATCTCCGCGACGGCGTGGACGATCCTCGGGCTGCGGACCGCACTGGGCAACGCCGGCCTCGCGGTCGGCGCGGTCGCGCTGATCCTGCTCGGCAACCCGCTGTCCGGGCTGGCCAGTGCGCCCGAGCTGCTGCCGGCCGGCTGGGGCGCGCTCGGCCAGCTGCTGCCGCCCGGCGCGACGGGGAGCCTGCTGCGCTCGGTCGCCTACTTCGACGGAGCCGGGGCGGCCCAGCCGCTGCTGGTGCTGACGTTCTGGCTGGCAGGAGGCGTCGCGTTGTTCGCGCTCGGCGTTCGCCGCGCCCAGCGCGTTCCCGCCGAGGCGGTGCCGGCATGATCCCGGCAACGACGCGCGGACCCTATGGACTGATGCCGCCGCTGGTGGCAGGCTGTGGCGCGGCAGGAAGCGACCAGCCGGCACGCACACGCCATGCGGCGCCGAGAACGCGAGAGCCGGCACGAGTCCTTCCGCAGGAGACTCCGGGGGGATCACATGAGACTGTCGCGTGGGCTCGCATTGGCTGGAGCGATGGCAGCGGTCGGCTCGGGCATCGCGGTCGCTCCGGCGGCGGCAGCGCCGCTGGAGCGCGACCACTTCCACGAGTCGTTCAGCGAGGTGATCGAGGACTGTGGCCTCACGCTGCGCTACGACTTCGAGGAGGAGGGCGCGTTCCTCTTCAACGCACACAAGCAGGACCGGCTGGCGTACGCGCACGCCACGGTCCGGCAGACACAGGCGTGGACGAACGTCGCCAACGACAAGACGCTCACGGTGGTCAGGACGTTCGTCGACAAGGATCTCCGGGTGACCGACAACGGTGACGGCACGCTCACGATCCTCGTCCTCAGCACCGGGAACGAGACGGTGTACACGCCTGACGGCAAGGCGCTGCACCGCAATCCCGGTCAGATCAGGTTCGAGATCCTGGTCGACCACGGCGGCACGCCCACCGACCCCTCCGACGATGAGGAGATCGCGTTCCTCGGCATCGTCAAGGGGTCGACCGGACGCAACGACGACTTCGGCGAGTTCTGCGACGACGTGCAGGAGTTCCTCACCTGACGCGGCGACAGGCTCACATCTCCAGTCCGCCGCGGCCGAGCACCGGACGCACCTCCACCCGTCCGACGGCGGACTCCGGCACCCGCGCGGCATGGGCGAGCGCACAGTCCACCGTCTCGCATTCGACCAGGTAGAACGCGCTCAGCTGCGGCTCGTCGCAGACCGGACCGGCGGTGACGGCGGGCGGCGGCCGCCGGGTCTGCGCCGGGTCGGCCAGCGCCTCGGCGGCGATCAGCTCGCCGCCGCCGGCGAGGTCGCGGACCAGCGCCGCATGCTCCGTGTCCGCCGTCCGTCCGTCGTCGTCCGGGCCGCGGTAGATGAGGATCAGGTACTTCATCGGATCACCTCCGGTGCTCTTGGAGGTGACGTCGGAGCGGGCGCACCGGATTCGACATCCGTCCTCCATCGGAATAATGTGTACGAAACCGTTTCGTTCACTTCGAGGAGTCGTCGATGGCGCCCACCCGGGGCGAGCAGCGCGAGGACGCCGTCCTGCGCGCGACGCTGGAGCTGCTGGCCGAGATCGGCTACGGCTCGCTGACCATGGACGCCGTCGCGGCGCGGGCGAAGGCGTCGAAGGCGACGATCTACCGGCGCTGGTCCGGTAAGACGCAGTTGGCGATCGCCGCCGTCGAACGGCACACCACCGGCGCCGACCGGCCGGCGCCCGACACCGGCACGCTGCGCGGCGACCTGCTCGCGCTGCTGACGTCCATGCGCGACGACCTCACCGTCCAGAGCGCCGCGCTCGTGCTCGGCCTGCTGACGGCGATGCGCGACGACGCCGCGCTCGCCGCCGCGGTCCGGGCCCGGCTGATCGGGGTGAAGCGCGACGCGTTCGCCCCGGCGCTGGACCGGGCCGCGGCCCGCGGCGAGATCCCCGCCGGCGCCGACCACGAGCTGCTCGCCGAGGTCGCCTCGGCGCTGCTGTTCTCCCGGCTGTTCGTCACCGGCGAGCCGCTCGACGACGCGTTCCTCGACCGGCTGGCCGACGCCGTCATCCTCCCCCTCGTCCATGGAGCGACCCGATGATCCTCACCGTCCTGCTCGCCTTCGTCGCGGGCTTCTTCGCCGGCAACGGACTGCCCTACTACGTCGAGGGCAGCACCGGCCGCACCACCAACCCCAGCCCGTTCGGCGACGGCGCCGTCGTCAACGTCGTCACCGGCTGGGGCGGGCTGGTCATCGCCGGGTTCGCCTGGTACTTCGCCGACGTGCCCGAGCACCCGTGGCCGGGCTGGATCGCGGCGGCGCTGGGGGTGCTCGCCGTCGGGCTCATCCACGCGCGTCTCTGGCGGGGCGACGTGTGGGGCCGGCGCCGGCCGTGGAACGTTACGAGCTGATCGTCACCCGGTCGCCGGCCCGCAGCCGCAGCGTCGCCGCGGCGTCGCCCCGGTTCACCGCCAGCGCGAGCCGGCCGGCCGAGTCGATCAGCAGCAGCTGGTCGCCCTCCGGCACCGCCGCGAACGACGCCGCCAGCGGCAGGTAGGTCGACCGCTCGCCGACGGTCACCCGCAGCCGCGCGTGCCCGTCCAGCTCGGCCGCCGCCAGCTCGGCCGCGCCGGCCGCCAGCGCGACGTTGCCGAACCGGTCGACGACGTGCACCTCAGCCTCGACGCGGTCCGTGCCAACCCGCAGCCACGGGTCCGGCAGCCGGACCAGCGTCGCGACGTCGACCGCCGGGCCGAGCGCGGACAGCGGCACGCCGGCGGCCAGGTGCGCGGCGGCCGGCGCGAACACGTCCCGCCCGTCGAACGTCGTGGCGCCCGTGACCAGCCGGTACTCCGGCGCCGTCAGCTCCACCGCCCGGGCCGCGCCGCCGGCCGCGTCCGCGGCCCAGGCCAGCAACCCGTTGTCCGGCCCGACCAGCACGTGCTCTCCGGCCGCGACGGCGACAGCCCGGCGGCGGGTGCCCACCTCCGGGTCGACGACCGCCAGCACGACCGACGGCGGCAGGTACGGCAGCGTGTCGGCCAGCACGACGGCGCCGTGCCGGACGTCCTGCGCCGGCACCTCGTGCGTCACGTCGATCACCCGGGCCGCCGGCGCGATCCGGGCGATCACGCCGTGGCAGGCGGCGACGTAGCCGTCGGCCAGGCCGTAGTCGGTGAGGAAGGCGACCCACGTCATCGGTTCACCAGCACCGCCGTCACGACGTCGTCCATCGCCACCAGCCCGGCCTCCGCGCCGTCCGCGTCGACGACGATCCCGACCTGCGCCCGGGCGTCACGCAGCACGTCGGCGGCGCGGGCGAGGTCGGCGCCGTCGGGGATGCGCGGGACCGGCAGCGCGGCCGCTCCCGCCGTCCACGGCGTGCCGGCGGCGCGGGCGCTGAGCGCGCCGCGCACGTGCACCGCGCCGACCGCCGTCCCGGCGTCGTCGCGCACCACGAGCCGGGTGTGCCTGCTCGTGCGGCCCGCCTCGATGACGTCCTGCGGGCCGGCGCCGGCCGGGACCCAGACGATCCGCTCGGCCGGCACCATCACCGTGCGCACCTGCTGCTCGGGCGCGACCAGCGCGCGGGTGAGCAGGCCGTAGTCGTCGGCGCCGATCAGCCCGAGCCGGTTGGACTCGCGGACCAGCTGGTGCAGCTGCTCGCGGTTGCGGATCGTCACGAGCTCGTCCCGCGGCGTCACCCGGACCAGCCGCAGCAGCAGGTTCGTCACGCCGTTGAGCAGCACCAGCAGCCCGCGGACTCCGAACGCGTAGGCGCGGAACGCCGGCGCGAGGATCATCGCGGACTGCTCCGGATGCGCGATCGCCCACGACTTCGGCGCCATCTCCCCGACCACGACGTGCAGGAACGTCACGCCGGTCAGCGCGATGACCAGCGCGACGACGTCGGCGGTGCCGTCCGGCATGCCGACGGCGTGCAGCGGCCGCTCGAGGATGTGGTGGAACGCCGGCTCGGACACCATGCCCAGGCCGACCACGACCATGGTGATGCCGAGCTGCGCGCCGGCCAGCATCAGCGACAACTCGCGAATGCCCGACAGCGCCGCCTTCGCGCCCCGTTTGCCCGCCTCGACGGCCCGCTCGATGCGGTGCCGCCGGGCGCCGACCAGGGCGAACTCGGCGGCAACGAAGAACGCGCTGGCGATCAGCAGGGCGATGGTGACGAGGATCGCGGTGACCGGGCTCACTGGACCGCCTCCGCGTTCCCGTCGGTGTGCACGAGGCCGCGGCGACGCAGCCGGACCAGCTCGGGCACGTGCCGGGCCACCGTCACGACCTCGATCTCAACCTCGTCCCGGCCGTGCTCCCGGCCGTTGTCCCGGCCGTTCTCGCGGCCGTTCTCGCGGCCGTTCTCGCGGCCGTTCTCGCGGCCGTTCTCGGCGCCGACGACGAGGCGGTCGCCGGGCTCGGCGAACCGGCCCAGCTCGGCGACGATCAGGCCGGCGACCGTGTCGTAGTCGTCGGACTCGTGCAGCGGCAGGCCGGTCCGCGCGGCGGCCTCGTCGACCCGCAGCCCGGCGTCGAGCTGCCACCAGTCGCCGTCCTGCGTGACCGGGACGGCCTGCTGGTCGGTCTCGTCGGTGATGTCGCCGAACAGCTCCTCGGACACGTCCTCGAGCGTGACGATGCCGGCCAGCCCGCCGTACTCGTCGACGACGCAGGCGAACTCGTCGCCGGCGTCCTGCATGCGCTCGACCAGCGCCGGCAGCGGCAGGCTGTCCGGGACCACCAGCGGCTGCCGGGCGAGGTCGCGCACCAGCGTGCTGCCGACGTCATCGGGCGCGATGTGCAGCAGCTCGCGCACGCCGATGACGCCGACGACCTCGTCGGTCTCCTCGCCCCGGATGGGGTAGTTGGAGTGGCCGTGGGTGGCGATCAGCTCGACGACGGCGGCCGCGGTGGCGTCGGCCCGGACGCTGCGCACGTCGGGCCGCGGCACCATCGCCTCGCCGGCGGTGTGCTCGGAGAAGTACAGCGCGCGGCCGAGGATGCCCGACAGCTGCGACGACAGCGAGCCGCCCGCCTCGGACTCGCCGATGACGTGGCCGAGCTCCTCCAGAGTGGCGCCGTGGTGCAGCTCCTCGACCGGCTCGATGCCGGCCTTGCGCAGCAGCCAGGCGGCGGAGTTGTCGAACAGCCGCACGACCGGGCCGCTCACGGCCAGGTACAGGTGCGTCGACGACGCCAGCACCTTGGCCAGCCGCTCGGGTGTGGCCAGCGCGAGGTTCTTCGGGAACAGCTCGCCGAGCACCATCTGGATGATCGTCGCGACGGCGAACCCGACCGCGACCGACACACCGGGAACGGCGCCCTCCGGCAGGCCGACCGCGTCCAGCAGCGGGCGGACGACCTGCGCGAACGCTGGCTCGGCGATGAGACCGACGATGAGGCCCGTGACGGTGATGCCGACCTGCGCGGCCGACAGCATGAACGACAGGTGCTCCATGACCCGGATCGCCGAGGCGGCCCGCTTGTCGCCGGCGCCGGCCTGGCGGGCCAGCTCGACCCGGTCGGCGGAGATGTAGGCGAACTCCTGCGCGACGAAGTAGGCGGTCCCGAACGTCAGGACGAAGACCGCGAGAATCGCTACCGCAGCGGTCATCGGGCGGGTCCCGGCTCGACGTGACGGTCGTGGCGTGAACGTGTGCGACTTGACGCGCCCGTCGGCACGGCGGACACAGCTCCCTTCGAGTGGGGTGGCGCCGGATGCGCGGACCCCTCGGGGTCAGCTTAGCGGCGGGCCGGGGTGTGCGCGCGGCGGCGCACCCCGGTGTCGTTCCTGCTCGGATGAGAGCCGTCTCATCCGCCGCTCACGGCCGCCTCATCCGGTCCGGTCAGGCTGGCGGGCGTGCCCGCACCGCCCGCCGACCCCGGCCTCGCGCTGCTGACCGGGCCGTCGGTTCCCGACATCCTCGACGCCGCTCTCACCCCGGCCGGCGGCACGCTGCTCGACTGGTCCGTGCGCGACGTCGATCACCGCCCCGGCGACCGCACGACCGTCTCCTACGTCGCCCGCGTGTCGTGGTCCCCCGGCGACGAGCGGTCGGAGACGTACGCGGCGACGGTGTCCGGGACCCGGCCGTCCGACGGGCTCGTCGTCACCGACGGCGACCGGTTCGTGCAGGTCTGGCGGTTCCCGTACGACCCGGAGCTGCCGGGCCTCGCCGCCGCCTGCTTCCCGTCGTCGGTCGGCGACCTGCTGCGCGGGCTCGGCCTGCCGCCCGACGGCGTCCAGCTGCGGGTCGTCTCGTACCGGCCGCGCAAGCGCGCCGTCATCGAGGTCGTGACGTCGACGCAGCGGCTGTTCATCAAGGTCCTGCGGCCCGGCCAGGTCCGCGACGTCGACAGCCGGCACCGCGTGCTGACCCGCGCCGGGGTGCCGGTGCCGCGCAGCCTCGGCTGGAGCGACGACGGGATCATCGTGCTGGCGCCGCTGCGCGGGACGCCGTTGCGGGTGGCGCTCGAGACGGGTGCGACGGCGCTGCGCGACCCGGCCGAGCTGGTGGCGCTGCTGGACCGGCTGCCGGCCGAGATCGCCGGCCTGCCGCGGCGGGCGGCGTGGTCGTCGCACGCCGCCCACTACGCCGGGGTGATCGCGGCGGCATCGCCGTCGCTGGGCGCGGTGGCTCTCGACGTCGCGGACGAGGTCGCGGCCGGGCTGGCCGCTCGTGCTGACGGTGACGAGCCGACCCACGGCGACTTCTACGACGCCCAGCTGTTCGTCGAGCACGGTGCGGTCAGCGGGCTGCTCGACATCGACACGCTGGGCCCCGGCCGCCGCGCCGACGACCTCGCCTGCCTCGTCGCCCACCTCTCCGTGCTCGCCACCGACGGCTTCGCCGCGGCCGACGGCGCCCGGGCCGCCCTGGCCGACTGGCTGCCCGTCCTGGACCGCCGGGTGGACCCGGCCGAGCTCCGGCTGCGGGCCGCCGGCGTGACGTTGTCGCTGGCCACCGGCCCGTACCGGGCGCAGGACGCGGACTGGCAGCAGGCCACCGAGCTGCGCGTCCGGCTGGCCGAACGCTGGCTCTCGGCCGGGTCGTCCGGAGGTAAGGACGGAGCTGAGAACGCTCTCATGCGGCTCTCCTGAACGGTTCATGGCGGCCCACGAGGGTGAAGGGGTCAGGACACGACGCTCCGGCGTCCCGGTAACAGGAGGACAGATGAAGCTCCAGAAGAAGACGTGGCTCGCGGTCGGCACGATGGCGGCGCTCGGTCTCGGCACCGGCGCTGCGGTGGCCGCGCCCAGCCTCAACGGAGCGGCACCGGCCGCGGACGTCGCCGACCTGTCGTCGGGCTCCGCCGCACCCTCCTCGGCCGGCTCCGCCGCCTCGGCCACGTCGGCCAACTCGCCGGCGGACCCGGCCAGCGCGAACAGCCCGGCCGACCCGGCGAGCGCCAACAGCCCCACCGACCCCGCGTCGGCCCACTCGGCCAGCTCCCCGGCGGACCCGGCGTCGGCCAGCTCCCCGGCGGACGCCCCCTCGGCTAGCTCCCCGGCGGACCCGGCCTCGGCTAGCTCCCCGGCGGACCCGGCCTCGGCCGGCTC
>NZ_POTW01000099.1 GCF_003236295.1 Jiangella anatolica
CCACCTACACATCGACTTCACCAAGACCTACCAGCCCATCAAAGCCGCCTAGCCAGCACCAGACGTGACTACGATCGTGTCCCACAACTACGTAGACACCGCGTCCCACAACTACGTAGACAGCACAGCGGCTCCCACGACAGCGATGCCGCAGCGTTTTCGCAGCGATCCCACACCGTTGCCGCCGGTGCCCACGGAACTCGCCTGCCGGTCGGTGGCCAGGCGAAACAACGAACTGCCGCTGGCTCGCCTGAGGATCTGGCGCTCCGGTGGCCCGTCACTTCGCGTCGGCGTAGCTGGGGGCGATCGCGACGCTCAAGGGGAACGCGACAGGGAAGTCGCCGAACAACAGGCGGCCGGCTTCGGCGGCCGCCTCCTGGACCTCGGCGGCCACTGCCTCGGCGAGCGACGAAGGGGTGTGCACCACGATCTCGTCGTGCACGAAGAAGACGAGGTGGGGGCGGCCGGTGAACGGCGGCAGCACAGCGCCGTCGGGCAGGGCGGAGTCGACGCCGAGCGCCCACAGGCGACGCCGGATCGACGCCAGCCAGCACAGCGCCCACTCCGCCGCCGTCCCCTGCACGACGAAGTTGCGGGTGAACCGGCCCCACGACCGCGCGTACGACCGGGCGCGCGCGACGTCGTCATCGCCGGCGTCGTCCTGGTAGGCGCCGGCCTGGGTCTCGTGCCAGGTGGCGCCGGGCAGCGGCGACGACCGGCCGAGGTGCGTGGTGACGACCTCGCCGCGCTCGCCGGCACGGGCGGCCTCGTCGACGAAGGCGAGGGAACGCGGGAACGCCTTCGCCAGCCGCGGCAGCACCTGGCCGCTGGACCCCGTGGTACCGCCGTACATCGCCCCGAGCATCCCGACCTTCGCCAGCTCGCGCGTCGGCACCGCACCCGACGCGACGATGCCGGCGTACATGTCCGCGCCCCGCCCGTCCGGACCGCGGCCGGCCGCCGCCATCACCTCGTCGCCGGCCATGGCGGCCAGCACGCGCGGCTCCAGTTGCGCGGCGTCGGCGACGACGAAGGTCCAGCCGGGATCGGCGACGACGGCGCGGCGGACGCTCTTCGGCAGCTGCAGCGCGCCGCCACCACTGGACGCCCACCGGCCGGTCACGACGCCGCCGACGACGTACTCGCTGCGGAACCGGCCGCCGCGCACCCACGCCTCCAGCCACGCCCAGCCGTTCGCCGTCAGCAGCCGGTACAGCGACTTGTACTCCAGCAGCGGCTCGACGACGGGATGATCCAGCTGCTCCAGCTCCCACTTGCGCAGCGTCCGCGCCCCCACACCGGCCCGTTGCATCGCCCGCAGCAGGTCCTGCGGCGAGTCCGGATTGAGCGTCGCCGGCGCGCCCAGCGCGTCGCGAATGCGCTGCGCCAGCTCGTCCAGCCGGGCAGGCCGCTCCCCCAGCCGCGGCCGCGGCCCGAGCGTCTCGGTGAGGACGGCGTCATGGACGTCGGCCAGCCACGGCAGCCCGGCGTGGTACATCTCGACTGCGGTCAGCGCGCCGGCCGACTCCGCCGCGAGCAGCAACCGCAGCCGCCCGGCCGCCGCCGACCCGGCCACGACGGCGTCCTGGCGGGCCAGCTCGGCGACCGGGTCCGGCCGCGCGGCGTCGTCGACCGGGCCGAACAGCATCGCGGGCTCGTCGGCGACGGCGGTCAGCGGCGTGACCGGCAGCGAGTCCCACGCGTCGTCCGGATCGGGCCACGACGCCAGCGCCGACGAACGCAGGATCCGGTGCGCCAGCCGCAGGTCGTGCGCCCGCTCCACCCGCACGCCGGCGGACAACAGTCCCGGATACCACCGATTCGTGTCGTCCCAGGTCCAGCGCGCGGCCGCGTCCCGAGCGGCGACGACGGAGGGCAGCTCGCCCAAGGGCACCCGCCGGCCGTCGACGCGCAGCGAGCCGTCGGGCTGAGGGACGAGGACGGGCTGCACCCGCCCATCCTGCCGCCCGCCACCGACAACCGCCGCGTCAGCTCGACGTCTGCCCGTCCAGCGACTCGCGGAGGATGTCCGCGTGCCCGGCGTGCTGCGCCGTCTCCGCGATCAGGTGCAGCAGCACCTCACGCACGCTGCGCGACGCGCCGGGCGGGTTCCACGGCGCCGCCGGCAGCGGGTGCGCGGCGGCCAGGTCGCCGACGGCGGCGACGATCCGTGCGGTCTCGGCGGCGACCCGCTCGTACCGCGCCACGATGTCGGCCAGCGTCTCGCCGGGCAGCAGCACGAACCCGTTCGCGTGCTCGATCGACCACCGCGGCACCTCCCGCGCGGTCCCGGCCGCGAGGTCGGCCCAGGTGACGCCGTCGGGCAGGTCGTAGGTCATCGCCGCCGCCCCGTCGACGACGAAGCGCAGCCAGCTCTCCTCCATCGCGGTGACGTGCTTGACCAGCCCGCCGAGGCACAGCGCGCTGACGGTGGGCCGCTCGGCCGCCTGCGCGTCGGTGAGCCCGCGGATGGTGGTCAGCAGTGCGGCGCGGGCGGCCGCGAGCTGGCCGAGCAGCGCGGCCCGCTCGGCGTCGAGGGTGGACGTGATCGTCTGGTTCTCTGTCATGACGGCAGCGTCGCAGCGGTAGAGGACAGGATGTGTCCGCTACTTGCGGCAGGATGGAACGCATGGCGACGACCTCGGGACGGCTGCTCGCGCTGCTGTCGCTGTTGCAGACGCGCCGGGACTGGCCGGGCGCCCTGCTGGCGGACCGGCTCGGCGTCACCGGCCGCACCGTCCGCCGCGACGTCGACCGGCTGCGCGAGCTGGGCTACCCGATCCGCGCGATCAAGGGCCCGGACGGCGGCTACCGGCTCGACGCGGGCGCCACGCTGCCGCCGCTGCTGTTCGACGACGAGCAGGCCGTCGCGCTCGCCGTCGCGCTCCGGCTGGCCGCCGCGACCGGGGCGGACGTCGCGGCGGACGCGGCCCGGGCCCTGGCCACCGTCCGGCAGCTGCTGCCGACCCGGCTGCGGCACCGGGTCGACGCGGTCCAGGTCACCGTCGGCAGCACCACCCACGGCCCGGCGGACCCGGACGTCCTCGTCGCCCTGACCACCGCGATCCGGGCCCGTGAGGAGCTGCGCTTCGACCACGCCCGCACGCGGCGACGGGTCCAGCCGCACCACCTCGTCGCCCGCGGCGGCCGCTGGTACCTCGTCGCCTGGGACCTGGACCGCGACGACTGGCGGGTGTTCCGCGCCGACCGGATCACGCCGCGCGTCCCGACCGGCCCCCGGTTCCGGCCTCGCGAGATCCCCGGCGGCGACGTCGCCGCGTTCGTCACCGCCCGGTTCCGCGGCGGCGACGCCGACTGGCCGTGCCGCGGCACCGTCGTCCTGCACCGGCCGGCCGGCGAGGTCGCGCCGTACGTCCACGACGGCGTCGTCGAGGAGCTCGGCCCGGACCGCTGCCGGCTGACGCTGGGCTCCTGGTCCTGGACGGGCCTGGCCGCGAGCATCGCCCGGTTCGACGCCGACCTCGCCGCGGCCGGCCCACCGGAACTGCGCGCCGCCTGCGCGACGCTGGCCCGCCGCTTCGCCGCGGCGGCCGAGGTCAGTGCGTGAACAGCCCGCTGTACGCGTTCAGCGCCGGCTGCCCGCCGAGGTGCGCGTAGAGGACGGTCGCGTCGCGCGGGATGTCGCCGCTGGTCACGAGATCGACCAGCCCGGCCATCGACTTGCCCTCGTAGACCGGGTCGAGGATCACGCCCTCCAGCCGCCCGGTCAGCCGGATCGCGTCGATCGTCGACTCCACCGGGACGCCGTACCGGTCGCCGGCCCAGCCGGGCAGCACGGTGATCTCGTCGTCGCGCAGCGGCCGGGCGACGCCGATCAGCTCGGCGGTGGCGCGGGCGATGCGGGCGACCTGGTCGCGGGTCTCGTCCAGCGTGGCGCTGGCGTCGATGCCGATCACCCGCCGCGGCGCTCCGCCGGCCTCCTCCAGCGCCGCGAACCCGGCGATCATCCCCGCCTGCGTCGACCCAGTGACCGCGCAGACGACGATCGTGTCGAAGACGACGCCGAGCTCCCGCTCCTGCGCCGCCACCTCGTACGCCCAGTGGGCGAAGCCGAGCCCGCCGAGCCGGTGGTCCGACGCGCCGGCCGGGATCGCGTACGGCCGTCCGCCGCGCGCCCGCACGTCCTCGATCGCCCGCGTCCACGACTCCTTGAACCCGATGCCGAACCCGGCCTGATCCAGGCGCACCTCCGCGCCCATGATCCGGCTCAGCATGATGTTGCCGACGCGGTCGTTCAGCGGGTCCGGCCAGTCCACCCAGTGCTCCTGCACCAGCACCGCGGCCAGCCCGAGCGACGCGGCGACGGCGGCCACCTGGCGAGTGTGGTTGGACTGGTAGCCGCCGATCGACACCAGCGTGTCGGCGCCCTGCGCCAGCGCGTCGGGAACGATGTACTCGAGCTTGCGGGTCTTGTTGCCGCCGTAGGCGAGGCCGGCGTTGCAGTCCTCGCGCTTCGCCCAGATGGACGCGCCGCCCAGGTGCGCCGTCAGCCGCGGCAGCGGATGCACCGGGCTGGGCCCGAACGTCAGCGGATGACGGGGGAAGTCGGACAGGGCCATGGTCACTCCTCGGTGGTGGGCAGGCTGTGCCAGGTGTCGAACGCGACGGCGGCAGCGGCGTCGGCGTCGCCGGCCGCGCAGAGCCGGATCAGCTCGTCGTGCCGGGCGACGGACGCGCGCCCGCCCAGCGTGGAGAACCGCAGCCGTTCCGCCCGGCGCAGCACCGGCGTCCGGCTCACGCCCAGCCAGGCGGCCAGCTCGCCGTCGCGCAACTGCTCGCCGGGTGCCAGCACGCCGCCGACGATCGCGTCGCGGAGGCGGCCGTAGACGTCCTCACGGAGCAGCCCGCGGCCGATGGCGGGCTCGCTCTGCGGGATGGGCATGCAATATATTGCACATCAACCAGGGCAAGCCGGCAAGCCGGCCACCGTGACGTGACCGATGTCCCTGGTACGGACCGTGCCACGGGACGATGCTGGAAGCATGACTACGGAGATGAGCAAGCCGATCGTCGTCGGCGTCGACGGGTCCACCGACAGCGGCGTCGCCCTGGACTGGGCCGCCGCCGAGGCCCGCCTGCGCGGCGCCCCGCTGCACGCCGTCCACGGGCTCTGGATGCCGATGGCCGCCGTCCCGTTCGGCGGCGCCGCCGTCCTGCCGCCGTCGGACGAGCTGCGCGCCTACGCGACCGACGTGCTGGACGCGACCCGGCGGCGAGTGAAGGACGTCGCGCCGGGGGTCGAGGCCGAGACGTTCCTGGTACTGCGCCCGCCGGCGGAGGCGCTGCTCGAGGTCGGCAAGGACGCCGCCCTGATCGTGGCCGGCACCCGCGGCCTGACCGGGCTCGGCGCGCTGGTGCTGGGCTCGGTGAGCGCCCGGATCGCCGCGCACGCGCCGGTCCCGGCTGTCGTCGTCCCGCCGGAGGGCACCGACGACGGCAACCGGGCCGGCGAGATCGTCGTCGGCGTCGACGGCTCGGAGCACGCCGACGCCGCGCTGCGGTTCGCGCTGACGGAGGCGGCCCTGCGCCAGGCCCGGGTTCTCGCCGTCGGCGCCTACCACCTGCGCGGACGCACTACGTCGCCGGAGCGGCAGGAGACCGAGGCCGTGCTGGCGGCGGCGCTGGAGCGGGCCCGGGCGGCCACCGGCGCCACGGTTCCGACGACCGTCCGGGTCGAGGCCGGCCACGCCGCCGAGGTGATCGTCGAGGCGTCGGCCACCGCGTCGCTGATCGTCGTCGGCACCCGCGGCCGCGGCGAGGTGCGCAGCATGCTGCTCGGCTCCACCAGCCGCGGCGTCCTGCACCAGGCCACCCGCCCGGTCGTCGTCGTCCGCGCCTGACGAGAGCTACCAGCCGGCCGGCAGCGCCCGCCACGCCCGCGCCGGCGCTCCAGCACCTGCAGCGCGATCGCCGGGCGGCCGCGGTCGCGCTGGCGTCTCAGGGAGTCGCCGCCATGAGGTTCGCCAGGCGATAGAGGCTGGCACGGAATCGGTGACGTCCGCGATCGCGTCGGGCCGGCCGCGATGGCTTTCTGCGAGCAGGGCCGCGTGGCGGCGGCGGCACTGCGAGCGGTGCTGACCACGACTGTTGATCGTCACCGCTGGGGGACTCGCACCGAGCTCGCTCCAGCGCTGGTGACGACGCACTGCCGGCGCGTTAGCGCGCCGTGTCCTGTACCCGCGGCGTCGAGCCTCGCTCCGCATTCTGGAACGCGTCCCTGTGCTCTTCCCACGACGCGAGCAGGTGTTCATCCATCGCCGACGCCGCTCCGTCGCCGTCGTTCTTACTGAGGCAGTCGAGGATCACCGAGTGGTCCGCCACGCCGGTCACTCGGGCGGACCTATGAGCAGTGACGCTCTGGTACATGCCACGGACAATCAAGTCCACCAGAGGAGAGAGCAGCAGCGGAAACAGCGGGTTCTGCGTCGATTGAGCTATGGCGACGTGAAAGCCCACATCGGCAGCCGTGTACGCCCCGGGATCGTCGGGTGCCGCAATACGCATCTTTTCGATCTGGTCCCGCAGTCGATCAAGGTCATCATCTGCCGCACGCTCGGCCGCGAGACGAACGCCTGCCACCTCGATGGTCCGCCGGGCTTCGAAGAGGTCGTCGACGCCGACCTCACGACCAACGTGTGGTCGGAGATTACGGAGAAGTCCTTCGGTGACCGTCCCAATCTCGGATTGACGGACAAAGGTACCCTTGCCATTGTACGTGCGCACATAGCCACGTTCTCGCAATAGGCCCAGCGCTTCTCGGACGACTGGCCGACTGACGTCGAACTCAGCGGACAGCGCTTCTTCCGCGGGCAGCTTCGAGTTCGGTGCGTACTCCCCCGTCAGGATCGCTTCCTGGATCCGCTCCGCGACCGCATCGATCAGGCTCACTCGCACAACTCTCTGCCGGTTCACTGCGCTCTCCTCCCCTCGATCGAGTCTCTGTTCGAACCTGCGTTCTCATAAACTATATCACCACGCTTGGAAGGCGCCGGAGAAGCGGTCTCGGCCAAAGCAAAAGCAGAGAGCCGGCCGAACGCCGCAAAACGACGCCGTGCATCTTCGGCATCCGACGGCGCGGGATCCACGCGCTGCGCGTTCCGGGAGACGCGGCTCACGACAGCCGCAATATCCTGACCCGATGCAGCCGCACCAAGAATGGCCGCACCAACGGCCGCAGCGTCGCCATCCTTGTGAATGACGATCGGGCGCCCGAGGGTGGCCGCGCGAACCTGCGCCCAACGCTCCTCAGCGCCGACACCGGCCAGATGCACCTCGGATGATTCTCCGACGCCGATGTTGTCCAGAATGCGACGCGCAGCGAAGCTGATGCCTTCCATCGCGCCTTGAACCAGATCGCCAGCGTTGTGTTCAGCGGACAATCCCGAGAA
This sequence comes from Jiangella anatolica, assembly GCF_003236295.1. Taxonomy (GTDB): domain Bacteria; phylum Actinomycetota; class Actinomycetes; order Jiangellales; family Jiangellaceae; genus Jiangella; species Jiangella anatolica. The sequence continues at coordinate 7,410 of NZ_POTW01000099.1, forward strand.
CCCGCCCCTGACGCGAAGATTCCAATAGGGCGCCCTTTCCCCGCGCAAGTACGGCACAAAGGTCGGCGGCTCAACGGCAGGACTCGGCTGGAGGAACATCAGATCGGAAACCGAACGGCCCAGGATTCGGGCCAGCCACTCGAGTGAATCGCCACTCGACTGAATCGGGCCGTAGGTGGCCGGCAGCGGCGCACACTCCCGCGGAATCGTCAAGAGGCCGGGTACGTCCGGCGCATCTCCACGGAACGTCGAACCGACGATATCGGATGTTCCACTGATGATGAATGCCGTCTGACTGGTGAACGCACCCACTCGCAGCATGGCGGCCAGGGCATCGCTCCAACCCACCGCAACGGGAATGCCGTCAGGCAAGCCGAACTCGTGCGCCGCGATCTCGGTGACGGCGCCCCGATAGTTCCACGCGTGGTCGATAGGTGGACAAACACCGTCAGACCAGCCGACGCTCCGCAGGAAGGCCGAAGCCGGAGCTCCTGTGACCACATTGCACAGACCCTTGGATGACCACGGATCGGATGTCGGCGCTCCGGTCAGCGCTAAACCAATGTAGTCCTTCGGCTGGAGTATCCACCGCGTGTTCGCTACCGTTCCAGGTTCGTGCCGCGACAGCCAGAGCAGTTTCGCTGGAATCGCCGTCGGCGACCAGTACAATGGGGTTCCGAAAAGCCCGATCGGGTCCGGGTGACGCCTTGACAGAACCTGCGCCTCTTCCTCTGCGCGGCGATCCTGCCACGTCATTGCGGGCCGGACAGGCTCGTCGTTCTCGTCAACGAGAACGGTGGTCGGCGTGTGGCCCGACAACCCGACTGCCGCGATCTTGGTGCTGTCGATCTCGAGTGCCGAGATCGTCGTCCGGACTGCTTTGAGATAATCTGCCGGGTCCTGTTCGGCCATCTCGGGGCCAGAGCGGTGAGTGACGTAAGGACAGCGTGCCGATGCGGCGACCTCACCCTCGGCTCCGATGGCCACTGCTTTGACCGAGGACGTACCTACATCCAATCCCAGCCAGTACTTCACCCTGAACCTGCTTCCGCAAGCGCCTGTCGAGCGCTGGTGACCAGCTGAGCCAGGTCCCTTCTTGCCAGCGCAGCGCGATCGATGAGTGCGTTACCAAGACAGACCGCAGTGCACCCTGCCCGACGGTACTGCTCGACGGAACTCGCCGCGATACCGCCAGAAGCCACCCACCGAACACCCGGGAAGACCTCGGCCACTGCACTCACGTATGCCGGCCCGCCGACCGCCGATACGGGAAAGACCTTGATGCCATCCGCGCCCGCCCGGATCGCCTGTTCGATCTCTGTCGGCGTCATCGCCCCGGCGATAGCCGGCACCGCCGCATTCCTTGCATGCTCAAGTACAGCTCCGTTCAGGGTTGGCGAAACCACGAATTCGGCGCCAGCTTGAATAGCTGCGGCAGCCTGGCTGACACTGGTGACGGTTCCGGCCCCGATGGTGGCTCCGGTCGCGTCCGCCAGAGCATGGATGACGGCCGATGCATCCGGCACCGTGAACGTGATCTCGATATGCCCCACGCCCGCGTCCGCAAGGCACTCGCCGATCATGATCGCGTCGTCGGCTGACGACGCCCGGACGACAGCCAGAATCCCGCTGGGTACCTTACCGGATGGCACTTCACGCTCCTTGTGAGGAATCCAGGGTGCTCCATCGTTCGAGTGCTGAGCGCCCATCTTCAGCGCTCGCCCTCGACCCACAGGTGCATGACGTTCACGCGAGCGCCCTGGTATGCATCGGAGTACTGCACCAATAGTCGGTCCCCTCCTTCTGGAGAGGGAACGACGATATTGTTGGAGTAGTAGCAGCGCTGTTTCTCGGCCTCGATCATCCAGCCGTCGTCCCAGTTGAGCCCGTCACTCGACGTGTACATGACAAAGCCGCGGCCGTTCGCTGCGCGCCCGTGCAGCAAGTAGACGCCATCGAGGTAGGCGGTCTGGGGATTGCGAATGCCCTTGGCCACGGGCGTACTTCCGGTGGTGGACCAGGTCCGTCCCGCATCTTCGCTGATCGCGAAGTCCATGGACCGCTCGTCGTCCTTGTTGTACGCATAGCAGATCATGCTGCCGTCGGCGCGCAGGAGCAGCGAGCCGTAGGCGCGGCCGATGCCGCTGATCGGAACGGTCGACAACTCGGTGAAGTGCGTGCCCGTGCGACTTGTTGCAAAGACTCGGTACACGTGCTCGTCGGTAGTCCCGATGAAGTCCTCTGAACAGAACTGCAGTACGTAGATGGTGTCATCATGGATGAGAGCGTCGTATATCCGACCGGCATACGGCGTCAACTCTTCGGGGGGCGCCCACGTCGTGCCGCCATCGACACTCCTGACATACTGCGGTGTCAACCAAGGTTGAGCGCACACCTCTCGGTACGGCGTGTTACGCGTGCACAGCACGATGACGTCATCCTCGTTGGGCGACACAGCTCGTTCCACCGAGATGGTGAACTCGCCATCGAGAAACGCGTCCCTGGAATACGGAAGGTCGCGGATCTCGCCCCAGGTCTGCCCGGCATCGACGGAGCGTCTGTACTCGATCCACCCGAAGCCCGAGTGCCCGTCCATCCGCGTCGCGGAAACGTTCGAGTTGAACGCGAGGACCTTTCCGGGCGAGTAGCTCACCAGTCCGTGGCTCATGTGTCCGCTCCGCCCCCGATCCGCGTTGTTGACGTAGAGCTCGGGTTCGCTGAGCCGGAGCCGGCCGTTGGGGCCCTCTATGGATCGCAGCATCTAGGTCCTCGCCTCTCAAGTCGCGCCCTGATTCGGGGGCTGGTGGGGCCACGTGGGCGGAACGTACTGCGCACCAGCGGCTCCCGCCCGCGCCCACACCATACCAAAGCTGTCTGACAGCCAAGCAGCTTGACAGGTTGATCGCGGCCGCCCTAGCATGCCGCTTCGACATTGACGTCGATCTCTACGGAGGCCCGCGTGCAGGCCGTGTTTCCCATCCACCGCCCGGCAGGCTGGTGGCCGCGGATGACGATCACTCCCGGTCACCCGTGGCGCCGGAGGTCGTCGTCCGCGCGGACCGGCCGATCGGGGCCGGCAACAGGGGCTCGACCTTTGATGGTCGCCTGGTCGGGCACGCACACCTACGAGCCTGCGTCCGGCGGGCCCGCACCCGTCCCCTTGCGCACCTCGTCAAGAGTCCGCCGCATTGGTGGGAACCGTCTGGAGCTCGCCATGCAGTCGAAGACGGATCGAGCATGACCGTGACTCTGAATCCAGACGTCCACGAAGCCGGCACGGCTCGTAGGGCAAAGCGTTCGGGCCACGAGCGCGCTCAAGGGCGTGCAGCCGCGATACTGCTCGCGCCCTGGCTCATCGGCGTGGTCGGAATCACCGCCGGGCCGTTGCTCTACTCCCTGGTGATCTCGTTCACCAAGTACAGCGTCATCACCTCACCCGAGTGGATCGGCTTCGACAACTACGTCGAAGCGCTCGGTGATGATCGGCTTCACAAGGCGCTACAGGTCACCTTCATCTACGCGCTCGTCGGCGTCCCCGCGCAGCTGGTGTTCGCGCTACTGCTTGCCGTCGTCCTCAACCGGACGCTTCGCGGCACTCAAATCTATCGATCGATCTACTACCTTCCTTCGTTGCTCGGGGGAAGTGTCGCAATCTCGCTGCTGTGGCGGCAGGTGTTCGGCGGCTCCGGTCTGGTCAACACCGTACTCGGCCACGTCGGAATAGAGGGCCCTGGTTGGCTCACCGATCCCGACCTGGCCCTCTTCACGCTCATTCTCCTGCACGTGTGGACATTCGGCTCGCCGATGGTGATCTTCGCAGCTGCCCTCAAGCAGGTGCCAGAGCACCTCTACGAGGCAGCGAAAGTCGACGGCTGCGGGCCGCTGCGGCAGTTCAGGTCGATCACGCTTCCGTTGCTGACGCCGATCATCTTCTTCAATTTGGTCCTCCAGCTGATCGGCGCCTTCCAGTCGTTCACGCAGGCACGGATCATGACCGACGGCAACGGCGGGCCCGCGGACTCGACACTCCTCATTACTCTGTACTTGTATCAGCAGGCGTTCACCAGCTTCCGAATGGGCTATGCGTCTGCCATCGCGTGGATTCTGGTGCTGATCGTCGGTGCCATATCGGCGCTTCTCTTCATCACGCAACGACGTTGGGTCTTCTACGATGACTAGGGGACGAACGACTAATGGTCGGCCTGATACGGGCCCCATAGAACGAGGTGCTGGAGGCATCCCGGTGCGTCGAATCGCGATCATTGCTTGGCACGCCGGAGTGCTCGCGGGTGCCGCACTCATGCTCTATCCATTGCTATGGATGGTTGTCAGCTCCCTTCGACCGGAGTACCAGATACCTGGCAATCTCAGTCTGTGGCTTGCCCAGGCTCCACTCTGGGAAAACTTCGCGAGCGGCTGGAACGCTCTGGCTCGTCCGTTCGGCGTCTACGTGCTCAACTCGACGATCGTCTCGATCGGGGCCGTGGTCGGGAACCTGATCGCGTGCTCGATGGCCGGCTATGCTTTCGCGCGTCTCTCGTTCCGAGGTCGACGACTCGGCCTGGGCATCGTCATCGCCACGTTGCTCCTGCCGGGATATGTGACCTTCGTCGCCCAGTACGTGATGTTCTCGAAGCTGGGCCTCGTGAACACGTTCGTGCCGCTGATCCTACCGAAGTTCCTGGCCGTCGACTCGTTCTTCGTGTTCATGATCACCCAGTTCATTCGAGGAATTCCGCGGGAACTGGACGATGCCGCGCGACTCGACGGGTGTGGCTATATCCGGACGTTCTTCTCGATCATCGTGCCGCTCATTCGCGCACCATTGGCCACCACCGCCGTGTTCACGTTCCTGTGGACGTGGGGCGACTTCTTCTCACAACTGGTCTACCTCACGAAGGAGGATGTGAAGACGGCCGCCGTCGCAATCGCTGCGTTCGCCGATCCCGACGCCTCCACCGAGTACGGACCAATGTTTGCGATGGCACTGCTGACGCTCGCACCAATCTTCATCGTCTTTACGCTGTTTCAGAAGCAGCTCGTGCGGGGAATCGCGTCAACTGGCTTCAAGTGAGTCGTATCCGAACGATTTCTGGCAGCGACATCCGAGGAGGAGATCAGACATGGCAATTGAGCGGATGGAAATGAAGCCGCTGCGGAGAAGGACCGCGCTCAAGGGCATGATGGGCGTGTTGATCGGCGGCGGTGCGTCGGCAACGTTGCTGGCATGCTCCGGCGACGGCGGTGCGAGCTCCAGCGGCGAGGGCGGTGTGACGAAGCTCAGAATGTCCTGGTTCGGCAATGCGGCCCGGGCGGAGGCCATCGACCGGTCCATTGATCTGTTCGAGGCGGCGAACCCCAACATCGTGGTCGAGCGGGAGTACGCGGCCTTCGACGCGTACAACGAAAGGCTTGCGGCTCAGGTCGCCGCGGGCGACGCGCCAGACATCATCACGTCGGGCTGGGAAAGCCTCATGAGGAATGTCCCGATGCTCGCGGATCTGAACAAGTACAAGTCCGACCTGGATCTCCAGGGCTTCACGGACTCGGACCTGGGACTGACGACGATCGATGGCCGACTGGTCGGTCTGCCGTCGAGCTTCGCCGCGGCAGGGGCCCTGATCAACAAGACGATCTTCGAGGCTGCCGGGATCGACCTGCCAGATGACGCCAATTGGTCCTGGCAGGACATGATCCGGATCGGCGCGGACGTGACGGCAGCTTCCCCCGACGATGTCTACGGGCTCCGTTCGTTCGGCTTCGGGGGACTCTATGTGCTCTTCCATCTGGCGCTGCAGGCCGGCGAGATGCCGTTCGGCGACGATGGCAAGGTGACGATGAGCGAGCAGACGTTGACTCGCTTCTTCGAGTTGGTCCTGGAAGCGTCCGACGCGAATGCGGCGCCGCCGCCCGACGTCGCGATCGAGTTCGCGCAGGGCGGTCTGGCAGAGCTTCAGTTCGGTATCGTCCCGCACTCCAATGCGCAGGCGGTGCCTCTTCAGCTTCCGAACATGCCTCCGGGGACGGAGCTCTACATGGCCTTGCCGCCCGGCGTGGGCAAGCAGCCGGAGAGTGGATTCTTCTGTGCGGGTTCCTCCTGGGGCATCACCAATCAGAGCGACCACGTCGAGGAGTCGGTGCAGCTGCTGAACTTCTTGCTGAACAATCAGGACGCGGTAGATGCGAGGGGTATCGCCCTCGGTATACCCGTCAATTCCAACGTGCTCGACGGACTTGCCCAGGTCGTCGATACATCCACGGCGGCCGCACTGGAATGGGCCATCGAGATGAAGGACACCGCGACGCTTCTTCCGTCGCCCCACCAGGCCTGGGCCACCTCCAGCGCGGTCATGGGTGGAATTTCGACGGACCTGCTGCAAGGACGACTGTCACCCGCACAGGCCGGTACGCGGTTCGCGGAGCAGATGGACGAGCTCGTTGAGAAGTCGTAGAGGTGACGAGCTACCCGGATGCGCCGGCGGGCTCCGCCGCCGGGTGAGCGCTGCGGGCCGCCGATGAGCAACGCCCCAAGCCGCACCTCTCCTGGGACGATCCTGGTGCTGCCCGGAAGTGCCTACCGGCGTCACGCCGCGCACGAGGGGGAGCCCGTCGCCGAGTGGATCCGCTCGTTGGGGTGGGATGCCCGGTTGGTGCACTACCCCGTGATCGAGACACACCCGGCTCCTCTTCGCGAGGCCCCACTGGCCGCCGTGCAAGCGGAGATCGTCTCTGAGCGCGAGGCCGGCGCGGAACGCGTCGGTGTGCTCGGGTTCTCGGCCGGCGGGCATCTTGCGGGTCACGCGGCGCTTGCTCCGGACAGCACAGCACAGCAGCGCCCCGACTTCGCCGTGCTCTGCTACCCGGTGGTCTCCATGGTGAGTCCGACCCACATCGTGTCTCAGGTGAATCTGCTCGGCGAGTCACCCTCGGAGGAGGAGCGGGTGGCGACGTCACTGCAAAGACTCGTGACGCCGAGCGCCCCTCCGATGTTCGTATGGCACACGCTGGGCGACGCAGGTGTGCCTGTCGGTGACCACAGCTATCGCCTCGCGAGCGCCCTTGCCGCGCACGGGGTTCCGCATGAGCTGCACGTCTTCACGGCCGGTCCGCACGGTATCGGTCTCGGCGGAGGATACCCCGCCCGGGACTGGACCCGGCTCGCCGCGGATTGGCTGGGCCGCGTCGCGGCCGGGCAGGAGCACTTGGCCACTGCACGTTCACGTAAGGAGGCGTGACGAATGCCACCGTTCGAACTCGAGGTGTTCGCCGATCGGGACGAGGCGGAACAGGCCACTGTTCCGGCGAGCGTGCTGCGGATCGTCGTCGGCACCCAGCTCTACGAGCGCGACCCGGCGGGGACGGCGTTGCTCACGGCCGACGGTGGCGAGTGGTCGCCGGTGCCGTCGCAGCCAGGTGTGCTCGACGCGACCGCGTTCGGCTTGATCGCCACTCCCCCGGATGCGCCACAGTACATGGACGAGCAGCTGACCAGCGCTGTCGGGTACGCGACGCTCCACAACATCGCTGAGATCGTCTTTCCACCGGGCCTGATCTTTCTGGAGCAGCCGCACGTCCTGCCGCGCGCCATCCGGTACCGCGGCACGGGCGGCAGCCAGAACACCCGATTCGGAACGGCTGCCAGCATCTACGACAGCATCGTGGACCAACCCACGGTCACGACCTTCGTCGCTTGTGGGACGGGCGCAAAAGAGCACCACGTCCGGCACGTCACCGAAGGAACGCAATGCGGCTTCGACCGCCCGAACGAGGTGCGTCAGTACAACAACGCGGTCGACGAACGGTTCGCCTTGCTCGACCTGTCGAACAGAGATGCCGTGAAGGGCAGCAACACACCGGCCACCCTGCGGCCGGTCTCGGCGTTGCTCTCGTTCGAGGAAACCTTCGAGCGCATCAACCTCGAGGGCATCCGCATCATTCCGTCCTGCCCCGATCCGGCATTGGGCGAGGTCGACGGCGTCGGCGGTTACAAGCGAGACGATGCTGTGCTGCCCTACGCCGATTGGGATTTCGGCATCATCATGTCGAATCCGTGGGGCGCGCATGTGGCCGACGTCAACGTGGTCGGATACTGGCGACTCGGCGCGATCCTGAACATCGGGTTCCAGATCTCCGACAGTCCGATCGGCGGCACCCCCAATGCCGAGCACCAGAAGTTCACCGGTTGTGCGACCCAAGGGGGAATGATTCTTCGAACCGGCGACATGTGGCCGGTCGTGGACAAGGATGCCGGTCGGATCTGGCTTCGCTGGACCCCATCTCAGCAGTTCTCGCCCACCGGGGGAACTGTGACGATATCTGCTCGGGACACCTTCGGCGGCAGCAACTACACGTATACCGGTACCACCTACGAATCAGCGGCGACGCCGAACAACGTCACGGACATCCTGGGCGACGGCTGGATCGTCCTGAACGACGTGAGACCCGCGGGGTCCGGGTCCAACGACACCAGTGCCATCCAGACGGTCTCCACGCATCCGACCGCGTGCTCCAAGGTGGTGCCCGTCTTCTCCGGAGGCCACAGTCATACGCGCTTCGAGGACTGCACCTTCACGGACCTCGCTCATGCCGCTGGGATCGACGAAGCCAATCCAGTGCTCAACGCAGCGGGCCTGCCGGGTCGCGAGAAGTACTCGACCGCGCTGGAGTGGAGCGGCGCGCCGATGCGGGCCCTGGAGTTCTCCAACTGCCTGATGACGACGTCGGGACCGCGGACCATGCATGTCGGTATGGCGCGCGAGACGACGTTCAGCGATTGTTACGCCGAGACGCGGCCGTGGCGCACGGCTCTGAACGGCGCCTTGGACGGCGCTCGCGGTGGTCTGTTCATCGCGGGAGCGAACGCAGCACTGGCGAATGAGTCCGGTGTGGCCGGCCACTTCTCGATGAATCTCTACTCCATGTTCAACGACATCATCAACATGGTGCCGTACGGTCCGGTCCGCGCGGGCAGTCGTATGGCCGCCCAGACCGATGTCCTCAATGCGCAGAACGTGATCGACGTCATCAAGACCTCCGCGGCCGTCGATGCGCAAGGCGGTCTGCATCTGCAGACCGTCTCTCATGACGACCTGGCAAACGCAGCGTCCATGGTGAACCGGGTCGGCAAGGCCGAGGGCAAGGTCGTCTGGGAGTTGGTGAACAACCGCCTGTACATAGCCTTGGCGAGCGGCGCGACGAGTCTGTGGACGCAGATCGGGGGGCCGAACTCGATTGCTCCCATCTAGCGAGTCCGATCGAGCGGTCCCGGCGGTCGATCACTGCCGCACCCCTATGAGCCGCGCGGGGCGTGGATGATCGTCTCCAGGGGCATGATCGCCGCCCCGACGGCGACCGTGTCGCCGCCGAAGGTGGCGGGCAGCAGCTCGTACTGGCCGCCGGGGCGGGCCAGCGCGTTGGCCCGGACGGCGTCGTCGATCCGGGCGGCCAGCGACTCCATCAGCCGCAGCCCGACCCAGCCGCCGACGACGACGCGCTGCGGGTTGGTGAGGTTCACCAGCCCGCCCAGCGCGACGCCGAGCGTGTCCACGAGATCGGACACCACACCGGCAGCGGCAGCGTCTCCGGAGTCGGCCGCGTCGAGCAGGGCGCCCAGCGCGTGCCACCCCGTCCCCTCGAACCGGCCGCCGGCGTCGGCCCAGGCGGAGAGGATCGCGTCGGCGCCGACGTAGGCCTCGACGCAGCCGCGGGCGCCGCACCGGCAGGGGCGGCCGGCGCGCTCGATCTTGAGGTGACCCCACTCGGCGGCGCTGCTGGTGGAGCCGTACTGCAGCGACCCGCCGGCGATGATGCCCAGGCCGACGCCGCGGCCGAGCAGCACGACGACGGCGTAGTCGACGCCTCGGGCGGCGCCGAACCACTGCTCGGCCTTGGCCTGTGTCTTCGCGCCGTTCTCGGCGTAGACCGGCAGCTCGTGCGAGACGAGGTCGGAGATGCGCACCGGCGGCCAGCCGAGGCTCTGCGCGTACAGCACCTGCCGGCCGTCGAGCTCGGTCTCGACGATGCCGGGCAGCCCGAGGCCAGCGCCGACGACCTTCGGCCAGATCGCCGGGTGCCGCTCGCGCAGCGCGGCGATCGCGTCGTCGAGGTCGTGCGCGATGTCCTCGGGCGCCTCCGGCTCGCGGCCGCCGCGGAACTCACGGTCGACGCGGGTCATGCTGAGGTCGAACAGCTCGACGGCGACGCCGCGCTCGCCGACGTCGGCGCCGATGAAGTAGGCGCCGTCGGGACGGGGCTCGATCAGCGTGATCGGGCGGCCGCCGCGCGAGGCCTTGGAGCCGGCCTCGATCACCAGGCCCTCGGCGATCAGCTCCGACACCAGGTGCGTCGCCGACGCCAGCGAGAGGCCGGTGTCGGCGGCGATGGTGGCCCTGGTGGTCTGCCTGGCCAGCACGATCTGGCGCAGCACGTGCGCCCGGTTGGTCCGGCGCAGCGACACGACCGTCGCCGACTCGGGCGCCGACACGGGGCGGCGGGCACTGTCGGAACCCATCATGGCCAGACCACCGTACTGGAGCCGCCGAGCTCGATGCGCCACAGCGTCGCCGGCGCCGTCGCGACCACCCGCAGCCCGCGCGGCGCCGTCTTGACGACAACCGGGGCCGGCGAGCCGGACGGCCCGAGCACCCGCACCCGCGAGAGGTCCGGCGCCGGGTCGAGCTCGTACTCCAGCCACTCCCCCGGCGCGAGGTCCACGACGATCCGGTCGCCGTCGGTCTCGGTCCGGCCGCCCGGGTGCTCGAACGGCTGCTCCGGGTCGTCGGCGGGGACGTGGAAGCGCAGCGTGACGGCGTCGTCGGCGCGGATCCGCTCCAGTGGGCTCCCGGACGCACGGTAGGACCGGCCGGCGCCGCGGAAGCCGAACCCCCACGCGGGCAGCGTCGACGGCGACGCGGCGGTGAGCGCGGCGACGATCTCCGGCCGCCACTCGCAGTTCTCCAGGCGCATCGCCTCGACCAGCCGGTCCAGGACGACGCCCGCCTCCGCCCGGCCGAGAAGCGGAGAACCGCCGGCGGCGCTCGCGACGACGCGGTCCCAGCCGGCCGGCGGGCGGACCGACGCCGGCGACGTCGGTGTGTCGATCTTCTTCCACGGCCAGAAGTTCCAGCCGATGCCGTGCGCCTCGTAGAGCCGGTGCGCGGTGTAGATCCAGTCGGCGGTGTTCTCGCCGCCCTCGCCCATGTAGATCGGCAGGCCCAGCCGCTCGCGCGTCTCCAGGTACGGCGCGATGCTCGGCCGGTCCGGCGACGACCAGTACTTGTGGAACTGCAGCAGCGAGTTGTCGTCCCACACCTCGGTGAAGATCTCCCAGTTCGTCGCCCAGTGCGAGCCCTCGTAGACGATGAGGTGGTCCGGGTCGACGGCGCGGATCTCGGCGGTGAGGTCGCGGTACAGCCGCACCAGCTCGTCGCGGTAGGTGTGCTGCCACTCGTTCGGCAGCGGCTCGTTCAGCAGGTCGTAGCCGAGGACGGTGGTGTCGCCGGCGTAGCGGGCGGCGAGGTCGCGCCACAGCCGCAGCGTGCGCCGTCGGTACCGGTCGTCCATGAACAGCTCCGGCAGCCCGTTCGGCGAGTCGTCGATGTTGGTGCCGGTCTGCCCGCCGGGCGCGCCGTGCAGGTCCAGCAGCACCCAGAGCCGGTGCTCGCGGCACCACCGCAGCAGCCGGTCGATCAGCGCGTAGCCGGCCTCGACCGGCTCGCCGTCGTCGTCCTGGATCACCCGGGCGTTGATCGGCAGCCGGACGTGGTCGAACCCGCTGGCGGCGATCCGGGCGATGTCGGCCTCGGCGACGAACACGTCGCGGAACCGCTCCCAGAACTCCGCCGCGGCGGACGGCCCGGCCAGCCGCTCGAACAGCGCCTCGATCTCTCGCGGCGACTCAGCGCCCGGGCCGAACCGCCACATGTACCCCTCGGGCAGCAGCCAGTTGCCCAGCCCGACGCCGCGGAGCAGCCGCTCCCGTCCGGTCCCGTCGACGAGCGCGGCGTCGCGCGCCCGCACGAGGCCGGTGAAGTCGGCCGGGCGGGCCGGGACGAGGCGGTCGGTGGTGGCGGGGCCGATGGTCACGAGGTGGTCTCCTTCATTTGAGGCCGGACAGGGCGAAGCCCTGGACGATGTAGCGCTGGCAGAACACGAAGACGACGAGGACGGGGACGACCATCAGCGACGCCGCGGCCAGCTGCAGCGACGGGTCGACCGAGATCTGCTGGTTGAGCAGCGCCAGCCCGACCGACAGGGTGTAGGAGTTCTGGTCGGTGGCGATGATCAGCGGCCAGAGGAAGCTGTTCCAGCCGGCGATGAACGCCAGCACCGCCTGCACGGCCAGGATCGGCCGCGACATCGGCAGCACGACGGACCAGAACGTGCGGAACTCCCCCGCGCCGTCGAGCCGGGCCGCCTCCAGCATCTCGGCCGGGACGGTGGTCATGAACTGCCGGAACAGGAAGATGCCGAACCCGCTCACCAGCGTCGGCAGCGCGACGCCGACCAGGGTGTTGGTCAGCTCCAGGCCGTTGATCACCAGGAACGTCGGGATCATCGTGACCTGCACCGGGATCATCAGCGTCGCCAGCACGAGGAAGAACAGCCAGCGCTTGCCGCGGAACTCGAACTTGGCGAACGCGTAGCCGGCCATCGCCATCAGCAGCACGCCGACGCCGCCGATCAGCACGACGATGACGGTGTTGACGAGGTACCGGCCGAACTGCAGGTCGGTGAAGAGCTGGGTGTAGGAGTCGAACGTCGGATCCTGCGGGAGCAGCGTCGGCGGGAAGTCGATCGCCTCGCGCTGCGGCTTGAACGAGCCGCTGAGCATCCAGAACAGCGGGAACGCGGTGATGACGGCGCCGGCGGCGAGCACCAGCGCGATCGTCCACCGCAGCCGGCGGTCAGTCCTGCGCATCGGGCCTCCTCAGCCGCAGCTGCACGACGGTGACGACGGCGATCAGCACGAACAGCACCAGCGAACCGGCGCTGGCGTAGCCGAACTGGTTGTTCCGGAAGCCCTCCTGGTACAGGAAGATCGACGCGGACGTGGTGGCGCCGAGCGGGCCGCCGTCGGTGAGCACGAACGGCTCGTCGAAGAACTGCAGCCAGGCGATCATCGTCGTGACCGTGACGAAGAAGATCGCGAACCGCAGCAGCGGCAGCGTGATCGAGCGGATCGTCCGCCACGCGCCGGCGCCGTCCAGCGCGGCCGCCTCCAGGTAGACCCGCGGGATGCCCTGCAGCGCGGCGAGGAAGATGATGAGGTTCAGCCCGGTGCCGCGCCAAATCGCCACCAACGCCACGGAGAACTTGGCCAGCGCCGGGTCCGACAGCCACTGCACCGGCTCGACGCCGACCAGCGACAGCAGGTAGTTGAACAGCCCGAACTGGGTGTTGTACAGGTACCCCCACACCAGCGAGATCGCGACGATCCCGGTCACCGCCGGCACGAAGTAGAACGCCCGCAGCGCGCGCACGAACCGGCCGTCGCCGCGGTCCAGCAGCAGCGCGACCCCCAGCGACAGCACCACGATCGACGGCACGCCGAGCACGACGAAGAACCCGGTGGTGAGCAGCGCGTCGCGGAAGTCCGGGTCGTCGAAGAGCCGCTGGTAGTTGTCCAGGCCGATGAACCCGACGTTGTCCCGGTTCGCCAGCCCGGAGATGTCCATGTCGGTGAGGCTGACGACGGCCGCGACCAGGATCGGCAGCACGCCGAACGTCACCAGCAGCAGCATCGCCGGCGTCACGAACAGGTACGGCGTCAGGCCGCGGCCCAACCGCGGCCGCCGACGGGCCTGGGGCGCCGGCCGCGCGATCGCGGCCGGCGCCTCCGGAACCAGCTCAGTCGATCGAGACACTGCTCGTCTTCGCGTAGAGGTCCGCGAGGGTGGCGTCCCGGTCGGCGCCGTTGAGCACGATCTCGTTCAGCGCGGTGAGCAGGTCCGCGCCGACGCCGCCGTCCCAGTTCGGCACCGTCGGCAGCACCTTCGCGTCGGCCAGCTGCTCGACGTACACCTGGACCAGCGGGTCGGCGGCCAGCGCCTCGTCCTCCAGCGCCGCGGTGACGGTGGGCAGCTCGCCGTTGATCTCGTACCAGCTCAGCTGCGTCTGCGGCGCGGACAGGAACTCCAGCAGGTCCAGCGCGGCGTCCTCGTTCGCGGTGTCGTGCCAGACCCCGAGGTTCGAGCCGGCGAACAGCGACGTGCCCGACTCCGCCGCCGGGACGGTGGTGACGCTCCACGCGCCGTCCAGCTCGGGCGCGGCGTCGGCGATCGCCTTGGCCAGGTACGGGCCGCTGATCAGCATCGGGGTGACGCCGGAGATGAAGCCCTGGGTCTGGTCGAAGTCGGCGTTCGTCGGCACGCTGCCGTCGGCGTACAGACCGGTGTAGAGGTCGACGGCGGCGGCGAACTCCGGGGTGTCGAAGTCGATCGCGCCGTCCTCGCCGACGATGTCGCCGCCCTGGTCCCAGGTCATGACGACCGGCAGCGGGCTGTCCCACTGCGGGATGTAGTAGCCGTACTGGCCGTCGCCGCGCCCGGCCAGCGTCGCGGCGTCGGCGCGCAGGTCGTCCCAGGTGGCCGGCGGCCCGTCGATGCCGTTCTCGGCGAGGATGTCCGAGCGGTAGAACAGCACCCGGGTGTCGCTGATCCACGGGACGCTGACGAGCTGCCCGCCGACGGCGGTCGCGTCGCCCGCGACGCCCTCGGCGAAGTTGGCCGGGTCCAGCGCGGGCCGGTCGGCGATGGCGTCGTCCAGCGGCAGCAGCGCGCCCGCGTCGGCGAACGTGCGCAGCTTGGACAGCCCGATCTGCAGCACGTCGGGGCCGTCGCCGGAGGCCACGGCCGTCGTGAGGCGCTGGTCGACCCCGTCCCACGGGATCGCCACCACCTCGACGTCGATGCCGGTGTCGGCGGTGAACGGCTCGACGAGCTGCTCGAAGTTGGCGCCGGAGTCGCCCATGATCCAGACGGTGAGCGGGCCGTCGGAGGCGGCGGCGTTGTCGCCGTCGTCGTCGGAGCAGCCGGCCAGACCGGCCACGAGGCCGGCGGCGAGGAGCAGCGCAGTGCGTCGTTTCATCGAGACTCCTGTGTCTCTGGACGGGTTGAGGTGATGAGGCGCCGGTACCAGTGGGCACTCAGCTTGGGGATGCGCTCCTGCGTCCGGTAGTCGACGAACACCAGGCCGAACCGCTTGCCATAGCCCTCGGCCCACTCGAAGTTGTCGAGGAAGGACCAGGCGTAGTAGCCGCGCACGTCGACGCCGGCACGGAGCGCGTCCGCGACGGCGTCGAGGTAGCCGCGCAGATAGGCGACCCGCTCGACGTCGGCGACGTCGCCGTTAGGGTCGGCATAGTCGTCGTAGGCGGCGCCGTTCTCGGTGACGTACAGCGGCAGCGCGGTGAACTCCTTCGCGACGCGGGTCAGCACGGCGGTCAGGGAGGCGGGGACGACCGACCACCCGAACGCGGTGGTCGCGGGGTCGGCCGGGCGCTGCGCGACGTGCAGCGGGCCGGCCGTCTCGTCGTGACGGGCGACGATGCGCTGGTAGTGGTTGACGCCGGCGAAGTCGGTCGGCGTGGCGATGACGTCCAGGTCGCCGGGGTGGACGAGGTCGTCGAGGCCGGGATGTGCGAGCAGCACCGCCGGCGAGTACTCGCCCAGGTAGACCGGATCGAGGAACAGCCGGTTGCTCGCGGCGTCGAGCCGGTCCGCCGCGGCGACGTCGGCCGGCGCGTCCGTGGTGGCGACCAGGTCAGTGACGAGGTTCGTGATGCCCACCGTCGCCTCCGGCCGGGCCGACCGGATGGCCCGGACGGCCAGGCCGTGCGCGAGGTTGAGGTGGTGCGCGGCGGCGACGGCGGCCCGCTCGTCCGCCCGCCCCGGCGCGTGCGCGCCCTCGCCGTAGCCGAGGATCGCGCTGCACCACGGCTCGTTCAGCGTGACCCAGTCGTCCGCGAGGTCGCCGAGCGCGGTGACGACGCGGCCGGCGTACTCGGCGAACCGCGCCGCCGTCGCACGGGCCGGCCAGCCGCCGGCGTCCTCCAGCGGCTGCGGCAGGTCCCAGTGGTAGAGCGTGACCAGCGGGCGGATGCCGCGGTCGCGCAGCCCGCCGAGCACGTCGCGGTAGAACTCGACCGCACGCGGGTTGAGGTCGCCGTGGCCGGACGGCTGCAGCCGCGACCACGAGACCGACAGCCGGTAGTCCGTCACACCGAGCGCGGCCAGCAGGTCCAGGTCGTCGCGCCAGCGGTGGTAGTGGTCGCAGGCGACGTCGCCGGTGTCGCCGTGCCGGACCCGGCCGGGCGTGTGCGCGAACGTGTCCCAGATGCTCGGCCCGCGGCCGCCGGCCGTCGCGCCGCCCTCGATCTGGTAGGCCGCGGTCGCCAGTCCCCAGCGGAAGCCGGCCGGGAAGGCGCGCGCGTCGGCGACCGGCGGCTCGGCCGCGAGGCGGGCCTTCTGTGCTGGTTCGAGAGAGATCATCCGCATCTTCCTGAGTCTTATTTTTTGCCGTACTATAACCGCCACGCTGCAGGACCACAACGCCCCTTCGTCGACGTCAAAGGAGACAAGCGTGCGACGACCAGCCCATGTCCTGACCATCGCGGCACTCACCACGGCGGCCCTCGTCCCCCTCGCGGGCGCCCCGGCACAGGCGGCTCCACTCGGCCCCGGCGACTTCCTCGCCGCCGACGGACCCGTGCTGCGCACCAACCACGGCACCGGCTCGGTCGTGAACCTCCGCGGCACCAACCTCGGCGGCTGGCTCACGTTCGAGGACTGGATGTCACCGCTGGGCGAGTTCGCCCTCGACCGCACGGGCTGGACGGCGACCGCGTCGGCCGCCGGCGCGTCGAACGTGCTCGACGGCAGCCTCAGCACCCGCTGGGCCAGCGGCGCCGCGCAGGCCGGCGCCGAGTGGGTCCAGGTCGACCTCGGCGTGCCGACGCTGTTCAACCGGATCACGCTCGACGCCGGCCCGTCGACGGCCGACTGGCCGGCCGCGTACGACGTGCAGGTCTCGTCGAACGGCACGACGTGGGCCAGCGTGGCCGCGGCGGCCGGGACGCCGCCGCCCACCGTCACGTCCGAGATCACGACCACCCGGTTCGCGCCTCAGGTGGCCCGCTACGTCCGGGTCGCGCAGACCGGGACGAAGGCGCAGTGGTGGTCGGTCGCCGAGCTGAACCTGTTCTCCGACCCGGTGGTGAACAACGGAGGTGCAACGGCGACGGCCAGCTCGACGGCCGGCTTCACCACGCCGGGCGCGGGCATCGACGGCAACATCGCCACCGGCTGGACGACCGGCGCGAACCAGGTCGCCGGCCAGACGTACACCGTCGACTTCGGCCGGGTCATCGAGGTGACCCGCGTGCTGTTCGACTCCGGACCTTCGTACCCCAACGACTACCCCGCGACGTACGAGATCTCCGGCTCCTCCGACGGCGTCAACTGGACCAAGGTGGCCAGCGGCGCCGGCACGAACCGCCTGGTCACGGCCGATCTGTGGACCAGCACCTGGATGCGGTACCTGCGCATCACCCAGACCGGGACGAAGGCCGGCTGGTGGTCGGTCTCCGAGCTCGCGGTCACGTCGACCGGGAAGTTCGACCGGGCCGGCTGGGCGGTGACCAGCTCACCGGCCGGCACGACGTCGGCGCTCACCGACGGCGACCCGGCCACGCGGTGGACGTCCGGCACGGCGCAGGTCCCCGGCCAGTACGTGCAGGCCGACTTCGGCGCCCGGGTCACGTTCAACAACGTCGTGCTGGACACGCAGAAGAACTCCTCGTCCGAGACCGACTACCCGCGCGGCTACACCGTCGCCGTCTCCGACAACGGCACCTCGTGGACCCCGGTCGCGACCGGGACCGGCACGTTCAAGGCGACCACCGTCAACTTCCCCGCCGTCGCCGCCCGGTACCTGCGGGTGACCCAGACCGGCAGCTCCGGCTCGTGGTGGTCGATCGGCGAGCTGGACGTCGCGCTGAACAACGACGACTACTCACTCCGGCTGGCACTGGACGACCGGTTCGGCGCCACCACCGCCCAGCAGATCGTCGACACGCACCGCGACACCTGGCTGACCGAGGCCGACCTGGACAACATCGCGGCGATCGGGCTGAACACCGTCCGGCTGCCGATCGGCTGGAGCGAGCTGCTCAACCTGGACGGGACCTGGAAGGCCAACCCATGGACGAAGATCGACTGGCTGATCCAGGAGGCCGGCGAGCGCGGCATCTACGTGATCCTCGACCTGCACACGGTGCCCGGCGGCGGGTGCCCGTGGGGCAGCTGCGGCCGCGTCGGCCCGAACCCGAACGGGTACTGGGGCAGCACGACCTACCAGGACTGGGTGGTGAACATCTGGCAGGCCATCGCCACCCGGTACGAGGGCAACCCGGCCGTCGCCGGCTACGACCTCATCAACGAGCCGCTCGTCGACTACGGCGAGGACGCCGCCGACGTCACGCAGAAGAGCGACGTGTACGACCGCATCTACGACGCCGTCCGCGCCATCGACCCGGACCACACGATCTTCCTCGCCGCGTTCTTCGGCTGGAACGCGATCGCCGCGCCGTCCACGTACGGCTGGACCAACGTCGTCTACGAGCTGCACCCGTATGACATGCCCAACGGCCAGGACTGGAACGCGCAGCGCTCGGTCGTCACCACGCAGCTCGCCGACGTCGCGAACCGGCTGGTCAACCCGGGGATCCCGGTGCTGTACGGCGAGTACTCGTTCTACTACTTCGACGACATCTGGGCCGAGTTCATGGCCGGGCTGAACGCGCTGGACGTGTCGTGGACGAACTGGACCTACAAGGTGCGCGGGTCGCAGAACGGCGGCGGCGGGTACTGGGGCTTCTACAACACGAACCTCAACCAGGTCCCGATCATCAACAGCGACGACGCGACGTCGTTCCAGACCCGGCTGGCCCGGTTCGGCACGGCGAACTTCTCGCCGAACGACCGGTTCATCGAGACCGTCTCGCACTACGCCGGCGGCCTCGGCACCTTCAGCCCCGTCGCCATCAGCCGGGCGGGGTGGACGGCGACCGCGTCCGCCAC
>NZ_POTW01000009.1 GCF_003236295.1 Jiangella anatolica
GAACGCGTTCCCGAACCCGCCCACCCACGCCCGCCCGCTGGACTCGCCGGCCGGCTCGATGTCCGTCGTGTCCGTGACGACCGCCGTCATGCCGTACTCGCCGTCGTCCGCGGACGTCTTGTGCAGCGCGTCCGCGCCGGGGTCCGTCGTGGTGACGTTGACGTCGAACGGCGCGTAGTCCTCGGCCACCCGCGCCCACACCTGGTACACGTAGCCCGCGTCGGCGGCGGCCGCGACGGGCGCCAGCTCGTACACGTCCTGCCCGTAGAAGCGGTTCCACTCGGTGTTGCGGAGCGTGGCGCCGTCGAAGTCCAAGTAGATGGTGAGCGGCGCGTCCGGCTTCGAGCCGCCGGCCGGGTCACCGGGGACGTCCGCGACCGGCGCCGTGCCGGCCGGGTGGTCGTCCGGCGCGTCGAACCGGTCGGTGTAGGACAGTGTGCCGCCGTCGCCGACGACCGCCCGGCCGGACTCGACCAGCTCCCGGACCACGTCCACCGGGAGCCCCGCGCGGCCGGCCGCCACCTCGAGCGAGTGGGCCGCCGCTTCGACGGACCGCAGGTCGACCAGACCGGCCGGATCGTCGTCGGTGGCCGCCGCCGGCGCGGCGCCGGCGAGAGCGAGTGCGCCGGCCCCGGTCATCGCCACCGCGCCCAGCAGCCGGCGCGGAACTGCGCGATTCATGAGCTGACATCTCCTCAAGATTCACTCGCTCCCCGGGCACACGCTCGACGCACGGTAGCAGACCAGATTTCCGGTTCGGCCGGTCTGGTGGAGATCAGCTCACGTGGAGCGGGGGTCGCCGGTTAGGCTCTTGGGCATGCATCGCAAGGCGGCCCGGGGGCGTCGTAAGGCCTCCCGCCGGAAGACCCCTCAGCCAGCGCCCCAGCGCAACCTCGTCGCACTCATCGCGGGTGGTGTCGGCGAGCTCATGCTCACCGCCGGGGCGGTCGTGCTGCTGTTCGTGGTCTACACGCTGTGGGGCACCGGCATCCAGACCGCCAACGCCCAGGACGACCTGCGCGACCAGCTCGGGCTCGACGCCGGCCAGATCGAGAAGGACCCGATCCCGCTGGACCAGCTCGAGGTCGGCGACGCCTACGGCATCATCCGCATCCCCCGCTTCGGCGACGACTGGGAGTGGATCATCGTCCAGGGCACCGAGGACTCCGACCTCAAGAACGGCCCCGGCCACTACCTCGACTCCGTCGACCCGGGCCAGGTCGGGAACTTCTCGATCGCCGGCCACCGTTCCGGTCACGGCGAACCGTTCGCCGAGTTCCCCGAGTTGCAGGTCGGCGACATCATCGAGATCGAGACGAGCGCCGGCACGTTCCTCTACGAGCTGGACAGCGCGCCGAACGGCGACCCCGACGGCAACAGGATCGGCATCAGGGACAGCTGGGTCGTCGACCCGGTGCCGGGCGAGGCGGAGGAGACCGAGCCCACCGAGCGGCGCATCACGCTGACCACGTGCTGGCCGCGCTGGGGGTCGTCACACCGTATGTACGCGACCGGCATCCTGATCGGCGGAGAGGAAGTCTAGACAGATGTACGCCTGGATCTGGCGGCACCTGCCAGGACCGTGGCCCGTGCGGCTGCTCATCTACCTGATCCTCGTCGCCGCGCTCGTCTACGCGCTGTTCATCTGGGTCTTCCCATGGGCGGAGGACGCCTTCAACATCAGCGAGGTCACCGTCGGCTGACGGTGACCTCCGCTGGGTGGGCCGCTGGGTGAGCCGCTGCGGTCAGCCGCCGGCGACCGCCGGGATGACCGACACCTTCGCACCGGCCGGCGTCGGCGTCTGCAGGCCGTCGGAGAAGCGCACGTCGTCGTCGTTCACGTAGACGTTGACGAACCGGCGGATCTGGCCGGTGTCGTCGAGCACGCGCGCGCCGATGCCCGGGTACGCGGCGTCGAGCGCGCCGAGCACGTCGGAGAGCGTGGCGCCGTCGGGCACCTCGACGCTGACGTCGGACTCGCCCTTCGTGTAGGTGCGCAGGATGGTGGGGACGCGTACGGCGACGCTCATGTTCAGCCTCCGTTGACGAGGCTGTGGAACGCCTCGGTAGTGGGTGCGATGGTGCCGGCGGGGCCGACCACGGACGAGACGGCGTCGAGCGTCTTGAGCCCGTCGCCGGTGTTGAAGATGACGGTCTCGGCGTCGGGGTCGAGCTTCCCCTCGCGCAGCAGCTTGGCCAGGACGGCGACGGTGACACCGCCGGCGGTCTCGGCGAAGATGCCCTCGGTGCGGGCCAGCAGCCGGATCCCGTCGACCACTTCCTCGTCGCTGACGTCCTCGACCGCGCCGCCGGTGCGCCGCGCGACGTCGAGCACGTACGGCCCGTCGGCCGGGTTGCCGATGGCCAGTGACTTGGCGATGGTGTCCGGGCGCACCGGCCGGACCACGTCGTGGCCCTCCTTGAACGCCGTCGCGACCGGGGAGCAGCCCGTGGCCTGCGCGCCGAAGATCGCCGGCGCGTCGCCCTCGACCAGGCCCAGCTGGACCAGCTCGCGGAACGCCTTGTCGACCTTGGTCAGCTGCGAGCCGCTGGCCACCGGGATCACGACCTGCTTCGGCAGCCGCCAGCCCAGCTGCTCGGTGGTCTCGTAGCCGAGCGTCTTGGAGCCCTCGGCGTAGTACGGCCGCACGTTGACGTTCACGAACGCCCAGTCGTCGTGCTCGCCGGCCAGCTCCGAGGCCAGCCGGTTGACGTCGTCGTAGTTCCCCTCGACGGCGACCAGCGTGGTGCCGTAGACGGCGCTCGTGACGATCTTCGGCCGCTCGAGGTTGCTCGGGATGAACACGTAGCTGGTGATCCCGGCGCGGGCCGCCGCCGCGGCGACCGCGTTGGCCAGGTTCCCCGTCGACGGGCAGGCCAGCACCTTGAAGCCCAGCTCACGCGCCGCCGCCAGCGCGACGGCCACCACGCGGTCCTTGAAGGAGTGGGTGGGGTTGGCGGCGTCGTTCTTGATCCAGAGAGCCTTCAGACCCAGCTCGCGGGCCAGGTTGTCCGCGCGGATCAGCGGCGTGAAGCCCGGGTCGGTGTTCGGGATCTCGGCGATGGTCTCGGGGACCGGGAGGAGGTCGCGGTAGCGCCAGATGGAGCGCGGGCCGCTCTCGATGCGCTCGCGCGTGATGGTGCCGAAGTCGTAGGCCACCTCCAGCGGGCCGAAGCACTCCAGGCACGCGTAGTAGGGGCCGAGCTCGACGGTGGCGCCGCACTCACGACATGAAAGGTGCGTGGCGCGCCCCAGGGCGGTTCCGGTGGTGGTCATGCTGCTGCGGATCCCTTCTCATCTCTCCCACCTCATGGGCGGGCCGGAATTGGCACCGTCATCGCGCTGATCGACACGGACGGTTGCCGGAGCTTCGACGGGCCGGTCCCTCGGCTCCTCTGGATGAGGACAACTGCTTGTCACCTTACGTGGCGGTTTTGGATCCAGGCAGCTCGTATCCACGATGCGAGACGATTTTGTATCGCATCGTGGATACCCATCAGGCGAGCAGTTCCGCGTTCGCCACGAGCCAGGCCGCCATCTCGGCCAGCTCGAGCTTTCCTTCGGCGACGGCGATCACGAAGTCATACGCCTCGTCCTGGTCGACGTCGAGCAGGCTCATGCCGTTGTCGAGCAGGAAGACGACCGTCGCCGCCCACGCCAGGCGCTTGTTGCCGTCGATCAGTGGGTGATTGCGAGCCAACGACTCCAGCAAGGCCGCTGCCTTCGTGGGCAGATCCGGATACGCGTCGGCCCCGAACATCGAGGCCTGCGGCCGGTGCACCGCGGAGTCGAGCAGGCCTAGGTCCCGGAGCTCGGCCGGGCGGCCGAGTACGACCTCAGCCGTGTCGAGCACGTCGGCGAGGCTGAGGTAGACCGTCATTCCGCGAGGCGAGCCAGCAGGCCGGCGTGCCGGTCCTTGACCTCGTTCGCCAGCCGCTTGATGTGCTCGGACCGATCGCCCTGCTCGATGCGATCAACGAGAGCGAGCCGGACGACCTCGTGCATGGACCGATGCTCGCGCTCGGCCTGCCGCCGCAGCGCCTCGGTCTCTTCGTCGGTGAGTCGCAGTGTCATCGCCATACCCGCGATGATACCGCCGTGATACCGGGTCAGTCGAGGGCGGCGAGCTCGCGCAGCAGCGCCTGAACCCCGGGCGGCCCGGGCACGACGATGTCGGCGGCGGCGCGCAGCTCGGCCGAGGCCTCCTCGGCGTCCGAGCAGACGACCAGCCCGACGAGGCCGGACGAGGACAGCTCCCGCACCGCGGCGACCGCGGGCAGGTCGCCGAGGTCGTCGCCGGCGTAGAGGACGGCGGTGGCGCCGGTCTCGGCGACCAGCGCCCGGATCGCCAAGCCCTTGTCGACGCCGGCCGGGCGCAGCTCCAGCACGAACCGGCCGGGCGTCACCTGCAGCCCGGCCTCGGCCGCGACGGCGTCGGCGTGCGGCCGTAGCTCCGCCAGCGCCGCCGCCGGGTCGGGCGCGGACCGGGTGTGCAGCGCCACCGAGTGGTGCTTGTCCTCGACGGCGACGCCGGGCCGGACAGCGGCCAGCTCGGCCACGCGGCGCCGGGCGAGGTCGACGCCGTCGTCGGCGCCGGGCGTGGTCAGCTCGCCGCCGGACCAGCGCTGCAGCCCGTAGTGCCCGAGCACCACCAGGCCGGGCACGTCGGCGAGCGAGCCCAGCCGCACCGCGTCCGCCGCCGGCCGGCCGGTGACGACGGCGACCCGGGCCACGCGCCCGGCGACCGCCGTCAGCACGTCCGCCGTCCCCGGCAGCGCGACGGCCGCATCGGGCGAGGAGACGATCGGCGACAGCACGCCGTCGAAGTCGAGGGCCACGAGGGTCCGGTCCAGCCGGCCGGACAGCGCTCGCAGCCGCGGCGTCACTCCGACTCGACCTCGTCGAGGTAGTCGTCGACGAGCACGACGACCAGGCGGGTGTCGTTGAACGGCTCGACGTTGGGCATGCTCCGGCCGATCTCCGGGAACTGCGCCATCAGCGCGTCGGCCGCCTCCTCCATGCCCTCGGGCACGTAGACCGTGGTCTCCGGGACGTTGCCGGTGAACTCGCTGACGGCGGCGACCTCCCAGCCGCCCTCCTCGAACCGCTCGCGCGCCTGCTCCTCCAGCCCCGGCTCGTCGGTCTGGTTCAGCACGCCCAGCGGCTCGCGGGCCTCCGGGTCGGCGGTGACCGGGCCGGTCGGGTCGGCGGACGGCGGCTCGGTGGCCGGCGGCTCCGTGGCCGGGGGCTCGGTGGCGGGCGGTTCCGTCGCCGGCGGCTCGGCGCCGCTCACGTCGCCCGCCGCGACGTCGTCGGGGGTGCTGTCGTCGGTGTCGTCACCGAAGTACCAGAGCAGCGCGAGGACGACCGCCACCGTGCCGACGAGCGCGACGAGGGACGGCCAGAGCCGTTGAAGTCGGTCACCCATCGTCACAGGATCAGGAGCGTACGCCACGCGACCGGGCGGAAGCGAGGCACTCGGCCCTGGCGCGGCCGATCAAGATCAGCGACACTGTCGTATGGACCGGCGCTCCCGCTCATGCCTCCGCGGCGAGCGAGCGTCCGGATCGGGTCCGCAACCGCCGCGAGCGCTGCCGACGCAGCCGGCGCACCAGCAGCGGGTCGTGCGCCAGTGCCTCCGGCCGGTCGATCAGCGCGTTCAGCACTTGGTAGTAGCGCGTCGCGGACAGCCCAAACTCACTGCGTACGGCTTGTTCCTTCGCTCCTGGGTACTTCCACCAGCGGTGCTCGAACTCGAGGATCTCGCGCTCGTGGTCGTCCATACCCGCCATCGTAGGCAAGGGGTGTGACAACCCAGGCACCGCACAACTCGGTTACCGTTGTCGGCACGAGGAGGCCCCATTTGTCCACGACTGGAACGAGTAGCTTCGTCGTAGTCGCCAACCGGCTGCCGGTCGATCGCGTGTCGACAGCCGATGGCACGACCACCTGGCGCAGGAGCCCCGGCGGACTGGTCACCGCGCTGGCCCCGGTGATGCGGGCCTATGACGGCGCATGGGTGGGCTGGACCGGCTCGCCCGACGACGCGCCGGAGCCGTTCTCGACCGACGACATGGACCTGGTCCCCGTGCCGTTGTCGGCGGAGGAGATCGCGCTCTACTACGAGGGGTTCTCCAACGCCACGCTGTGGCCGCTGTACCACGACGTCATCGTCCAGCCGGAGTACCACCGGGAGTGGTGGGACGCCTACCGCGCCGTCAACCAGCGCTTCGCCCGCGCCGCCGCCGAGGTGGCCGCCGAGAACGCCGTCGTGTTCATCCAGGACTACCAGCTGCAGCTGGTGCCGCGGCTGCTGCGCGAGCTGCGCCCGGACCTCAAGATCGGCTTCTTCCTGCACATCCCGTTCCCGCCGACGGAGCTGTTCGCACAGCTGCCGTGGCGCAGGCAGATCCTCGAGGGCCTGCTCGGCGCGGACCTCGTCGGGTTCCAGCGGGCCGGCGCGGCCAGCAACTTCGAGTCGCTGGCCGAGACGTTCGCCTCGGCGCGGCTGGTCGACGAGAGCCTGGTGCTCGACGACGGCCGCGAGGTGCTGGCCCGCTCGTTCCCCATCTCGATCCAGGTGGAGGAGGTGGCGAGGCTCGCCGCCGACCCCGAGGTGCAGCAGCGGGCCGCCACGATCCGCGAGGAGGTCGGGTCGCCGCGCTACATCCTGCTCGGCGTCGACCGGCTCGACTACACGAAGGGCATCGGGCACCGGCTCAAGGCGTTCGGCGAGCTGCTCGCCGAGGACGCCATCACCCCCGAGGAGGCGGTGCTGGTCCAGGTGGCCACGCCCAGCCGCGAGCGGGTCGAGGCCTACCAGACGCTGCGCGACGATGTCGAGCTGGCGGTCGGGCGCATCAACGGCGACTACGGTCGCATCGGGCACCCCGCGGTGCACTACCTGCACTCGTCCTACGACCGCTCCGAGCTGGTCTCGCTGCTGCTGGCCGCCGACGTCATGGTCGTGACACCGTTGCGCGACGGCATGAACCTGGTCGCGAAGGAGTACGTCAGCGCCCGCGCCGACCTGCGCGGCGCGCTCGTGCTGTCCGAGTTCGCCGGCGCGGCCGACGAGCTCGGCGAGGGCGCGTTCCTCGTCAACCCGCACGACATCGACGGGATGAAACGCACCATGCTGACGGCCATGCGGCTCGAGCCGGCCGAGGCCGAACAGCGCATGAAGCTGCTGCGCGACCGCGTCACCAGCCACGACATCTCCCGCTGGGCCACCGAGATCCTGACCGCGCTACGGGCGATCTGACGCGGCGGCGACGGGGTCAGCGGCGGTCGGTGCCCGGGTCCGGGTCGACCTCGGTGTAGGCCAGCCAGGCCTGGGTGTCCGCCGCGTCGACGGGCTCGGCGGCCGCCGGCTCCGACAGCGTGGCCAGCCGCCGCTCGGCCGCCTCGACGTTGCGCAGCTCCATCTGCGCCAGGGCCATCAGGTCGCGCAGGCCCTCCGCGCCGAAGCGATCACGCACGTTCATCACGGCGGTGGTCACCATGGGGTCGACTTCGGGGGTCTGGGGCTGCAGCCGAGGGTCCATCGAGATCACTCCTGAGAACTTTGACCGAGAGTCCGACGTACCGTAACCCGGCGAGCGGTCCCGGTGGGCGACCGCCCCGCACCGTGTGTCCCGGCGGGCCGCCGTGACAGGATCGCCGCACATCGACGATGATGAGGCTGCACAGGCCTGAGTACACGGGGGTGACGTCCGGCCTGCCCGGAGTTCCCAACGTTACGGTGGTCGATTGCTCCCACGACGGTTCGCCCTCGTCCGCCACGTCGACTACACCGGTGTGTCCGGGGTCGGGGTGGTGGCCTACGGCGTCCTCTTCGCCGACGGTCACGTCGCGCTGCGCTGGGCGTCGGCACACCCGGCGACCAGCCTGTGGAGCTCGCTCGACGACCTTGTCGCGGTGCACGGCCATGGTGAGGCCACCAGCATCGAGTGGCTCGACCCGGCCTCGGACCCGTTCGCCCAGCCGCTGCCGTCCCGGGGCGCCGGACGGCGGGCGCGGCGGGTCCAGCCCGGCCCCGTCCTGCCCGAGCCGGTGGTCGAGCCCGACGTGACCCGCGAGACGCGGCCGATCCAGCTGGAGCCCGATCCGGAGCCGGTCGAGCCGGAGCCGGAGCCGCGCGCCCGCCACGCCGAGCCCGACGCCGGACCGCCACCGCCGCCACCGGCCGAGCCGGCGAACGTCAACGGCGCACGGCCTCCGCACGCGCGGCTGCCGGCCCAACGGGGCACCGGGCGGCACCGCCGCAGCCCACCTGAGCCACAATCGAGAGCGACCCATCACCTCGAGAGCGACGGATCATGACCGACAGCGCGGACCGCGACGACCCGTCCCGCCGCTGGCCGCGCAGCGTCTACCAGGCCGGCAGCGAGCCCGACCCACGCTTCACGTTCGCCAACGAGCGGACCTTCCTGGCCTGGATCCGCACGGCGCTCGCGCTGCTGGCCGCCGGCATCGCCCTGGAGGCGCTGGAGATCCCCGACCACAACGGGCTGCGGCTGGTGCTGGTCGTGGCGCTGTCGGCGCTGGGCGCCGCGTGCAGCGTGCTGGCGTTCTTCCGCTGGGCCCGGGCCGAGCGGGCGCTGCGCGAGTCGCGGCCGCTGCCGTCACCGGCGCTGGCGCCGGTGCTCGCGTTCGGGCTGGCCATCGCGGCCATCGTCATCGTCGTCGTGCTGGTCGCGCCCTGACGATGGCCGAGCGCACCTACGACGACGGCGCGCAGAACGAGCGGACCGCGCTGGCGTGGACCCGCACCGCGCTCGCGCTGCTGGTCGGCGTCGTACTGGCCACCCGGCTCGCCGCCGAGCCGCTCGGCCCGGCGGCAGTGGTGTTCGGGCTGCTGGTCGCGCCGGTCGCGGTGGCGGTCCTGCTGCTGGCGCGGCGCCGCTACCGGCGCTCGCACGAGGCCCTGCACTCCGACCGGGCCCTCCCCGACGGCAAGCTGCCCGGCCTTGTCGCGGTGGTCACGCTGCTGCTCGCGGTCCTGGAGATCGCCTACGCCCTCGCCTGATGCCTTCAGACGACGATGACGTGCAGCCCCGCGACACCGCCCGGGAAGCCCTGATCCTGTGTGACAACCGGCCACCCGTGAGCGATGGCGGTAGCGGCGATCCACGAATCGTTCACACCCATCTTGAGACCCTGACTCTTGAGCCGTTGCCTCAGCAGGGCCCAGGCGGCCGCGATCTGGTCGTCGATGACGATCGGCTCGAACCGCTGCGCCGCGTTCAACGTGTCGAGACGACGCGATCTGGCCTCGTCGTCGGGCGCCATCAGCACACCCCACCGCAGCTCCCCGATCGTCACGGCGCTGACGGCGCCTTCGACTGGGCTTCACGTCTGCCATGGGTCGTCCAGCTCTGCCGTCGTCTCGGGCATGGCCGCATCCAACTGGTCTGCCAGCGCGCTGTCCGCGCGCGGCACCGTGACGAGAAACTCCCTGGCAGGCAAGGTACGCGGCCTGATCTGACGCGGAATCAGCAGCGCCACCGGGCGCTCGTTGACCGTGACTTCGAGCGTCTCTCCTGCTTCAACCCGCCGCAGGACCTCACTGACATGGTTGCGGAGATCGCGAACCGAAATCCTTGCCGGCTCATCCACACCGTCACAACCTTCGTCGTGTCACCGGGCGATGGCGGCGCGGACGTGGCCGCCGGCGGCGGCGAGCCGGGCGCGGGCCTCGTCGGCGTCGACGCCGGCCAGCAGCATGACCGTCGCCGTCTTCGTCTCGTCGCCGCTGGCGGCCAGCGCGGCCGCGACCGCATCGGCGGACTCGCCGGTGGCCTCCTGGACGATCCGCTGCGCGCGGCGGCGCAGCTTGTCGTTGGACGCCCGCACGTCGATCATCAGGTCGCCGTGGGTGTGCCCCAGCTGCACCATGACCAGCGTCGAGATCGTGTTGAGCACCAGCTTGGCGGCGGTGCCGGCCTTGAGCCGGGTCGAGCCGGCCAGCACCTCGGGGCCGGTCAGCGCCTCGACGGCGACGGCGCAGGCGGCGGCGATCGGCGAGCCGGGATTGTTGACGACGGCGACGGTGTAGGCGCCGCCCGCGCGGGCGGCGGCCAGCGCGCCGAGCACGTACGGCGTCCGCCCGGACGCGCTGACCGCGACCACGACGTCGTCCGGGCCGACGCCGAGCGCCGCCAGGTCGTCGCGGCCGCCGTCGTGGTCGTCCTCGTCGTGCTCGGTCGCCGAGCGGACCGCGTCGAACCCGCCGGCCATGACGGCGACCACCTGGCGCTCGTCCACCCCGAACGTCGGCCCGCACTCCGCCGCGTCGAGGACGGCGAGCCGGCCGGGAGTGCCGGCGCCGACCTCGATCAGCCGGCCGCCGCGGCGCAGCCGGGCCACCGTCTGGTCGATCGCCTCGACCAGACGGTCCCGGTTCGCGGCGACGGCGTCGACGGCCACCCGGTCCTGCGCGGCCATCAAGTCGACCTGCTCACGGGTGGACCGCAGGTCCAGGTCGGCGGCGGCCGGCAACCGTCCCTCGGTGGCCAGCCGGTCCAGGTCGGAACTCGTCACTCGCTCGTCCTCAGTGGCCGGCGGGCCGGCTGCAACTCGACGCGGAACTGGTAGCGGTCGCCACGGTAGACGGAGCGGACGAACTCGACCACCCGGCCGGCGGTGTCGCGGGAGATCCGTTCGAACAGGAACGCCGGCGAGTGCAGCGGCACGCCGAGCAGCTCGGACTCGATCTCGTCGGTGACGGTCGCCTCGATGGTCTGCACGCCGCCGGACAGCTCCAGCCCGTACACGTCGTGCAGCAGCTCGTAGAACGAGCCGTCGGCGAGCATCGCGCCCTCCAGGCCGGGCGCGATGGCGCGCGGCACGTGCAGCGTCTCGACCGCCATCGGCGCGTCGTCGGCCAGCCGCAGCCGGGTCACCCGCACGACGTTCTCGCCCGGCGAGATCTCCAGGCGGCGGCCCAGCGGCGCGCCGGCCAGCACGTCGTCGACGGCCAGCGTGCGGCTGGAGGGCACCGAGCCGCGCTGGCGCATGTCCTCGGAGAACGACGTGACGGCCAGCCCCTGCGCGATCTTCGGGCCGGCGACGAACGTGCCCGCGCCCTGCCGCCGGACCAGCCGGCCCTCGCGGACCAGCTCCTCGACGGCACGCCGCAGCGTCATCCGCGAGACGCCGAACCGCGGCGCCAGCGCGCGCTCGGCCGGCAGTGCGTCGCCGACGCTCAGCTCCGCGACGAGGTCGAGGATCTCGTCCCGGATCGAGTGGTACTTCGCCACGCCTTCACCCCCTGTAGACGTTTCGCGCAAAGTCTTCCAGACTTGGGGCCCATATTGGTCTAGTCCATCGAGGAGGACCAGCGTGAGCCGACGTCGTCGCACGCTCCCCGTCATCGTGGCACTCGTCCTGGCCGTCGTCGCGGCGCCCCCTGCCGCGGCCGGTCCCGAACCGCTTCCCGAGCAGTGGCGCGGCTACTGGGTGGACGCCTTCAACGAGGGCATCTACACCCCGGCGCAGGTCGAGGAGCTGGTCGGCGACGCGCTGGAGGTCAACGCGAACGCGCTGATCGTCCAGGTCGCGCGCCGCTACGACTGCTTCTGCAACCGCGCCGACTACCCGCGCACCGACGCCGCCATCGCGCCGGCGCCGTACGACCCGCTGGACGAGGTCATCGAGCAGGCGCACGCGGCCGGGCTCGAGGTGCACGCGTGGGTCAACTTCGGCACGCTGTGGAACTCGGCGACGCCGCCGCAGTCGCCGGAGCATGTGTTCAACACCAACGGCCCCACCGCCACCGGCGCCGACCGCTGGCTGAACAAGCGGGTCGACGGCGCCGAGCGGGTCGGCAACAACAGCTTCATCGACCCGGCCAACCCGGCCGCCCGCGACTACGTCGTCGGCGCGATCCAGAGCATCGTCCGCGAGTACGACGTCGACGGCATCAACCTCGACTACATCCGCTACCCCGACCACAACTCCACCACCACGCACAGCGACTGGGGCTACAGCGAGACCTCGATCGCCCGGTTCCAGGCCGCGACCGGCCGCACGGATGTGCCGGCGCCGTCGGACACCGAGTTCACCGACTGGCGACGCGACCAGATCACCAGCCTGGTGCGCCGCATCTACCTCGGCATCTTCGAGATCGACCCGGCGGTGCGGCTGAGCAACGACGGCATCACCTACGGCTTCGGCCCGCAGAGCGTCGGCGGCTGGGAGAAGACGCGCACGTACGCCGAGGTCCTGCAGGACTGGAGGGGCTGGCTGGACGAGGGGATCATCGACACCGTCGTCGCCATGAACTACAAGCGCGAGTGGATGCCCGATCAGGCGCGGATGTTCGCCGAGTGGAACGAGGTACTCGCCGACTGGCAGGGCGACCGGCAGACGGTGTCCGGCCCGGCGCTGTACCTCAACGAGATCGCCGACAGCGTCCAGCAGGTGAACGACCTGCTCACGCCGACGGCGGCCGGCAACACCGTCGCCGGCTGGAGCGGCTACTCCTACGCGAACCCGTCGCTGACGGCGGCCGCCGGCTCGCCCGCGGTGAAGGACGCCGAGCGGGCCGCGCTCGCCGCAGCGCTCACCGGCCCGGACGCCCCGTTCGCCGAGGACGCGGCCGTCCCGTCGATGCCGTGGAAGGAGACGCCGACGACGGGGAACGTCGCCGGCACGCTGCGGCTGCGCACCGGCGCCGCGCTCGACGGCGTCACCGTCACCCTGGAGCCGGTGCTCGGCGGCGAGACCCGGACGCAGGTCAGCGACGGCTCCGGCTGGTTCGGCTTCGTCGACGTGCCGCCCGGCGTGTACCTGGCCCGCTACGACCTGCCGGACCGGGTCACCGGCGCTCCGCTCAGCGTCGTCCGGGTGCAGGCGGGCGACCTGGCCGACACGCGCACCCCGTCGTTCATCCCGCTTCCCTAGGCTGGGTCGATGAGCAGCTTCGGCGCCATCGGCGCGCGGCTCTATGCCTGGTTCAACCGCCATCCGGAGTTCAACCGGGCGGTGGTCGACCTCGCGGAGCCGCGCGCCGGCGAGCCGGTGCTGGAGGTCGGCTGCGGGCCCGGCGTCGCGCTCGAGCTGGCCGCCGACATCGCCGGCGCAGAGCACGTCGCCGCGGTCGAGCCGTCGGAGACGTTCGTCGCCATGGCCCGCAAGCGGGTGCCGGGGGCCGACGTCCGGGTGGCCGGCGCCGAGGACGTCCCGTTCGCCGACGGCTCGTTCGCGGTGATCTACACACTCGCCTCCATGCACCACTGGGACGACCGGGACGCGGGCCTCGCCACGCTGTGCGCGAAGCTGCGCCCGGGCGGCCGCCTGGTGCTGGCCGAGCGGCTGCTCGACCGGCCCGGCCACGGCATCACGCCGGCGCAGCTCGGCGAGGTGTCGGGCCGGCTGACGGCGTTCGGTCAGACCGGTGTGCGGACGGAGCAACGGCGGATCGGCCGCAAGACGCTGGTGGCGATCCTCTCGGAGCGTCCGCTCGCGGCTTGACATGGAACGCTATTGCACGTTGTGGTCGTGCGATGACGACGGAATGGCCGGTCCTGCGCCGGTACGACGCCGACCACTCACTGCGCATCGCGCTTCCGCTGGGCGGCATCGGGACGGGGACGGTGTCGCTGGGCGGCCGCGGCGACCTGCGCGACTGGGAGATCCGCAACCAGCCGGCGAAGGGGTTCGCGCCGCGGGACAGCTTCTTCGCGATCCGTGCCGGCGACGTCGTCCGGGCGCTGGAGGGGCCGATCGACCCGGTCCTGTACGACGGCTGGGAGGGCGCCGCCGTGCCCAACCACAGCCTGCCGCGGTTCGCGCGGTCGGAGTTCCTGGCCGCCTACCCGCTGGGCCAGGTGCTACTCGACGACCCGGCGCTGCCGCTGACGGTGCGGCTGCAGGCGTTCAACCCGCTGGTCCCGGCCGACGTCGAGGCCAGCTCGCTGCCGGTCGCGGTGCTGCGGTACGCGGTGACGAACGCCGGCGCCGAGGTCCTGGACGTCACCGTCGCCGGCAGCGTCCGCAACCCCGGCGAGGCGCCCGTCAACGAGCGGCGCGGCGACGGCGTGCTGCTGCGCTCCGGCGGCGCCGTGGACTCCGAGCGCTGGGGATCGATCGCGCTGGCCGTGCTGGACGAGGACGACGTCACCGTCCGCACGACGTGGGCCGCGTCCAGCTGGGGCGGGCCGCTGCTGGACTTCTGGGACGACCTCGGCGCCGACGGCCGGCTGGACGAGCGGCCGGCCGGCGGCGAGCCGGTGGCCTCCGTCGCCGCCCTGCGCCGCCTCGGACCCGGCGAGACGCACGCCTTCACGTTCCTGCTCACCTGGCACTTCCCCAACCGGCTGGACTGGCGCGGCGAGACCGTCATCGGCAACCACTACGCGACGCGCTACGACGACGCCTGGGACGTCGTCACCGCGACGACGCCGGAGCTGGCCGACCTGGAGGACCGCACCGTCGCGTTCGTCGCGGCGCTGACCGGCAGCGACCTGCCCGCGCCGCTGGTCGAGGCGGCGCTGAGCAACGTCAGCACGCTGCGCTCGCCGACCTGCTTCCGCACCCCTGACGGCCGGTTCTACGGCTGGGAGGGCTGCCACGACGACAGCGGCAGCTGCTACGGCAACTGCACCCACGTCTGGAACTACGAGCACACGACGCCGTACCTGTTCGGCGAGCTCGCCCGGTCGATGCGCGAGCTGGAGTTCGCCCACGCCACCGGCCCCGACGGGCACATGAGCTTCCGGCTGGAGCTGCCGCTGGACCGCTCCCGCGAGCACGGCGTCGCCGCCGCCGACGGGCAGATGGGCTGCCTGGTGAAGCTGCACCGCGAGTGGCGGCTCAGCGGCGACGACGACCTGCTGCGATCGCTGTGGCCGGCCGCGCGCCGGGCGCTGGAGTTCGCCTGGATCCCCGGTGGCTGGGACGCCGACCGCGACGGCGTCATGGAGGGCTCCCAGCACAACACCATGGACGTCGAGTACTTCGGCCCGAACCCGCAGGTCGGCACGTGGTACCTGGCCGCGCTACGGGCCGCGGAGGAGATGTCCCGGCATCTCGGCGACGACGAGTTCGCCGCCACCTGCGCGGACCTGTTCGCCCGCGGCAGCGCCTGGATCGACGCGCACCTGTTCAACGGCGAGTACTACCGGCACGAGATCCGCCCGCCGGGCCACGATGACGCCATCGCGCCGGGGCTGCGGCTGCCCGGCATCGGCGCCCGCGACCTCACCGAGCCCGAGCTGCAGATCGGCGACGGCTGCCTCACCGACCAGCTGGTCGGCCAGCACGTCGCCCGGCTGACCGGCCTCGGCGACCTGCTCGACGCCGGGCACGTCCGCACGACGCTGGGCAGCATCCTGCGGCACAACGACCGCACCGCGCCGGGCGCGCCGTTCAACCCGAAGCGCAGCTACGCGCTGGCCGGCGAGCCGGGCCTGCTGGTGGCGTCGTACCCGCACGGCAACCGGCCGGTCCGGCCGTTCCCGTACTTCGCCGAGGTGTGGACCGGGCTGGAGTACACCGCGGCGATCGGCCTGCTCCAGGCGGGACGCGCCGACGACGGCGTGCGGGTCGTCGAGGCGGTCCGCAGCCGCTTCGACGGCCGGCGCCGCAACCCGTTCGACGAGGCCGAGTGCGGCCACCACTACGTGCGAGCCATGGCGGCGTGGGGCACGCTGCTCGCCGCCACCGGGTTCGGCTACGACGGCGTGCGCGGCGAGCTGCGGTTCGCGGCCGCCTCCGTCTCCGACGGGCCGGTGACGTGGTTCTGGTCCACCGGCGGCGCCTGGGGCACGGCGACGCAGCAGTCCGCCGGGGCGGGCGGCGGCGTCCGGGTCACCGTCGCCGTGCGCGGCGGCCGGCTGCGGCTGCGCGCACTCACGCTGGACCCGTACGGCACCGCCGAACTGCAGGACCGAGTGCTCACCGCCGGCGCCACCACGGACGCCGTCGTCGGCGACCGCGGGCGGTCAGCGGGGTCGTGAGGACCCCGCGCCGGATCACTGGGCGGGACGCGCCTCCGGGTCGGCCGGGGAGGCGGCCGGCGTCGCGGCCGGGGTCTCGGTGGCCGGCTGCGCGGCGGTGGCCTGCGCGGCCGGTGCCTGCTGCGGAGCCGGCGCCGGGTTGACGATGACGGCGTTGGCCGCGTCGCTGTCGGCCGGCTTCGACATCTCCGACTTGAAGATCTTCAGCGACTGGCCGATTCCGCGGGCCATCTCGGGCATCCGCTTCGCGCCGAAGAGGAGGAAGATGACGATGAGGCCGATGATCAGCTCAGGCGTACCGATGTTGGGCATGTGGTCACTTCTTCCCTGACAGGTACCGGTCCGCACCATCGTACGCCTCAGGTGCAGCGGGTATGGTAGGCGCGGTTCGGGGGTCGGGACGGTCTCACCGCCGAGAGGGTGCGTCAGGAGGTCGAGGCAGTGTCGGGTCGCCGCTCCGAGGGCCGCGCGGGTCACCGCGTGCTCCGGAAGGCCTGGGCGCTCCCCGCCATCCTGCTCTCCGGCGCGCTGATGCTCATCTCGTCCGGCCCGCCGGCGACCGCCGGCCCGGCCGGCCAGCAGCGCGGATCGTCCGTCGCGACGGCACCGAGCGGCGTGCACGGCCCGGCCGCGCCGTCCGTCACCGCCGGCGGCGACGTCCGCGACCTGCCCGTCACCGCCGCACCCGCGACCGGCAAGCTCGGCTACGCGCCGCCGGCGTCCGTCGGCACCGTCGCCGGACTCGACCGCTACCTGCTCGACACCGTCCCCGCACCGACCGGCCGGGTGCCCGCCGACGACGCGTGGACCACGACCGACCCGCAGCGCGGCCCGCCCGCGATCCGGCAGTAGACGTCCCCTTCGCACTCCGCCCGGCCGCCGGTCCCTGACCGCGCCCGCCGGGCACATCCCTTGGAGACCTCCTGTGGATCGCACCAACGCGCTCTACCTCGCCATCGGCGTGACGGCCGTCGTCCTGGCCACCTTCGCGCTGATCCGCCGGCGCGCGGCGAAACGAGGCACCCCCGTCGACGGCGGGCGCTTCGCCCGCGGTGTGGCGGCGCTGCTGATCCTCGTCGCCTCCGGCTTCATCACGCTCACTTCGAGCCCGAACCTCGGCCTCGACCTGGAGGGCGGCGCGCAGATCGTCCTCGAGACGCAGAGCACCGACACCGTCGAGGCCAACGCCGAGTCCACCGACCGCGCACTGGAGGTGCTGCGCCGCCGGGTCGACGCGCTCGGCGTCTCGGAGCCGTCGCTGAGCCGGTCCGGCGACCGGCGCATCATCGTCGAGCTGCCGGGGGTCTCCGACCCGCGTGAGGCGGCCGACGCGCTGGGCCGGACCGCCCAGCTCACCGTGCACCCCGTCCTCGGCTACGACACGTCCGGCCTGACGCCGGAGACGCCGGCCGAGACTCCACCGGCCACGCCGCCGGCCACCACCCCGCCCGCCACGCCGCCGGCCACCGAGGGCTCCGTCGGCGGCGCGATCGAGCCCGGGTCGGCGGACGGCGACACCGGCACCGACGTCGTCGCCGGCAGCACCCCGGCGCCGACCGAGACGCCCGCGCCGTCGGAGACGCCGGCCCCGGAGGGCGACGGCCAGCTGGTGCTGCCGGACGAGTCCGGCCAGCCGCTGCTGCTCGCGCCCACCGCGATGACCGGCGACGAGATCGACGGCGCCGACGCCGTGTTCGACCCGACCCGCGGCTGGTTCGTCACGCTCGACTTCTCCGGCAGCGGCGGCGACACCTGGGCGAACCTCACCAGCGAGGCCGCCTGCCAGCCCGAGGGCGACCCGACGCGGCGCATCGCGATCGTGCTGGACGACACCGTCATCTCCTCGCCCAACGTGACGACCAGCGTCCAGTGCGGCGTCGGCATCCGCGGTGGCACGACGGAGATCACCGGCGACTTCGACGAGGAGGAGGCCAAGGACCTCGCCGCGCTGGTCGAGGGCGGCGCGCTCCCCATCGACGTCACCACCATCGAGCAGCGGGTCGTCGGCCCGACCCTCGGCGACGCGGCCATCGAGGCCAGCGCCTGGGCGGCGATCATCGGCATGGCCGCCACCGCGATCTTCATCGGCGTCGCGTACCGCCTGGTCGGCGTCATGGCGATCCTCGCGCTGCTCGGCTACGCCGCGATCTCCTACGCGGCGCTGAGCGCGCTGGGCGCCACGCTCACCCTGCCGGGCCTCGCCGGTTTCGTCCTGGCGATCGGCATGGCAGTCGACGCGAACGTGCTGATCTTCGAACGAGCACGCGAGGAGTACGTCGACGGCAAGACCAAGAGCCTGCGCGCCGCCGTCCAGAGCGGCTTCAAGAACGCGCTCTCGGCGATCGCCGACTCGAACGTCACCACGCTGCTGGCGGCCGGGCTGCTGTTCTTCCTGGCCTCCGGCCCGGTCCGCGGCTTCGGCGTCACGCTGACCATCGGTGTGCTGGCCTCGCTGCTGTCGGCGCTGGTGCTGAGCCGGGTGCTGTGCGAGTGGCTGGCCGACCGGCGCTGGCTGAACCGGCACCACGACGCCAGCGGCCTGGCGCACCACGGCCGGATCCGGCTCTGGCTGCGTGAGCGCAACCCGCAGCTCATGACGAAGCCGCTGCGCTGGCTGCTGATCTCGGCGGTCGCCGTCGTGCTGGCCGTCGGCGGCATCGTCGCCCGTGGCCTGGAGTTCGGCATCGAGTTCACCGGCGGCCGGCTGGTCGAGGTGTCGCCGACCGAGACCGTCGACATCGACGACGCGCGCGCCGCCGTCGCCGACGCCGGCTTCCCCACGGCGATCGTCCAGGAGTCCGGCGACGACGACATCACCGTCCGGGCCAGCGACATGTCCGACGACGAGGCGGCCGCCGTCATCGCCGCGCTCGACGAGATCGGCGGCGGCGCCGAACTCGTCCGCGACGAGACGATCGGCCCCAGCCTCGGCGACGAGTTGCAGCGCAACGCGCTCATCGCCCTGGGTGTGGCGCTGGCGGCGCAGCTGGCGTACCTGGCGATCCGGTTCCGCTGGACGTTCGGCACCGGCGCCGTCATCGCGCTGTTCCAGAACGTCATCGTGACCGTCGGCATCTTCGCCTGGATCGGCAAACCGCTGGACGGCATGTTCCTCGCCGCCCTGCTGACGATCATCGGCTACAGCGTCAACGACGCCGTCGTCGTGTTCGACCGCATCCGCGAGACCTGGACCCGCAAGGACGGCGAGAAGTTCAGCGACGTCTCCAACACGGCGATCCTCAACACGCTGCCGCGGTCGGTGAACACGGGCGCCAGCACCCTGTTCATCCTCGTCGCCCTGCTCGTCCTCGGCGGCGACTCGCTGTCGGACTTCGCGCTCGCCCTGGTCCTGGGCATCCTGATCGGTACCTACTCGTCGAACTTCACGGCGGTGCCGCTCACGATCCTGCTGGAGAGCTCCAAGCCGGCCCCGCCGCCGGCCCCGAAGAAGGTCGACAAGCGCAGCCGCGAGGATCCCAACTACGGCGCGGTCGTCTGACGCCCGCGCCATCCGACGCAGTGGAGGGGACGGTGCCCGCTCGGGTACCGTTTCCCCTTCTGCCCGAATAGCTCAGCTGGTCAGAGCAACCGCCTTGTAAGCGGTAGGTCGTCGGTTCGAATCCGACTTCGGGCTCCCTCGTTACCCCATGACGACGGTGGATGCCCGCGAGACCGCCGGAACCAGACCGACGCCGGCCCGGAACCGTCGGTGGGGCGCGCATCCGCCGGTTTCGCGGGCATCAGCAGGTTCCCAAGGTCGCCCCCGGCGACGAGACACCCGTCCCGTGATGATCAACCCGAAGACAGGGCCCACCACCGCTCATGTGGTGCAGGCGCCCGTTGACGCGCCGGGTGACGACGCGGCCTCGTACCGCTTCCTCAGCACATCAGCTCTGTCGCAGATCACCTGAGACACCTGTCGCCTCTGTGTTGAGCCAGGAGACGACTTCGGGCTCCCTACACCGTCCGGCTCAGTAGCACGCCCATCGGCTGGAATCCGAGGTCGCGATACAGCCGCAGCGCGCCCTCGTTCGCGTGGTGCGCGTCGAGCTGAAGGCGAACGGCGCCGAGACCGGCCGCCGTCGTGACGGCCGCCTCCAGCAGGCGGCGGCCGATGCCCTGGCCGCGATGCTCCGGCAGCACCGCGACGTCCAGGGAGGCGGTCGCGACGTCGGCGAGCATGCTGGCCGGGCCGGGTCGCGGCAGCCGCGCCACCGAGGCGGAGCCCACGACCTCGCCGTCGAGTCTGGCGACCAGGATCCGTTCGCCGGCCGGCCGCGGCTCCCGATAGCGCTCGACGACGGCGTCGACCGGCGGGACGCGGTAGCGGTCCGGGTCGAGGGCGAGGTGATGCGCCGCGCTCGACACATAGACGCGGGCCAGCGCTTCGGCGTCATCGGGGAGTCGTGCAGCGGAGATCGCGACGGTCACCCGATCGATCCTGCCCGAGCCATGACACGATCGGTGGCATGAGCCGGGAGCTGCGCGGCATCTTCGACGAGGACGCCGCTCTGTACGCACGGGTCCGGCCGGAGTATCCGGTGGCGATCTTCGACGATCTCGGCGAGCTGGCCGGGCTGGGTCCGGGCACGCGCGTCGTCGAGATCGGGCCCGGCACCGGGCAGGCGACGCTGGCGCTGGCGGCGCGCGGGGCGCGGGTGGTCGCCGTCGAGTTGGGGGCGAACCTGGCGGCGGTGCTGCAGGAGCGGACCGACGGGCTGCCGGTCGAGGTGGTCGAGGCGGCGTTCGAGCGCTGGGCCGCGCCGCCCGCGTCCGCCGACCTCGTCACGTCGTTCACGGCCTGGCACTGGCTGGACCCGGCCGTGCGGGCAGAACGGGTCGCCACGCTGCTGCGGCCGGGCGGCGCCCTGGCCACGGTGACGACGGAGCACGTGGCCGGCGGGACCGAGGACTTCTTCGCCGACGTCCAGGAGTGCTACGAGCACTGGGACCCCGCGACCCCGCCCGGCCTGCGCCTCACCCCGGCCGACGACATCGCGCCGTTCGAGGACGAGATCGACGAGTCGCCGCTGTTCGGCCCACCCATCCGGCGCCGCTACCGTGCCGACGTCACGTACGACACCCGCGGCTACCTCGACCTGCTGTCCACCTACTCGGGCCACCGCGCACTCACGCCGGACCGGCGAAGCGGCCTGTTCGCCTGCATCGGCGGGCTGATCGACGACCACTACGGCGGCAGCGTCACCAAGGCCTACCTCTACGAGCTGCGCGTCGCCCGCACATGACCGAACAGCCCCTGACCGGCGGCCGCCTCACCCCGGGCGTCGTCCGCATCGGCGACACCGTGCGCCGTCCGGCCGGGCCGCACTCCCCTTTCGTCGCGGCGTTGCTCCAGTGGCTCGCCGAGCGCGGCTTCGACGGCGCGCCCCGGCACCTCGGCAGCGACGACCAGGGCCGCGACGTGCTGAGCTACCTGGTCGGCGACGTCCCGGCCCGGTTCCGCACATGGGCCGACGCCCAGGTGCGCGCCGCGGCCGCACTACTGCGCGACTTCCACGACGCCACCTTCGGCAGCCGGTTGGCCGAGCCGTACCCCGTCGTCTGCCACCACGACCCCGGCCCGAACAACGTCGTCTTCCGCGCCGGCGTCCCGGTCGCGTTCATCGACTTCGACTTCGCCGCGCCCGGCGACCCGCTCGAGGACGTCGCCTACCTGGCGTG
Source organism: Jiangella anatolica (assembly GCF_003236295.1). GTDB lineage: Bacteria > Actinomycetota > Actinomycetes > Jiangellales > Jiangellaceae > Jiangella > Jiangella anatolica. The sequence continues at coordinate 21,649 of NZ_POTW01000009.1, forward strand.
GACATGGTGCGTGGTGGTCGGGCCGCGACGACCCGAAGGCGCCGGAGGTGGTGGCGTGGACCTGGCGCGAGCACGCGTTCATCGACAGCCATCGCCACAGCTTCACGGCTGCTCTCGACGGCGGCGACGGCGGGCGGCGATGACGTCGCGCAGCGGCGGCACGACGACGCCGGCGGCGGCCATGCGACGGCGGGCCAGTCGGCGCGTGCGCAGGATGCCGACCAGCCCGATCGCCCACATCACGTACTGAACGCACATCGCCACCCGGAAGTCGTCCAGGGAGTACTGCGCCGACGACCCACCGGCGCGGGCGTCGAGGACCAGGCCGATCGCCAGGATCGTCAGCAGCGAGGCGAGGAACCCGCCGACGTTGACGATGCCGGTCGCGGTGCCCAGCCGGTTCGGCGGGTTGAACGTGCGGGCGAAGTCGAACCCGATCATCGAGCCGGGGCCGCTCAGGGCCATCGACAGCACGAGCAGCACCAGCAGCCAGCCCGGCGCCCGCCCCGGCAGGAGCAGGACGGCGGTCCAGGCGGCCGCGTTCGCCGCCACGATCCCCAGCACCAGCCAGGACCGCCGCAGCGGATGGCGCTGCACCATCACGCCGATGACCGGCCCCGCCACGACGCCGGCCAGCACGGTCAGCGTCAGCAGCGCGCCGGCCGCGGCCTCCGACCGCCCCTCGCCGGAGACCAGGAACGGGAACCCCCACATCAGCGCGAACACCGTGCCGGAGAACTGGGTCGTGAAGTGCGTCCACAGCCCGAGCCGGGTGCCCGGATGCCGCCACGCGGTGACGAGGTCCGCGCCCAGGTGCCGGATCGACGCGTCCTGCGGCCGCTGCGCGACGCGCGACGGGGTGTCGCGCAGCGCGACGGCGGCGAGCACGCCCACCAGCACGCCGGTCGCCGCCGCGGACCCGAACGCCGCGCTCCAGCCGTAGGCGTGCAGGACGGCGACGAACGGCACCGCGGACAGGATCTGGCCGGCCTGCCCGACCAGGCCGGTGAGCTGCGTCATCACCGGGACCCGGCCGGGCGGGAACCAGGCCGAGACGATCCGCAGCACGCTGACGAACGTCAGCGCGTCGCCCGTCCCGACGAGGATCCGGCCGGCCGCGGCCAGCGGCACCGAGTCGGCCAGCGCCAGCACGGCCTGGCCGCCGGCCATCAGCAGCGCGCCGGACGCGACCAGCAGGCGCCCGCCCACCCGGTCCAGCAACAGCCCGATCGGGATCTGCAGTCCGGCGTAGACGACCAGTTGCAGCACGACGAACGAGGCGAGCACGCTGGCCGACACGTCGAAACGGTCCGCCGCGTCCAGCCCGGCCACCCCGAACGAGGTGCGGTGCATGACGGCGACGATGTACGCGGATACGCCGACGGCCCAGATGGTCCAGGCGCGGCGCGGTGTCGGCATAGAACGCTATTGTCCACCGCGGCGGTCGCAGAGGACCCGGCACTCCAGGAGGGAGCACCGAGTCCTCCGACTTCGGTCACGAGGGTGTGTGACCATTCCGACTGCGGGTTTGATTTCAGGCGGTCCCCACAATCGGAAGTGGCGGCCCGAAGGCCGCCACGTCCGAGAATGCGCCGCTGCTCACAACGCATGACATCTCGCGAAAATTCGACCGGGCAAAGACTTTCAGAGATCGACTTCTCGTGCATGTCGACAGGCCCGGACCTGGGAACACGTCGCCCGATTTGCCGGCAAACGTCAGGAAAGATCGGCCGATCGGTGGAGGGCCGGATGGGCCCAACGACACCTATGTCGATGCGGTGCGGATGTAGGTCGAGAGCGAGTCGCGTTCCACCTCGAGCTCGGTGATGCGGATCTTCACGACGTCGCCGATGCTGACGATGCCGTCGAGCGTGCCGTCGTCGGTGACCACCGGCATGTGCCGGAACCGCCCGACCGTCATCGCGGCGGCCAGCTCGTCGACGTGCTGGTGCGGCGCGCAGGTCTGGACGTCGGCCGTCATGATCGCGGAGATCGGCTCGGAGAGGACGGCGGCGCCGCGCGCGGCCAGCGCCCGGACGACGTCGCGCTCGGAGACGATGCCGGCGATCGAGCTGCCGTCGGCCGACACGACCACGGCGCCGATCCCGTTGTCGGCCAGGACGGTGAGTAACGTGCGGACGTCGGTGTCGGGCGGGACAGTCACAACGCCCTTGCCCTTGGTGCGGATGATGTCGGAGATGCGCATCGGGGGCCTCCTCGCCGGCTCGGAGTACTCCTGGTGCCTTCGAACCGTACGGCCTTCGCGCCGATCCGGAAAGGCTTCTGCAGAGTCGCGACTGCTTTTACCCCGGATTGTCCGCCGGACGCGTGCCGGTGGACGCCGGCCCGGTCGATCCGCGCAGCACCAGCTCCGGCGTGAACAGCAGCTCCGCACGGTCCGCCGGGACGCCGGCCAGCTGCTCCAGCAGCGCCTGCACCGCGGCCGCGGCCATCGCCGGCACCGGCTGCCGGACGGTGGTCAGCGGCGGGTCGGTGAACGGGACGAGCGGCGAGTCGTCGTAGCCGACGACGGACACGTCGCCGGGCACCGCGAGCCCGCGCTGCCGCACCGCACGCACCGCGCCGAGCGCCATCAGGTCCGACCCGCAGACGATCGCCGTGCAGCCGGCGTCGATCAGCTGGGAGGCGCAGGCCCGGCCGCCCTCGACGGTGAAGAACGACGTCGCCACCAGCGTGACGGGGTCCGGCGCGCCCGGCACGGCCCGCATCGCCCGGGTGAAGCCCTCGATCTTGCGGGCCGCCGGGACGAACCGGCGCGGCCCGATGGCCAGGCCGATGCGACGGTGCCCGAGCGAGGCGAGGTGCTGGACGGCCAGCTCGGCCGCCGCGACGTCATCAGTCGAGACCGACGGCGCGTCCAGGCCCGGGACGTGGCCGTTGACCAGGACGATCGGCAGTCCCAGCTCGCGCAGCCGGTGATAGCGGGCGGGGCTCGCGGTGCTGTCGGCGTGCAGCCCGGAGACGAACAGGATGCCGGCGACGCCGCGGTCGAGCAGCATCTCGACGTACTCGTCCTCCGTGATCCCGCCCGGCGTCTGCGTGCACAGCAGCGGCGTGTACTCCCGCTGCGCCAGGATCGTCTCGATGACCTGCACGAACGCCGGGAAGACCGGGTTCTCCAGCTCGGGCACGATCAGCCCGATGAGCCCGGCGCTGGTCGAGCGCAGCCGGCTGGGCCGCTCGTAGCCGAGCACGTCGAGCGCCGCCAGCACCGCCTGCCGGGTCTGCGCGGCCACGCCCGGCTTCGCGTTGAGCACCCGGCTGACCGTCGCCTCGCTGACCCCGGCGTGCAGGGCGACGTCGCTGAGCCGCACCGTCATGGACGGACGGTACCGCGCGGGCCAACCCGGTCAGCGGCCACGCGCGTACCATCGTGAGCTACGTCACGCCCGGGTGACGTGGCGCACGCCGCCATATAGTGTCTCGTAACACCCGCAACCTGGCAGTAACCCGCGGGACAACTTCATACACGGGTTTCATAACCCGGGCCACTTCACTACGGATCGTCCGGCACGTACCTGCCGGTGAAGGGAAACACGATGGCTACGGTCACGTTCGACAAGGCCACCCGGATCTACCCGGGGACCGACAAGCCGGCGGTCGACGCACTCGACCTCGCCATCGAGGACGGGGAATTCCTCGTTCTCGTCGGCCCCTCCGGTTGTGGCAAGTCCACCAGCCTGCGCATGCTGGCCGGCCTCGAAGAGGTCGACGGCGGCGCCATCCGCATCGGCGACCGCGACGTCACCCACATGCCGCCGAAGGACCGGGACATCGCGATGGTGTTCCAGAACTACGCGCTGTACCCGCACATGACGGTGGCCGACAACATGGGCTTCGCGCTCAAGATCGCCGGTGTGTCGAAGGACGAGATCCGCCGCCGGGTCGGCGACGCCGCGAAGCTGCTGGACCTCGCCGAGTACCTCGACCGCAAGCCGAAGGCGCTCTCCGGTGGACAGCGCCAGCGTGTCGCCATGGGCCGCGCGATCGTGCGTGAGCCGCAGGTGTTCCTCATGGACGAGCCGCTGTCGAACCTCGACGCCAAGCTGCGCGTGTCGACCCGCACGCAGATCGCGTCGCTGCAGCGCCGCCTGGGCATCACCACCGTCTACGTCACCCACGACCAGGTCGAGGCCATGACGATGGGCGACCGGGTCGCGGTGCTCAACGCGGGCCTGCTGCAGCAGGTCGACAGCCCGCTGGGCCTGTACGACAAGCCGTCCAACGTGTTCGTCGCCGGCTTCATCGGCTCGCCGGCCATGAACATCGCGACGTTCGACGTCAAGGACGGCCGCGCCACGCTCGGCAACGCCGACGTCGCCATCCCGGCATCCATCTCCTCGAAGGTGGCGGCGGAAGGCTCCGACACCGTCGTCCTGGGCTTCCGGCCCGAGTCGCTGCTCCCGGCCTCGGCCGAGGAGACCGGCGGCATCCCGGTGCTCGTCGACGTCGTCGAGGAGCTCGGTTCGGACGCGTACGTGTACGGCCGCCCGGCCGGCCCGGCCGCCGAGGAGCAGGCCGACCGGCTGCGCAGCGACCAGATCATCGCGCGGGTCGAGCCGCGGAACGCGCCGCAGAAGGGCGAGAAGATCAACTTCACCGTCCGTCCGGGCAGTGAGCACTTCTTCTCCGTCAAGACCGGCGAGCGGCTGGAGCCCTGATCCAGGGCTGACCACCAGCTGAACGCCCGCGGCGAGGATCCGGCCTCCGTACGGGACAATGATGTCCATGGAGCTTCGGATCCTCGCCGCACCGCGCGAGCAGCAGGCGCTCCTCGACCTGCCCTGGGACATGCCCCTGGAGCAGTGGCCGGAGTGGTACCTGGTCGCGCTCCCCCGCGGCATCTCCCGGCACGTCGTCCGCTTCACCCGGCTCGGCGGCAACGTCTACGCGCTGAAAGAGATCGTCAAGCCGTACGCCGACCGCGAGTACCAGATGCTGCGCGACCTCGCCCGGCTGGACGTGCCGGCGGTCCAGGCCGTCGGCGTCGTCAGCGGCCGCGAGGCGCCCGGCGGCGAGTCACTGGACTCCGTCCTCGTCACCCGGCACCTGCAGTTCTCGCTGCCCTACCGGGCCCTGTTCGCGCGGATGATGCGCCGCGACACCGTCGACCGCCTCATCGACGCGCTGGTCGTGCTGATCGCCCGGCTGCACCTCACCGGCTTCTACTGGGGCGACTGCTCGCTCTCCAACACGCTGTTCCGCCGTGACGCCGGCGCGTTCGCCGCCTACCTCGTCGACGCCGAGACCGGCGAGCTGCACAACGGGCTCAGCGACGGACAGCGCGCGCACGACCTCGACACCGCCCGCACCAACATCGCCGGCGAGATGATGGACCTGCTCGCCGCCGGCCAGCTGGACGAGAGCGTCGACCCGATCGGCGTCAGCGACCAGGTGGTCGAGCGGTACGAGGCGCTGTGGACCGAGCTCACCGAGTGGGAGGCGTTCGACGTCAACGAGCGCTGGCGCATCGCCCGCCGGGTCGACCGCCTCAACGAGCTGGGCTTCGACGTCGACGAGCTCGACATCGTCACCGACATCGGCGGGCGCACCATCCGGGTCCAGCCCAAGGTCGTCGACCCCGGGCATCACTCCCGCCGGCTGCTGCGCCTCACCGGCATCGACGCGCAGGAGAACCAGGCCCGCCGGCTGCTCAACGACCTCGACACGTACGCCGCGGTCACCGAGCAGCAGGGCGAGGACGAGGAGATCGTCGCCAACGCGTGGGTGATGGACAGCTACGAGCCGGTGCTGCGGGCGATCCCGCGCGACCTGCGCGGCAAGCTGGAGGGGCCGGAGATCTTCCACGAGGTGCTGGAGCACCGCTGGTACCTCTCCGAGAACCTCGGCCGCGACATCGGGCTGGAGGAGGCCGCGCGCGACTACGCCGACACCGTGCTGCGGCACAAGCCGGACGAGCTGGCCATTCTCGGCGGCACCAGCGCGGAGGCCGACACCACGCAGCCGTTCCGCATCACCTGGAGCGACCTGCAGTAGGCCTCAGCTCCGGTGCGGGATGTCGCCCCTGACGAGGTCGGTGACCTCCTCGTTCACCGGCCGGATCTCGACCGCCCCGCCGGCGCCGCACGGGATCCGCGTCGCCACCTCGGCCGCCTCGTCGATGGTGTCGCACTCGACGACGTAGTAGCCGGCCAGCAGCTCCTTCGCCTCCAGGAACGGCCCGTCGGTGACCGCGGGCACGCCACCGCCGGCGCCCAGGCGCACCGTCCGCACCCCCGACCCGTCGCCGAGCGCCGCCGAGCTGACCAGCCGGCCGGCCGCGTCGAGCTCCTTCACCAGCGTCATGTGCCCCTGCAGCCGAGCCTCGGCGTCGGGGTCCGGCCCGGTGCCGATGGTCTGATTGTTGTAGATGAGCAGCAGGTACTTCACGGACCCAGCCTCTCATAACGAGCATGTGACGCAGGTCACGTTCTTCTCTGTCGAAATCACCGCCCACGGCCCGACGTACCGGTGACAGCGCGATCGAGAAGACCTGAGAGAGGGATCACCGTGACGACGATCGACACCTCGGCTCCCGTGGAGCGAGCCGGCAAGCGCGAATGGATCGGCCTGGGCGTCCTGGCCCTGCCCACCCTGTTGCTCGCACTCGACATGAGCGTGCTCTACCTGGCCCTGCCCCAGCTGGCGGCGGACCTGCAGCCGAGCAGCACCCAGCTGCTGTGGATCACCGACATCTACGGCTTCATGGTGGCCGGCTTCCTCATCACCATGGGCACGCTGGGCGACCGGATCGGCCGGCGGAAGCTGCTGATGATCGGCGCGGCCGCGTTCGCGGTGACGTCGGCGCTCGCCGCCTGGTCCACCAGCGCGGAGATGCTGATCGGCACCCGGACGGCGCTGGGCATCGCCGGCGCGACCCTGATGCCGTCGACCCTCGGCCTGATCTCCAACATGTTCAAGGACCCGAAGCAGCGTGGCGTCGCGATCGCGGTGTGGATGAGCTGCTTCATGGGCGGGACGGCGCTCGGCCCGGCCATCGGCGGGGTGCTGCTGGAGGCCTTCTGGTGGGGCTCGGTGTTCCTGCTCGGTGTCCCGGTGATGGTGCTGCTGCTGGCCACCGGCCCGGTGCTGCTGCCCGAGTCGCGCAACCCCGATGCCGGCCGGCTCGACCTCGTCAGCGTGGGCCTGTCGCTGGCCACGATCCTGCCGGTCATCTACGGCTTGAAGGAGCTGGCCAAGGACGGCGTGAGCACGGTGGCCCTGGGCGCCGTCGCCGTCGGTCTGGTCGTCGGCGTGGTGTTCGCCCGCCGGCAGCTGACGCTGGCCGACCCGCTGCTGGACCTGCGCCTGTTCCAGAACAAGCGGTTCACCTCCGCGCTCGGCATCTTCTCCGTCGGCGGCTTCGCGATGGGCGGCATCTTCCTCTTCGTCAGCCAGTACCTGCAGCTGGTCGAGGGCCTGTCGCCGCTGCAGGCCGGGCTGTGGCTGGTCGCGCCGTCCCTGGCGATGATCGGCGGGACGATGTTCGGCCCGGCCCTGAACCAGAAGTTCGGCGCCGGCTGGGTGATCGGCGGCGGGATGGGCGTGGCGGCCGTCGGGCTGGCGCTGATGACGCAGGCCGGTGCCAGCGGCGGCCTCGGCGTGATCGTCGCCGGCCTGATCGTCGCGACGGTGGGCCTGGGCCCGGGTGCGGCCGTGAGCGCCGACATCGTCGTCGGCTCCGCCCCGCCGGAGAAGGCCGGTTCCGCGGCGTCGGTCCAGGAGACCAGCGGCGAGTTCGGCATCGCCTTCGGCATCGCGTCGCTGGGCAGCCTCGGCACCGCGATCTACCGCTCCGAGCTGACGATCCCCGACGGCACGCCGGCCGAGCTGGCGACCGCCGCGGAGGACTCGCTGGCCGGCGCCTCCGCCGTCGCCACCGGCCTTCCCGCCAACGTCGCCGGCCCGCTGCTGGAGACCGCTCGTGAGGCGTTCATGACCGGCCTGAACACGGTCGCCGGCATCGGCGCCGCCGCGATGTTCGTCTTCGCCATCGTCGGGGTGACGCTGTTCCGCCGGTTCCAGCCGGCCGCCGCCCCGGCCGTCGAGGAGACGGCCGAGGTGACGGACGCCGAGCCGGAGCCCGCCGCGGCCTGATCCTCGAAGCGCTGTCCCGGGAGCCGGGACCGGTCGACCGACCGGTCCCGGCTCTCCCGCGTTCGGGGCCCACTACTGCTTGAGCCCATGAACTTCAGCAGGCGCGGGAGCGATTCAAGGATATTCAGGAGCGCTGACGCAGGGCCTCGTACAGGACGACGGCGCCGGCGGCGGCCGCGTTGAGGGAGCTGGCGCCGCCGGTCATGGGGATCCGGGCGACCACGTCGCAGGCGTCGCGCCAGGCGCGGCTCATGCCGGTGGTCTCGTTGCCGATCACCACGACGACCGGGCCGGCGAGCGGCGCGTCGGGCAGCGAGACCGTGCCGGACTCGTCGGTGCCGACGACGGTCGCGCCGGCGGAGGCGGCCCACGACAGCAGCGGCGCCGGCCCGGGCAGCCGCAGCACCGGGATCGTGAAGACCGACCCGGTGCTGGCCCGCACCGCCTGCGGGTCCCACGGGTCCGCCGCGTGCCCCGTCACGACGACGGCGTGCGCGCCCAGCGCGTCCGCCGAGCGCACCAGCGACCCGACGTTGCCGGGCGACGAGGGCCGGTCGAACGCCACCACCAGCGGCGCCGCCACCGACGGCAGCCGGTCGACCGAGTCGGAGGGCCGGCGGACGACGGCGAGCACCTCGGGCGGGCCGTCGGAGCGTTCGCCGAGCTCGGCCAGCAGCGACGGCGCCACCCGCACGACCGGCGCCAGGCCGGACGCCATCAGCTCGGCCGCCCACGACGAGGGCCGCGGCCGGCCGTCGAACAGCAGCGACACGAACGGCACACCGGCCGCGGCGGCCAGCGTGATCGGCCGCACGCCCTGCACGAGCAGCTCGCCGCTGGACTGCCGCTTGGACCGGTTGGTGAGCAACGCCTGCCACTGCTGGAACGTGGCGTTGCGCCGCTCGACCGCCTTCACCCGTGCGACCGCAGCTCGCGCGAGATGACCAGCCGCTGGATCTGGTTGGTGCCCTCGAAGATCTGCATGACCTTCGCCTCGCGGAAGTACCGTTCGACCGGATGGTCGCGGGTGTAGCCGGCGCCGCCGAGCACCTGGACGGCGTCCGTCGCCACCCGCATCGCGTTGTCGGTGGCCACGAGCTTCGCCACCGCCGCCTGGTGCCGGAACGGCAGCGACGCGTCGCGGCGCCGGGCCGCGACGATGTACAGCGCCCGGGCCGACTCGACCGCCGCCGCCATGTCCGCGAGCAGGAAGCCCAGGCCCTGGTGATCGATGATCGGCTGGCCGAACTGCTCGCGCTCACGCGCGTAGTCGACGGCGGAGGTCAGAGCCGCCTGGGCCAGGCCGGTCGCGATCGAGGCGACGCCGAGCCGGCCGGAGTTCAGCGCCTCGAGCGCGATGCCGAAGCCGTCGCCCTCGCGGCCTATCCGCCGCTCGACCGGCACCCGGACGCCGTCGAGGTTGACGATCGTGGTCGGCGAGGCCGTCATCCCCATCTTCCTCTCCGGCGCGCCGAACGAGAGCCCCGGGAGGTCGGCGGGCACCAGGAAGCACGAGATGCCGCGAGTGCCGTCGTCGGAGGTGCGGGCGAAGACCGTGTAGAAGTCGGCGACGCCGCCGTGGGTGATCCACGCCTTGGTGCCCGTCAGCACGTAGAAGTCGCCGTCGCGCGCCGCGCGGGTGGTCAGCGCGGCCGCGTCGGAGCCGGCGTGCGGCTCGGACAGGCAGTAGGCGCCCAGCAGGTCGCCGCCGATCATCTCCGGCAACCAGCGTTTGCGCTGCTCAGCAGTGCCGTGGGTGGCCAGCGGCCAGCACGACAGCGTGTGCACGCTGACGGTCAGCGCGACGGTGGTCCAGCGCTGCGCCAGCTCCTCGAGCATCTGCAGGTAGACCTCGTACGGCTGCCCGCCGCCGCCGTAGGTCTCTTCATAGGGCAGGCCCAGCAGGCCGATGCGTCCGAGCGTGCGGACGAGGTCGCGGGGGTACTCGCCCGCCTCCTCCGCCGCCGAGGCGCGCGGCCGCAGCTCTCGCTCTGCGATGTCGCGAACCAGGCCGATCAGGTCGTCGGCCTCGGGCGTGGGCAGCATGCGCTCCACGGACACGTCCGGATACCTCCGCGCTCGGCGCCGTGTCCGGGGATCGCCCGGGCGACGGCGTCAGTGGACGGCCGTAGCCTACCGTGGCCCGCCGGCGGCCCGGGCCCGGGTGATCTCGTAGAGCGCCACCCCGGCCGCGACGCCGGCGTTGAGCGACTCGACGCTGCTCACGATCGGGATGCGGACGACGAGGTCGCAGGTCTCGGTGACGATGCGGGACATGCCGGCGCCCTCGGACCCGACCACCAGGCAGACCGGCTGGTCCAGCACCTCGGCCGCCGCCAGCTCGACCTCACCGGCGCCGTCGAGCCCGACGACGAACAGCCCGGCGTCCTTGTAAGCGCGCAGCGCCCGGGCCAGGTTGGTGGCCTTGGCGACGGGGGTCCGCGCGGCCGCGCCGGCCGACGTCTTCCAGGCGCCGGCCGTCATGCCCGCGCTGCGCCGCTCCGGCACGACGACGCCGTGGGCGCCGAACGCGGCGGCGGACCGGACGACGGCGCCCAGGTTGCGCGGGTCGGTGACGCCGTCGAGCGCGACGATCAGCGGCACCTCGCCGGCGTCGGACGCGGCGGCGACGAGGTCGGCGGGGTCGGCGTACTCGTACGGCGGCAGCGTCAGCGCCAGCCCCTGGTGCACGGCGCCGCCGGTGATCCGGTCGAGCTCCGACCGCGGCGCCTCGAGCAGCGGCAGCCCACGCTCGGCGGCGACCTTCAGCACCTCGCGAACGCGGTCGTCGCTGTCGATGCGCTCGGCCACGTAGAGCGCCTTGACCGGCACGTCGGCCCGCAGCGCCTCGACGACGGCGTTGCGCCCGGCCACGGTCTCGGCGGCGCCGGGCCGCCCCGTCGCGGCGCCGCGACGGGCTTCGCCGGCACGCTCCTCCGCCCTACGGGCGGCCGCCGCCTTGCGTGCCGCCGGGTGGGACGGGCGCTCCTCGGCCTTCGGCGTCGGGCCCTTGCCCTTGAGCGCCTTGCGTCGCTGCCCGCCCGAGCCGACGACCATGCCCTTCTTCGTGCCGGTCTTGCGCATGGCGCCGCGGCGCTGGGAGTTGCCGGCCATCAGATGCTGCCTCCGTGGTCGCCGGGCTCGTCGGCCAGCTGCCAGCGAGTCCCGTCGGGGTTGTCCTCGACGACGATGCCGGCCGCCTTGAGCCGGTCGCGCAGCGCGTCGGCGGTGGCGAAGTCGCGGCTCTCGCGGGCCCGCTGCCGCTGCTCGAGCACGGTGTGGACGAGCGTGTCGACGGCGCTGCGCAGCCGGTCGCCGCCGCTGCCGACCGTCCCCAGGCCCAGCCACGGCTCGGACAGCGGGTCCAGCCCCAGCACGCCCAGCATGGCCCGCACCGACGCGAGGTTGGCGCGCAGCTCGACCCGCTCGCCGGACGTCAGCAGCGTGTTGCCCTCGCGGACGGTGTCGAACAGCACCGCCAGTGCCTGCGGCACGGACAGGTCGTCGTCCATCGCCGCGCGGAACGCAGCGGGCACGTCGGCGGCCGGCCGGACGTCGGTCGTCACCTCGGAGGCGCGGACGACGAAGCCCTCGATGCGCCGGAACGCCGCGGCCGCGTCGGCCATCGCCTCCTCGGAGAAGTCGACGTGGCTGCGGTAGTGCGGCGAGGCGAGGTAGTAGCGCAGCTCGATCGGGCGCATCCGCTGCACGACGTCGGCCACCAGCAGCGAGTTGCCCAGCGACTTGCTCATCTTCTCGCCGGCCATGGTGACCCAGGCGTTGTGCATCCAGATGCGGGCGAACGGGCGCCCGGCCGCACGCGACTGGGCCTGCTCGTTCTCGTGGTGCGGGAAGCGCAGGTCGATGCCGCCGCCGTGGATGTCGAACTCGTCGCCGAGGTACTTGCCGGCCATCGCCGAGCACTCCAGGTGCCAGCCGGGGCGGCCGCGGCCGAACGGCGTCGGCCACGACGCGGTCTCGGGCTCGCCGGGCTTGTGCCCCTTCCACAGCGCGAAGTCGCGCGGGTCGCGCTTGCCCCGCGGGTCGGCGTCGGCGGCCGGCTCCATCTCGTCGATCTTCTGGCCGGACAGCTCGCCGTACGCGGGCCACGAGCGCACGTCGAAGTAGACGTCGCCGGAGCCGTCGGCGGCGACGTAGGCGTGACCGCGCTCGATCAGCTCGTTCATCAGCTCGACCATCTCGGGGATGTGCCCGGTGGCCCGCGGCTGGTAGGTGGGCAGCAGGCAGCCGAGCACCTCGTAGGCGGCGTCGAGCGCGCGCTCGTTCTCGTACGCCCACGCCCACCAGGGCCGGCCCGCCTCGGCCGACCTGGTGAGGATCTTGTCGTCGATGTCGGTGACGTTGGCCACGATCGTGACCTCGTAGCCGTTGTGCTCCAGCCAGCGCCGCAGCACGTCGAACACGACTTCCTTGCGGATGTGGCCGATGTGCGGCGGTCCCTGCACGGTCAGCCCACAGTGGTAGATCCCGACCTTGCCCGGCACCACCGGGACGAAGTCGTGGATCTCACTGCTGGCCGTGTCGTACAGGCGAAGACTCACCGGACAAGGGTACGCGGTGCGACCGTCGCCGTTCCCCGATCGCCGCCATGATGGGGGACAATGAGCAGTGACCATGGTGACCGACGACGTTCAGACCCGAGTGTCCACCCGGCGTGAATGGCCGTGGTGGGCTCCGTCGGTGTCCGCCGGTCTCCTCAGCGCCGCGCTGCTGGGCCTCATGACCTGGCTGGTCGTGGAGCGTGGCTGGTTCATCGCCTGGGACTGGGACTTCCACGTCTACGTCGACGCCCGCCAGCCCACCGGCGTCACCAAGGACCTCCTCGACGCGCTGGCCAGTCTCGGGGGGCAGCGGCTGTACACGCTGCCCATCATCGCCGCGGTGGGGCTCTACGTGGCTTACCGCCAGCGCAGCATCCGGGTGCCCATCGCGATCGCCTCCGGCCTGGCGACGGTGCTGGTCATCGGCTACTGGATCAAGTTCGGCCTGGGCCGCACCCCGCCGGCCAGCGGGCAGGACGTCCTGTACAGCGTCGGCCAGGCGTTCCCGTCCGGGCACACCGCGAACGCCACGCTCACCTGGTTCCTGCTGGTGACCGTGCTGTTCGGGGCGCAGGGGCTGTGGCCCGACCCGGTCCGGTTCCGCCGCTACCTCTGGGTGGCCGGCGCGCTGGTGGTCGTCACCGGCTTCCTCATGACCGCCCTCGACTACCACTGGGTCAGCGACATCCCCGGCGGCATGGCGCTGGGGGTGCTGGCCCTGATGATCTCGGTGACGGTGCTCAGGGCGCCGGCGCCGCGCTGGCCGCGCCGGCCGGAATGAGCCCGCGCCCCTCGAGGGCCGCCCACAGCTCCGGGTCGACGGGATCGCCCAGCAGCGCCGCGTTCCGCTCCACCTCGGCCGGGCTGCGCATGCCGACGACGGCGGAGCGGACCAGCGGGTGCCGCAGCGGGAACTGCAGCGCGGCCTGCGGCAGGACGGCGCCGTGCTCGGCGCAGACGGCGGCCAGCTCACGGGCGCGCGCCAGCACGGCCGGCGGCACGGCGCCGTAGTCGTAGGTGCTGCCGGGGTCCGGCTCCGGGCTGGCCAGCAGGCCGGAGTTGAAGACGCCGGCGGCGACGACGGACGTGCCCGCGGCGGCGCAGGCCGGGAACAGGCCGGTCAGCGCCGGCTGCTCCAGCAGCGTGTACCGCCCGGCGACCATGACGACGTCGAGGCCGCCCTCCCGGACCAGCCGGGTCAGCGCCGCGCCGTCCTTCGACCCGGCGCCGACGGCCGCGACGACGCCCTCGTCGCGCAGCTCGGCCAGCGCCGGCAGCGCGGTGGCCAGCGCCTCGTCCAGCCGGTCCTCCGGGTCGTGCAGGTACAGCAGGTCGACCCGGTCCAGGCCCAGCCGCACCAGGCTCTCGTCCAGGCTGCGCCGGATGCCGTCGCGGCTGAGGTCCCAGACGCGGCGGTGCGTGGCCGGGACGGCGAAGCCGCCTTCGTCGTCGAGTCCGCCGCCGCCCGACGGGACCAGCAGCCGGCCGGCCTTGGTGGAGACGGCGTACGCGTCGCGGTCGCGGCCGGCCAGCGCGACACCGAGGCGGCGCTCGGACACGCCCAGCCCGTAGTGCGGCGCGGTGTCGAAGTAGCGGACCCCGGCGTCCCACGCGGCGTCGACGGTGGCGGCCGCGGTGTCCGGGTCGACTGCGGTGTAGAGCCCGGCGATCGGCGCGGCGCCGAAGCCCAGCCGGGACAGCGTCAGCGCCACACCGAACCGTCCGGGTACCGGTGCGCGACCAGCGACGGGACCAGGATCTCGGTGCTCGCGCCGGGCAGCTCCGGCGCGCGGTAGCGGCCGTTCTCGACCCGGACCGGGTCGGCGAAGTGCTCGTGCAGGTGGTCGACGTACTCGAGGATGCGGTCCTCGGTGCTGCCGCTGACCGCGACGTAGTCGAACATGGCCAGGTGCTGGACCGCCTCGCACAGCCCGACGCCGCCGGCGTGCGGGCAGACCGGGACGCCGAACTTCGCCGCGAGCAGCAGGATCGCCACGTTCTCGTTGACGCCGGCCACTCGCGTCGCGTCGATCTGCACGAACTGCGTCGCCCGGGCCTGCAGCAGCTGCTTGAACATGACCCGGTTGGCGACGTGCTCGCCGGTGGCGACGCGGACCGGCGCGATCGCCTCGGCGATGGCGGCGTGGCCGAGGATGTCGTCGGGGCTGGTCGGCTCCTCGACCCACCACGGGTCGAACGGCGCCAGCTCCTTCACCCAGCGCACCGCCTCGTCGACGCCCCAGCGCTGGTTGGCGTCGACGGCGATGCGCACGTCGGGGCCGCAGATCTCCCGGGCGATGCGCAGGCGGCGGACGTCGTCGTCGAGGTCGCCGCCGACCTTCAGCTTGATCTGCGTGAACCCGGCGTCGAGGGCCTCGCGGGTCAGCCGGGCGAGCTTGGCGTCGTCGTAGCCGAGCCAGCCCGGCGACGTGGTGTAGGCCGGGAAACCGTCGGCGACCAGCCGGGCCGCGCGCTCGGCCTTGCCCGGCGCCGCGGCCCGCAGCAGCTCCAGCGCCTCGGCCGGCGTGAGCGCGTCCTCGAGGTAGCGGAAGTCGACGAGGTCGACGATCTGCTCCGGCGAGAGGTCGGACAGCAGCCGCCACAGCGGGACGCCGGCCCGCTTGGCCGCGAGGTCCCACAGCGCGTTCACGACCGCGCCGATGGCCATGTGCATGACGCCCTTCTCCGGGCCGAGCCAGCGCAGCTGCGAGTCGTGCACGAGCCGGCGCCAGGCCTCGCCCGGGTCGGCCAGCAGCGCCTCGACGTCGGCGCCGACGAGCATCGGCCGCAACGCCTCGATCGCCGCGACCTGCACGTCGTTGCCCCTGCCGATCGTGAACACGAAGCCGTGGCCGTCGGGACCGTCGTCGTCGGTGCGCAGGATCGCGTACGCCGCCGAGTAGTCCGGGTCGGGGTTCATCGCGTCCGACCCGTCCAGCATCCGTGACGTCGGGAAGCGCAGGTCGAACGTGTCGAGCGCGGTGATCTGACTCATCGGCGGCCTTCTCGCGAAAGGGGACAGACATCGGATGTTTCCAGCCCAGTCTGCCATCTGGTGTGGTCTGACCACAATGCCCTAGGATGACTCGCGCGATCGATCGGCGTCGACGAGACAGGGAGCGGACCATGGGTGAACTGGACGGCCTGACCGCGGTGGTGACCGGCGGCGCGTCCGGCATCGGGCTGGCGACGGCACGGCTGCTGGCGGAGTCCGGCGCCTCTGTCGGCGTCCTCGACCGCTCGACCGACGGCGCCCCGTCCGACCTCTACGCCGTCCAGTGCGACGTCACCGACTCCGACGGCGTGACGGCCGCCGTCGCCGCCGTCGCCGAGCGGTTCGGCGGCCTGGACATCGTCGTCAACAACGCCGGCATCGGCGCCGCCGGCACCGTCGAGGACAACCCCGACGACGAGTGGCACCGCGTCTTCGACGTCAACGTCGTCGGCATGGTCCGCGTCTCGCGCGCCGCGCTGCCGTACCTGCGCCGTTCCGAGCACGCCGCCGTCGTCAACGTGTGCTCGGTCGCCGCGACGGCGGGGCTGCCGCAGCGGGCGCTCTACTCCGCGACGAAGGGCGCCGTGCTGTCGCTCACCCAGGCGATGGCCGCCGACCACATCGGCGAGGGCATCCGCGTCAACGCCGTCAACCCCGGCACCGCCGACACCCCGTGGGTCGGGCGCCTGCTCGACGCCGCGCCCGACCCGGCGGCCGAGCGGGCGGCGCTGGAGGCCCGGCAGCCGACCGGCCGGCTGGTCCCGCCGGAGGACATCGCCGCCGCGATCGTCTACCTCGCCGGGCCGCGGGCCGGCTCCGTCACCGGCACCACGATCGCCGTCGACGGCGGCATGCAGGCGCTACGGCTGCGCAAGTAGCAAGGCGGTCGCGACGGCGGCCAGGCCCTCGCCGCGGCCGGTGATGCCGAGCCCGTCGGTGGTGGTGCCGCTGACGCTGACCGGCGCGCCGATCGCCTCGGACAGGACGGCCTGAGCCTCGTCGCGCCGACTGCCGATGCGCGGGCGCACGCCGATCACCTGCACCGACGCGTTCCCGATGGTCAGCGACGCCGCCCGCACCAGCCGCGCGGTCTCACCGAGCAGCGCGACGCCCGAGGCGCCCGCCCATTCCGGCCGGTCGGTGCCGAAGACGGCGCCGAGGTCGCCGAGGCCGGCGGCGGAGAGCAGCGCGTCGCACATGGCGTGCGCCGCAACGTCGCCGTCGGAGTGGCCGACCGGGCCGGCCGGCTCGTCCGGCCACTGCAGCCCCGCGACCCAGCAGGGCCGGCCCGGCTCCAGCCGGTGCACGTCGACGCCGAGGCCGATCCGCGGCGTGCTCATACGGCCGCCGAACGCCGGGACAGCACGGCCGCTGCCAGCAGCAGATCGAGCGGGCGGGTCACCTTGAACGCGTCGGCGTCGCCGGCGACGACGTGGACCGGCAGGCCCAGCCGCTCGACCAGCGCGCCGTCGTCGGGAGCGTCGGTGTCGCCCCGCTCGACGGCGGCGAGGTGGGCGCGTTCGAGGACGGCGCGGCGGAAGCCCTGCGGGGTCTGGATTGCGCGCAGTTCGGTGCGGTCCGGGGTCGCGGTGACCCGGCCGGCGCCGTCGACCGCCTTCAACGTGTCGACGACCGGCACACCCGGGACGACGGCGTCGTGCCCGGACAGGACGGCGCCGGCGACCGCGTCGAACAACGCCGGCGGCGCGAGACAGCGGGCCGCGTCGTGAACGAGCACGATCTCGGTGTCGTCGGGCAGCGCGGCCAGCCCGTTGGCGACCGAGTGCTGCCGGGTGGCCCCGCCGGGAACGACGGCGGCCACGCCGGCCAGCGCCGGGTCGCCCGCGAAGCCGTCCGGCGCCACCACGACGACGTGGGACACCCGGGTGGCGTCGGACGCGGCCCGCAACGCGTGCCAGACCAGGGGACGTCCGCCGACCTCGACGAACGCCTTCGGGCGCTGTTCGCCCAGCCGCTCGCCACGTCCGGCGGCGACCACGATGCACGCGACGCTCACGACGGGATCATGCCCC
Source organism: Jiangella anatolica (assembly GCF_003236295.1). Lineage (GTDB taxonomy): Bacteria > Actinomycetota > Actinomycetes > Jiangellales > Jiangellaceae > Jiangella > Jiangella anatolica. The sequence goes on from NZ_POTW01000009.1 coordinate 39,357, forward strand.
GTACGCCGTCGCGCTGTCAGCCCGCGAGGACCTCGTCGAGCAGGGTCTCGGCCTTGTCCTCGTTCGTGTTCTCCGCCAGGGCCAGCTCGGAGACGAGCACCTGACGAGCCTTGGCCAGCATGCGCTTCTCGCCTGCGGACAGCCCGCGGTCACGCTCGCGGCGCCAGAGATCGCGCACGACCTCGGCGACCTTGATGACGTCACCGGACGCCAGCTTCTCCAGATTCGCCTTGTACCGGCGCGACCAGTTGGTGGGCTCCTCGGTGTGCGGCATGCGCAGCACCTCGAAGACGCGGTCGAGCCCTTCCTGGTTGACCACGTCACGCACGCCGACGAGGTCGACGTTGTCAGCCGGGACGCGAACGGTCAGGTCACCTTGCGTGACCTTCAGGACGAGGTACTGGCGTTCCTCTCCTTTGATGACCCGGGACTCGATCGCCTCGATGAGCGCGGCCCCGTGATGGGGGTAGACAACCGTTTCGCCGACCTTGAAAGTCATGTGTTCCTGTCCCCTTTCCCCCACCGATGATAGCACGAATTTTCTTACCCGGATGAGCGTTTGTGCTGGTCAGCGCCCGTGGTGGGGGTTGACAAATGCCCATTCGGCGTGCTGCGGTCGCTCGTCATACGCCATCGGCGGCCGACGCGGAGTGCCCGATTCACCCCATTCCAAGGTCACGGATCTTGCCGTCCCACCAGGTGGGAGCGGGTGCCGGTGACCCGGCCCTCGGACGGCGCCGGTACGCTGGTCCGCGGTCTGTCCACTGTGAGCGCGCTTTTCGAGGAGCACGTGGTGAAGGTTGCTGTCCGGCGTCTGGTTCTCGTCGCCGCCCCGGCCCTGGTGCTGGGCGTGGCCGGCTGCGGCATCCACGAGCAGACGCAGCGGTGGTACCCCGCCGACAACGGCGTGAACGCGGAGGCCGGCGACGTCGGCCTGCGCAACATCCAGGTCGTGTCCGACGGCGAGGGCACCGCGACCCTGGTCGGCACGCTGACCAACCGCGGCGGCAGCGACGACGAGCTGGTCGAGGTGATCATCGGCGACGTCACCGGCGAGCTCGCCGACGGGCCGCTGGACCTGCCGGTCAGCGGCGTGACCCACCTCGGCCCGGACGCCGACCGCGTCGACGCGTTCGACGTCGACGCGACGCCCGGCCGCACGGTGTCCGTGGAGTTCCGGTTCGAGAACGCGCCGCGCACCACCGTCCGGGCCCTCGTCCGGCCGGCCGAGGGCCACTACGCCGAGGCGCTGCCGGCCCAGCCGGCGGAGGAGCAGGCCGACGAGGCGACGGACGAGCCCGCCGATGAGCCCACCGGCGAGCCCACGGACCAGCCCGCCGAGGAGCCGACGGGTGAGCCCACCGAGACGGAGACCCCGTCGGAGTGAGCGGCGGCCTCAGGCGAACCTGAGGCCCAGCCCGGGCGCCGTCGCGGCAACGAGCCGGGCGTTCTCGATGACGACGCCGCTGGGCTCGGCGAGGCAGCCGAGCGCGGCGAACGAGGCGTCCTCGACGTCCTCGACGAGCACCGGCTCCGGCAGCGTCAGGGCCAGCTGGCCGGACAGCTCCGGCAGCAGGTGCGGCGCGACGCCCACCCCGTAGACGCGAGCCAGCTCGACGATGCGCAGGAACGGCGTGATGCCGCCCACGCGCACGATGTTGGGCTGGACGACGTCGCAGGCGCCGGCATCGAGCAGGTCGCGGAAACGGTGGATCGTGTGCGCGTTCTCGCCGAGCGCGATCGCCACGTCCACGCAGCGGCGCAACTGCGCATACGCCCAGGTCGCGTCGGCCAGCAGCGGCTCCTCGACCCAGTACAGGTCGTACGGCGCCAGCGCGGCGATGGCGCGCCGGGCCGCGGGCAGGTCCCAGCGCTGGTTCGCGTCGACCATCAGCCGCCGGTGCGGCCCGATGACCGACCGCACCGCGGCCACCCGCTCGACGTCCTCGGCGAGGTCCGGGAGCCCCACCTTCAGCTTGACCGCACCGTGCCCGGCCGCCACCCACCGCCGCGCCTGCTCGATCAGCTCGTCCAGCGGGTAGTGGCGGTTGACGCCGCTGCCGTACACCTCCACCGACTCGTGCCGCCGGCCGAGGAGGTCGACGAGGCCGAGCCCGGCCCGCCGTCCGCGCAGGTCCCAGAGCGCAAGGTCGACGCCGGCCATGGCGATGGTCGTGACACCGCCGCCGCCGGCCTCGTGCAGGTGCCGCCACAGGCCGTCCCAGACGAGTTCCGGCTCGGCCGGCCGCCCGACCAGCCACGCGGCGATGTCCTGGGTCAGCAGCGCGTGCACCGCACCCGCGCCGATGGTCGGGGTCCAGCCGAACCCACGACCCTCCGCACCGCCGGAGGTCGTCAGCACGACCTCGATGACGTGCAGACGGGTCACGTCGGGCCCCCACGGCCGGCGCAAGGGCAGCCGCAGCACCCGGGCGGTCAGGCCCGTGACGGTGTCAGACGAGGCCATCCGCCACCTCGATGAGCTCCCGGATCCGCTGCAGATGCGCCGCCGACGGGTCCACCAGGGGCGGTCGCACGCCGCCGACGTCGAGCCCGCGCAGTCGCACGCCGGCCTTGACGAGCGAGACGGCGTAGCCCGGCACCGAGTCGCGCAGCTCCACCAGTGGCCGGAAGAACGCACCGAGCAGGTGGGTGCGGCGCTGCTCGTCGCCGGAGGTCACCGCGTGGTGGAACGCCACCGACAGCTCGGGGGCGAAGCAGAAGACCGCCGACGAGTACAGCGGAACGCCGATCGCCTGGTACGCGGCCTGGGTCTGCTCCGCCGTCGGCAGACCGTTGAAGAACATGAAGTCCTCGCCGATCTCGGTCCGGACCGCGAGCACGATCCGCTGCATGAGGTCGAGGTCGCCGAGGCCGTCCTTGAGCCCCACCACGGTGGGCAGCCGGGCCAGCCGGACCACGGCCTGCGGGGAGAATCGCATCCCGCCGCGCTGGTACAGCACCAGCGGCAGGTCGGTGGCCGCGGCCACCGCCTCGACGTAGGCCACCGTTCCCGCCTCCGGGCCGGTGACCAGGTACGGCGGCAGCACGAGCAGCCCGTCCGCCCCGGCCGCCGCGGCCCGCCGGGCGCACGCGATCGCGTGCGAGAACGCACCGCCGGCCCCGCCGAACACCGGTACGGCGCCACCGACCGCGCCGACGGCGGCTGCCACGACCGTCTCGTACTCGTCGAGGTCCAGCGCGTGGAACTCGCCGGTCCCGCACGCGGCGAACACCGCGCCCGGGCCGTGCGCCAGCCCCGACTTCACGTGCGTGGCCAGGAGGTCCGGATCGACCGCCCCGGACGCGTCGAACGGCGTCACCGGGAAGAAGAGAACGCCATCGAGATTCATCGCAGCTCCGTTCGCCAGCTTCGTTCCGGCTTCCAGCCGAGCCACCGTTCGGCGGCCGTGTTGCGGAACGCCGACTCCGAACCGGACAGCGTGCCGGCCAGACCCGCGGCCCCCGGATGGAACCGCGGCAGCAGCTCGGCCAGCGGCTCGCGGGCCAGCGCGTCGGCGGCCCCGACGAAGAACGTCTCGCCGTTCGGGACGTCCTCGGCCCGGCGCAGCAGCAGGTCGACGAAGTCGGCGGCGTCGCGGGCGTCCACGTAGTTGAACAGCGAGCCGGCGGCCAGCGCCGGGTCGTCCAGCCGCTCGCGGACCGTGTGCCCCTGCTGCGTCGGCGCGCCGGCCCACTCGTCCTCGGCGATCACGTAACAGGGCCGGATCGCGCTGAACCGCATGCGGTCGCCGGCCTGCGCCGTGAACATCCGCATCACGTGCTCGGCCATCAGTTTGGACAGCCCGTACGCGTTCCACGGCCGCACCGGATGCGCCTCGTCGATCGGCAGGTAGGCCGGCGCCCACCCGGTCGGCGCGCCGTACCCGACGACGGTCGGGCTGCTCGCGACGACGACGGTGCGGGCGCCGGCGTCCAGCGCGGACCGGCACACGTTGTAGGCCAGCGTGGTGTTGGTGCGCAGGATCTCCCGCTCCGGCCGGCTGAACGGGACGGCGATCGCGGCCAGGTGGACGACGGCGTCCGGCCTCACCCGGGTCAGCGCCCAGGACGCCTCGTCGACGACGGTGAGGTCGGCGGCGAACCAGCGGTCGCGGTGCTGGCGCGGCGACCGCAGGTCGACCCCGACGACGTCGTGCCCGGCCCGCAGCAGTCCGTCGACCACACTCTCGCCGAGCCGGCCGGAACCGCCGGTGACCAGGACCTTCACGGCCGCTCCGGTCCGTGCAGCGGCAGGCCGAGACTGGCCACCGCCACCGGACGCCCGGTGGCCAGCGACTCGTTGCCGGCCAGCCCGACGGCGATGCTGCGGAATCCGTCGACGGTGCCCGCGGGCCGGCCGAGCGGATCGTCGCCGGGACCGCGGAACACGTCGTCCAGCAGCAGGCGGTCGCCGCCGCCATGCCCGTGCGCACCGTGCGGGCCGTCCGGCGCCGGCAGCTCCACCGCCGGCTCCCAGTGCCGCTGCAGCACGATCCGCGTGCCCTTGCGCCGTACCCCCTCGTCCCCCGGGTCCGGCGCCCTGTGCGCGGACTCGACCACCTCGATCTCCAGGCGCCCGGCGGTGCCGTTGAACGCGACCCGGTACCCCTCCCACGGCGAGTGCGCGTTCAGCGCGTAGCTCAGGGTGGCGCCGCGCTCGTACCCGACCAGGACGCTGAGGTTGTCCTCGATGGTGATGCCCTCGCCGAACACGTCCTGGTCGCGGACGTAGCCGTCGTCGCCCTCGGCCTCCAGGTACAGCCGCCGCAGGGTGTCGTCGGCGGCGAGGTCGAGCGCGAACGGGTCGGCGGCCCGGCCGGCGTCGTCGCGGCTGCGTGCCGGCCGCGGCCCGAGACCGCGGGCCTTGGCGTTCTCGGCGCCGTAGAACCGCAGCCCGCCGAGCGCGAACACCGTCGCGGGCACGTCGTCGAGCCACCAGTTCACCAGGTCGAAGTGGTGCGCCGCCTTGTGCACCAGCAGCCCGCCGGACCGGTCCTTGAGCCGGTGCCAGCGGCGGAAGTAGTCGGCGCCGTGCGAGGTGTCGAGCACCCACTCGAAGTGCACCGAGGTGACGTCGCCGATCGCACCGTCGCGGATCAGCTGCTTCACCGTCGAGTTGCGTGGCGAGTAGCGGTAGTTGAACGTCATGACCAGCCCGGCCCGCGACTCGCGCGCCGCGTCGGCGATGGCCCGTGCCTTGTCGACGCTGACGGTCAGCGGCTTCTCGACCACGACGTCGCTGCCGTGCGCGAGCGCCGCGATCACGTAGCGATCGTGGGTCCAGTCCGGCGAGGTGACGATGACGCCGTCGGGCCGCACCTCCTCGAGCAGCGCGCCGAAGTCGTCCGGGCCGTACCGCCTCGGCAGCGGTGCGTCGGGGCCCTTCGCGACCCGCACCCGCTCGTCGTAGTACGACATCCGGGTGCCGTTGACGTCGCACCAGGCGACCGGAGCGCCGACGTCGGCATGGGTGGTGAGCAGGGCGTCGACGTACAGCTGTGCCCTGCTGCCGGTGCCGACGACGGCGTAGCGCCGCGGGCCGCCGCCGGGGATCGTTGGGTTCACTGCCACTCCATCTGCTGGTGAGTGCGGACGACGAGCACGGGCCACCGTCAGCCGGTGGCCGCCTCGACCTCGTTGATGAACTGCTCGGCCGCCTCGTCGGGGCTGAGCCGGTCGAAGAGGACCTCGATGTTGAGCCGCTTGATGATGTCGACGACCTGGCCGGCGCCGACCGGTGGCGCGGGCGGCGCGTCGACGACGTCCTCCTGGATCTGCGCCAGGTACTCGGCCTCGGCGACCTGGTGCTCGTTCAGGTCGGCGAGGATGCGCTCGCGCTGCTCGAGGTTGGCCGGCAGGCCGCGGTCGGAGCGGACGGCGTCGATGGCCGCGGGGTCGTTGAGCAGGAAGTCGACCAGCATCGCCGCCTCCTCCGGGTGCTCGGTGCGGGCCGAGACGGAGTAGTGCATGGCCGGCTTGTAGTAGTTGCCGGTCCGCTCGCGCTCGTGCTCGCCGGGCGGCCGCAGCAGCCGCAACTCGCCGCCGGACGCACCGGACAGCGCCGCCAGCGTGTTGCTCCAGTACCAGGCCATGGCGGCCCGGTTGGTGCCCAGCAGCGTCTGTTCCGGCGAACCGGTGTCCTGCTGCTCGGCCGACAGCGTGGCCTGCGGCGTGCCGCCGCCGTCGCGCAGCTGCAGCGAGTACTCCCACCACTGCGCCAGCGTCGCCGGCTCGAGGGCCAGCTCGCCGTCCTCGTCGTACAGCTCCTGGCCGTGCTGCCGGGCCAGGATCTTGAGGCCGGCCTCGTTGCCGCCGTAGTCCATGGCGCCGACGATCTCGCCTCCGGTCGCCGCGGTGATCTCGTTGGCGATGCGGATGTAGTCGTCCCACGTCCAGGTGGCGTCGTCGGGCAGCTCGACGCCGGCCTGGTCGAACAGCCGCGGGTTGGCGTACACGACGTAGGCGTTGACGCCGGTCGGCAGGCCGTAGAGCCCGCCGTCGACCTCGCCGCTGCCGGTCACCAGCGGATCCAGCTGCGACAGGTCGATGGTGTCCTCGTACTCGGAGAGGTCCAGCAGCGCGCCGCGACCGGCGTACTCGCGCAGGAACCGCTCCTCCTGAGTGATGACGTCCGGCGCGTCGTTCGCGGCGACCTGCGTCGCCAGCCGGTCCCAATAACCGCTCCACTCGATGTACTCGCCCTGCACATCGATGTTCGGATGCTGCTCCTCGAACGCCGCGATCGCGGCCTCGGTCAGCTCGCGCCGCTCGTCGCTGCCCCACCACGCGAACCGCAGCGTCACCTGCTCGTCCGAGCCGGCCGCATCGCCGTCGCCACCGCCGTCGTCGCTGCCGCAGCCGCCGGCCAGCAGCGCCACTGCGAGCACGCTGGCCAGGGAGGTCCTTCTCCGTCTGCCGCCCATCTCCATCCCACTCCTTCGGGGTCCGGTCCTGGTCTTCGGTCAGGGAGCGGGGACGAGGCCCTCGGCCTCGACCGTCCACCGCCCGTCGTCCGGGAATCCCGGCGCCGGCCTGCCGGCCGCGCCGTCCCATCCGGCGGCCATCAGGGCGACGGCCGCCAGCACTCCCCCGTTGCCCGGCAGGTACAGCGGCAACGACGACGTCTGCCGGTTGTGACCGTTCGGGAGGAACTCGTTCTTCTGCACCTGCATGGTCAGCGCCGCCACGGCCAGCTCCGGCTCGCCGAGACGCGCGGCCGTCATGGCGATGACCGGGTAGTCCCACCCCCACGTGCTGTCCCAGTCCCAATCGGCCAGCACGTCGTGCAGGGTGGCCCGCATGACCGGCGGGTCGATCAGCGGCGTCTGCGGCAGGAACCCCAGCGCGCACAGCATCGACGGGTGGTCGGTGCGGATGGTGTACGGATCGACGTCGATGGCCGTGTAGACGCCGTCGCGCACGTGCGGACGGACCAGGCGGCCGGCCACCGCGCTCCACCGCTCGTCACGGGGCAGCCCGGCGCGCTCGCGCCACCGCTGCGCCGTCTCCAGCGCCCACTGCCAGTACGCCAGCTCGAACGTCGGATTGGTGGCGCGCGCCCGGAGCGACCCGTACGACTCCTGCGCCGGCACCAGCGGCGGCCCGAGCTGGAAGCCGCGCTCGGTCCGCGCCGCGTAGGACGCCATGAACTCGGCCGTCTCGAAGACGATGCCGGCGAACTCGTCGATCACCTCGCGGCTCGGCGCGGCCCGGTACAGCAGCTCGGCGAGGTGGATGGGGTGCGGCTGCTGCCAGATGAGGAACGCGCCGATGGGGCTCGGGCTCTCCCGCGCGTCGGGGCCGACCTGCTTCGGCCACCGGGCCCCGGCCCGTCCCTGCGCCTTCGCCGTCGCCCGGGCCGCGTCCAGCGCCGAGTGGTACCAGCGCAGGCTCCGCGCCAGCAGCTCCGGCCGGCCCCACAGCGGGAAGTGCGCCGCGTGCCACCAGTGCATCTCCAGATGGAACCGGCCCCGCCAGGAGTTGCAGACCAGTCCGGTCTCCTGCGGCGGCAGCGACCCGGCGCAGTTGATCGCCGTGAGGTACTGGGACAGGACGGTGCGCCGCTCGATCTCCGCGGCCCGCTCGTCGGTGCTGCCGACCAGGTCGACGGCGCCGCCGCCGGACCAGAACGCCGGCCAGTGGGCCTCGGCGGCGGCGAGCACCGCGTCGAAGCCCGGCGCCGGGGGCAGTGAGCGGGCCGACGGCGCGAACGCGGCCACGAGGTCCAGCCTCGCGGTCCCGGCGGTGGCCCGCAGCTCGTGCGGCCCGGCCTGTTCCACCGTCAGCCCTGGGGTGGCGGCGACGGCGACGGCGTACCCGTCGGCGTCCAGGACGCGGTCGATCCGCCAGCCGCCGCCGGTGCGTTCAAGCGTCGTGCGATGTGCCTCCGGACGGGTCCAGTCGGCGGCGTCGTGCCAGCTCTGCGAACCGTACGGGAACGCCAGCCGGACCGCGAGCCGGCCGGATCGGACCGCGTCGGACTCGATCCGGACCGCGAGCACGTCCGCGGTCGGGTGGCAGACCGTCAGCACGCGTACCGGCTGGCCGCAGAGCTCGAACGTGCTGTCGATGACGCCGTGCCAGAGGTCGAGCACCTGGCGGACCCCGGACACGTCGCCGGGTGCGACCGGCCGCGCCCGTCCGTCGTCGAGCAGCTCCAGCCCGATCCGGCCGAGATCCAGCCGATGCGGGTTGGCCCGCAGCCACAGCTCCGCGGGCGAGTGGGTGCGGTCTCCGCCGGCGCCGATGCTGCCGGTCACGTCGGCGTACGGCGCCGGGCCGTGCGGCGTGTCGTACGTGATCAAGGTGTCCTCGAGCCGGTGGTCGCCGGGTACGGAGTGCCAGCCCCACTGCGCCTGGGTGCCCAGCAGGGTGCCGTCCGCCGTGCCGTCCCGGGACGCCACCGGGTAACGGTCCGGGAACGTCTGCAGGCCGGTGACGTCGACGGTGAAGCAGAACTCGCCGTTGCCGACCGACAGCGGCGACCGCCCGTCGATCTCCGTCATCACGACGCGGTGCCGGGACACCAGCGCGCGGCGGTCGATGCTCATGGCCGCAGCGCCGCCTCGACCTCGGCAATGAACCGCTCGGCGGCGTCCTCCGGCGCCGCCCGGTCGAACAGCACCTCGCTGTTCAGGCGGGTGACGATGCCCGCGGTCTCGGTGGAGCCGACCGGCGCCGGCGGCACCGGCACGCCGGCGGCCTCTTCCAGCCGGGCCAGGTACTCGGCCTCGGCCTGCTGCACCGGCGTCAGCTGGTCCATGATCGCGGCGCGGACGTCGGCGTTGACCGGCAGGCCGCGGTCGGTGAGGAACGCCTCCGCCGCCGCCGGCTCGTTGAGCATGAAGTCGACCAGTCGGGCCGCCTCCTCCGGATGCTCCGAGCGCGCCCCGATCGTGTAGTACATGGACGGCCCGAGCCACGAGCCGGCCTCGCCGCCGTCCACGCCGGGCGGGATCAGCAGCTCGAGCTCCTCGCCCGACGCGGTGCTGAGCGCCTCGAGCACGTTCGACCAGATCAGCGACATGCCGCCGGCGTTGGTGCCGATCAGCGTCTGCTCCGGCGCGCTCTGGCTGGCCAGCTCCCCGGTCAGCGTGGCCGGCGGGGTGCAGCCGGAGTCGCGCAGCTCGAGCGCGAACTCCCACCACTCGGTGACCGTCCCGGCCGAGATGCCCAGCTCGCCGTCCTCGGTGTAGAGCTGTTCGCCATGCTGCCGCGCCCACAGCGACAGCGTGTTGTGGTTGGTGAGGTCCTGGGCGCCGTAGCCGGCGTCGCCGAGCGCGGCGCCGATCTGAGTGCACAGCTGGGCGAAGTCGTCCCACGTCCAGGTGGTGTCGTCGGGGAGCTCCAGGCCGGCCTGCGCGAAGACCGCCGGGTTGGCCACCATGGCGTAGCCGTTGACTCCGGTCGGGATGGCGTAGAGCGAGCCGTCGATGGTGCCGTGCGCGAGGATGTCCTCGGAGATCTCGTCGGTGCGGATGATGTCGTCGACCTCGGCGAGGTCCAGCAGCGCGCCTCGTCCGGCGTACTCGCTGTGGTAGGCGCCGCCCATGGTCATGACGTCGGGCGCGTCGCCGGCGGCGACACTGGTGGCGAGCTTGTCGAAGTAGGCGCCGAAGTCGGCGTAGTCCATCTCGACCCGGATGTCCGGGTTCTCGGCCTCGAACGCGTCGATCATCTCCTGCGTCAGCTGTGCCCGGTCCTCGCTGCCCCAGAACGCGTAGCGCAGCTCGACGACGTCGCCGTCACCGCCACTGGTCGTGCCGCCACCGCCACAGGCGGCGAGCAGCACGGCGACCGGCGCCAGGGCACGGAGGGTTCGCATGGATGAGCTCCTTCCGGGAGACGTCACTTGATGCCGGTCGTGGCGATGCCGCGCATGAGATAGCGCTGCCCGGCGAGGAAGAAGCCGAAGATCGGCCCCAACGCCACCAGGGACATGGCGAACAGCGGCCCCCAGGCGGACTCGCCCTGGGAGTCGACGAAGGTGCGCAGCGCCACCGGCACCGTGTACAGGTCGGGGTCGGTCACGAAGATCAGCTGGCTGTAGAAGTCGTTCCACACCGAGATGAAGGTGAAGATGGCCGTCGTCGCCAGCGCGGGCAGGCACAGCGGCATGATGATGCGCCAGAAGATCCGGAAGTGGCCGCAGCCGTCGATGCGCGCGGCGTCGTCGAGCTCGCGCGGCAGCCCGCGGATGAACTGCACCATGAGGAAGATGAAGAACGCGTCCGTGGCCAGGAACTTCGGCACGATCAGCGGGTAGTACGTGTTGATCCAGTCCAGCTCGGAGAACAGGATGTACTGCGGCACGATCACCACGTGGATCGGCAGCATGATCGTGCCGAGCATCGCGGCGAAGAACAGCCGCTTGCCGCGGAACTGCAGCCGGGCGAACGCGTAGGCGGCCAGCGCGCAGCTGAGCAGGTTGCCCACCACCGAGAAGAAGACGATGATCGCGGAGTTGATCAGGTAGTGGTGGAACGGGCGGGCCAGCGCGGTCCAGCCCTCGGTGTAGTTGCTGAAGTCGAACTCCGTTGGGATGAGCGACGCGTCGCGGAAGATCAGGTCCGACGGCTTGAACGAGCTCGACACCATCCACAGCAGCGGATAGAGCATCGCGAAGCCGAACACGATGAGCGCGGCGTGCTTGAGCAGCCGTCGTTTCCGGCCGTCGCGCCGGCGCCGGGCGGCCAGGGCCGCGGGATCGGGCGCCGCGATCGATTCGAGGTCAGTCGCCATAGTGCACCCACCGCTTCGCCGCGAGGAAGTTGACCGCCGTGAACCCGGCGATGATCACCAGCAGGACCCAGGCCAGCGCCGAGGCGTAGCCCATCTCGAACGAGCCGAAGCCGCGCTGGTAGGTGTAGAGCGTGTAGAAGAGCGTGGAGTCGGCCGGTCCGCCGGTGCCGCCGCTGACGATGAATGCCTGCGTGAACGTCTGGAACGACCCGATGATCTGCAGCACGAGGTTGAAGAAGATGATCGGCGTGAGCAGCGGCACGGTGATGCGCCAGAACTTGGTGAACCCGCCGGCGCCGTCGACGTCGGCCGCCTCGTAGTACATGGCGGGGATCTGCCGCAGCCCGGCCAGGAAGATCACCATGGGTGCGCCGAACGTCCACACGTTGAGCACGATCAGCGTCGACAACGCGTGGTCGGGATGCGACACCCATCCTTGGCCCTCGATGCCGACCAGGCCGAGCAACTGGTTGATCAGCCCCTCGGTGCCGAAGATCTGCCGCCAGAGGATGGCGATCGCGACGCTGCCGCCGAGCAGCGAGGGCAGGTAGTAGATCGACCGGTACACGGCGAGCCCGCGCACACCGCGGTCGAGGAAGAACGCCAGGGCGAGCGCCAGCGCCAGTTGCAGGGGCACCGACACCAGCACATAGGTGAACGTCACCCGCAGCGCCGTGTGCAGCCGTTCGTCCTCGAGCATGCGGCGGTAGTTGTCGAGCCCGAGCCACTCCGGCGGCTGGAGCAGGCTGTACTCGGTGAACGACAGGTACAGCGAGGCGAGGATCGGGCCGATGGTGATGAGCACCATGCCGACGAACCAGGGCGCGAGGAACAGGTAGGCCACCCGGCCCTCGCGTTTGGCCAGCGGGCTGCGCCGGCGGGGCGGTTCGGGCGCCCGCGGCGGCTCCGCGGGCGGCGGCTCGCCCGGTGCCCGGCCGCGCGAGAACGTCGGAACGGTGGTCATCGGTGACCTCCTCCTGATCTCGTCGACGGCCACCTGACTGGCGGGGAAAGCGTTGTCCGTCGAGATACCGATTTCTAGCAAGCGTAGGGGGAGCTGTCAATTGTCAGCAAGAGTTGCCGCTAGTTGGCCACAGAAGGCCTGGTGGCGGCGGTACGCTAGCCTGAGATACCGGTTACTCGGATGCGAGCCACTGAGAGGGGACCTCGACGATGCGTCGCTCGACACCGGCGAGGGTGGTGCTCGCCGGAGCCCACGGCTACGGAGCCACCTACGTGCGCCGCCTGGTCCGGCTGGCCGGCGACGAGGTGGCCCGGCTGGCCGGTGTCTGCGACCCACGGCCGCCGTCGCCGGACCACGACGGCCTCCCACCCGGTACCCCGTGGGCGGACGACCTCGGCGATCTGCTCGGCCGCGTCGACGCCGACGTCGTCGTGGTGGCCGCACCGATCCATCGGCACCATGACCTCGCCGAAACCGCCCTGCGCGCCGGGGCCCACGTCCTGCTGGAGAAGCCCCCCACGCCGACGCTCGCCGGGTTCGACGCGCTGAGCGATCTGAGCTCCCGGCTCGGCCGCGCCTGCCAGGTCGGCTTCCAGAGCTTCGGCACCGACGCCATCGAGCACGTCCGCCGTCTCGTCGCCGACGGCGCGATCGGCGACGTCCGCGGCGTCGGCGCCGCCGGCGCCTGGGTGCGCACCCGGGCCTACTGGAGCCGGTCGGCCTGGGCCGGTCGCCGCGAACTGGACGGCCGGCCCGTCGTCGACGGCGTGGTCACCAACCCCCTGGCGCACGCCCTGGCCACCGCGCTGCGCATCGAGGGCAGCGACCGGCGCGGCCAGCTGGCCTCTGTACACACCGAGCTGTTCCGGGCCAACGACATCGAGGCCGACGACACCTCCTGCGTCCGCGTCACCACCATCGGTGGCGGTACGGTCCTCGCCGCGCTCACGCTCTGCGCCCGGGAGCAGCGCGAGCCGTACGTCGTCGTCACCGGCAGCCGCGGCCGCGCCGTGCTCTGGTACAAGACCGGGCGGGTCGACGTCACCGGGCCGGCCGGCACCGTCACCCGGACCTTCCCGTTCATCGACCTGCTGGAGAACCTGCTGGACCACCGGCGCGATCCGGCCGTGCGGCTGATCTCGCCGCTGGAGCGGTCCGGGGCGTTCACCGAGGTGCTCGAGGCGATCCGCACCGCGCCGCCGCCGACACCCATCGCGTCGCCGCACCGGGTGGTGCTCGGCACCGGGCCCGACCGGCGGCCGGTGGTGACCGGTGTCGACGACGCCGTCGAGCGCGCCGCCGCCACGCTGACGACGTTCCGGGAGCAGGAGCTCCCATGGGCCGCGACGGTGATGTCGTGAGAGATACGATCAGTGCTTCGTCCCGCTCGACGGGGCACGCCGGGGAGGGGAACATGACGGCGCAGGCCCGCGAGGAGGCCCGACCGGCCACCATCAGCCGGGTGGCCGAACTGGCCGGGGTCTCCAGGGCCACGGTGTCGCGGGTCATGAACGGCAGCTCGACCGTCGCGCCGGAGCTGTCCGAACGGGTCCGGGCGGCCGCGGCCACACTCAACTACCAGCCCAGCGTGCTCGCGCGCAGCCTGGCCGTCGGCCGGACGTCGACCATCGCGCTGGTGGTGCCCGACCTCGCCAACCCGATGTTCCAGGACGTCCTGCGCAGTCTCAGCCACGCCGCCGCCACTCGCGGGCACCGGCTGCTGGTCGCCGACTCCGAGGAGAACGTCGCCGAGGAAGGGCTGATCGCGGTGGAGGCGCGCCGGCGCTGCGACGGCCTGGTGCTCTGCGCGCCGCGCATGCCCGACGAGGAACTGGCCGCCCTCGCGCCGCAGCTGGCGCCGTTCGTACTGGTCAACCGCGATACCGCGGGACTGTCGGTACCGTCGGTCAACGTCGACTACGCCGCGGGCATGCGCGATCTCGTGTCGCATCTCCTCGGGCTCGGCCACCGCCGGTTCGCCTACCTGGCCGGTCCGCCCACCAGCTCGTCCAACCAGCTTCGCCTCAGTACGCTGCGTGGGTTCGCCGCGGCGGGCAAGCTGGAGCTGGCCGAGTTGGACTGCGGCGCCACCTTCAGCGACGGTCACGCCGTGGCCGGACGCCTCATCGACGGCGTCTGCACGGCGGTGATCGCCTACAACGACCTCGTCGCATTCGGCGCGCTGTCCGGGCTGCACGAGCTCGGCGTCTCGGTCCCGCACCAGATCTCCATCGCCGGCTTCGACGACATCCCGTTCGCCCGCTACACCACGCCGCCGCTGACCACGGCGTCGGTGCCACCGAGCGAGATCGGCCAGGAGGCATGGCAGCGGCTGTGGTCGCTGCTCGGCGGCGAGCCGGCCGCGCCGGACATCCAGTTCCGGCCGCGGCTGGTGGTCCGCGGCAGCACGGGTCCCGCCGCGTGAGCCCCGGCGCCGGCGACGTGGTCACCCGGACCCTCGAGGCCGCCGGCAGCCCGGTGGCCGAGTACGTCATCGACCCGTCGCTCGATCGCTCCCTGTCGCCCCGGCCGTTCCTGCATCCGGTCCGCACGCTCGGCGGTGTCGTCCTCACCGAGATGGTGCCCGACGACCACCGCCACCACCTGGGACTGTCGCTGGCCATCGCCGACCTCGACGGGACGACGTTCTGGGGCGGGCGGACGTTCGTCGCCGGCCGCGGGCCGACGCCGCTGGACAATCACGGGGTCCAGCGCCATGACGGCTTCCGGCCGGCGTCGCCGTCGTCGATCGCCGAGGACCTGACCTGGCTGACGCGCACCGGCGAGCCGCTGGTGCGGGAGACGCGGACCATCGAGGCCACCGACGCCGGCAGGCCCGGTGCGTGGACGCTCACGTGGACCAGCACGCTGACCAACGTCGCCGGCCGTGGGCTGCGCGTCGCCAGCCCGGCGGTGAACGGCCGCCCCGGCGCCGGATACGGCGGCATCTTCTGGCGGGTGGCTTCCGACGCGGCCGCGCACACCGTCACGGTCGCCGAGGGCGGTGGCGAGCAGGTGGCCCATGGATCGACGTCGCCGTGGCTGCTGCTCACCGGCCGGACCGCCGCCGGCCGGACGTGGTCGCTGCTGTTCAGCCGGCCGGGCACCGATCCGTGGTTCGTCCGGATGTCCGGCTACGTCGGCGCCGGACCGGCGCTGGCGTGGTCGCGGCCGCTCGTGCTGGCCGCGGAGACGGCGCTGGAGCGTCAGCTCACCGTCGTCGTCGCCGACGGTGAGCTGACGCCCTGACGACCTACTGGATGGCCGCCGTCACCTGGTCGACCACCGAGGCCGCGGCCTCGGCGACGGACATCCGGTCGAACAGCACCTCGTCGTTGAGCCGCTGCACGATCGCGCGCGTCTCCGTCGAGCCGGTGGGCCCGATGATCAGCTCCTCGCTCACGTGGTCGCGGATGGCGGCGATGAACTCCGCCTGCGCCGCGGTGTTCTCGTCGAGCTGCGGCGTGATCGCCTCCAGCACCTCCGCGTTCGCCGGCAGCCCGCGGTCGGCCAGGATGAACGACGCGGCCTCCTCGCTGTTGACCAGGAAGTCGATCAGCATCGCCGCCTCCTCGGGATGGTCGCTGCCGGAGTAGATGGCGTAGGACTGCGACGCCTGCAGCCACATGCCCGGCTCGGCCCCACTGGTCTCGCCGGGCGCGCGCAGCAGCTCCAGCGGCGCGCCGGATGCGGTGCGCAGCGCGGTGAGCTGGTTGCTCCAGTCGAACTGCATGCCGGCGAGGCCGCGGCCCATCAACGTCTGCTCCGGCGAGGGCTGCCCGCCGACCTCGGCGGTGACGGTGGCCGGCGGCGTCGCGCCGGACTCGCTCATCGCCTTGGTCATCGTCCACCAGTCCTCCAGCGTGCCGGCCTCGATGGCCAGCCCGCCGTCCTCGGTGTAGAGGCCGTCGCCGGTGTGCTGGCGGGCGTAGAGGTCGAGGGTGTCGGCGCTGGTCGGGTCGGCGGCGCCGTAGGTGCCCTCCGGCGACGCGTCGGAGATCTGCTGCGCGATGCTGACGAAGTCGTCCCAGGTCCACGACGAGTCGTCGGGCAGCGGGACGCCGGCCGCCTCGAACACCGCCGGGTTCACGACGACGGCGTAGGTGTTGACGCCGGTCGGGACGCTGTACTGGACGCCGCTGAAGAACCCGTTGCTCAGCGCCGCCGCGTCGATGCCGTCGGTGGGCAGCTGCTCCTCGACGGTGGAGAGGTCGAGCAGCGCGCCGCGGTCGCCGTACTCGCGCGGGTAGGCGCCGCCCAGCGTGATGACGTCGGGCGCGTCGCGGGCGGCCACGCTGGTGGCCAACCGGTCGAAGTAGCCCTCGAAGTCCAGCGGCTCGCCCTCGACGGTGATGTCCGGGTGCTCCGCCTCGAACGCGTCGATCGCCTGCTGGGTGATGCGGGCCCGATCGTCGTTGCCCCACCACGAGAAGCGCAGGGTGACGTCGCCGCCGGAGCCGTCCGTGCCCGTGCCGTCGTCGCCGCCACCGCACGCCGCCAGCGTCAGCAGGGCCGCGGCCGACGCGGCGAGCGCTGCGCGGCGCCGGGCCGGGCCGCGTCCTCTTGGGTGCCTCATGGTCATCCTCTCTCCCCGGGCACACGCCTGCGAGTGCCCGGTTTCCCGACCTGGAACCGTAGACTTGAATCGGTTTACGTGGGCTGGTGCGTCATAGTTGCACGCGCTCGACGCTCTTGGCTAGCCTGCCGAGGAACCGGTTTCTAAGCCGTTATCCCCAGGAGGATCCATGACGACGCTGCCCTGGCTCCGGGTCGAGGGCAGCCGGCTCGCCGACGAGCGGGGCCGGACGGTCCGGCTGCGCGGCGTCGGCCTGGGCGGCTGGATGAACATGGAGAACTTCATCACCGGCTACGCGGGGACGGAGTCTCAGCACCGCGCCGCACTGCGGGCGGCGCTCGGCCCGGACGGCTACGCGCGGTTCTTCGACCGGTTCCTCGACGACTTCTTCGCCGACGCCGACGCCGCGTTCCTCGCCCGGCTGGGCGCCAACGCCGTCCGGATCCCGTTCGGCTACCGCCACTTCGAGGACGACGACCGGCCGTTCGAGCTGAAGGAGTCCGGGTTCCGCCGACTCGATCAGGCGGTCCGGGCCTGCGCGCGGCACGGCCTGTACGCGATCCTCGACCTGCACGCCGCACCCGGCTACCAGAACCAGAACTGGCACAGCGACAACCCCACCCACCAGGCGTTCTTCTGGCAGCACCGGCACTTCCAGGACCGCGTCGTCCACCTGTGGGAGGCGCTGGCCGACCGCTACCGCGACGAGCCCGCCGTCGCCGGCTACAACCCGCTCAACGAGCCGGCCGACCCCAGCGGCGAGGTCATCGGACCGTTCTACTCCCGGCTCGAGGCCGCCATCCGCGCCGTCGACCCGCGGCACGTGCTGTTCCTCGACGGCAACCGCTACTCCACCGACTTCTCGATGTTCGCCGAGCCGTTCCCGGGCGCCGTCTACACGGCGCACGACTACGCGCTGCCCGGCATCGCCCGCGACGGCGCCTACCCGGGCACGACCCGCGGCGAGTGGTTCGACCGCGACGTGCTGGAACAGACCTTCCTGCGCCGCACCGAGTTCATGCGGCGTACCGGCACCCCGATCTGGATCGGCGAGTTCGGCCCCATCTACACCGGCGACCGCGACCGGGACGATGCCTGCCTACGACTGCTCGCCGACCAACTGGCGATCTACGACGAGCACGGCGCCAGCTGGTCGCTGTGGACGTACAAGGACGTCGGGCTCCAGGGACTGGTGCACGCCCGCGCCGACTCGCCGTACCTGCGCCGCATCGCGCCGGAGCTGGAGCGGAAGAACCGACTCGGAACCGACTCGTGGGGCGGCACCGACCGCCACATCCGCGCCGTCATGGAGCCGATCGAGAAGCTGTTCGACCGTGAGTTCCCGGACTTCGCGCCGTACCCGTGGGGCCGGCGCGCCTGGCTCGGCCTGCTGGTGCGCAACATCCTGCTCGCCGAGCCGATGGCCGAGCGGTTCGCTGGCTGCTTCGACGGCGCATCGCCGGACGAGGCCGCCGAGCTGGCCGCGTCGTTCGCGTTCGACGCCTGTGTCGTCCGCGACGAGCTGGCCGCCGTCCTCCGGACGAGCCTGGGTCAGGCCTCGAGCTTGTAGCCGAGGCCACGCACCGTCAGCAGGTAGGTCGGCGCCGCCGGGTCGGGCTCGATCTTGGCGCGCAGCCGCTTGACGTGGACGTCCAGCGTCTTCGTGTCGCCGACGTAGTCGGCGCCCCAGATGCGGTCGATGAGCTGGGCGCGGGTGAGCACCCGGCCGGCGTTGCGCAGCAGCAGCTCGAGCAGCTCGAACTCCTTCAGCGGCAGCCGGACGGTGTCGCCGTTGACGGTGACCACGTGGCGCTCGACGTCCATGCGGACCGGGCCGGCGCCCAGCACCGCCTGGCTGGTCTCCGTCGGCTCGGTGCCACGGCGCAGCACCGCCCGTATCCGCGCGACCAGCTCGCGCGAGGAGAACGGCTTGGTGACGTAGTCGTCGGCGCCCAGCTCCAGGCCGACGACCTTGTCGACCTCGGAGTCCTTGGCGGTCAGCATGATGACCGGGACGTTGGAGCGCTGCCGCAGCTGGCGGCAGACCTCGGTCCCGGACAGGCCCGGCAGCATGAGGTCGAGCAGCACCAGATCCGCCCCGCCCCGGTCGAACTCGTCGAGGGCGTCGTCGCCGGTGACGGAGACCGCGACCTCGAAGCCTTCCTTCCGGAGCATGTACGACAGGGCGTCGCTGAACGAATCCTCATCCTCGACGACGAGCACGCGGGTCACGGCGTCTCCTTACCAACTGGCGTCTCGAACGCGGACGGTTGCCCGGTTCGGTGCGGGTGCAGCGGCAGTCGCAGGGTGAAGGTGGACCCCGCTCCTTGCACGCTCCACACGCCTACCTCGCCACCATGGCTGGCGGCGATGTGCTTGACGATGGACAGTCCCAGCCCGGTGCCTCCGGTGGCACGGGACCGGGCCGGGTCGACGCGGTAGAACCGCTCGAAGACCCGTTCCAGCTCGCTCTCGGCGATGCCGAATCCCTGGTCGGTCACGCTGATCTCGACGAGGTCGTCGCGGCGGCGCACGCCGACGGCGACCCGGGTGTTGGGCGGGCTGTAGTTCACCGCGTTCTCGACCAGGTTGCCCAGTGCGATGACCAGCTGCTCGACGTTGCCCAGCACCTGCAGGCCGGGGGTGCCGCCGGCGGTGAGCCGGATCTTGTGCTTCTCGGCCTCCACCCGGCTGCGGTCCAGCGCCGCCTCGACGACGCTGTCGACGTCGACGGACTCGGGCGAGGCGACCGGGTCGTCGTACTGCAGCCGGGACAGGTCGATGATCTCCTGCACCAGCCGGGTCAGCCGGGCGCCCTCGCGCTGCATGCGCTCGGCGAAGCGCTGGACCGCCTCGGGGTCGTCCTTCGCGTCCTCGACCGCCTCCGCGAGCAGCAGCAGCGCGCCGACCGGCGTCTTCAGCTCGTGCGAGACGTTGGCGACGAAGTCGCGGCGGACCTCGTCGACGCGGATCTCGTGGGTGCGGTCCTCGATCAGCGCCAGCAGCAGCTTGCTGTTCAGCGGCGCCACCCGGGCCGACACGTACAGCGTCTGCGTCGTGTCGCGCGAGCGCGGGATCTCCAGCTGGACCTCGCGGATCTGGCCGTCGCGCCGGACCCGCTCGGTCAGCTCCACCAGCTCCGGCACGGCCACGCGGTCGTGGCGGACCAGGCCGAACGCGTACGCGGACGGGCTGGCCTTGACCACGTCGAGGGCGCTGTCGAGGACGATGGCGCTGGAACGCAGCACCGACAGCACCTCGTCGACGCCCTCGGGGACGCGGGACGTCCGTGGCGGCTCCGGCGGGTGCTGCGCGCGCTCACTGGCCTTGAACGCCAGACCCGCCGCGAGGCCGACCGCTGCGCCGACACACGCGGCCAGCGCTCCGGCTGTCACGGCATCCACATCCACCGATGGTATGTGCCACAGCGGAGTTCCTCTCCACTTCAAGACACTTCACGGCGCGATTTCGGGCGCTTGTTCACCGAGACTTCGCGGCCCATTCACCTTCCGGAGCGGACCGTCCATCAATTGCACCTACGCTGATCAGACAGGACCAGCCTGCCTACCCTCAGGACGACAGGGATGACGAAGCCAATGCGCGAGGCGTACCACGAGCAGCTCGACGAGGTCAACGGCCGCCTGATCGGGATGATCCGCAAGACCGGTGAGCTGATGGGGCTGGCCACCAAGGCGCTGCTCGAGGCCGACCTCGACGCGGCCGAGAAGGCGATGGCATCGGACTCCAGCATCAACCGCGACCAGCTGGAGATCGACGAGCAGGTCCTCGAGCTGATGGCCACGCAGGGCCCGGTCGCCTCCGAGCTGCGCATCGTCACCTCGGCCATGCGCACCACGTCCGACGCCGAGCGGATGGGCGACCTCGCGGTCCACGTCGCCAAGGTCGCGCGCATGCGCTACCCCGACCACGCCGTGCCCGACGAGCTGCGCGGCACGTTCGCCGCCATGGGCAAGGCCGCCTGCGAGATGTCGACCAAGGCCACCGAGGTGCTGCGCACCCGCGACCTCGAGGCCGCCGCCGAGCTGGCCCAGGACGACAACGAGATGGACCATCTGCACCGGTCGCTGTTCCACGCGCTGCTCGACGACCAGTGGGACCGCGGCGTCGAGGCGGCCGTCGACATCGCGCTGCTGGGCCGCTACTACGAGCGGTTCGCCGACCACGCCGTGCACATCGCCACCAACGTGCGCTACCTGGTGACCGGCGAGATCGAGTGGGCCGACAGCACCGCCGGCCACTGACCTAGTCGCACGGGGCTCGTCGCGCCTTGGCACGCCCCAGCGTCGCCCTTGGCACGCCGCAGGTGACCTGGCGCGCCGGAAATGTCGCGATTGTGGGACGCCACGGCGTGCCAAGGCCGCGACTCCGGTGCGGCGCCGGCGGCTCGGCGCGTCAGGGCGTCAGCGCCTCGCGCAGCCACTGCTCGACGCCGGCGACGTGGACGGTCGCCCAGGAGCGGGCGACGTCGGGCTGGCGGGACCGGATCGCCTCGACGATCGCGCGGTGCTCCTGCAGGGTCCGCTCCACCGCCGACTCCTGGGTCAGGCCACGCCACACCCGGGCCCGGTGCGTGGGCCCGGACAGGCTCTCCACCAGCGAGCAGAGCACCGGGTTGCCGGAGCCCTCGGCGATCAGCCGGTGGAACTCCAGGTCGCTGGCGACCAGCTCCTCGACGCCGGTGTCCGGGCCCAGCGGCGCCATCGTCGCGTCCAGCTTCGCCAGCGCCTCGTCGCTCATCCGCGTCGCCGCCATGGCCGCGGCGGCGGGCTCGATGATGCGGCGGACCTCCAGGAACTGCAGGACGGTGTCGTCGCGGTGGAAGTCGACGACGAAGGCCATCGCGTCGAGCAGCAGGTGCGGCGAGAGGCTGGTGACGTAGGTCCCGTCGCCCTGCCGCACGTCGAGCACGTGGATCAGCGACAGCGCCCGCACCGCCTCGCGCAGGGAGCTGCGCGACAGCCCCAGCCGCTCGGCGAGGTCGGCCTCGCGTGGCAGCCGGTCGCCGGGGCTCAGCTCCCCGCTGACGATCATCTGCTTGATCTTCTCGATGGCGTCGTCGGTCACGGCCATACGATCGTTCCCCCTCGCGGTTCTGGCCGGACTATATGCGCTCACGGCGAGCACACCAGATTGAATCCCAAGTTGGTATGCTCACTGCATGACGGTTCAGATCGCGGTCCGGCTGCCCGACGATGTCGTGGCATACCTCGACGAACGCGTCGCCTCAGGCGACGCACCCAGCCGCGCCGCCGTCGTGACGGAGGCGCTCGAAGCCGCCCGCCGCCGAGCCGCTGCCGAACGGGACGCCAAGATCTACGCCGCCCTCGAGGACGATCCCGATGACCTGCAGGGTCTGGCCGAATGGGCCGTGGGGAAGCCGCTCGGGCTCGATTGATGCGCCCGATCCACATCGTCAGGCTGGACAAGTCCCGCCCAGCCCTGGTGCTGACCAGGGAAGCCGTCCGCCCGTACATCGGCCGCTTCACCGTGGCGCCGATCACCAGCACCATCAGAGGTCTCTCGACCGAGGTGCGCCTCGGGCCGAGGAACGGCGTCGACCACGAGTGCGTGGTCTCCTGCGACAACATCGTCACCGTGCCGGTCGACGCGGTCGGCCGGCAGGTCGGCTACCTCTGGGAAGAGCAGGAAGCCGACCTCGCCGAGGCCATCGCCAACGCGTTCGAACTGCGACCGGACTAGCGGCCCTGGTTCTTGACCGCCTCGATGGCCGCCGCGGCGGCGTCCGGGTCGAGATACTCCCCGCCCGCCGTGACCGGGCGCAGCGACTCGTCCAGCTCGTAGACCAGCGGCACGCCGGTGGGGATGTTCAGGCCGGCGATGGCGTCGTCGGAGATGCCGTCGAGGTGCTTGACCAGCGCCCGTAGCGAGTTGCCGTGCGCGACGACGGCGACGGTCTGGCCGCGGCGCAGGTCCGGCACGATCGCGTCGTACCAGTACGGCAGGAACCGCTCCAGCACGTCCTTCAGGCACTCGGTGGCCGGCAGCAGCTCCGGCGGCAGGTCGGCGTAGCGCGGCTCGCCGGTCTGGGCGAACTCGTCGCCGGGGTCGATCGGCGGCGGCGGGGTGTCGTAGGAGCGACGCCAGAGCATGAACTGCTCCTCGCCGAACTCGGCCAGCGTCTGCTTCTTGTCCTTGCCCTGCAGCGCGCCGTAGTGGCGCTCGTTGAGCCGCCACGACCGCCGCACCGGGATCCAGTGCCGGTCGGCGACGTCGAGGGTGATGTTGGCGGTGCGGATGGCCCGGCGCAGCACGCTGGTGTGCAGCACGTCGGGCAGCACGCCGCGCGCCCTCAGCAGCTCGCCGCCGCGGCGGGCCTCGGCCTCGCCCTTCGCGGTGAGGTCGACGTCGACCCACCCGGTGAACAGGTTCTTCGCGTTCCACTCGCTCTCGCCGTGACGGAGCAGCACCAGGCGATACGTCATGGGCGCCAGCTTACGGTGCGGGTTTGAGGTGCTCGAACGCGGCCAGGTTCCGGGTGGACTCACCGCGGGCGAGCCGCCACTCCCACTCCCGCCGGATGGACGCGGCGAACCCCAGCTCCAGGATGGTGTTGAACGAGGAGTCGGCGGTGTCGAGCACGATGCCGAGCAGCCGGTCCACCTCCTCCGCTGTGACGGCGTGCAGCGGCAGCCGGCCGACGAGGTAGATGTCGCCGGCCCGGTCGACGGCGAACGCGACGCCGGACAGCCGGGCGTTGCGCTCCAGCAGCCAGCGGTAGACGGCCTCGTGGTTCTCGTCGGGCTTGCGGGCGACGAACGCGCTGACGAGGAGGCTGTGGTCGCGGACGGCGAGGCTGCAGGACGTCTTCAGCTTGCGCTCGCCGGGCAGCTCGACGGCGAACTCGCCGGGAGCGGGCTCGTCCCACGGCTGGCCGGAGCCGGCGAGGTAGTCGCGGACGACCGCGGCCGGGCCGTCGCCGTTGGTCATGCCGTCATCACCTGCCGTCGCTGCAGCGCCGTCGTGTAGACGTCGAGCATACGAGCCGCGGTCGCGTCCCAGCCGAACTCCGCCGCGTGTGCCACCGCGCCGGCGCCGAGGCGGCGCACCCGGTCCGGGTCGCCGATCAGCCCGGCGATCGCGTCGGCCCAGTCGGCCGGGTCGTGCCCGTCGACCAGCAGGCCGGAGACGCCGTCGGCGACGGCGGTGCGCAGCCCGCCCACCGCGGCCGCGACGACCGGCGTCCCGCAGGCCTGCGACTCCAGCGCCACCAGCCCGAACGACTCGCTGTAGGACGGCACGGCGGTGACGTCGGCGGCGCGGTACCAGTCGGCCAGCTCCCGCTGGTCCACCGGCGGCTCGAAGCGGACGACGTCGGCGAGGTCGAGGCAGTCGGCCAGACGAGCCAGCGCATGAGGTTCGGCCAGGCCGGAACCCGACGGCCCTCCGACGACGGCGACGACCAGCCGCTCGCGCAGCGCCGGGTCGCGGGCCAGCAGCAGGGACGCGGCCCGCACCAGCACGTCCGGCGCCTTCAGCGGCTGGATCCGGCCGGCGAACAGCAGCACGACGGCGTCGGCGGGCAGCCCCAGCCGGGCCCGGGCCGCGGCCGCCGGGCCGGGCGCGAACACGTCGAGGTCGACGCCCGGCGGGACGGTGGCGACCCGGGCCGGGTCGGCGCCGTACAGCCGGGCCAGCTGCCCGGCCTCGTCGGCGGTGCTGGCGACCAGCAGGTCCGCCGCCGCGACCACCTGCTCCTCGCCCAGCTCCCGCTCGCGCGGCTCGGGACGCTCGCCGTCGGCCAGCGCCAGGTTCTTCACCTTGGACATGGTGTGCATGGAGTGCACCAGCGGGACGCCCCACCGGCTGGTCGCGAGCCAGCCGACGTGGCCGGAGAGCCAGTAGTGCGAGTGCACGACGTCGTACCAGCCGGGCGGGCGCCGCGCCTCGGCCCGCAGCACGCCGGACGTGAACGAGCACAACTGGCCCGGCACCTCGGCGATCGGCAGCAACTCGTACGGCCCGGCCGCGACGTGGCGGACGAGGACGCCGGGCGCCGTCTCGACCACCGGCGGCTGGTCCGACGACGTCGCCCGGGTGAACACCTCGACCTCGACGCCGAGCCCGGCCAGCCGCCTGGCCAGCTCGACGACGTAGACGTTCATGCCGCCGGCGTTGCCGCCGCCGGGCTGGTCGAGCGGCGAGGTGTGGACGCTCAGCATCATCACCCTGCGCGGTCCGCGCGTGCCCAGCATCACAATCGATGCAACCGCCTGCGGGGGTGGCCGATTCCCTGGCAGAGTGCGCTCGGTTACTGCTGTTTTGCCTGGATAACTGCGAATCACCCGAGAAATCCCTGTAGCCGATACCGAGTCGTGATGGAGATTGCCGCCTCCATACGGCAACCTGGTCGCGGCTTGGTGAGTCTTGAAGGGTGGGAGCGGCGTCGAGGGGACGCCGTCAGGAGGGGGAGGAACCAACGTGACGCGTGGCAGGAAGGCCGGCATGGGCGCGCTCATCGCCGTGCTCGCCGTCGCCGTGGTGTCGGCCGTGCTCATCGGCCTGAACCAGTTCGGCCGCGACGAGCCGGCGTCGGCCAGCCCACAGGACTCCGGTCAGAGCGCGACGCCGCCCGCTGAGACGCCCTCGGACACCCCGACCCCGACGGCGACGTCCACCCCGACTCCGACGGACACCCCGACGCCGACTCCCACCACGACACCCACGCCGACGGCCCTGATGGCCACCGGCGCCACCGGCGACCAGGTGCGCGAGCTGCAGGCCCGGCTCAAGCAGCTGCAGTGGTACGCGCCGGACATCACCGGCGAGTTCGACGCCGTCACCGCGACCGCCGTCAGCGGGTTCCAGGAGAAGCGCGAGCTGCCCGCCACCGGCGAGGTCGACCAGGCCACCTGGGATCTGCTCGTCGACATGACCCATACACCCACCGAGGACGAGCTGAACAACGTCCTCACCCCCGGCCCGACGATCCTCGGCCCCGGCGACACCGGCGACCAGGTCCGCGAGCTGCAGGCGCGGCTCAAGCAGATCGACTGGTTCAGCGGCGACGTCACCGACACCTACGGCGACACCACGACCGCGTCGGTCAAGGGCTTCCAGGACAAGCGCGGCTTCCCCGCCACCGGCGAGGTCGACCAGCGCACCTGGGACAAGCTGGTCTCGATGACCCGCACGCCGACCGAGGACGAGCTGCACAACGTCGCGCCTGAGAACAACGGCGGCGACACCGCCGGCCTGGACCCGCGCTGCCTCACCGGCCGGGCGCTGTGCGTCGACAAGTCGACGAACACGCTGCGCTGGGTGGTCGACGGCGAGGTGCGCATGACGCTCGACGTCCGGTTCGGCACCGAGCTGACCCCGACCCGCGAGGGCGCGTTCCAGGTCAACTCGAAGTCCCGCGACCACGTGTCGTCGCTGTACGACACCCCGATGCCGTTCGCGATGTTCTTCAGTGGTGGCCAAGCGGTGCACTACTCGCCCGACTTCGCCGCCAACGGCTACAACGGCGGCTCGCACGGCTGCGTGAACGTCCGCGACCGCGACGCCATCGAGTCGCTGTTCGATCAGGTGCGGGTCGGCGACAAGGTCATCGTCTACTGGTCCTGAGCGGTCGCGAAGACCACCAGGTTGTCGACGTAGTGGCCGGCGGCCTCGTCGAACGAGTGACAGGTGATCAGGCGGAGCTGCCGGTCCGGCACCGGGCCGTAGACCTCGTCGGTCGGGAAGTCCGCCTGCGGCACGGTCCGGCTGCCGTCCACCTCGAACACGGCGACGGCGCCGTCGCCGAGCTCGACCTCGACCCGGTCGCCGGGACGTAGCCGGGCGAGGTCGGCGAAGACGGCCGGGCCGTCCGGCGAGTCGACGTGGCCGGCGAGGACGGCCGGGCCGGACGCGCCCGGCACCGGCCCTCCGGCGAACCAGCCGGCCGACTGCCAGTCCTGGGGCGCGGCCAGCCGGCCGTCGTCCTCGCGGTGCAGCGTCTCCAGCCCGCTGTCGACCCCGATCGCCGGGATCCGCACCCGGACCGGCACGGTGTCGTCGACGGGGATCGGCCGCGGCCCGGCGGCCGTGTCGGCCGCCGGGCTCGCCGGGCTCGCCGGGCTCGTCGGGGCGTCGGGCGTGACGGCGGCCGCGGCCGGGGCGCCACCCGCCGCGGACACCGTCGCGTCATCGCCGGAGCAGCCGCCCAGGACGGCGACGACGGCCAGGACCAGCGCCGCCGTCCGCCTCATGCCACCCGTCGGCGGCGCGCCAGCACCGCGGTGACGGCGGCCAGCCCGGCCACCAGCGCGACCGCGCCGAGCGGCGTCGACCAGCCGGAGTCCTCCGTCATCCCGCGGCCGCCGGTCTGCACGCCGCCGGCCGGCGCCTCCGGCGTGCCGGTGCTGTCCACGACGCCGATGACGTTCAGCTCACCGTCGACGTCGAGCACGAACAGCGTGTTGACGCTGCCGGCCGCGAGGTCGACGTCGGTGCTGCCGGTGCCGGCGTCGCTGCTGATGTCCAGCGCCCAGCGGCCGCCGGCCAGCTCGCTGTAGGCGGTCGCGGTGCCGAACTCGGCGTTGTCCGCGAGCACGGTCCCGGTGTCGGTGGTGACGCTGACCGACGGCGACGAGACCGCGGCCGAGATCAGCCGGACCCGGGCCTGGCCGGCCGCCGGCGCCGTCAGGTCGTCGACGAGGATCCGGCCGGACAGCTCGGCGTTCATGCCGACCGCGGCGACGGTGATGGCGACGCCGTCCTCGACCTCGACCGCGGCCGTGATGACCGGCTCGGAGTCGGCCGGTGCGCCGGCCGGGCGCATCGCGGCGGAGTAGGTGCCGGCGGGCAGCCGGGCGTAGTTGGACACGTCGCCGTAGCCGACGTCCTCCAGCTCCAGGACGGACGCGCCGTCCAGGCCGGTCAGGCTGACGTCGACCTCGGGAGTGTCGGGCGACAGGTGGGCCAGCCGGGCCCAGCCCGCGGCCGCCGGCTCCTCGGTCCCCTGGGCGCCGGTGGCGGCGCCGGCGGCCAGGGCGACGACTCCGACGGCCGTGGCCAGTGACATGACGATGCGGTTCATTCAGATCTCCTAGTGCTGCGGTGGATCGGGGAGCAGGTCGCGGGGTGCGACCAGCGAGTAGGTGGCGATGACGGTGGTCCCGTCGGTGTCGACCGACAGCGGCGTGAACGGCGGCGGCTGCCCGAGCAGCCAGAGCGCCAGCCGCGCGGCCTCGTCGTCGGTCGGCAGCCCGCCGAGGACCACCCGGCGGCGCACGCCGTCGTCCTCGCCGGGCAGCGCGGGCAGCGAAACGTCCAGCTCGTGCGTGCCGGAGAGCTTGCCGAGCACGATCACCAGCCGCGGGTCGATCCGGCCGGCGGTCGCGATCGCACGCGCGCCGGCGTCGAAGGTGAGGGCGTCGTTGCGCAGCAGCTGGCGGGTCGAGTAGCGGACGGTGCGCCGGTCGGCGGCGGCGACGGCCTCCGCGACGTCACGGCCGAGCGGATGGATCGCCCGGATCTCGATCCGGGCGGCGCCGGCGCCGAACGCGGCGACGACGGTGGACTCGGCCAGCGCGGTGCGCACCTCGGGCCGCTCGGTCTCGTCGCCGCGCAGCGCCGGCGTCGACACGACGTAGTCGTAGTGGGTCCAGTCCGGCGGCGCCGGCCTCAGCGGTTCCGTCGTCGCGACGGTGACGGCCGGCAGCACGTCCTCCGGCGTCACCGCGGCCGGGAAGCTGGTGAACGGCAGCACGGCGCTGACGGCGAACCCGGACCGGAGCAGGTCGGTGCGGATCGTGTGGTCGACGATCAGCCGGGCGTCGCGGTC
Source organism: Jiangella anatolica (assembly GCF_003236295.1). Classification (GTDB taxonomy): domain Bacteria; phylum Actinomycetota; class Actinomycetes; order Jiangellales; family Jiangellaceae; genus Jiangella; species Jiangella anatolica. The sequence continues at coordinate 67,950 of NZ_POTW01000009.1, forward strand.
GACGTTCGCCTGCAGCCACCGCTCCGCCTGGCCGACGGTGGTCGTCGCGTCGGCGCGCAGCAGCGGGCGCAGCTCGCCCGGCCAGGTCGCCGTCACGGCCACGACCAGCGCGGCGGCGGCCGTCGCGGCCATGATGCCCAGCGGCGTCGCCTCGGGCCGGCCGCGCACCCGCAGCAGCCGGACGATCAGCCGGTGCGCGGTGGCGGGGATCAGCAGCGCGGCCAGCGGCAGCCCCGCGACCACGAGCGCGACCGGCACCGGGCCGGCCGGCACGACGATCAGCGGCACCAGTGTCAGCAGCGCGGCGGCCGGCGGGCGCAGCGGCCGGAACAGCATCGCGGCGGCGGCCGCGGCCGGGCCGGCCACGACCAGCACGGGGTCCAGCGTCCACCATCGCTCCGGCGCCGGCACCCCGGCGTCGCCGAGCGTGAGCAGCACGTACAGGTAGCCACCCGCGGCCGTCGTCGCGGCGGCCGCGGTCAGCGCCAGCCGCGCCGCCCGCGCCCTCACCTGCTGCCACATCGTCCACACGACGAACGGCGCGAACAGCAGGAAGCTCGGCTCGGTCAGCACGGCGAGCAGCAGGGCCGCCGCGGCCGCGGCGAACGCGACCGGTTGCCGGCGGCGGGCCGTCGCGAGCGCGAACGCCAGCAGCGTCCACAGCACGGCGACGTGCTCGACCAGCACCATCCGGTGGACGTGCAGGGCCAGCGGCGAGACGGCGAAGACGACGACGGCGACCGCGGCGGCCGGGCGCGGCACCGCCAGCCGGCGAGCCAGCAGCCACAGCAGGACCACGCCGAGCAGCAGCACGACCAGCATCGCCTCGCGTCCGGCGGCGACGGCGTAGCCGGCCCGGTCCAGCGCGCCGGCGAGGTCGACCCACGCGGCCAGCTGGGCGATGCCGAGGTCGCCGGGCAGCGACCACGCACCGGCGGCGATCCGTTCCACTGTCCGGCCCTCGACCTCGGCGAACCCGGGCGAGCGGGTCATCCCGGCGGCGTGGACGAAGCCGGTCAGCACCAGCAGCGGCACCAGCCAGGCGACGTCCGGGCCGTGCCGGCGGAACCAGGTGCGCACCGGACGCGGCCGCGGCGGGCGCGGCTGTACCGGGATCGGCAGCCGCAGCTCGTCGAGGTCCAGCGGCAGCGCAGGAAGAGTCGACACTGTGTCGCGCAACGCCGACGCCTCCCCCCGAGGTGTCGCACAGACCTGCGCACCGGCGTACGGCATGGCAGCGCCAGACCGAACCCACCGAGCAGGTCAGGCTCGCGGTTCCTGACCATCAGTCTTCGGCGGGAGTGTATACCGGATTATGACTATGTGGACCGAATTGTCGTGATCCACTTTTGGATCAATCCGGCAGTTCGATCACCATCACGGGGTCCGTGGTGGGCTGCCGCGACCCGCCGCCGGGCTCGACCGTGATGCCCAGTCGGCCGGCGCCGGCCAGGCCGCGCGCCGTCACCGGGCCGACGCGGCCGTCCGGCGGACTGCCCAGCACCCCCGCGGAGACGACGCTGCCGTCGTCGTGCATGACCCACAGCTGGTAGGTGTGGCCGGCCGGCGCCGGGGCCATGCCGTCGCCGCTGAACACGGCCAGGTCCAGGGAGCGGGCCAGCAGCACGGTGCCGGTGCCGTCGCCCGCCTGGGTCCGCACCACCTCCAGATCGTCGGCGCCGACCAGCTGCTGCAGCTGCGCGCTGATCTGCTCGGACCGGTCCAGCTCGTCGCGCGCGTCGTCGAGCCGGATCCCCAGCACGACGATGCCGGCCACCAGCGCCGCGACCAGCCCGGTCGCGATCCGCGGCCACCAGCGCCGCAGTGTCTGGCCGTCCGCCACCCGCGGCGGCAGCGGCCGCACTTCGGCGATGCGGGAGATGACGTTCTCGCGCAGCCGGGGCGGCGGCGTGACGGCGGCGGCCGCGCCCAGCCGGGCGGCGGTCTCGCGCAACTCGTCGACCTCGACGCGGCAGTCCGCGCACCGCTCCAGGTGCTGCTCGAACCGGCGCGCCTCGTCCGCGGGCAGCGCGTGCAGCGCGTATGGCGCGGCCAGCGTGTGGATGCCGGCGTCAACGGGCTTGTTCATCGCCCCACCCCCATGCAGTCGCGCAGCCGGGCCAGGCCGTCGCGCAGCCGCGTCTTGACCGTTCCGAGGGGAGCATGCAACAGCTGCGCGACCTCGCGATAGGTGTAGCCGTCGTAGTAGGCCAGCGCGACGGACTCGCGCTGCAGGTCGGTCAGCGAGTCCAGGCAGCGGCGCACCTGCTCGCGCTCCACCGTCGCCTCCACCTCGTCGGCCACGTGGTCGTAGGGCCGCTCGTCGTCGCGCCGGGCCACCCGCTCGGCCCGGTCCGTGTCGGCCTGCTCGCTGCGGACCCGGTCCACCGCGCGGCGGTGCGCGATGGTGAGGATCCAGCCGCGGGCGCTGCCCCGGTCGGGCTGGTAGCGCGACGACGTCCGCCAGACCTCGACCAGCACCTCCTGCGCGACCTCCTCGGCCAGCGCCCGGTTGCGCACCACCGTGGTGGCGATGCCCAGCACCGGGCCGGCCACGGCGTCGTAGACCTGCTCGAACGCGGCGGTGTCGCCGCGGGCGCAGCGATCCAGCAGCCGGCCCAGCCGGTCGCCCGGCTCGGGGTCCGGCTCGCCGGCCGGCACCGATCGCAACGTCACCATCGTCCGTCCTCTCGCCCCTGCATCGTCGCAGGTGTTTCGGAGTTGTGGTCGCGGGTGAGCGGGACGCCGGTGGTCCGACGCTCCTCGCTCACCCGCGCGGCCCGCATCACATCGGCGGCATCAGCACGCCGTCGATCAGATAGACGGTCGCGTTGGCGGTCGTGACGCCACCGCAGATCACGTTGGCGTCGTTGACCGTCAGCGCGTCCGGCGTCCCGGCGACCGTCACGGCGCCGCCCTGGACCGTCGTCTGCTCGCCGACGACGTCCTCCGGCGCCAGCTGACCCGGCACCACGTGGTACGTCAGCACCGTCGTGAGCAGGTCGGCGTCGGTCGTCAGCGTCTGGATCGTCGCCGGGTCGACCGCGGCGAACGCCTCGTCCACCGGCGCGAAGACGGTGAACTCGGCGCCGTTGAGCGTGTCGACGAGGTTCACCTGCGGGTTCAGCTCACCCGAGACCGCGGAGACGAGCGTCGTCAGGATCGGGTTGTTCGACGCCGCCACGGCGACCGGGTCGTCGGACATGCCCGCGACCGATCCCTCGCCGTCGGGCACCTGGGACGCGTAGTCGGCGCAGCCCGGGCCGACCGGTCCGGCCGCCGCCGGCTCCTCCGTCATCGCGTCGGTCTCATCGGGCTCGTCGGCCGGCGGCGCCTCCTCGCTGGGCTGGGCGGTGCTGTCGCCGCCGTCGCTGCCGCCGTCGTCGTCGCTGCAAGCGGACAGGGTCAGGGTGAACGCGGCCGCCGTCGCCAGCAGGACGGGGACTCGCCTGGTCATGCGCTTCATGTCGGTTCCTCTCGTGGTGGGTTGGTTCTCGGGTGGACTCGGGCGTCAGGTCACGCGCACCACCACCGAATGCCAGCCGCTGGACCCGTCCGGGAACGGCGGCGCCTGCTCGTCGGTCTGCCGCTCGCCGGCGCCGTCGGTGGCGCGGACGCGCAGCGTGTGGTTGCCGGGCTCGGCGTCCCACTCCCAGGACCACTGCCGCCAGACGTCGGTGGACGCCTCGGCCGCCAGCCGCGCCCGCCGCCAGTCGCCGTCGTCGACCTGCACCTCGACGGCGGCGATGCCGCGGTGCTGCGCCCACGCCACCCCGGCGACGACGTTCCTCCCGGCGGTCAGGTCGGCGAACGAGCCGGGGACGTCGATGCGCGACGCGGTCTTGATCGGCGCCTTCGCCGCCCAGCCGCGGTCGGTCCAGTAGGCGGTGGCGCGGTCGAACCGGGTCAGCTCCAGGTCGGTGACCCACTTGGTGGCCGACACGTAGCCGTAGAGGCCGGGCACGACGAGCCGGGCCGGGAAGCCGTGTTCCACCGGCAGCGGCTCGCCGTTCATGCCGATCGCCAGCAGCGCGTCCCGCCCGTCGGTCACGACGTCCACCGGGGTGCCGGCGGTGAAGCCGTCGGCGCTGGTCGAGAGCAGCAGGTCCGCGTCGGGGTCCGGGTCCGCGCGGGCCAGCAGGTCGGCCAGCGGATAGCCGAGCCAGACGGCGTTGCCGGCCAGCTCGCCGCCGACCTCGTTGGAGACGCAGGTGAGCGTGATCATGCGCTCCACCAGGTCCAGCCCGAGGACGTCGTCGAAGTCGAGCTCGACCTCCCGGCGAACCATCCCGTGGATGCGCAGCCGCCAGTCCGCCGGCACCACCCGCGGCAGGTCGAGCGCGGTGTCGACGCGGTAGAAGTCGCCGTTCGCGGTGACGTACGGGGTGAGCCCGGCGACGTCGAGGCGGGCGGCCGCGGGTGGTGCCGGCGCCGGATCGGCCGCGGCCGGTAGCCGCAGCGCGTCCCGCGCCGCCCGCACGTCGGCCAGCGTCCGCCCGAACCGCCGCCCGCCGACGGCGGTGAGCACGGCCAGGCCGGCCACGGCCGCCGTCAGCAGCAGGACCTGACGCCGCGGCGGCCGCGGAGCATCGGCGCCGGGTCCGGCCTCCGCCGGCGCCGCCCGGAGTCGCCCCACGAGCAACGTCAGCGCGAGGGCGCCCGCGATCACCCCGGCGACGGCCGGAAGCGCCCAGGCCGCGGTCGCCGTCGGCCGGTTGACCGCCGCGACGACGGCGACCGCGCCGAGCGCCGTCAGCAGGATCACCCCGGCCCGCCGCCGCCGGAGCTCCAGCAGCCCGCCGGCCGTGGAGAGCACCAGCAGCACCGCGCCCATCCCGGCCAGCAGGACCTGCTTGTCGTTCTCGCCGAACGTGCGGATCGCGAAGCTCTTCAGCCACTCCGGCGTCAGGTCGACGAACGCGTTGCCGACGGCCAGGAAGGGCGCCGCGGCCGGCTCGACCGCCACGGCCGCCACCAACTCGCCGACGCCGAGCGTGAGCGCACCGGCCGCGATCCCGGCCAGCGCGGCCACGGCGGCGCTCGCGCCTCTGCGGCCGGGCTGACGGTCCGTCGTCGCGATCATGCCGGGTGTTCGGCGCCGTCCTGGGCGCGGATTGGTGCCGCCTTCGGAATCAGCCGTTCCGGGGTCGAACTCGTTCTTGCGAAGCCGGCTCCGGACCGTTGATCCCCCCGACCGGCCGGGCGTACTCTTGTCGGCGACCCCACTCGGGGATCACAATCCGACCGCTGCTTCGGGAGCTCCCTGTGCCCAGCCGCACCGCGTCCGCGCGTCCTTCAGCCCAGACCGCCACCCCGTCAACGCCGTCGCTGGCCGTCGCGTCAGCCGAACCATCACAGCCGCCAGGGGCGTTCCGGCGCCTCGCCCCGTACCTCCTCCGCCATCGCGGAACCCTGATCGTCTCCGTCGTCGTGGCCCTGGCCTGGGCGGTCGCAGTCGCGGCCGTGCCGGTCACCCAGGGGCGGGTGGTCGACGACGCGATCACGGACCGCACGGCGCCGCTGCTGCCGATGATCGTGCTGCTCATCGGGCTGGCGGTGGCCCGCTTCTTCCTGTCCGGCTGGTGGCGCTACGTCGGTGGCACCACCGCGTTCCGCATCCAAGACGACCTGCGCCGCGACGTGTACGACACGTTGCAGCGCCTCGACTTCACCGGCCACGCGCAGTTGCAGAGCGGCCAGCTCGTCTCGCGCATCAGCGGCGACCTGCGCTACGTGCACATGCTGCTCAGCTGGATCCCGCAGGTGGCCGCGACCCTGCTGTCGTCGCTGCTGGCGGTGATCGTCATGTTCGCGCTGTCGCCGCTGGTGGCGACGCTCGTCCTCGCGGTGATCGTGGTGGTGTTCGTGGTCACCAACCGGCAGCGCCGCCGCGTGTACGCGGCCGGCTGGGACGCCCAGGACCGCGAGGCCGAGGTGACCTCGCGGGTCGAGGAGGCCGTCACCGGCGTCCGGGTGGTCCGCGCGTTCGGCCAGCAGCCGGCCGAGACCGCGCGGCTGCACGGCGCGCTGCTCGACATGTTCCGGGCCCGGGTCCGGTCGGTCCGGCTCGGCGCCCCGTTCATCGCGTCGCTGCAGGGCGCACCGTTGTTCGGCCAGGTGCTGGTGCTGCTGGCCGGGGGCCTGCTGGTCATCCGGGGCCAGCTGACCATCGGCGTCTTCCTGGCGTGCACCGGCTACCTCGCCGAGCTGATCGGCGCGGCCCGGGTGGCCGGCATGGTGCTGACGAACGCACCGCTGTGCAAGGCCGCCACCGAACGGGTCGGCGAGCTGCTGGACCTGCAGGCGGAGATCACCGAGCCGCTGCGCCCGGTCGCCGCCGACGAGCGGGGCGGGGCGGTGTCGTTCCACCAGGTCCGGTTCGCCTACGCCGACGGCGACGGGCACCGGGTGCTGCGCGGCTTCACCCTCGACGTGAAGCCCGGCGAGACGGTCGCGCTGGTCGGGCCGTCCGGCTGCGGCAAGTCGACGGCGCTGTCGATGCTGCCGCGGTTCTTCGACGCCGACGCCGGGACGATCACCGTCGACGGCATCGACGTGCGTCGTTGGTCGCTGCCGGAGCTGCGCCGCCGTATCGGGGTGGTGTTCGAGAACAGCTTCCTGTTCTCGGACACGATCGCCGCGAACATCGCCTACGGCAAGCCGGGCGCCGGCATGGACGAGATCCGCGCCGCCGCCCGCGCGGCCCTGGCCGACGAGTTCGTCGACGCGCTGCCCGACGGCTACGACACCGTCGTCGGTGAGCAGGGCATCACGCTGTCCGGCGGGCAGCGGCAGCGGGTCGCGCTGGCCCGCGCGCTGCTGGCCGAGCCCGACATCCTGCTGCTCGACGACGCCACCTCGTCGGTCGACGTCAAGGTCGAGGAGCGGATCCACGCCAACCTGGAGCCGTTCCTGGCCGGCCGGACGGTGCTGCTGGTCGCCTACCGCGAGTCCACCCTGCGCCTGGCCGACCGCGTCGTCGTGGTCGACGACGGCCGGGTGGTCGACGAAGGCGGCCACGCCGAGCTGCTGGAACGCAACGCGCTGTACCGCGACCTGTTCGGCGATGGCCCTGGGGCGGACGAACGACCGGACGACCTGATGTCGCACGCCCGCGCCGGCCGGTTCGAGGCGACCGCGTCGGCCTGGGAGTCGCGGCAGGACGCCACCGGCTCGCTGCCCAGCCTGCAGCTCGCGGTGCCGGTGGCGGTGGCCGAGCAGATCGCCGCGCTGCCGCCGCCGAAGGACCCGCCGGATGTCGACCTCGACCGCGAGGGCGGCGCCCGCGGCCCGCTGCGGCTGGCGTCGTTCCTGCGCCCGTACGTCGGCGGCCTGCTGGTCGGCCTCGGGCTGGTCGTGCTGGAGGCGGCGATCACGCTGGTCAACCCGATGCTGGTGCAGCGGGCGGTCGACGAGGGCATGCGCGCGGGCGCGGTGAACGTGCTGCTGTGGGTGTGCCTGGTGGCGGCCCTGCTGGTCGGGTTGCTCTGGCTGGACCAGCGCACCGCCTACCTGTGGACGGCGCGCAGCACCGAGCGGCTGCTGCTGGCGATGCGGGTGCGCATCTTCGGCCAGCTGCAGCGGCTGGGCATCGACTTCTACGACCGCACCCAGGCCGGCCGGGTGATGACGCGGATGACGTCCGACGTCGACGCGATCGCCCAGCTGTTCCAGGTCGGCCTGATCAACGCCGTCGTCAGCGTGGCGACGTTCGCCGGCATGACGCTGGTGGTCGTCGCGCTGGACCCGATGCTGGCGCTGGTCGTGCTGGGGGTCGTGCCGCTCGCCGGCGCCGTCACCTGGTGGTACCGGCGGCACGCCTCGGTCGCCTACGACGACGCCCGCGAGCTGCTCGCGACGATCAACGCCGACGTGCAGGAGAGCATGGCCGGCATCCGGGTCACCCACGCGTTCCGGCGCGAGGCGGTCAACCTGGAGCGGTTCGCCGGCCTCGGCCGCCAGTACGTCACGGCCAGCCTGCGCGGGCTGTACGCGACGGCGGTCTACGTCGCGGCGATCGAGCTGCTCTCGGTGCTGGCCATCGCGGCGGTGCTGTGGGTGGGCGCGCAGCGCATCGAGGCCGGCACGCTGGCCCTCGGCACGCTGATCGCCTTCCTGCTCTACCTCGCCCAGGTGTTCGCGCCGGTCCAGCAGCTGTCGTCGGTGTTCGACGTCTACCAGCGGGCCCGTACGGGGCTGGTCCGGGTGCGCGCGCTGCTGGCGCTGGAGACGTCCACACCGGTGCGGCCGGACGCCGTCCCGGTCGACGGGCTCGACGGCGACCTGCGGTTCGAGCAGGTGCGGCTGCGCTACGCCAGCGCCGCCACCGACGCCGTCCGCGACGTCGACCTGCACGTGCCGGCCGGCCAGCGGGTCGCGTTCGTCGGGCGCACCGGCGCCGGCAAGTCGACGCTGTCGAAGCTGGTCGCCCGGTTCTACGACCCGACCGACGGCCGGGTGCTGGTCGACGGCCGGCCGCTGGACGAGCTGGACGTCACCAGCTACCGGCGGCACCTGGGCTACGTGCCGCAGGAGCCGTTCCTGTTCTCCCGCACCATCCGGGACAACATCGCCTACGCGCGGCCGGACGCCAGCGACGCCGAGGTCGAGGCGGCCGCGCGCGCCGTCGGGGCGCACGAGTTCATCACCCGGCTCCCGGGCGGCTACCACCACGTCGTGGCCGAACGCGGCCGGTCGCTCTCGGCCGGCCAGCGGCAGCTCGTGTGCCTGGCCCGGGCGCTGCTCGGCGACCCGTCGATCCTGATCCTCGACGAGGCGACGTCGAACCTCGACCTCGCCAGCGAGCGGAAGGTCAACCAGGCGATGCGGGTCGCCTCGGCCGGCCGGACGACGATCGTCGTGACGCACCGGCCGCAGTCACTGCACTGGGTCGACCGCGTCGTCGAGGTCGCGGACGGCCGCATCGCCACCGACGAGCCCGCCCCGAGCTATGTGGAGCGGGTGTTGAGCCGGGCGAGCTGAATCACCCGGCCGGCCGGGGGTCGCCCGGCCGGCCGGGGAGTCTCAGCGCGCCATATTCGCCATGTTGGTGCCGCTGATGACCGCGTGCCGGAGCGACCGGCCGGGGTCGGCGGCGCCGCCGGGCGCGGTGTCGTCCTCGTAGTTGGGGTTGTGGTAGCCGCGCGGACGGTGCCGGCGGAAGATCGCGTCGTAGTCGATGTCGCTGCGCGGGTCGCCGAACGGGATCATCCGGTAGCCCTCGCCGACGCCGACCGGCTGCTCGTCGCGGCGTTCGCCGTCCTTCGCGTGGTAGAGCGGGTAGCGCAGCGGCTGCGCGGCGATCTGGTCGATCGGGCTGAAGATGCTCTCCTGGCGCTGGCCGTTCCAGTCGTAGTACCAGCGGAACCGGTGCTGCGCCGAGTGCGCCCAGTAGATGTCGATCTCGCAGTAGCACTTCGTGCTGGGCGTGATGTCCAAGTAGTACTGCATCTTGCGGATGCCGGACTCGCCCCGGACCATCTGGGGCTGCGGCAGCGGCGCGCCCGTCACGCGGTCGACCGTCACCTGCACCATCGGGCCGTCCTGCAGGAAGCCGTAGGCGTCGGCGTGGTTGTGCGGGTAGATCGAGATGCGCCACGGCGTGGCGAGGTCGTTGATCGCCTCCCACTTCTGCGCCGCGACGTCCCAGGCCTCCTTCGCCGAGCTGCCGGTCGGGTCGCCGCCGGTGCCCATGAAGGGCATGCCCAGGATCGAGGCGAACTCCAGCTCGATCTGGAAGCGGTCGTAGTCGTCGGTGGTCATGCCGCCGTTCGGGCCGCCCGGCCAGCTGTTCGGGATGAAGCCGTGGTTGCCGATCGCCTCCAGCCCGGCCTCGTCGAGGAAGCCGCGCAGCGTCCGCGCGTAGTTCAGATAGGCGGGGAAGTTCTCGCGCAGCAGCTGGCCACTCGCGGTGAGCGGCGGAGGGCTACCGCCCTGGTTCTCGGCGTGCTGGCCGTAGCCGGCGAACTCCACCTGCTTGAAGCCGGCGTTGGCGAGGAACTGGAACACCTCGCGGAATCCGCCCGGCAGCGGTACGAGTGGCCCGAGGTCGTTCGGGTCGGCAGGGAAGTTCGGCCCGCCGAGGTGGCCCATGGTCGGCGCCGGGTTGTTCCAGATGCCGCGCCGTCCGGTGGCGTCGCGCTGGGTGTACAGGATCGTGCCGCGCTTGCCCGGCGGCAGCAGCGGGTTGGGCACGTTGCTCACCAGCTCGCCGGCCAGTGCGGGCGCGCTCGGCGCGACCGCCGCCACCGCCAGTGTGCCGGCGCTGATGGTCAGCAGCCGGCGGCGGCTCAACCTGTGGTCCTGAGCCATGGTCTCTCCTCGCTCCGTCGAAAGTGCGGACCGTTGCTCGATGCTCGCTGCACCGGGAGCCGGCTGCGGCCGAGACTTTCTACGAGAAGTGTTGAAAGCCGCCCCGATGTTGGTGAAACAGTAGCGGCAACGTGCCGTAACCCGCTAGATCCACAAGAGGGCGATATGACCCGATTTCAGTACGTCGCCCGGCCACCGGTCAGGTCGAAGGTGAACCCGGTCGTGAAACTGCACGCCGACGACGCGACGAACGCGATCATCGCGGCGGCCTCGTCCAGCTCGCCGGTCCGCCCCATCGGGATCTTCGAGACCATGTAGGCGACCACGTCGTCGGGCAGGGCGGCCACCATGTCCGTGCGGATCACCGCCGGCGCGATCGCGTTGACCGTGATCCCGTGCTGCGCGTACTCCTTGCCCTGCACCTTCACCATGCCGATGAGTGCCGCCTTCGACGACGAGTACGCGACCATGTTGGGGTTGCCGTCCTTGCCGCTGATCGACGCGACGTGGACGATGCGGCCGTAGCCGTGCGGCAACATGTGCCCGACGGCGACCTGGCTCACCACCATGGCGCCGTGCACGTTCACGCGGTGCACGTGCGCGAAGTCGTCCAGGCTCACCTCGTGGCTCGGGGCCCCGGTCTGGCCGGTGACGCCCGCGCAGTTCACCGCCGCGTGGATCGGGCCGAACTCGTCGGCGGCGGCGCCGAACGCGGCCCGCACCGCCGCTGGGTCGGTGACGTCCGCCGTGGCGGCCAGCGCCCGCCCGCCTGCGGCCGCGATCTCGTCCGCCACCGTGGCCGCCGCCGCGGCGTCGCGGTCGACACAGGTGACCGCGGCGCCCAGCCGGGCCAGGAGGGCGGCGGTGGACCGCCCGATCCCGGCGCCGGCGCCGACGACGACGGCGGACTGGTCAGCGAACGAGATCATCGGCAGCTCCCGGGGTGGAGGGGTTACGGGCGGGTCCGGGTGTAGTAGGCGACGTCGTCGATCTGGAACTGCATCGGCCAGGGACCCGTGGCGTCCGGCGCGGCGACCGAGACCTCGATCCTGGTGACGGCGCCGCGGCCGGCCCAGTCCGCCACCGGGACGACGATCTCGTTCCAGCTGCGCACCACGAGCGGCTTGGTCACCACGAGCTCCTCCGAGCCCGACCACAGCCGCACCGTCGCCTCGTACTTCGTCGCGCCCGGCGCGCCGCCGTAGCTGTTGACCTGGACGGCGACCTCCCGCGCCTCGGTCAGGTCCAGCGGCGTCACCGGCTCCACCTGGATCGTCCGGGGTACCGAGCCGGCCGCGTCGGTGCTGTCCGCCGCGAGTGCGTACCGCCCGGCGTACGGGTGCATGGGACGGTTGAGGAACGACGTGACGGGGCCGACGGTGGTGACCTCGGCGCCCGCCACCCAGCCACCGGCGGTTCCGTCCTCGAAGTCGAAGATCGGCGTCGGCGCGGGCGGCGGCACGTCGAGACCGACGGTGAAGGTGACGCCGGCCATGGTGAGGCAGACCTCCGGGTGGTCGGCGTCGGCCGGGTCGTAGCCGGTGATCGTCGCCGTCACCGTGGTCCGCTCACCGGGGTCCAGCGTGCCGATCGGCAGCGTCGAGCGGTCGAGCGTCACTCCGTCGCAGGCCACGACGCCGAGGCTGGTCGCCGTCGGCGCCACGTCACGGTTGACGACGGTGAACTCGACCTGCGTGCCCGCCTCTGGGTCGCCCTGGAGCTCGCCGGAGAGCTCCAGGTTCGTCACCCGGTTGAGCGGCGCCGCCGACGGGGCGAGCACGACGTCGTCGAGGGCGTAGGAGCCTTCCCAGTCCAGGTTGGTCGCGCCGCGGACCCAGACCTTCACCCGCTCGATGCCCTCACGGCCGGACCACCGGGACAGGTCGAGCGTCAGCCGGTCCGGCGCCGAGCCCGATGCCAGCCGGGCCACGCCCTCGGCGATCGTCCCGTCGGTCCCGTACACCCTGACCTTGGCGGTCAGCGGCCCGGTGTCGGCGAGGTCGGCCGGGTCGGTGCGCACGGTGAGGCTCAGGTACGGGGTCCCGCGGGCGTCCACGGGGTCCGGGAGGACGACGTCCGCGCCGCGCCAGTGCCGGGAGTTGGCGTCGAACGTGACCGTCAGCGCGCCGTTCGCCGCCGCGACGCCGGTCGCGTTGTCCGACGCACGCCAGCCGCCGGTGCCGCCGGCGAAGTCCGACAGCACCGTCGGGGTGAGCGACCGGGCCTTGAGGCTGGTGCCGGCCTCGACCTCGAGCGGCCGGTCGGCCAGCCGCGCCGGGTCGAACCCGGGCACCAGCTCCGACCAGTCGTCGATGCCGATGATCTCCTTGGCGAACTCGGTGACCTCGAGCGACCGCTCGGTGTCGATGTAGCGGAAGACGTCGTAGATCGCCTTGCGATCCTCCGGCGCGTCGCCCTCGGCACCGGACCAGTTCCCGCCGCCGGCCGAGCGCTCCGCGTCCCACGTCCACAGGCCGAGCCGCAGCCCGCCCTCGGCGAGGTGGTCGACGTGACGGTGCAGGATGAAGCTGTCGATGCCGTCCTCGAAGGCGACCTTGTAGTAGGCCAGCGCGTAGCACGCCGCCTGGACCCGCTGGGCGTACTCGTCGGCGCCCGGCGTGTGGCAGCCCTGCTCGGACAGGATGACCCGCCGCTGCCGGCCGTCGTACGTGAACTCCGGCCGCCGCAGGTACTCCGTCAGCAGCTCGATGTTCTTCAGCGTGATCTTGGGTGTCGTCTCGACGTCGTCCGTCGCCAGGGTGTCCTCCCAGAACCGCGGGTCGAAGGCGTTCTCGGGATACGGGTGGTAGGCGATGTGCCAGGGGTAGTCGCCGTGCGCACGGGTGAGCTCGGTGAGCAGCTCGAGCAGGTCCTTGACCGGGTACGACCGCGTCGGGACGCCGGCGTTGAGTGGCTGCGCCCAGGCGTGGGTGAGCGTCGTGTACACCCGGGCGTCGCTCCACGCCTTGGCGGCCGCGAGCTGGGTGATCCGCAGTGCCCGTTCGTACTCCGGCAGGAACTCCTCCATCGTCTTCGGCCCGGAGTTGTAGTACGACCACGCGATGTCGACCTCGTTGCCGACGATGTAGCCGACGGCCAGGCCGTGCGTGTCCTCCGCACCCGCACCGCTCCACCGCTGGGTGATGAACTCCATCGCCGCGGTGAGGTACCGCACGCCGTCCGCCGTCACCGCGTTGAAGCCGTACAGCAGTGCGCCCGGCCCGCCGAGCGCCGCGTCGGGATGGACCAGCTGCGGCACGTCGTTGTCCGGGTTCGGCACCTGGTCGGGGTGGCGGGCCAGCAGGATGAGCGAGACCAGCACGCCGTTGTCCGACAGCGGCTTGATCTGCTGGTCGAGCTTCTCGACCTCGCTCTTGTCGAAGTAGTACGTCTGCCCGCCGGAGGCGAACCGGATGGTGTCGGCCGCGTCGCGCTCCGCGGCGATCATCAGGTCGTTGACCACCAGGTTGATCGCCGCGTGCTGGACGCCCAGTTCCTCGGCGTCGTCGGTCATCTTGACCTGCAGGCCCTTCTTGTTCAGGGCATCCGGGTAGGCGCGGTCCGACGACGGTGTCAGGTCGAGGGCGTCGACGTGCCGGTAGGTGCCCACCAGCGTGCCGTCGACGACCGCGACGTACCGGGAGTACAGCGGGTCCGGGCCGGCGTCCGGATCGCGCGGCACCTCGACGGAGAAGGCGCCGTCGGCCGTCGCGGTCGCGCGGCCGACGACCTCGCCCGACGGCCAGTCCGCCTCCTCCTGCTCGATGCCGAAGGCGTACACCTCGACCTCGGCGCCCGCGGCGACGGTCCCGGCGACGGTGACGGTGTCGTCGGCGGCGGTGACCGACGACACCCCCTCCGCGGCCGCCACCGGGGCTGGGTCATCGACGGCGCCGGCGGGCGTCAGCGCGCCGGCGATCAGGGCGAGCGTTCCGGCCGCGACGACCATCGCGGCGCGGCGAGGCAGCGAGCGGACATCGATCATGCGAGCCTCCTCCTACCCGGACTCCCCGAGGGGCGCCCACGGATAAATCGATTCAGAACGTAACGGCGGCCGTTCACGGCGCACCACGATCCGGCCGGAAGCGGCCAGGCCGGAACCGGCCGGCTACTGCTGCGCCCAGTCCTCGGTCCAGCCGCCGTCCGCGGCCAGCTCGCGGGCCCACTCCGTCCAGTCGGTCCGCATCTCGGCCAGTTGCTCGTCCAGCGACTTCGACCCGAGCAAGAACCCGTCGTAGACGGACTGCCCGTTCTTGGCCTTCGGCACGAACGTGACGGCCGGCACGGTCGGCGCCTCGAACCATGCTCCGGTCATCAGGCCCTCCAGGCCGGGCGCCGGCTCGGCGTCGGCCGCCGCGGGGATGCCGCCGGAGCCGTCCAGCCAGGGCTGGCCGCCCTCGGGGCTGCTGGCGAACTGCAGGAACTTGATCGCCGCCTCGAGTTCCTCGCCCTCGGTGGTAGCCGGGATCATGTAGCTCGTGCCGCCGGTCGAGGCGCCGAACTGGGCCGCCTGCCCGGTGGACAGCTCGCTGTCCTCCGGGGCGATGGTCGGGAACGGCATGGTCGCCCACTCCCAGTCGACGTCGGCGAGGTTCTCCGCGGCGAAGTTGGTGCCGTAGGTCATGGCCGCCCGGCCGCCGATGAAGTCGTCGTAGCCGATGAACGCCGCCCCGCCGGCGACCCCGGACCAATTCGGGGTGGCGCACTCGTCGAAGAACTGCTTGAGCAGCCGCATCGTCTCGGCCACCTCCGGCGTCTCCACGGGGTCCAGCTCGCCGGTGAGGATCGCGCGCGCCATGCTCTTCTGGGTGAGCTGGGTCGCGGTGCCCGGCTGGCCGTCGGCGGCGAACTGGTTCCACTCCTCGGCGTGCGAGGAGAGCAGCATCGAGCCGATGATGCCGAGCGTCCAGCCCTGGCCGAGCCAGCCCTGGTCCATCGAGAACGGCACGTAGCCGGCGTCGTTGATGGCCCCGCAGGCGTCCAGGAGCTCGCCCCAGGTCTCGATCGGCGCCTCGACGCCGGCCTCGGCCATGATGTCGGCGTTGTAGTAGACGCCGATGATGGCCAGGTTGAAGGGGATGAACTCGTAGTTGCCGGTTGCGTTGCGCGCTGTGCCGGCGTCGGGACCGAAGTAGTCCTGGTTGAACAGGTCCAGCCAGCGCTCGTTGCCCTCGACGTACGGGTTCGGCTGCTCGAGATACTCGTCGAGCGCGTGCACCTGGTCCGGCGTGTGCGGCGCCTGGTTGAAGATCAGCTCCGGGGCGGTGCCGGCGGAGAGCTGGGTGGACAGCGTCTGGGCGAACTCGGCGACCGGCAGCACCGTCGTCTCGATGTCGATGCCCGGCTCCTCCTCCTCGAACCGTGCGATCAGGTCCTCCCACGCCGGGCCGAAGCTCTGCGGGTCGTTGTTCCACTGGTTCGGGCCGGACAGCGTGATGGTGATCTGATCGCCGTCACCGCCGGAATCACCGGATCCGCAGGCCGCGGCCAGCGATGCGGTCATTCCGAGAACGGCGAGCAGCACCGTCGCCCGCGTACGACGTCGGACTGGCACGGACATGGCGACTCCTTCGACATTTGAACGTTTCAGCTTCGGTGGGCTCCCTCATCGTGCCCGGCGATCGGCCGCTACCCGGCGTCCCTGACCGGAACCGGCCAGCGACGCCGGGAGATCAGTGCGAGCCGGGCAGGCCGCCCTGGACGCCGGCGAGGAAGTACTTGGACAGGAACGTGAACAGCACCAGCAGCGGCACGCTGGCGAGCAGGTAGCCGGCGAACATCGGCCCGTACTCCGTCCCCGACTGCCCCTGGAAGAACAGCAGCCCGACGGAGACGGTTCGCAGCTCGTTCTCCGTGATCGTCAGCAGCGGCCAGAAGAAGTCGTTCCAGACGCCGTTGATGGTGATCAGGGCGACGGTGCCGATGACGGGCAGCGAAAGCGGGGTCATGATCGACAGGAACAGCCGGACCCCGCCCGCGCCGTCGACCCGGGCGGCGTCGAAGAGCTCCTGAGGGATGCCCTCGATGAACGTCTTCATCAGGATCGTGCCGATGACGACGCCGCCGGCCACGTGCGGGATGATCAGCACCGGATAGGTGTTGAGCAGCTCGAAGTCGCGCATCATGACGAACAGCGGGATGAGGCTGGAGATGCTCGGTACCATCATCAGCGCCGCGATCATCACGAAGAAGAAGGTCCGGCCGGGGAACGAGTACCGCGCGAGGACGAACCCGGCCACCAGTGAGAACGCGATGATGAGCACGATCGCCGCCGCGGCCACGACGACCGAGGCCACCATGTACGGACGGATCTGCTCCCACGCCGCCGAGTAGTTCTCCCAGTGGAACGGCAGCGTCGGCACCCAGTAGTTCTCGGCGAACTGCAGGTTGTCCTTGAGCGACGTCGTGAGCATGAACAGGTACGGGAACAGGCTGACGAAGACGAGCACCGACAGTGCCGTCTTGATGCCCCATTGCCGGCTCATCGCAGTCCCCTGACGTTGGTCGAGGCCGGGTCCGATCTCCGGACGAACACGACCACGGCACTGAGCACCAGCGTGAAGACAAAGAGCGTCGTCGACAGCGTCGCGGCGTAGCCCCAGTCCTGCCCCTGGAACGCCACGTTGATCATCCGCAGCACCGGCACCATCGTCGAGTTGTCCGGCCCGCCGGACGTGACGATGTAGGCCATGAAGCCGTACTGCAGCGTCCCGATGACGGCCAGGAAGAACAGCAGCCGGACCTGACGCGCCATCAGCGGCAGGTCGATGGTCCAGAACCGGCGGATCCGCCCGACACCGTCCAGCGCCGCGGCCTCGAAGATCTCCCGCGGGATGTTCTGCAGGGTGGAGTAGAAGATCAGGAACGGCAGCCCCGCGATGAACGGGAAGCCGATGAACAGCAGCGACCACAGCGCGTACGACGGGTCGCCGACCCAGTTCTGGGTCCAGCTCTCCAGGCCGATCGCGGTGAGCGCCCGGTTGATCACGCCGTTGTTCGGGTGGTACATGAACGACCACACCAGCGCCGTGACCACGCCGGGGAACGCCATCGGCACGATCAGCAGCGTGCGGTAGACGAACTGTGCCCGCTGGCTGCGCAGGGTGATCAGCAGCTCCGCGGCGACCAGCGGGATCACCCACGAGACGACGCCGAAGACGAAGATGTAGCCGAGGTTGCGGAACGAGCGCCACCAGATGGCGTCGTCCATCATCTTCGCGTAGTTGTCCAGCCCGACGAACGTCGACACCTGCCCGGGGTTCCAGTCCCAGAACGAGCGCACGATGCCGTTGAGCGCCGGGTAGTACTGGAACAGCGCCAGCACCACCAGGAGCGGGAGAAGTGCGAGATAGGCGGCCCAGGAGATCCTGGCCCGCCGGCGCGGCCCTCCGGGCGGCGCCTCGGCCGGCGGGGCAGCCACTGGGGTGCCGGCGGTCGTGGCCATGCTCGATGTCCTCCGTGCCGTGGACGTTGGGGACCGGGGCGAAACGATTCAGACGTTCACCCACCGCCGACAAGGGTGTCAAGGAATCCGGCCGTCAAGGCCGCGGATGACCGGATCAGGCCACTTCTTCGATCGCCCCGGGACACCGGATCACGGCCGGCGCCCAGCCGATTGACCGACAGCGACTCGCGATGTAAGTTCACATGCGTGATACGAACTTCACATCCCCGACATCCGGAGAAAGTGGGAGTCCGTTGTCCGTGACAGTCGCAGAGAACGACGCCGTCGGCGTCATGCACCGAGAGGTCTTCGACCGCGACGAACTGGCCCTGATCTCGCTGTTCGCGCAGGGCCTGTGCATCGAGACGATCGCGCGGCGGCTGGAGCTGTCCGAGCGCACCATCCGCCGCCGGTCGCGCGCGCTGTGCGATCGCATCGGCGTGACGACCACCATCCAGGTCGTGGCCTGGGCCGCACGCCGACGCCTGATCTGAGCGCCGGGTCCCCGTGATCGCCGACAGTCACTGCCACGCGTGGCGACGCTGGCCGTACGACGCGCGCGTCCCCGATCCGGATCATCGCGGCTCGGTGGACGCCCTGCTCTACGAGCTGGACGCCAACGGCGTCGATCGGGCCGCTGTCGTCTGCGCCCGCATCGGCGCCGACGTGGGGCCGGACTTCGCCAACGACGACAACAACGACTACGTCGCGACGGCGGTCCGCCGGCACCCCGACCGGCTGACGCTCGTGGCCGACGTCGACGGCTCCTGGCGGCCCGAGCACCACCGCCCCGGCGCGGCCGGCCGGCTGCGCGACGCCGCCGGCCGGTACGGGCTGACGGCGTTCACGCACTACGTCCGCGACGAGAACGACGGCTGGTTCCGCACCGACGACGGACGGGAGTTCTTCGCCACCGCCGCGGACCTCGGCCTGGTGGCGTCGCTCTCGCTCTCGCCGGCGTGGTTCGCGGACCTGCGCACCGTCGCCGCGGCGAACCCTACGCTGCCACTGCTCCTGCACCACCAGGGCATGGTGCGGCTGGACGCGCCGCGCTTCGACGCCGAGCTGGCCGACCTGCTCGGCCTCGCCGAGCTGCCGAACGTCTACGTCAAGGTCTCGGGATTCCACTACGTCAGCTCGCCACCCTGGGACGTGCCCTACACCGAGGCGCGCACCCGGCTGCTCCGGCCGATCGCGACGGCGTTCGGCGCCGGCCGGCTGGCCTGGGGATCGGACTTCCCGGCCGCCCGGCCACACGTGACCTACGCCCAGTCGCTGGCCGTCGTCCGCGACCACACGCCCTGGTGGAGCGCCGGCGAGCGCGCACTCGTCCTGGGCGGAACCCTCGACCGACTCCTCGGAGGCTCCCGACCATGACCACGCAGCCGCGCTACCGGCACGCCGCCTACGGCGGGCAGACCCGGGTGCTCGAGAACGACACGCTCCGGGTCGAGGTGCATCGCCGCACCACCGGCTGGGGCTGGGCGGAGATCGTGGCGCCGGACGGGACGCTGCTCGCCGTCCTCGACCACCTGGGTGAGCTCTGCCTGCGCGACTCGCCCGTCCCACTGCGACTGGAAGCCACCGAGGTCACCGGCACCGGGCCCGAGCTGGTCTTCGACGTACGGTCGGCGGTCGTCGCCGACGCGCTGCGGGACACCTCGTTCGCCAGCTGGATCGGCTCACCGTTCACCGGACCGGCGCTGACCGGGAGGGTCGTCCTGACGCTCGATCCGGACGGGGCGCGGCTGCGGCTGGACTACCGGCTGGAGTCGCAGCAGGACCTCTACCTGCGCTACCTGCGCGGCCCGTGGCTGCGGGTCGGCGAGGGATCGTTCGGGGCCGAGCGCGACGACGCGATCCTGCCCGGCGTGGAGTGGACCGCCGGCCACGAGTGGACCAGCGGGACGGACTGGTTCCGCGACCCGTGGGCGATGCGCGTCACGCCGCACCGCAACACCGTCGCCGTCCCCGTCATGGCGGTGTCGCGGGGCGGGACGGCGGTCGCGCTGTCCTGGGAACCGGACCAGGACTGCACCGGCTGGTTCAGCATGCCCCGCGAGCACCCGCAGCCGGTGTTCGCGGCGCCGAACCTCGTCGAGCGGCGCGACGGTTCGCTGCTCGGGCTGATGCTGCCGGAGGCGCGCGACGGCTCCGGCGACGGCTGGCACGCCGACCCGCCGCTCGAGCTGCACCGGGGCCAGCGGATCGAGCTGACGGCCGTGGTCTCGGTGGTGCCCGGCCGGAGCCTGGACGCCGTGACTGACTGGGTCGCGCGCCACGGCCTGCCGGAGCCGCCGGCGCCGCGGTGGCCGATCGAGGAGACGCTGCACCGCATCGCCGAGGCCGTGACCACGCGGCTGTGGCACGACGGCCGCGGCTACGGCACCGCGCAGACCGAGACCGACCCGTTCCGCTCCGCGCCGCTGTTCGCCGCGGCCTATCTCGAGCGCTTCCCGGACGGCCCGCACGCGCGGCGCATGCGCGAGCAGCTGGCGTCGCTCGCGCCCGAGCCGGAGCCCGGTACGGAGGCGCTGCTGACCGAGGGCCGCGAGCTGCTCGGGCAGCAGCGTCCGGACGGATCGTTCGGCTTCGAGCCCGACGGCCGGCACCTCGTCAAGGACGACTTCCTGGTGGCCCGCGACCTGGTCGCGCCGATGGGCCAGGCCGGCGACACCGCGCTCGACCTCAGCATGACGCCGGCGATCCGGCTGTTCGAGCTGGCCGAGCGGACCGGTGAGCGGGCCTTCGCCGACGGCGCGCGGCGTGCGCTCGACGCGTGCCTGAGTCTGTACCGGCCCGAGGGCGGCGACTACTGGGAGACTCCGCTGCACGCGCCGAACCTGCTCGCCGCCGGGCACGCCGCCGTCGCCTACGAGCTCGGCTTCCGAGCCTTCGGCGACCAGCGCTACCGCGAGCGCACCACGCACTGGCTGCGGTCGCTGCTGGCGTTCACGCACCTGTGGGAGCCGCGCGGGATGCCGATGGCGTACAACACCAAGCCGTGCCTGTGCTCGTCGGACTGGTACTTCGCCAACTGGGTCCGCGACCACGTCCAGTGGGAGGTGCTGACGACGTTCGCGCTCGCCGTCGAGCACGGCATCGACCTCGCCGCCGCCGACCCGCTGATCGACTGGCGGCGTTACCAGGAGGGCGTGACCTGGGCCGCCGTGCGCTGGCTGCTGGACCATCGCGACGACACCTGGCGTCCGCACAACCTGCCGGACACGCTGGAGTCGTACCGGCAGGGCCGCTTCGACATGTGCCTGCCCGACACCCACAACGCCACGACCGGCCTCTACGGCGGGATGGCGATCATGCCGGACATCGTGGCGATCAACCTGCTCGACCTGCTGCCCAAGCGGGGGTGATCACGCCTTCGCGCCCAGCTTGACCTCCAGCTGGCGGATGGTCTCGGGCAGCGCCTCGCGGATCAGCCGCGCGACCTGCTGGTTGAAGCGGGGCGTCGGCACCGACACCGACATCGCCGCGATGGTGGCGCCGCCGGGGTCGTGGATCGGCATCGCGACGCAGCGGCAGCCGATCACGTACTCCTCGCGGTCCTCGCCGTAGCCGCGTTCCCGGATGCGCCGCAGCTCGGCCCGCAGCTGGGCGACGTCGACGATGGTGTTGTCGGTGAAGCGCTCGAGGACGACACCGTCGAGCCGCTCGTCGATCACGGCGTCGGGCAGCTCGGACAGCAGCACCTTTCCGAGGCCGGTGGTGTGCGCGGGCAGCCGGTGGCCGACGGAGGACACCAGCTTCATCGGGTGCGGCGACTCCGAGATCGCCAGGTAGACGTTCTCGAGGCCGTCCAGGCGCGACAGCTGCACCGTCTCCTTGGTGATCGCGGTGAGCTCGTCCATGAACGGCTGTGCGACGTCGGCCAGGTGCTGGACGCTGGAGTAGGACTGGGCGACCTCCCAGAGCCGGAAGCCGAGCTTGAACTCGCGGGTGAGCTCGTCGAACTCGACGAAGCCGCGCTGACGGACGGTCCGCAGCAGCTGGTGGGCCGAGGAGTTGGGCAGGCCGAGGTCGCGGACGATGGCAGCGAAGGTCGCGCCGCGGTGGTCGGCGAGGTACTCGAGGATGGTGAGCACCCGGTCGGCCGACTTGACTGCGGGCGAGGCGCCCGAGTCGTCATGGTTGTGCATGGTACTTCGCATCCATAGATCCTAGTCTCGTCGGTCCAGGTCGGCGGGCTGTGGCACCGGCGCGACAGGGACGACCCGCCCGGACTCCGTCGCGGTCAGCATCGCCTCGATGAACGCCACGGCAGCGGCCGCGCTCCGTCCGGGGGCGTGGTTCGGCCCGCGGCCGGCGATGAGGTCGGCGAACGACCGGGCCGGCGCCGTGGTGGGATAGGGCGGCTCGTCGGCGGGCGGCACCCGGACGAGCCCGGAGCCGTCGGCCCGGCGCAGCTCCACCCGGGCCGCGAGCAGGTCGTGGTCGACGACGCCCTCGGTGCCGATGTACCGGACGTGGTGCCGCACGCCATGCCGGCCCCGCCCGGACGATGCCACCGTCCCGGTCCCGCCGCCCGCGAACCGGAAGGCGGCGACGTCGTCGAGGTCGACCTCGAGGCCGCGGCGCTCGGCGAACGCCACGACGTCGGCGACCTCGCGCCCGGTCGCCCAGCACACCATCCCCATCACGTGGGTCACCTGGGTGTGCGCCTGGCCGCCGCCGAGACGGGCGGAGTAGCTGACCGGGTGCATCCCGTCGACCGGGCCGCCACCGGCGCCGGTCTCGGCCGCGGTGAACAGGCCGGCCGTGTCGGAAGTGAACTCGGCGACGACCTGGACCAGCTCGCCGATCGCCTCCTGGACCGTCTCGCGGGCGAACTCGGCCGTGGCGGCGTACTGGTAGGTGTAGCCGACGGCGAGGTGCAGGCCGGCCTTCTCCGCGGTCGTGACCAGGTCGAAGGCATCGCCGGCCGTCGTGGTCATGGTCTTCTCGACCAGCACGTGCGCGCCGGCGTCGAGCGCGGCCCGGGCCAGCTCGTGATGGGTGGCGTGCGGGGTCGCGACCACCACGCCGTCGACACCGCCGCCGGCAAGGACGTCGTCGAGGCGCGCCGCCACCCGCGGCACGTGGTACCGGTCCGCGAGCGTCTGTGCCCTGGACACCACCGGATCGCACAGCGCCACCAGCTCGGCGCCCTCGTACGCCGCCAGCGCGGGGATGTGGTGGCCGGCCGACCACCACCCCGTCCCGGCGACCGCGATCCGCGGCCGCTCCATCAGGCACCGCCCAGCGCGGGCCGGAGCTCGGCGCCGGGGTCCAGCGTGAGCCCGAACCCGGGCTCGTCGTTCGGCGCGATCCAGCCGTCGACCGGCAGCACCTCGCCGCGGAACAGCGGCTCGTGCTGCCCGGCGACCGTGGCGCCGTCGGCCGACAGCACCGGGAACTCCGCGAGGTCGCCGTCGGTCCGGGTGACCATGAAGTGGTAGGCGGGCATGCCGCCGGCGTGCGGGATGACCCGGACCCCGAACGCCTGGGCCACCGCCGAGATCCGCAGCAGTTCCGTCAGCCCGCCGCACCAGGCGGGGTCGGGCTGGACGACGTCGACGCCGGCCTCGCACAGCAGCCGGAAGCCAGGCGCGGTGTACTCGTGCTCACCGGTCGCGAGCATCATCGCCGGCGGCATCCGGTCGCGCAGCCGGCGCAGCCCCGAGTAGTCGTCCGGCGGCAGCGGCTCCTCGATCCAGCGCACGCCGAGCCCCGCGACGGCGTCGGCCAGCCGGGCTGCGTAGTCGACGTCGAGCGACATCCAGCAGTCGTACATCAGCGGGAAGTCGGCCGGCAGCGCCTCCCGCGCCTTCGCCGCGATCTCGACGTTGGCCCGGAAGCCGGCCTCGCCCTCGCACGGGGCGTAGGTGAGCGGCAACTTGGCGCCGGCGAAGCCCAGCTCGCGGGCGGTGGACGGCTCCGGCCCGGTGGCGTAGACGCGCACGGCGTCGCGGATCTTGCCGCCGAGCAGGGCGTGGACGGGGAGCCCCGCCAGCTTGCCGTGCAGGTCCCACACAGCGAGGTCGACGCCGGAGATCGCGTGCAGGACGATGCCCTTGCGGCCGTACAGCAGCGTGCTGGAGAACATCCGGTCCCACAACCGGCTGTGGGCCGAGGCGCTCTCGCCCACGACGAGGTACTCCAGGTGCTGTTCCACGATCGCGGCCGCGGCCAGCCCGCCCGACGTCGTGGCGTACCCCACCTCTCCGGAGGCGCTCTCGACCTCGACCACGACTGTGCGGTTGGCGTCGGGCCCGATGGCGGCGTGCCGGTTGTCGCGGAACTCCGCGTACTTCGTCATCGGGTTGGCGACCTTGCCCTGCAACCAGTGCGCGGGCCGCTCGTCGCCGGTGGTCGCGCCGCCGGGCAGCGACGTCGTGGCCGCCGGCAGCTCGTGGAAGTACGTCCGGACGGCGACGATGCGGTCTGCTGGCACGGTGGTCATGCCGTCATCCTTCGATCGCCGCTCCGGCACCGTCAAGGCGAGCGGGGACGAGTGTCCGGACCCGGCCACGGCGCCGCGACAGCCGCGCTGCGTGCCACAGTGGGGCATGCCGGTGCCCGCGTCCATCCGCCGCCGCTGCCAGGACCTCCTGGGCGCGGGTGAGCGGATCGACTACCTGATCCCGATCGTCGCCGTCTGGCTCGGCCCGGTGATGTCCGGCATCGACTGCTACGTCGCGATCACCAGCCGGCGCATCGTCGTGCTGACCGGCAGCCTGGTGCGCCGCAGTGGGCCGACCGAGCTGAGCCTGCAGTACCCGCGCGCCACCCGGATCGGCCCGGTCGAGTTCGCCCCGACGCCGACGTTCCGGCTCGGCGGCCGCTCCTACGAGATCGACGACGAGTACGTGGCGGCCGTGCACGCGGCGGACGCCGAGCTGGACGGCCTGCTGCCCGAGGACCCGTTCCCGGACGCGTGAGGGGCGGTCAGGCCAGCCGCGACGTCCGATAGAAGCCTTCGATGTGGTCGGCCACCAGCCGGGCGGCGAGCTCACCGTCACCGGCGGCGACGGCGTCCAGGACCGCCTGGTGCTGCGACCGCAGCAGCGTCGCGATCGGCGACCATTCCGCCATGGTCGGCACGGCGGCGATGACGTAGCCGTGGATCGCCTCGCGCAGCGACGCCATGATGGTCGAGACCAGCACGTTGCCGGCCAGCGCCGCCAGCGCCACGTGGAACTCGGCGTCGAGCAGGTGGAACCGCTCGCGCGGCAGTTCCGGATCGTCCATCGCGTCGAGCAGCTGCTGCGCCGCGGCTACCTGCGACGGGGACGCCCGGCCGGCCGCCTCGCGCACCGCCCACGACTCCAGCAGCACCCGGGTCTGCACGATGTCGCCCATCGGCAGGTGGCTGGTGGCCAGGTGCAGCCGCAGCGTCGCGGTCAGCGGCGACGCGGGATCGGCGACGATGACGGCGCCCGCGTCGGGGCCGGAGCCGACCGCCGTCCGCACGACGCCCATCGCCTCGAGGACGCGGATCGCCTCGCGCACCGACGGACGGCTGATGCCGAGCTGGCCGGCCAGGGCACGTTCGCCGGGCAGCCGGTCGCCCAGGCGCAGCCGTCCGGCCGCCAGGTCGGCCTCGACCTGGCGCAACACCAGCTCGTGGGTCCGCACGGGATGAACCCTACTGATACCTTGTGGTCTGACCACATGGCCGACGCCCATGGAGCCATTCCGATGACCGACCGACAACTACCCCGCTGGTCCGAGTTGAAGCCGCTGCTGCGGGCGAAACCACCCGTGCTGAACCCGACCGACCGCCGGCTGGCGAAGGCGCTGACCATCGCCGACCTGCGCCGCATCGCCCGCATGCGCACGCCGCGGTCGGTGTTCGACTACACCGACGGCGCGGCCGAGGCCGAGATCAGCCTGCGCCGGGCCCGGTCGCTGTTCGCGAACCTGGAGTTCCGGCCGTCGATCCTGCACGACGTCTCCGCGGTCGACACTGCGACGACCATGCTGGGGCAGCCGGCCGCGCAGCCGTTCGCGTTCGCCCCGACCGGGTTCACCCGGATGATGAACCACGAGGGCGAGAGCGCGGTCGCCCGGGTCGCCGAGCGCATCGGCATCCCGTACTCGCTGTCGACCATGGGCACGACGTCCATCGAGGACGTCGCCGCCGCGGCGCCGCGGGCGCGCAAGTGGTTCCAGCTCTACGTGTGGAAGGACCGCTCGGCCGCCGAGGACCTGGTCCAGCGCGCCGCGAGCGCCGGCTTCGAGGCGCTCATGCTCACCGTCGACGTCCCCGTCGCCGGCGCCCGGCTGCGCGACGCCCGCAACGGCTTCACCATCCCGCCGTCGCTGACCGCGAAGACCGTGCTGGACGCCAGCCTGCACCCGGCGTGGTGGCTGAACCTGCTGACGACGAAGCCGCTGCAGTTCGCCTCGCTGACGTCGTGGAAGGGCACCATCGCCGAGCTGCTGAACCTGCTGTTCGACCCGACGATGACCATCGACGACCTGGCCTGGCTGCGGTCGATCTGGTCCGGCCCGCTGATCGTCAAGGGCATCCAGACCGTCGACGACGCGAAGCGGGTGGTCGACGCCGGCGCGGACGCGATCGTGCTGTCCAACCACGGCGGCCGGCAGCTGGACCGCGCGCCGGTGCCGCTGCGGCTGCTGCCCGACGTCGCCGCGGCGCTGCGCGGCCGGACCGAGATCTACCTCGACACCGGCATCACCAGCGGCGCCGACATCGTCGCGGCCAGGGCGCTGGGCGCCGACGCCTGCCTGGTCGGCCGCGCCTATCTCTACGGGCTGATGGCCGGCGGCGAGCGTGGCGTCGCCCGGGCCGCCGAGATCCTCACCACCGAGGTCCGGCGCACCATGCAGCTGCTCGGAGCCCGTAGCGTGAACGAGCTGAACCCCGACCACGTCCGGCTGCCCTGACCCGCACCCACACAGAAACGAGGAGACGACATGCAACTGATGCGCATCGGTGACCGCGGCGCGGAGCGTCCGGCCGTCCGCGCCGACGACGGCGCGGTCTACGACCTCAGCTCGGTCACCGGCGACATCGACGGCGCGTTCCTGGCCGGCGACGGGGTCGCGCGGGCCCGGGCGGCGCTGGCCGGCGGTGAGCTGCCGCGGCTGCCGGACGGCGGGCGCGTCGGCGCGCCGATCGCCCGGCCCGGCAAGATCGTGTGCATCGGGCTGAACTACCGCGACCACGCCGCCGAGACCGGCGCGGCGATCCCGGCGGAGCCGATCATCTTCATGAAGGCGCCGAACACCGTCATCGGGCCCGACGACACCGTGCTGGTGCCGCGCGGCAGCGTGAAGACCGACTGGGAGATCGAGCTGGGCGTCGTCATCGGCAAGGAGGCCCGGTACCTGGACTCCCCCGAGGACGCGCTCGACGTCGTCGCCGGCTACGCCATCTCCCACGACGTCTCCGAGCGGGAGTTCCAGCTCGAGCGCGGCGGCCAGTGGGACAAGGGCAAGTCGTGCGAGACGTTCAACCCGCTCGGGCCATGGCTGGTGCCGGCCGACGAGGTCCCCGACGCGGGCAAGCTCGGGCTGCGGCTGTGGGTCAACGGCGAGCAGCGGCAGGACGGCACGACGGCCGACCTGATCTTCGGCATCGGGCACGTCGTCTGGTACCTGAGCCAGTTCATGGTGCTCGAGCCCGGCGACCTGGTGAACACCGGCACCCCGGCCGGCGTGGCGCTGGGGCTGCCCGGCCAGCCCTACCTGCGCGCCGGCGACGTCGTGGAGCTGGAGATCGACGGGCTCGGCCGGCAGCGGCAGGTCCTCGCCGACGCCTGACGTTCAGCCATCCCCGGACAACGCGAGGGGCCGGCCGCCCGATGTCGGGCGCCGGCCCCTTCCCGCGTCAAATCCCCCGTTGCATCTCCGCGACGATGCTTTGACGACTCCGCCGTCAGCCGTGCGCGGTTTCGTACTTCGCGAGGATGTCCGACGGGATGCGGCCCCGGTCGGACACCTTCAGGCCCTGGTCGCGGGCCCACTCACGGATAGCCGTCGTGTCGGTGCGGCTGGCCCGCCCGCCGGTGGCCGCGGCGCGCCCGCGTCCCCGCCGTGCCGACGCGCGGCGGGCCGACGCCACGTACGGCGCCAGCGCGTCACGGAGCTTGCCGGCGTTCTTGGCCGACAGATCGATCTCGTACGAGGCTCCGTCCAGGGCGAAGCTCACGGTCTCGGTGGCTTCACCGCCGTCGAGATCGTCGAGCAGAATGACCTGAACCTTTTGCGCCATCGTTGATCCTTCCTGCGGGGGGTGTACTCGAAGATTAGTGTGACAACACTATTGTTACGCCCCGGTACACAGAATTTCAATTCGCCTGGCGCGAGCCGGCCCGGTCGTTTTGTGAGGTGGTCCCCAAACGCCTAAGCATCCGGACGTTACCCAGAGTATTCGGCTTGACGCGGTCCAGGTCCAGGAACTCGGCAACCCCTTCGTCGGCCGAGCGCAACAACTGCGCGTAGACGTCGGTGTCTACTGGCGTGCCTTCCACTCGCTCGAATCCGTGCCGGGCGAAGAAGTCGACCTCGAAGGTGAGGCAGAACACCCTCGCCACGCCGAGTTCTTCGGCCACCCGCAGCAAACGGGAGAGCAGCGCGTGCCCGACACCGTGCCCGCGCCATTCCGTGCCGACGGCGAGGGTTCGGACCTCGGCCAGATCCTCCCACATGACGTGCAACGCGCCACAGCCGATGACAGTGCCCGAGCCGTCGCCTGCGCCCGTTTCGGCCACCCAGAACTCCTGGATGTCCTCATATAGCGTGACGGTCTCTTTCGATAGCAGGATCCGCCGAGCGGCGTAACCGTCGAGCAGGCCGCGGATGTGCCGAACATCGGCGGTGCGTGCCCGCCGTACCCGAAAGTGCTGATCCGGCTCGATTTCGGCCGGCATCGTCATTCCGGCTTCACCAGCGGGAACAAGATCGTCTCGCGAATGCCCGCTCCGGTGAGCAGCATCATCAGCCGGTCGATTCCCAGGCCCATGCCACCGGTGGGGGGCATGCCGTATTCCAATGCCCGCAGGAAGTCCTCGTCCAGCTGCATCGCCTCGGGGTCGCCGGCGGCCGCCCGCAGCGACTGCGCCGTCAGCCGCTCCCGCTGGATCACGGGGTCGACCAGCTCGGAGTAGGCGACGCCCATCTCGACGCCGCGGATGATGAGGTCCCACGCCTCGGCCAGTCGCGGCTCGTCGCGGTGCGGCCGGGCCAGCGGCCGCACCTCCTCCGGATAGTCGCGGACGAACGTGGGCCTCACGAACGTGTGCTCGGCCAGCTTCTCGAACAGCTCCAGCACTGTCTCGCCGTGGCCCCAGGATGGGTCCAGGCCGACCTGGTGCTTCTCGGCCAGCTCGCGCAGCCGCTCGATGGGGGTGTCGACGGTGACGGTCTCGCCGACCGCCCGCGAGACGGCCTCGTGCAGCGTGACGTGGTCCCACGGCCCCTCGAGGTCGATCTCGCCGCCCCGCCCGTCGGGGACGACGGTGGTGCCGACGGCCCGCGCTGCATCGACGATCAGATCGCGGATGAGCTCGGCCATCGTGTCGTAGTCGCCGTACGCGCCGTAGGCCTCGAGCATCGTGAACTCGGGACTATGCGTGGAATCGATACCCTCGTTTCGAAAAATGCGACCGATCTCGTAGACCTTGTCCACACCGCCGACGATGGCCCGCTTGAGGTACAGCTCCAGCGCGATACGCAACGTCATCGGAATGTCGAACGCATTCAGCCGGGTGTGGAAAGGCCGTGCCGTCGCCCCGCCGTGGATGAGCTGCAGCACCGGCGTCTCGACCTCGATGTAGCCGTGCCGGTGCAGTGTTTCGCGCAGCGATCGGGTGACGGCGGCGCGAGTTCGCACCATGGCCCGGGCGTCGGGATTCACGATCAGGTCGACGTAACGCTGCCGGACCCGGGTTTCCTCACTCAAATCCTTGTGCGCCACCGGCAGCGGCCGCAGCGCCTTGGAAAGCATCGTCCAGCGGTCGGCCGACACCGACAGCTCACCACGCTTACTGACGATGACCTCGCCCTCGACGCCGACGTGATCGCCGATGTCGACCAGATGCTTCCAGGAGGCAAGGCTCTCCTCACCGACGCGGTCCAGCGAGAGCATCACCTGGAGTTCGGCGCCGTCGCCTTCGCGCAGCCGGGCGAAACAGAGTTTGCCGGTGTTGCGCAGGAAGATCACCCGGCCGGCGACGGAGGCGCGGTCACCGGTTTCGGTGCCGGGCGGCAAGTCGGGATAAGCCGCCCGCAACGCGCCGAACGTGTGGCTGCGCGGGAATCCGAGACGATAGGGCGGTTCCCCCGAAGCCAGCAACTCCGCACGCTTCTCGTGCCGGATGCGTACCTGCTCGGGCAAATCCAGATCGTCGGCCGGCGGCTGTCCACTCATGGGCGACAAGCCTAGGCCGTCGGCCGAGCGGGTCCGTCATGGGCAGGCGCGGAATGCTTGCCGGCGATTGCGCGAACTGCCACGCTGGAGGATGGAGGTGAGGTCGATGAGCACAGTCGAGGTCGTCGACCGTGGCGCCCGCGAGATCGTCGTGTTCCTCTCCGGCGACGTCGGCACCGAGCCCGACGACGCGTTCGGCCCGGCCATCGACGAGGTGGTCCGGCTGGAGCGGTTGAACGCGCTCGATCACGTCGTGGTCGACATGCACCGGGTCACCGGCATGAGCGCGGGCGCGATCGAGTTCCTGCGCGACCTGTCCGCCCGCGGCCGGTCGTCGGGGTTCGAGGTGTCCTTCGCCGCGCTCAGCGGCCCGGCGCACCGGGCCCTCGAGGCGAACGGCTGGTCGTTCGTCGAGCACAGCCCGCGCATGCACACGGGCCGCCGCGACTACGCCGTGTAGAAGCCCTGCCGCCAGCTCGGGTGGCCGGGCTTCCAGCCGAGCTCGCGCTTGGCCTTGGCGTTGGACGAACCGCGCAGCGACGTCATGAACGCGACGCCGAACTCGCCGATCAGCGGCTTGGCCAGCCAGGCGGGCAGCCGGCGCGGCGGCTTCGCGCCGACCGCGGCGGCCAGCGTGGTCAGCATCTCGCCTGCTGGGGCGGGGTCGTCGTCAGTGATGTTGTAGATGCCCGGCGCCCCGCCCTCGATCGCGGCCAGCGTGGCGCCGGCGGCGTCGTCGATGTGGATGACCGACCACACCGCGGTGCCGCCGCCGACGATCGGTAGCTTGCGCCGGCGCAGCAGGTCGGCGATGGCGCCGGTCATGCCGGTGCCGCGGCCGTAGAAGTTGGCGTAGCGCAGCGCGAGCCCGTCGATGCCAGGGGTGCCGGTGGTGACCCGTTCCACGTGCTGGATGCCGCGCAGGGTCTCGCGGCAGGCGGACTCCGGGTTCGCCACGAACGGGTCCTCCTCGGTCTTCACCGGGCCGCCGCTGCGGGCGTTGGTCCAGCCCGTGTAGCTCTGTGCGACGAACCGGGTCACGCCGTTCTCGCGGGCGGCCGCCAGCAGATGGTCGGTGCCCTCGATGCGCAGCCGGTTGGTGACGGCGAAATCGCGGTCGAACCGCTTCGGGTTGCCCGTCTGGTCGCTCAGCGCGCTCGCCTGGTGCACGATGACGTCCGGACGGGCGGCGCGGACCGCGGACATGACGCTGTCGGCGTCCAGTCCGTCCATCACCACGCCGTCGGCGCCGGCGGCGCGCAACTGCGCCACCTTGGACTCCGACCGCGTGGTGCCGGTCACCTCGTGGCCGGCCTCGACCAGCAGCGGGATCAGGGATCGTCCGACGGCGCCGGTGGCGCCGGCAACGAAGACTCGCATGACTGCCTCCTTCTGGCTCGCCCCTCCGACGAGGCGGCCCGGCATCTTGTGACACCATCGCCGGTGTGACCGATCTCGCGGTCTCCCACGACGACCTGCGACCGTTGATGTTCTCGGTGGCCTACCGCATGCTGGGCAGCGTCAGCGAGGCCGAGGACGTCGTGCAGGAGGCGTTCCTGCGCATGTACCGGGCCGGCGAGTCCGGCACTCGCGCGGACAACCCGGAGGCGTACGCCACCACCGTCACGACCCGGCTGGCCATCGACGCGCTGCGCTCGGCCCGGCACCGGCGCGAGCGCTACGTCGGGGAGTGGCTGCCCGAGCCGCTGCTCGCCGTCGACGACGACCCGGCCCGCCGGGTCGAGGAGACCGAGACGATCTCCACCGCGTTCCTCGTCGTGCTGGAGACGCTGTCGCCGCTGGAGCGGGCCGTGTTCCTGCTCCGCGAGGTGTTCGGCTACGGCTACGCCGAGATCGCCGCGGTGGTGGAACGCAGCGAGGCCAGCTGCCGGCAGCTGATGACCCGGGCGCGCAAGCACATCGACGAGCGGCGGCCCCGGTTCGAGCCGTCCGGCGACCGCCACGACGAGCTGGCCAAGACGTTCCTCGCCGCGCTCCGGGACGGCGACGTCGGCGCGCTGGAGCGACTGCTCGCCGCGGACGTCGTCTTCCACGGCGACGGCGGCGGCAAGACCGCGGCGGTGCGCAAGCCGCTGACCGGCGCGCTGCAGGTGGCCCGGTTCCTGGCCAACCTCGGCCGCACCGGCGCCGAGCTGGGTGTCGTGCTGACGCCGGCGACGGTGAACGGCCAGCCGGGCACGCTGGTGACGGCGCCGGACGGGGATCTGCTCGGCGTGCTGTCGTTGACCATCGCCGACGGCCACGTGGTCGGCGTGCACAACCAGATCAACCCCGACAAGCTGCACCACCTCGGCCCCGTCGGCGACCTGAACGCGCTGTTGAACCAGCGCTAGGCCGGGTGGTTGCGGTCGAAGACGAGGCGCAGGCCCATCAGCGTGAGCCAGGGCTCGTGGTGCTGGATCGTCGCCGACTCGTCGAGCACCAGCGGCGCCAGGCCACCGGTGGCCAGCACCGTCACGCCGTCAAGGCCGACCCCGAGCTCGGCCGCCATCCGGGTGACCACACCGTCGACCTGGGCGCTGAAGCCGTACAGCGCGCCGGACTGCAGCGCCTCGACGGTGTTCTTGGCGATGACCGAGCGGGGCCGGACCAGCTCGACCCGGCGCAGCTGGGCGGCGGCGTCGCGCAGCGCGTTCAGCGACACGTCGATGCCGGGGGCGATCGCGCCGCCGATGTACTCGCCGCGCGCCGAGACCACGTCGAACGTCGTCGCGGTGCCGAAGTCGACGATGATGCACGGCAGCCCCGTGCCGTACTTGTGCATGGCGGCCAGGGCGTTGACGATCCGGTCGGTGCCGACCTCGCGCGGGTTGTCCATGAGGATCGGCACGCCGGTCTTGACGCCCGGCTCGACCAGCAGCGCCGGCACGTCGGCGAAGTAGCGCTGCGCGAGCCAGCGCATCTCGCGCTGCACCACGGGGACCGTCGAGCAGATGGCGACGCCGTCGATCGGCTCGTCGGTCCCCGCGAACAGCCCGCGCAGCAGCGCCATCAGCTCGTCGGTGGTGCGGGTGGAGACAGTGGCGACGCGCCAGTGGTGCCGTACCTCGAGGCCGTCGAGCAGCCCGATGACGGTCTCGGTGTTCCCGACGTCGATCGCCAGCAGCATGCCGCTAGTCCGCCTCGACGGCGACGAGATCCAGGCCGAGGTCCAGCGCCCGGACCGAGTGCGTCAGCGCGCCGGTGGACAGGTAGTCCACGCCGGTGGCCGCGTACGCGCCGGCCTGTGCGAGCGTCAGTCCGCCGCTCACCTCCAGCCGGGCCCGCCCGTCCACGGCCTTGACCGCCTCGAGCACGTCGTCGACGGAGAAGTTGTCCAGCAGCACGAGGCCGGCGCCGGCCTCCACGGCCTCGAGGGCGCCGTCGATGTCGTCGACCTCGATCTCGACGTGCACGTCCGGGTACGCCTGCCGGACCGCCTGGAACGCCGCCGTGATGCCGCCGGCCGCGGCGATGTGGTTGTCCTTGATCAGCGCCGACTCCGACAGCGTCGACCGGTGGTTGACGCCGCCGCCGACCCGCACCGCGTACTTCTCCAGCGGCCGCAGCAGCGGCGTGGTCTTGCGGGTGTCGCGGACGGCGGCGGACGTGCCGGCCAGCACGTCGGCCCAGGCCCGGGTGGCGGTGGCGATGCCGGACAGCCGGCTGGCCAGGTTCAGCGCCGTCCGCTCGGCCAGCAGCAGGTCGCGGGTGCGGCCGTGCACCGTCAGCACCTTGGAACCGGCCTGGACCTCGGCGCCGTCGGCGACGTGGCGTTCCAGCTCGACGCCGGGGTCGGTGGCGGCGAAGACGGCCTCGGCGACCGGCAGCCCGGCGAGCACGCCGGCCTCGCGGGAGCCGAGCACGGCGACGGCGCGCTGGCCGGGCGGGATGGTGGCCGCACTGGTCACGTCCTCGCCGCCGCCGAGGTCCTCCTCCAGGGTGGCCCGGGCCAGGTCCTCGACGTAGCGAGGATCGAGACCCGCCTCGCGCAGCGCGAGTGTCACGGGCTCGGGCAGACTCATCGGTTACTCCTTCATGGGCTCATATGTCGTCGTGAGCACTCCGTCCGGATCCACGGCACTGACCAGGTGGCCACGCCAGCGGATGTCGTCCCGGTCCGGGAAGTCCTCACGCCAATGACCGCCACGCGTTTCCTCCCGCATGGCGGCATGCCGACCGAGCGTAACGGCCACGGTGTGCAGATTGGTCGTCTCCCACGAATCCGGGGTCATTCCGTCGCTGACGGGCTCGGCGGCGAGGCTCGCGAGCCGCGCGGCGAGCGTCGTCAGCGACGACTCCGAGCGCAGCACGCCGGCGCCGGCGGTCATCGCGGACTGCACGAACGGCCGGGCGTCGGCGGCGAGCAGGCCGACCGGGCCGTCCCGCTCGACGGGGTCGCCGGGATGCGCGTCGTCCAGCGACGACGCGAGGTCCTCGGCGATCCGGTGCCCCCACACGAGCCCTTCGAGCAACGAGTTCGACGCGAGCCGGTTGGCGCCGTGCACGCCGGTGCAGGACACCTCACCGCACGCGTAGAGCCCGGGCACGCTGGTGCGGCCGCGGCGGTCGGTGCGCACGCCGCCGCTGGCGTAGTGCTGGGCCGGCGCGACGGGCACGAGGTCGGTGGCCGGGTCGATGCCGTAAGAGCGGCAGCGCGCGACGATGGTCGGGAACCGCTCCTCCAGGAACTTCTTGCCCAGGTGCCGCGCGTCGAGCCAGACGTGCTCGGCGCCGGTCTCGGCCATCGCCGTCATGACGCCCTTCGCGACGACGTCGCGCGGCGCCAGCTCGGCCAGCTCGTGCCGGCCCTTCATGAACCGGCGGCCCTCGACGTCGCGCAGGACGGCGCCCTCGCCGCGGACCGCCTCGGAGATCAGCGGCTGCTGCCCCTTCGCCGACCGACCGAGCCACAGCACCGTCGGGTGGAACTGGACGAACTCCAGGTCGGCCACCTGGGCGCCGGCCCGCAGCGCCGCCGCGACGCCGTCGCCGGTGGAGACCGGCGGGTTCGTCGTCGACGCGTACACCTGGCCCAGGCCGCCGGTGGCCAGCACGACGGCCCGGCCGAGCGTCGCGCCGACGCCGCTCTGCGTGCCCTCGCCGATGACGTGCAGGACGACGCCGCAGGCCCGGCCGGTGGCGTCGGTGAGGACGTCGGTGACCAGCGCATGCTCCACGACCTCGATCTGCGGGTCCTCGCGGACCGCGGCCAGCGCCTCCAGCAGCGCCCGGGAGATCTCCTTGCCGGTCTGGTCGCCGCCGGAGTGGGCGATGCGGTCGCGGTGGTGGCCGCCCTCCCGGGTCAGCGCGATCTCGCCGTTGGGCGTCCGCTCGAACTGCGCGCCGAGCTCGACCAGTTCGCGGACCCGCCGCGGGCCCTCGGTGACGAGCGTGCGGACGGCGGCCTCGTCGCACAGCCCGACACCGGCGACGAGCGTGTCGTGCAGGTGCTGTTCCGGGCTGTCCTCCGGGTCGAGCGCCGCGGCGATGCCGCCCTGCGCCCACGCGGTGGCGCTGTCGGAGAGCCGGGTCTTCGTCACCAGCAGGACCCGGCCGGCCTTGCGGGCCTCCAGCGCGGCGGTCAGTCCGGCGATGCCGCTGCCGACCACGACGACGTCGGCGGACACCGTCCAGCCGGGGGCCTCGGTGCGCATGCGGCGGGGGATGCGTAGGGCGGTCACGCGCCACCAGCCTACGCCCGGGCGCGTCAGGGCAGGTCGACGGCGATGTTGTCGATCAGCCGGGTGGCGCCGGCGCGGGCGGCGACGAGCAGCCGGGCCGGACCGGACAGCGGCCCGGTGGCGAGGTCGTCGCCGCGCAGCTCCAGGTAGTCGACGTCGACGCCGGTCAGCTCGGCCCGGGCCGCGGCGAGGACGGCGTCCGGCCCGCCCGCCGCGGCGTCCGCGCCCGCCGTCAATGCCCTGGCCAGCGACGGTGCGGCGGCCCGCTCGTCGGCAGAGAGGTACAGGTTGCGGCTGGACAGCGCCAGCCCGTCGGCCTCGCGGACCGTCGGCACGCCGAGGATCTCGTACGGCAGGTCCAGGTCGGCGACCATGCGGCGGATCAGCGTGAGCTGCTGGTAGTCCTTCTCGCCGAACAGCGCGTAGTGCGGGACGGTGAGGTTGAGCAGCTTCGCGACCACGGTCAGCACGCCGGCGAAGTGCCCGGGCCGGACCGCGCCCTCCAGCTGCGTCCCCAACGGCCCGGGGTCGACGCGGACCAGCGGCTCGCCGTACGGGTACAGCTCCTCGGTGGCCGGCGCGAACACGACGTCGACGCCCTCGTCGGCGCAGGCGGCGAGGTCGGCGTCGAACGCGCGCGGGTAGCGGTCGAAGTCCTCGCCCGGGCCGAACTGCAGCGGGTTCACGAAGATCGTCACGATCACCGTGCCGTCGTCGCCGGCCTGCTCGCGGGCGGCGCGCATGAGGACGCGATGGCCCGCGTGCAGCGCGCCCATCGTCATGACGACGGCGGTCTCGTTCTCGCCCTGAGCGAGTGCCTCGGTCAGCTCGTCCCGGGTGCGGGCGACGATGGGGTCGGTCACGCCGCCACGTTACCGGGCCTCGCTACCGGGCCTCACCGGGTGACGACGGTCTGCACCTCCGCGACCGGCAGGTCGAACGTCGCCGACGTGGTCTGCGGGTCCAGCGGGCCCTGCGGCACGCCGTTGGCCGCCCACTCGATCGTCCACTCGCTCTCGGCCAGGACGTTCGTGACGGCGCCTGGCAGGTGCGCGCTGGACCGGGTGAACGTCAGCGCGCAGTCCGACGTGGCGCCGGACGTCCACTCGACGCCGTGGCCCGCACAGGAGACCGGAGCGGCGTCGCTGGCGGAGAAGTTCATGCCGGCCAGCGTGGCGTCGACCCGGGCCTCGTTCTCGCCGGCGGCCGCGTGCACCTCCAGCTGGACCGGGCCGTCGTCGAGCCACAGCCAGGTCGGCAGGTTGACGACGGTCGCGCCGTCGCCGGGGCGGCTCGGGTTCCAGGCGATCTGCGGGTCGGGCAGCTCGAGCTCGTCATAGGCGACCTGGACCAGGATCTCCGGCGGGATCGGCGGCACCGGGGCCGCCTCGCCCGGCTCGACGTAGACCGGCTCGAACTCGTTCTCGAACCAGTCGTTGGAGTACTCGATGAAGTCGTCGATGGGGCCGTCGTAGTCCGCGCTCGAACACACGCCGGACCACCAGCGGCCCTCGGTGTCATCCTTGTACGCCTCGTAGTTCGGGTACGGCGGGATCGACTCGCCGTCCGGGCCGCGGCCGCCGGTCCACTCGCCGCTCTGGACCATCTCGTAGTACTCCTGGCCGCTCCAGTCGGTGTTGAAGTAGCGGCACGGGGGCAGCACGACGACCGACTCGCCGGGGATCTCGTAGCCGTCGCCGCCGCCGGTGGTGCCCGAGCCCCACACCAGGATGGTGATGGAGCCGTCGCCGGACCCGCCCTCGGCGCCGCCTTCGTCGTCGCAGCTGCTGATGCCGCACCGCGGCGCCGGGTCGGCCGCCGCCGGTGGGACGGCGAGCGCGGCCAGGCCGGCGACGAGCAGGGCGGCGGCGCCGCAGATGATCCCGTGTCGGTTCAGCATGATGCGTCCTCGTCGAGTGTGTTCTCGTTGACCCGCCAGCCGTGGCCGTCGTTCGCCACGACGACGCGCATGGGGATGACCGGGTTCTCGTCCAGTCCGTCCGGCGCCCGTTCCTCGCCGTCGTCGATCAGCACGACCTCGGAGCCGTCGACGCAGCCGCCGAGCACGACCAGCGCGTCGCTGCTCTCCTCGACGACCGGGGTGATGACCATCTGGCCGCCGTAGCGGATGCCGTTGTCGACCTGGTAGTCCAGCGACCGCTGGACGCTCTCGATGACCGGCCCGACCGCCAGCGCCGCGAGCTGCTCGCTGAGCCGCACCTCGGCCAGCGACCAGCGCCACTCGCGAGCGAACTCGACGTAGGCGGCCAGCGCGGCCTCCTCGGCGGGGCCGCCGGGCGGCGGCGTGACGATCGTGACCCCGGCCTCGGGGAACGCGTGCTCCGTCGGGCCGGGCGGCGGTTCCGACGGCTCCCCCGCGGGCGTCGTCGCCGGGCCTTCCGGTGCGGTCGTGGTCGCGTCGCTGAGGCCGGTGGGCTCTTCGCCACCGGTCTCGCCGCAGCCGGCCAGCGTCAGCGCCAGGGCGCACACCACCAGGCCGGCGGCTCGTGGACGGGCAATCACGCTTCGCGCTCCTCGCGGACCAGGTACGGACGGTCATGCGTGTGCCCGGCGGCAACGTAACACAAATCCGCATGACAGCGCCAAGTGCTGCCGGTACTGTCCTGCGACTGTGCGCCTGTTCGCCACACTCGTCGTCCTCGGGTTCCGCCGCTGGTCGACGTACCGGCTGGCGACGGCCGCCGGCGCGTTCACGAACACGGTGTTCGGGCTGATCAAGGCGTCCATCATGGTCGGCGCGATCGGCGCGGCCGGCGGCGAGCTGGCCGGCTACGACGCGCGGACCGGCGCCACGTACGCGTGGCTGGTGCAGGCGCTCGTCGCCACCGTCAACGTGTTCAACTGGAGCGAGCTGGCGCTGCGCGTCCGCGACGGCGACATCGCCATCGACCTCGCCCGGCCGGTGGACCCGCAGCTGGCCTACCTCGCCGGCTTCGTCGGCCGCGCGATCCACCAGCTCATCCCGCGCGGCGGGCCGCCGCTGCTGGCCGGAGCGCTGGTCACCGGGCTGGCGCTGCCGTCGACGCCGCTGCCGTACCTGCTCGGCGCGGTGAGCGTCGTGCTGGGCGTCTGTGTGTCGTTCGGCGTCTGGTGGCTGGTGAACCTGTCGGCGTTCTGGCTGGTCGAGCTGCGCGGCGTGCTCACGCTGAACGTCGTGGCGATGGCGATCCTGTCCGGCCTGGCCATCCCGGTGCACTGGTTCCCGGACTGGCTGGCCACGCTGGCCGCGCTGACGCCGTACCCGTCGATCCTGCAGACGCCGGTCGACATCGTCACGGCCCGGGTCGAGGGGACGGCGGCGCTCGGCGAGCTGGCGGTCCAGGTGGCCTGGCTGGCCGGCGTCCTGCTGCTCGGCCGGCTGGTGTTCGCCCGCGGCGCCCGCAAGCTGGTGGTGCAGGGTGGCTGAGTGCTGGCGTCCGTACCGGGTGCTGCTGGGCTCGCGGATGCGCGCGCAGACGGCGTACCGGCGCTCGTTCGTGTCCGACGTGCTGGGCAGCGTCGCGATCGGCGTGATGGAGTTCGCCGAGGTCTACATCGTCTTCGCCAACGTCGACGTGCTGGGCGAGCTGGACTTCGCCGCCGCCGCCCTGGTGTTCGCGCTGGCCAACCTCGGCTTCAGCCTCGCCGACCTGCTGGTCGGGCACGTCGACACCCTCCCGGTGTACCTGCGCGAGGGGACGCTGGACGCGTTCCTGCTCCGGCCGCTGCCGGTGCTGGCCCAACTGGTCACCAGCGACGTGTCGCTGCGCCGGCTCGGCCGGATCGGTGTCGCCGTCGTCGTCCTCGCGGTCGCGTTGCCACTCAACGACATCGAGTGGACGGCGGCCAGGGTCGCGCTGCTCGTGCTGACGCCGCTGACCGCGGCCGCCATCTTCGCCGGGCTGTTCGTCTGCGCGGCGGCCGTGCAGTTCTGGTTGGTCGAGGGCGCGGAGGTCACCAGTGCCTTCACCTACGGCGGCTCCTACGCCTCGGCCTACCCGGCCAGCATCTTCAGCCTGCCGATGCGGCTGCTGTTCACGTTCGTCGTGCCGGCGGCGTTCGCCGCGTACCTGCCAGTGCTCGTGCTGCTGGACCTGCCCGGGCCCGCGGGCACGCCGCAGTGGCTGGGATGGTGCACGCCGCTGGCCGCCGTCGCCGTCTGGGCCGTCGCCCTGCTGGGCTGGCGGGCCGGACTTCGTCACTACACCGGGACGGGATCATGACCGAGCCGATCATCCAGGTGCGCGACCTGCGCCGCGAGTTCGTCGTCAGGAGCCCGGCCGGGCGGCTGCGCCGCGCGCGCACTGTCGTCGCCGCCGTCGACGGGCTGACGTTCGACCTCGCCGAGGGTGCTGCCGTCGGCTACATCGGCGCGAACGGCGCCGGCAAGTCGACGACGATCAAGATGCTGACCGGGATCCTGGTCCCGACGGCGGGGACGGTGCGCACGTGCGGCCTGGACCCGGTGCGGCGCCGCCGCGAGCTGGCGCGGCAGATCGGCGTCGTGTTCGGCCAGCGCAGCCAGCTCTGGTGGGACCTGCCGCTGGCCGAGTCGTTCCGCGCGCTTGCCGCGATCCACCGGCTGCCGGAGCAGAGCTGGCCGGCCCGCCGCGACGAGCTGGTGGACCGGCTGGACCTCGGCGGGTTCCTGGCGACGCCGGTGCGGCAGCTGTCGCTCGGCCAGCGGATCCGCGGCGAGATCGCGGCCGCGCTGCTGCACTCGCCCCGGCTGCTGATCCTGGACGAGCCGACGATCGGGCTGGACGTGCTGAGCAAGGAGCGGCTGCGCGTCTTCCTGGCCGAGCAGCGCGCGCTGCACGGCACGACGCTGCTGCTCACCACGCACGACATGGACGACGTGCAGCGGCTCACCGACCGCATCCTGGTGGTCGACCACGGCCGCCTCGTCTACGACGGGACGCTGCCCGGGCTGTCCGCGCAGGTCGGCGCGGAACGCGTCATGGTCGTGGACCTGGTCGAGCCGCTGCCCGACCTCGGCGCCATCGACGGCGCCCGCCGCGTCGCCGTCGAGTCCGACGGGATGCGGCACCGGCTCGCGTTCACCCCGGAGCGGACGACGGCGGGCGCGATCCTCGAGGCGATCGGCCGCCGCGGCCAGGTGCGCGACCTCGCCATCGAGGAACCCGACATCGAGGACGTCGTCCGCCGCCTCTACCTGGCCCAGGTCAGCGACGACGGTCCCGCAGCAGCACCATGAACAGCGCGCTCAACGCGGCCAGCCCGGCGCCGACGGCCAGCATGACGTCGGTGGCGCGGGCCGGGTCCGGCCCGGCCGCACCCACCACGGCGACCGCCACCGCGACCCCGACCGCCGCGCCGATGTAGCGGGCCGCGCTGTTGGCGCCGGAGCCCATCGCGGCGCTGCCGGGCGGCACCGAGTCGACCGCCAGCCGCGGCAGGATCCCGTTGACCAGGCCGCTGCCGATGCCGGCGACGATGAGGCCGGGCAGCAGCCGCTGCCACGATCCAGCGCCGAGGGAGCCGAGCAGCGCGACGGTGCCGACGGCGGACAGCGCCAGCCCGATGGCGACGATCGCCCAGCCGGGCCAGCGCCGGGCCAGCCGGCGCACCTCCAGCGCGACGACGAACGCGACGGTGGCCCACAGCGACGAGAGCAGCGCCGTCGACAGCGCCGAGAGGCCGAGGCCCTGCTGGATCAGCGTCGGCAGGTAGCTGAAGAACCCGATGACGGCGACACCGGTGGCCAGCGCGCCGGCGGTCGCCGCCACGAAGTCGCGCCGGGCGAACAGGCGCAGGTCCAGCATCGGTTCGCGGCCGCGCCACTCGGCGACGACGAACGCCCCCAGCAGCGCGACGGCGGCCAGCGCGAACGCCACGGCCGACGCCGTCAGCCCGTCGCGCACCTGGATCAGCGCGGTGAACAGCGCCGATCTCGCCCAGGGTCGCCAACGGCGCGGTGTAGTTCATCAGCACCAGCAGCGTCGCCGCGCTGGCCACGAGCAGGGTCGTCCGGGACGCGCGGCCGGTGACGGCGGGCGGCGCGGCGGTCTGGAGGGTCACCGAGGTCTCCTGAGTTCGTTGACTGAACCGATGGCAGCATACACACGTAGGTTCGATGAATGAACTCATGCGTCGTACACTGGACGCATGGCGCTCGGAACCGACTACAGCGGTCAGGACTGCTCGCTGGCCAGGGCGCTGGAGCTGGTCGGCGAGCGGTGGACGCCGCTGATCCTGCGCGACGCCTTCGTCGGGGTCCGCCGGTACCGCGACTTCCTCGACCACCTCGACATCCCGCGGGCGGTCCTGGCGGCGCGGCTGCAGGCTCTGGTCGACGCGGGTGTCATGGCGAAGGAGCGCTACCAGGACTCACCGCCGCGCGAGGAGTACGTCCTCACCGCGAAGGGCCGCGAGCTGTGGCCGGCGCTGCACCTGCTCGGCCAGTGGGGCGAGCAGCACCTCACCGAGCGCGGCCCGCGCCGCCTCTACACGCACCTGCCGTGCGGCTCACGGCTGCGGAACGGCAGTTGCCCCTCCTGCGGCGCCGTCGAGCTGGAAGACGTCGAGGTCCGGCCCGGCCCCGGCCTGGTCAGCACCCGCACCGACGCGGTCAGCGTGGCGCTGCGCGAACCGCGCCGCCTGCTCGATCCGCTGCGGACGTCCTGATCAGGGCGCCGGCGGCTCCGCGAGCACGTCGAGCAGCGCCTCGGCGTCGGCGGCCTTGAGGCGGCCGGCGGCCAGCGCGCGGGCGGCCGTGCGCCGAGCCAGCG
The DNA here is from genome assembly GCF_003236295.1 of Jiangella anatolica. GTDB lineage: Bacteria > Actinomycetota > Actinomycetes > Jiangellales > Jiangellaceae > Jiangella > Jiangella anatolica. Next base: position 110,535 of record NZ_POTW01000009.1, read on the forward strand.
CGACGTAGGTGCTGACCGACTCCGGCATCGCGATGGCGATCTCGGCGAGGTGGCTGGCGACGGTCTCCGCGTCGCCGCGCGAGACCGGCCCGGTGAGCGCGTCGTCGCCCTGCCGGAGGCTGTTGTCCAGCGCCGCGGAGAGCAGCGGCGCCAGCACCTTGTCCGGCTCGGCGATGCCGGTGGCGCGGAGCAGGTCCATCGCCTCGTTGACGAGCGTGACCAGGTGGTTCGCCCCGTGCGTCACCGCCGCGTGGTACAGCGCGCGGTGCTCCTCGGCGACGCGGATCGGCTCGGCGCCCATCTCGACGACCAGCGCCTCGGCGACCGGCCAGAGCGGCTCCGGCGCCGTCACGCCGAACGTGGTGCCGGACAGCCGCTGCAGGTCGACGGACGTGCCGGTGAACGTCATCACCGGGTGCAGCGCCAGCGGCAGCGCACCGGCCTTCGTCGCCGGGTCGAGCACGCCGATGCCGTACCGCCCGCTGACGTGCGCGACCAGTTGACCGGGCCGGACGGTGTTCGTCGCGGCCAGCCCCTCGACCAGCGCCGGCAGCGCGTCGTCGGGGACGGCCAGCAGCACGAGCCCGGCCCGGGCGAACACCTGCGGCACGTCGACCAGCGGCACGTCCGGCAGCAGCGCGCCGGCCCGGGTGCGGCTGGTGAGCGAGACGCCGTAGCCGGCCACGACGTGGTGGCCGGCCCGGGCCAGCGCCGCGCCCAGCACCGC